>NZ_JBIAGO010000002.1:0-861398 GCF_042869775.1 Streptomyces sp. NPDC006711
TCCTCTACTCCAGCGCCGCCGCCACCCTCGACGGCGCAGGCCAAGCCAACTACGCCGCCGCCAACGCCTTCCTCGACGCCCTCGCCACCCACCGCGCCCACCACAACCAACCCGCACACTCCCTCGCCTGGGGCCTATGGAGCCAGCACACCAGCATGACCGGCCATCTGAGCGCGGCGGACGTCGAGCAGATGGCCAAGTCCGGTGTGCGCGGCCTCTCCGGGGAGGAAGGCCTCGCGCTCTTCGACACCGCCGTATCCGGCTCGGCCCCCGTCCTGCTGCCGATCCGGCTCGACCTCAAGGCGCTGCGCGACCGGCCCGGCGACCTGCCGCCGCTCCTGAGCGGGCTCGTACGCCCGGTGACCAGGCGTGCCATCGCGGCCGCGGCGGACGGCGGTGACACGCTGGCCGACCAGCTGCTCCGGATGGCCGCCCCCGAGCGCGACCGGCTGCTTCTCGACCTGGTCCGTACGCACGTCGCCGGCATCCTCGGCCACGAGAGCGGCGACGCCGTCGCCCCCGACCGCGCGTTCAAGGAGCTGGGCTTCGACTCCCTCGCCGCCGTGGCACTGCGCAACCGCCTCGGCACGGCCACCGGGATCCGGCTGCCGGTCACCCTGGTCTTCGACCATCCGACGCCGACCGCGCTGGCCGAGTACCTGCGCGCCGAACTCATCGGCTCGGACGCGTCCCAGGCGCCGGGAGCCGCCACGGCGGCCTCGTCCCTCGACGAGCCCATCGCCATCGTCGGCATGAGCTGCCGCTTCCCCGGCGGCATCAACTCTCCCGAAGAACTGTGGCAGTTGCTCGCCGAAGGGCGCGACGGGATCTCGCCCTTCCCCGAGGACCGGGGCTGGGACATCGCGGAGATCTGCGACACCAGCGGCTTGCGGGCCAACACCAGCCACACCGCCGAGGGTGGTTTCCTGCACGACGCGGCCGACTTCGACGCCGAGTTCTTCGGCATCTCCCCGCGCGAAGCACTCGCCACCGACCCCCAGCAGCGCCTGCTCCTGGAAACGTCCTGGGAAGCGCTCGAACGGGCCGGGATCGACCCTCACACGCTCCGTGGCAGCCGCACCGGCGTCTTCGCGGGCATCATGTACCACGACTACGCCACTCGCCTCGGCAACTCCCCCCTGCCCGACGGCGTCGACACCTACCTCGGCAACGGCAGCCTCGGCAGCGTCGCCTCCGGACGCGTCTCCTACACCCTCGGCCTCGAAGGCCCCGCCGTCACCGTCGACACCGCCTGCTCCTCATCCCTGGTCGCCCTGCATCTCGCGGTGCAGGCGCTGCGGGGCGGCGAGTGCTCACTCGCACTCGCGGGCGGCGTCTCGGTGATGTTCACGCCGGAGACGTTCATCGACTTCAGCCGGGCCCGGAATCTGGCTCCGGACGGCAGGACGAAGGCGTTCGCGGGCGCGGCGGACGGCACGAGCCTGTCCGAGGGGGTCGGCGTCCTGCTGGTGGAACGCCTCTCCGACGCCCAGCGCAACGGGCACCGCGTCCTCGCGGTCGTACGCGGCTCCGCCGTCAACCAAGACGGCGCCAGCAACGGCCTCACGGCACCGAACGGCCCGTCCCAACAACGCGTCATCAACCAGGCCCTCACCAACGCCGGACTCAACCCCACCGACATCCACGCCGTCGAAGCACACGGCACCGGAACCGTCCTCGGCGACCCCATCGAAGCCCAAGCGCTCCTGGCCACCTACGGCCAGAACCGCACGGACAAGGACCCGCTGTGGCTGGGTTCGGTGAAATCGAACCTGGGTCACACGCAGGCCGCGGCCGGTGTGGCCGGCGTCATCAAGATGGTCATGGCCATGCGCAACGGCGTCCTGCCCAAGACCCTCAACGTGGACGAGCCGACCCCGCACGTGGACTGGACGGCCGGACAGGTCGAACTGCTCACCGAGGCGGTGGACTGGCCGAACGACGAGCCCCGTCGTGCGGGTGTGTCCTCTTTCGGGATCAGCGGCACGAACGCCCACGTCATCCTGGAGCAGGCCCCGGCTCCGACCACGGCCGCCGAACCCGACGGCGCGTCCTACGAGGTGCCTCGGCGGGACACGGCGGTGCTGGCACTGCCGCTCAGCGCCCGCACAGGCACGGCCCTCGGCGCGCAGGCCGCGAGTCTGGTGGGCCTGCTGGAAGGTGCCGACGCTCCGGACCCGGCAGACGTCGGGGTGGCACTGGCCACGACGCGGGCGCAGCTGGAGCACCGCGCGGTGGTCGTGGGCTCGGATCGCAATGAACTCCTGGCTGGCTTGCGGGCGTTGGCGTCGAGCGAGACGGCCCCGGGTGTCGTACGCGACGTCCGGGCTGAGGGCCGGCTGGCGTTCCTCTTCACCGGGCAGGGCGCCCAACGCGTCGGAATGGGCCGTGAACTGGCCGCCGCCTTCCCGGTGTTCGCGACCGCCCTTGATGAGGTGTGCGCGCTCCTGGACCCGCTCCTGGACCGCCCATTGAAGGACGTGCTGTTCGCGGAGGAAGGGTCGGCTGAGGCGGCGCTGCTCGACCAGACGGCGTACGCACAGCCCGCCCTGTTCGCGATTGAGACCGCGCTGTTCCGGCTGGCGGAGTCACTGGGTGTGCGGCCGGATGTGGTGGCGGGTCACTCCATCGGTGAGATCAGCGCCGCCCACGCGGCCGGTGTGTTCTCGCTCGCGGACGCCTGCACCCTGGTCGCGGCGCGCGGACGGCTCATGCAGGCCCTGCCCGAGGGCGGCGTGATGGCCGCCCTCCAGACCACCGAGGAGGAAGCCCTCACACTCCTCGAAGGCATCGAGGACGTGGCCATCGCTGCCGTCAACGGGCCGCGCGCGGTGGTCGTTTCAGGCGCCGCCACCTCCGTGGACAAGGTCGTGGAAGCGGTACGGGCCCAAGGCGGCAAGACCACCCTCCTCAAGGTCTCCCACGCCTTCCACTCCCCCCTCATGGACCCCATGCTGGACGACTTCCGAGACGTACTCACGGGACTCACCTACCACGAGCCCCGCATCCCCATCGTCTCCAACGTCACCGGCCACACCGCCACACCCGATCAGCTGACCTCCCCCGAGTACTGGGTCACCCACGCCCGCGAAGCCGTACGGTTCGCTGACGGCATCCAGGCGCTGGCCGCCGAAGGCGCGACCACGTTCCTGGAGATCGGCCCCGACGCCGTCCTCACCGCCATGGCCCAAGGCACCCTCAACGACGACACCACCACCGCTACCTTCATCCCGCTCCTGCGCCGCAACCGCCCCGAGGAAACCGAAACCCTCACCGGCCTGGCCCGCCTCTGGACCACCGGCCACACCGTCAACTGGCCCACGCTCCACACAAACGCCCCCACCCGGCACGTGGACCTGCCCACCTACCCCTTCCAGCGCCAGCGCTACTGGCTCGACCCCGCCCCCACCGCCGGCGACATCACCACCCTCGGCCAAACCGCCACCCACCACCCCCTCCTCAGCGCCATCCTCCACCGCGCCGGCACCGACGAAGCCATCCTCACCGGGCGCATCAGCACCCACACCCATCCCTGGGTCACCGACCACACCATCATGGGCACCACCCTCCTCCCCGGCACCGCACTCGTCGAACTCGCCCTGCACGCCGGCCACCACACCGGCACACCCCACCTCGAAGAACTCACCCTCCACTCCCCCCTCATCCTCACCCCTAACCAACCCCTCCACCTCCAAGTCACCGTCGGGCCCCCCGACCCGCGCCATCACCGCACCCTCACCATCCACACCCGCCCCGACACCCCCCACACCACCACCGACACGCCCTGGACCCAACATGCCCAAGGCACCCTCGCCCCCCAACCCACCACGACCCCCACACCCGACCCCACCCCCTGGCCGCCCCCCAACGCCCGCCCCATCCCCCTCCACCACGCCTACCAACACCTCGCCGACCACGGCTACGACTACGGCCCCACCTTCCAAGGCCTCCACACCGCCTGGCGCGACCACGACACCACCTACGCCGAGATCACGCTCCCCCCGCACGCCCACCAAGTCGCCACCACCTTCGCCCTCCACCCCGCTCTTCTCGACGCCGCACTCCACGCCGCCGATTTGGGCGGCGACGACACCGAGGACGACCCGTCGGGCATGTTGCTCCCGTTCGCCTGGGAGGGTGTGACCCTGCACGCGACCGGCGCGACCAAGCTGCGCGTACGCATCACCCGTCCGGCCGAGAACACGTTGTCGGTCGAGGTGGCCGACCCGCACGGCGAGCCGGTGGCCTCCGTACGCTCCCTCGTGCTGCGTCCCCTCAGCCCCGAGCAGCTGCTCAGCGCCGTACGCTCCCAGGGCGGCAGCCAGCCGTTGTTCGGCATCGACTGGGCGCCGGTATCGCGTCCGGCCACCACGGACGGCGACGGCACCGGGTCCTCGACGGTCCAGCAACTCACTTGCTCTGAAGCCGAGTTCAGTGAACTGGAAGCGGCGCCGGACGTCATTGTGATCCACTGCGCCGAGGAGTCCGAAGCGGCCTCGCCCGGCACCCCTGACGTGGTGCGCGACACCGCCTGGCGCGTGCTCGCGCTCCTGCGGCGGTGGCTGGTGGACGAGCGGTTCGCGGCGTCCCGGTTCGTGGTCGTGACCCGGCGCGGCGTCGCCGTGTCCCGCCCCGGTGAGGACGTAGAGGACGTACTCGACCTCGCGGGGGCGGCGGTATGGGGTCTGATGCGCGCGGTGCGTGAGGAGCATCCCGGCCGGGTGACCCTGGTGGACGTGGACGGTACGCCGGAGTCGCAGGAGGCTCTGACGGCTGCCTCGCTGGCCGCGGGCACCGACCGCGAGCCGGAGATCGCCCTGCGCGAAGGCGCCGCGTTCGCCCCCCGGCTCGTGCGCGTCGCCTCCACGCCCACACCCGCCGGTACCGGTGACCTGTCCGAGGTTACGGGCGACCAACTCGCCCTCGGCGGGACGGTGTTGGTGACCGGGGGCACGGGTGGCCTCGGCCGGGTGCTGGCCCGTCATCTGGTCACCGAGCACGGCGTGCGCCACCTGCTGCTCCTGAGCCGTCGCGGTCCCGCCGCCGAGGGCGCCGACAAGCTCGCCGCGCAGCTGGCGGAACTCGGCGCGAGCGTCGACATCGTGGCCTGTGACGCCTCTGAAGAGGACCAGTTGGCCGCCGCGCTCGCCAACATTCCGGCCGATCGGCCGCTGACCGGTGTCGTGCATGCCGCCGGCGTGCTGGGTGACGCGACGCTGGCGTCGATGACGTCCGACGGGTTCGCTTCCGTCCTGCGTCCCAAGGTGGACGCCGCGCTCAACCTCCACCGTCTGACGGCGGACGCGCGGCTGAAGATGTTCGTCCTGTTCTCCTCGGCGGCGGGGACGCTGGGGGCGGCCGGGCAGTCCAACTACGCTGCCGCCAACGCCTTCTTGGACGCGCTGGCCCAGCACCGTCGTGCCCGGGGACTCGCGGGTCTCTCCTTGGCGTGGGGGCTGTGGGACGCGGAGACGGGCATGGGTGACCAGCTCGCCGACGCCGATGTCCGGCGGATGGCACGCTCGGGCATGCGGGCGCTGTCGGTGGACGAGGGCCTGGCCCAGTTCGACGCCGCGCTCGCCCAGGGCGACATCGGCCGCGCCGGTTCCGGGCAGGGCGCGCCCGGTCGCGCGGTCCTGCTTCCGATGGCGCTCGAACCCGCGGCGACACGGGCCGCCGGTGGCGCCGATGGCGTACCCGCGCTGCTGCGCGCTCTGGTGCGCACCACGCCCCGCCGTGCCGTGGACAGCGGCTCCGCTACGGAGGCCGAGTCCCTGGGTGACGAGCTGGCCGGCCGGTTGGCGTCGCTCTCCGCCGAGGAGCAGGAACGTACGCTGTTGGGGTTGGTGCGCCGTCACACGGCCGAGGTTCTTGGTCACGCCGGCGGCCATGCGGTCGATCCGCTGCGTGGCTTCGTGGAGCTGGGCTTCGACTCGTTGACGGCGCTCGAACTGCGCAACCGGCTGGGCGCCGCGAGCGGGCTCCGGCTGCCGTCCACGCTGATCTACGACCACCCCACTCCGCTGGCCGCCGCTCGTCATCTGCGTACGGAGCTGGTGGACGACGAGGCCGCCGCGGGGCCGTCCCTGGAGGACGAACTCGCCGGTCTTGAGGCGGCCATGAGTGGCGCCGCGCCGGACGAGGCCGAGCACGCGAGGATCACGGCGCGGCTGCGGGCCCTGACCGTGCGGTGGAGCGAGATCTCGCGGCCCGCCGACGAGGGGACACGGACGCTGGCCGACGACCGGGCGGCGCTCGAATCGGTCTCGGCCGACGAGCTGTTCGATCTGCTCGACAGCGAGCTCGACGCCGACTGACGGCCCCCCTGCGGACAGCGCCCGCCCGCTGTCCGCAGGGGTTTCGGGCGGGAATCGCTTGAGTCGGGGCACAAACGGAAGGCCGTCCACCGGAGGAATTCGGTGGCCGGCCTTCCGTTGTGTCAGATGTGTCAGCCGCTGCCCGTAGTTGCGACGCTGTCCGTCCCGGCGGGCGCTTCGGCGGCGGGGGCCGCCGTCTGTGGAGCGACGGAGCGCGCGTTGCGCAGCAGTACGAGCGAGGTCACGGCCATCGCGAGCAACAGAGCGGCCGCCGTCCAGGAGGCGACGCGCAGCCCGTGTGCGAAGGCCTCGCGCGCGGCGTCGAGCAGTTCGGCGCCGGTGCGCGGCGGCAGCTGCCGGGCGGTCTCCAGCGCGCCGCCCAGGGTGTCCTTCGCGGCCCCGACCGCCGCGTGCGAGAGTCCGGAAGGAACCTGGTGTGCCACGTCGTAGCGGTAGACGGCGGTGCCGATGCTGCCCAGGATGGCGATGCCGAACGCGCCGCCGAACTCCGTGGCGGTCTGGGACAGGCCGGAGACCGATCCCGCGCGGTCGGCCGGGGCGGCGGCGATGACCAGGTCGGATGTGGTGGTCATGACGGCCGTGATGCCGGCGGCCATGACCACGGTGCCGGTCGCGAGCACCCCGACACCGGAGTCGGCATGGAGCTGGGAGAGCACACCGTATCCGGCGGCCGCGACCACCAGGCCGCCCGTCACGACCACCCCGGGGCGTACGAACCGGGCGAGCAGCGGGGCCGTCGCCGAGCTGACCAGGGCAGCCCCGGCGGCGGGCAGCGCCCACAGGCCGGCCTCCAACGGCCCGAATCCGAGCACCATTTGGAGATACTGGGAGGTGAAGAGGCCGGAGCCGACGAGTGAGAAGATCGCGAGCACGCTGGTGGCGACGGCGGCGCTGAACACCCGGTACCGGAACAGCCGTACGTCCAGGAGGGGTTCGGCCAGGCCGCGCTGGCGGCGCAGGAAGTACCAGCCGATGACGAGCCCCGCGAGGAACAGGGCAAGGGGCAGCACGCTCACGCCGTCCTCGGCGATTTGCTGGATGCCGTAGACGGCGGGCAGAACTGCGGCCAGCGACAGCGCGGCGCTCAACAGGTCGAACCTGCCGGGCTTCTCGGCCCTCGACTCCGGCAGGAGCGGCGGCGCGAGCACGAGCAGCAGCGCCATGACGGGCAGATTGACCAGGAAGACCGATCCCCACCAGAAGTGTTCGAGGAGTACGCCGCCGAGGAGCGGGCCGAGAATGGCTCCGGCGGCGAACGCGCCGGTCCACACGGCGATGGCGATCCTGCGCTGCCCGTCGTCGCTGAACATGTTGCGGATCAGGGACAGGGTGGAGGGCATCAGGGTGGCGCCGCCGAGTCCGAGCAGGGCCCGGGTGGCGATGAGCATGGCCGGCCCGGTGGCCGAGCAGGCGAGCAGCGAGGCCGCTCCGAAGACGACGGCGCCGAGCATCAGGAGCCGTCTGCGGCCGATGCGGTCCCCGAGCGAGCCCATGGTCAGGAGCAACCCGGCCAGGACGAACGGGTAGATGTTGACGATCCAGAGGAGTTGGGCGCTGCTCGGCCGTAACTCACCGCTGATGAACGGCAGCGCGTAGGACAGTACTTGCATGTCGAGGGAGACCAGCAGGACGGGGAGGATGAGGACGGCTAGGCCCGTCCACTGTTTCCGCCCGGCCCTCGTGGCCGGTCGTATCGGCGCTGGGTCGGCGTTGCTCATGGCGTGTTCCGCTCCTGCTTGGCTGCTGGTTCCGCGCCTACGCGTTGAGGTAGGCGAGTACGGCGAGTACGCGCCGGTTGTCGTCGCCCGACGCGGCGAGTCCCAGCTTCGTGAAAATGCTGTTGGTGTGTTTGCTGACCGCTTTCTCCGAGACGAACATCTTGGCGGCGACCGCCGCGTTGGAGCGCCCTTCGGCCATGAGGCCGAGCACTTCGCGTTCGCGTTCGGTCAGGTTGTGCACGGGGCTCGTCTCGGTGTCATGCTTGATCATCAGCTCGGACACCACCTTGGGGTCCATGACGGTTCCGCCTGCGGCGACCTGGCGGACCATGTCGATGAAGCGGCGCACGTCGAAGACGCGGTCCTTGAGCAGATAGCCGACGCCGCCGTTCTGGTCGGACAGCAGCTCGCGCGCGTACATCTGCTCGACGTGCTGGGAGAGCACCAGAATGGGCAGTCCCGGCACCTGCGCGCGGGCCTGGACGGCGGCCTGGAGTCCTTCGTCGGTGAAGGTCGGCGGCAGGCGTACGTCGACGATGGCCACGTCGGGGCGGTGTTCGAGCAGGGCGCGCAGCATGGCGGGGCCGTTGTCCACCGCTTCGATCACTTCGAAGTCGTGGGCGGTGAGCAGCTGAACGAGCCCTTCCCGCAGCAGGGCAAGGTCCTCGGCGATCACAACGCGCACGGAAGCTCCATCGTCACTAGGGTCGGTCCGCCCACGGGGCTGCTGATGTCGAGTTCGCCGTCGAACGCCGCGAGGCGGCGCTGGAGTCCGCGCAGGCCGCTGCCGCCCTCGGGGTCGGCGCCGCCGCGTCCGTCGTCGCCGATCCGGGCCCGCAGTCTGCCCTCCGCATACCACAGGCGCACGCTCGCACGGCGCGCGCCGCTGTGCTTGGTGATGTTGGCCAGGGCTTCCGCGATGACGAAGTACACGGCCGACTCGACCGGCAGATGGGGCCGGGACGGCAGGTCGATGTCCACCTCGACCGGTACGGCCAGACCCACCGCCAACGCCCGTACGGCGCCGTCGAGTCCGCGTTCGGCCAGGACGGGCGGGTGGATGCCGCGCACGAGGTCGCGCAGTTCGGTCAGCGCCTGGCTGCTGGACTCCATGGCGTCGGCCAGGAGTTTGCGCACCATGGCGGGGTTGCTCTCCAGGAGGGTGTCGGCGAGCCCGAGGCTCATGCCGAGCGACACCAGTCGTGCCTGGGCGCCGTCGTGCAAGTCCCGTTCGATGCGCCGCAGTTCGGCCGCCTGGGACTCCACGGTCTCCGAGCGTGTCTCGGTCAGCCGCTCCACCCGCAGGGCGAGCCGCGCGTTGCGGGTGGGGGCCAGAAGCAACCGGTTGAAGCGGACGTGCAGCCGGCCGAGCGAGGGAGCGATCAGCAGGCCGAGCGCCACGCACACCATGCCCTGCGGGATGGCGAGGTTGGCCGAGGTCTGGTCGGTGATGAACCAGGTGACGCCGAAGCCCCAGTGCGGGCCCATGCTCTGCCACAACAGGGGCGTGACGAACATGCCGTTGAGGCCGTAGGCGACGAGCGCGGCGGGCAGCAGGCCCAGGATGAGACCCACGGGCCCGTCGAGCATGGTCCACAGCAGATCGCGCCAGGTGGCGGGGTCGGAGAGCAGCTGGCGGCAGTGTTTGAAGGACCCGGCGGTGTCGTAGGGGTCGTCCAGCTCGGTGGGCCGGTAGGGCGCCTCGATGGTGACGCCCGCCCATTGGCCGGCCGTGCGCCGGTGGAAGTTGGCGAGTCCGCGTACGGCGATCATGACGACGGGGAGGATGAGGAAACCCACGCCCACGATCAGCGCGGCCAGCGTGATCACGGCGACGGTGAACAGGGCGACGCTGCCGACCTGGGAGAGCACGGCGACCACCAGACCCCGTGCGCACCAGCGCAGCCGCTCCCCCAGGCCGCGTCGTGACGACGCCGGTAACCGATCGGCCCAAACCTTGGACAACTCGCTCCAACCTCCTGTGGTCCGGATGGTCCCGGAAGCGCACTCCTCCCGCGAGCCTCATGATGCAGCACGCGCGGGCGGTGACCGACCGGACTCCCGTGACCGTGCCCAGTGTCACGGTACTTACAGGGTCGCGTGTGAACCGTGCGCGAAACAGTGGAGAAGAACCCAGGTCAGGGGTGGAGTTTTCTCCACCCCCCTTGTGGACACAGACCCATCGGCCCTGCCGCTCCCCGTCCGTAGCGTGGTTGTCGTGATCGCGTCCACCACGCGACAGTGACAGGGAGCTTCGAATGGACACCACCGCAGTCGACGACACAGTACGACTGAACGCGGTTCGCAAGGTCTATGGCGAGGGCGCCAACGCGGTGACCGCGCTCGACGGCGTGAGCCTGAGTTTCCAGCGCGGCAGTTTCACCGCCGTGATGGGCCCGTCCGGTTCGGGCAAGAGCACCTTCCTGCACTGCGCGGCGGGGCTGGACCGGCCGACGTCCGGCACGGTCCTGCTGGACGGCGAGGACCTGAGCGGCTACGACGAGACCACGCTGACCAAGATGCGGCGCGAGCGCATCGGCTTCATCTTCCAGTCCTTCAACCTGCTGCCGGCCCTCACGGTGCTCCAGAACGTCACGCTTCCGCTGAAGCTCGCCGGCCGCAGGCCGGACCGAGCCCGGGTGAACGACGTGATCAAGCGGGTGGGTCTGGGCGACCGGATGGGGCGCCGTCCCGCCGAGCTCTCCGGCGGCCAGCAGCAGCGCGTGGCGATCGCCCGCGCCCTGGTCACCAGTCCCGCCGTGGTCTTCGCCGACGAGCCGACCGGCGCGCTCGACACCCGCACCGCACGCGAAGTGCTGCGTCTGATGCAGGAGTCGGTACGGGCGCTGGGGCAGACGATCGTGATGGTGACGCACGACCCGGTGGCCGCCTCGTACGCGGACCGGGTGGTCTTCCTCGCCGACGGCAGGTTCGTGGGCGACCTGTACAACCCGACGGCCGAGGTGGTCGCCGAGCGGATGACCCGTCTGGGCGCCTGGGCCGACGAGGAGCCGGTGGCCTACGGCCAGCAGGTGCGCAACACGGCCGGAGGCACGTACTGATGTGGTCCTTGGCTCTGCGTACGCTGCGGTTCCGCAAGGGCGGATTCGTGGCCACCTTCATCGCCATCTTCTTCGGCGCGGCCCTCGTCATGGCGTGCGGCGGTCTCATGGAGAGCGGCGTCCGCGACGCCGTGCCGGCTCAGCGCCTGGCCGCGGCCCCCCTGGTGGTGACCGGCGACCAGACGTACGACGGCTCCCAACTGGCCGAGCGGGTACGGCTCGACGCGGCCCAGGTACGCGCCGTGGCGGCGGTGCCCGGGGTGGAGAAGGCCATCGCGGATGTGTCCTTCCCGGTCGCGGTCGTCCGTGACGGACGTCCGGTGACGGACCTGTCCGACAACGCGACCGCCACCGAGCACCGTCCGCTCGGCCACGGCTGGGACTCGGCGCAGCTGACCCCCTACACCCTCGCCTCGGGCTCCCAGCCGCAGTCGGCCGGTGACGTGGTGCTCGACACCGCACTGGCGACGCGGGCGGGCGCCTCCGTCGGCGACCGGGTGAGCGTCGTGGCCGCGGGCCGGACGCAGGAGTTCCGGCTGAGCGGAATCGTCAAGCAGGCCGGTGGCCGTACGGCGTCGCAGCCCGCGGTGTTCTTCACCGACAAGCGGGCCGGCGAGCTGAGCGGCCGGCCCGGCACGGCGGACGCGGTCGGTGTGCTGCCCAAGCCGGGCACCGACGTGGCCGACCTGGCCACCCTGGTCAAGAACGCCGCCAAGGGCTCGGCGGTCGTCACGCTGACCGGCGACAACCGGGGGCTCGCGGAGTTCCCGCAGGCCGCCGCCAGCCAGAAGAGCCTCATCACCCTGTCCGCGATCTTCGGCGGCTGGGCGATCCTGGTCGCCATGTTCGGGGCGTCCTCGACGCTGGGTCTGACCGTCCAGCAGCGCCACCGCGAGATGGCCCTGATGAAGGCGATCGGCACCACCCCGCGACAGCTGCGCCGCATGATCCTGGGCGAGACGCTGTTCGTCGCGATCGTGGCGTCAGTGCTGGGCTGCCTGCCCGGCGCGCTGCTCAGCGAGCTCCTTTTCGACAAGCTGGTGTCCGCCGGGATGGTCTCGGGGGCCGTCGAGTTCCGGCTGAGCGTGGTGCCGGCCGTGGTGGCCGTGCTCGCCTCGCTGCTCGCCGGGGTCGGCGCCGCGTACATCACCGCACGGAAGATCGCCAAGACGCGGGCCACCGAGGCGCTTGCGGAGTCGTCGATGGAGGGCCGCTGGCTGACCCGCACCCGGATCATCCTCTCGGTGCTCTTCCTGGTCGGCGGCGCGGGCATGGCCGTGATGACGATGACGATGATGAAGGGCGATCTGACGGCCAGCACGGCGGGACCGGCCTGCATCATGTGGGCGATCGGTCTCGCGCTGCTCGCCCCCGGCTTCACCAAGATCATCGTGGCGCTGCTCCAGGGCCCGCTGCGCGCCCTCGGCGGTCTGTCGGGACAGATGGCGGTGCTCAACTCCCGGGCGCACACGATCCGGATGGCCGCCACCATCACCCCGATCATCCTCCTCACCGGCATCGCCACCGGCACGCTGTACATGCAGCAGATCGAGGACGCCTCCAACCGCTCCGCGCACACCGGGATCCTGCGGGCCGACGAGGTCCTGACCTCCAAGACCGGCCCCATCGCCCCCGGCACGCTGAGCCGGGTGCGCCAGGTGCCGGGTGTCGAGGCCGCGTCGGACTACGTGACGAGCACCGGGTTCATGCAGAACCCCGAGGACGCCGAGCAGACCAGTGACGGCCGGCCGCTCCAGGCCGTCGGTGACATCAGGAACCTCTCGGTGCGGGCCGCCGCCGGATCACTCGACGACCTGCGCGGTGACAGCGTCGCGCTGCCCGTCGACTACGCGTCGACTCTGGGCAGCGGGGTGGGAACGTCCGTCACGCTGCGGCTGGGAGACGGCACGCAGGCCAAGGTGAAGGTCGTGGCCACCTACCGCGCGGAGGGCGAGACGACGGCGCTGCTGCTGCCCTCCTCGCTGCTCGCGGCCCACACCACCGACGGCGCGGCGAGCCAGATCCTGGTGCGCCACGCCCCGGGCGCCGACGCCGCACAGGTCACCGCCGCGGTAACGGCGCTGGTCAAGGACCAGCCGGGCGTCGAGGTCACCGACAGCGCCGCGCTGGTCGCCGGACGCACCGAGGGCCAGCAGCAACTGGCCACCATCAACTACCTGGTGGTCGGCATGATCGTCGGATACACCGCGATCTCCGTGGTGAACACCCTGATCGCGGCCACCGGCCGACGCCGCCGGGAGTTCGGTCTCCAGCAGCTGACGGGCTTCACGCGGCGCCAGGTCATGGCGATGATGAGCCTGGAAAGTGTGCTGACGGCCGTCGTCGGTGTGCTGCTCGGCACCGTCGCCGCCACCATCACGCTCTTCCCCTACAGCGTGGCCAAGCTCGACCGGGTGGTCCCCTCCGTACCGGTGTGGATCTACCTCGCGGTGGTGGCCGGGGCGGTGGCGATCACCTTCGCCGCGACCCTGCTGCCGGCCTGGCGGGCCACCAAGCTGCGCCCGGTGGAAGCCGCCACCGCCGCCGCCTAGCACCCACGCGGGAGCAGGTACGCCGACCCCGCACAAGCCAACCCGAAGGGCCGGGAGTCCATCCCCCGTACGACTGTCCGGCCAGGTCCCACCGCCTCCTGAGGCGGTGGGACCTCATTTTCGTGCCGCGCAACCCTTAGGGGGTGTCTGGTGGATCAGGGTCGGCCCCGGCCATGGTCCACCAGACACCCCCTAGGTGGGGCCGGTTAGGGGTTGGCCCGGTCAGGCCCGGATGAAAGCCTTCGCCGGGTAGGCCACACACACGAGGGGCAGTTGAGTGACGAGCAGCGTGCAGCACAAAAGCGACTGGATCCAGCGCTACCACCCGGCCCCGGACGCCAAGAACCGGCTCGTCTGCTTTCCGTACGCGGGCGGCGCCGCCAGCTACTTCCACCCCGTCTCCCGGATGCTGTCGCCGGAGATCGACGTGCTCGCGGTCCAGTACCCCGGCCGCCAGGACCGCAGGACCGAGCCCCCGTCGGCCTCGATCGAGGAGCTGGCGCGCCAGGTCTCGGCGGCGCTGCGTCCCTGGGCGGACCGCCCGTTGACCCTGCTCGGGCACAGCATGGGCGCCATGGTCGCCTACGAGGTGGCGCGGCTGCTCGCCCAGGACGGAGCGGCCCCGCTCTCCCTCATCGTCTCCGGCCGCCGCTCGCCCACCAGCGTGCGGCAGGAGTCGGTGCACCAGCGCGACGACGACGGGATCGTGGCGGAGATGGAGCGGCTGGGCGGCAGCGATCTGCGCGCCTTCCAGGACCCCGAACTGCGCGCGCTGTTCCTGCCGGTGATCCGCGCCGACTACAAGGCGGTGGAGACCTACCGCCATCAGGCCGGTCCCGCGCTGCCCTGCCCGGTCCTCGCGCTGCTCGGCGACAGCGACCCGATGGCGACCGTCGAGGAGACCCGCGCCTGGGCCCAGCACACGAGCGGCCCGTTCGAGCTGCGGACGTTCCCCGGCGGGCACTTCTACCTCAACACCCACGCCGTAGCCGTCACCGAGGCCGTACGGGATCACATCACCGCCCTGAACGGATGACGCCCGTGCGTCTCACCACCGCCCCCAGGACCGGCCGCCCGACCGTCGGGCGGGTCGACGCGTGATCGGTTCTCTGCTCCCGGCCCCCGTGGTCACCGCCGAGGCGTTCGGAGACCCGGGGACCGGTCAACTGTTCCCCGAGGAAGCCGAGTTGATTCAGCGGGCGGTGCCTGAGCGCCGACGGGAATTCACCACCGTACGCGGCCTGGCCCGTGCCGCGCTCGGCCGCCTGGGGCACGCGCCCGCGCCGATCCTGCCCGGAGTGCGCGGCGCCCCGCAGCTGCCGCGCGGCGTGGTCGGCAGCATGACGCACTGCCGGGGGTACCGGGCGGCGGCGATGGCGCACGCGCGGGATGTGGTGACGGTCGGCATCGACGCCGAACCGAACCTTCCGCTGCCGAGCGCGGGCGTCGTCGAGATGGTCCTGTCAGCCGGTGAGCGGGCGCACGTGCGCCACCTGACGGCGCTGCGCCCCGCCGTGCACTGGGACCGGCTGATCTTCAGCGCCAAGGAGAGCGTCTTCAAGGCGTGGTTCCCGCTCACCGGCCGCGAGCTGGACTTCCCGCAGGCGTCGCTTGAGATCGACCCGGAGTCGGGCACCTTCCACGCCCGCCTCCTGGTGCCGGGACCGGAGGTCGCCCGCACCCCGCTCACAGGCTTCGACGGGCGCTGGCAGGTCGACCGAGGACTCATCGTGACGGCCATCGCGCTGCACCGCGAAGATCCGGACGGCTGAACACGTTCTGTCGGGGGCCGGGCCCCCGTCTTTGTTGTAGCGCGGCGGGCTCAGCGGCACGAAGAGGACGAGCAGCGCGCTGGACGGACCTGTGGCCCAAGGGCCGGGTGGACGCGATATGTGCGGCGGCCGATGCCCGGGCCGCCCGGCCGAGTAATCTCCGGGACCGCCGCCTCCGCAGTACCCCCGCCGCACACGCCCGGCCGCGAACCAGGCGGCAAGGACGCCGGACCCGGGTGCGACGACGCCAGGGGTGCCAGCCGCCCGCCACGCCAGTAGCCCCCGCATCGGAACATTCGGATGTTCTCATCATCCCGATGTTTGCGGTATCGTACCGTCGGCGTGAACGGCGGCGAGCGCACAAGGAGGTGGGACGGATGGCACGGCTGACCCGGGCCCAGCAGCAGGAGCGCACGCGCGCGGCCGTACTGGCCGCCGCGCGAAGGGAGTTCACCGAGCGCGGCTACGCGGCGGCGAAGGTGGACGGCATCGCCGAGCGGGCCGAACTGACGCGTGGCGCCGTGTACTCGAACTTCCCGAGCAAACGCGCCCTCTACCTCGCGGTCCTGGTCGACATGGTCGAGGGCGGCCCGAAGGCCGAGCTCCCAACTGCCGTGCGCGGTGGCGCGGTTGAGCCCGGCGCGGCGCACGAGCGCGGTGGTACGCCCCGGCGGGGGAACGCGGCCGACAGGTCCGGCGCCGCCGAAGCCGTCCCGTCCATCGCCGGCGCACTGGGCGCCTTCGCCCGGATCCGGCTCGAAGGCATGCCCCTCGCCGAGGGCAGCGTCTTCCCCGGCCAGGGTCAACTCCGCGAGACCGCCGGCGTCCTCGACGACGAGCCGTTCCGTACCGCGTTCGGACAGCTGACGCATCTGGAGGCGCTGCTTCTCGCGCTCGCGCTTGAGGCCCACGCCCCCGCACATGCCCCGACGGGTCGTCAAGTCCGGCGCGCCCAGCTGGTGTTGCGGCTTCTCGACGGTCCCGGCGCGGCGGCCGATCCGGCCCTCGGCCTCGGCGACCCCTTCGACATCGTGCAGGCCTGCGCGCACCTGGGCGCACTCCCCCTGGACGACGCCTGGAACCCGCCGCACCTGCCCTACGTACCGCCCGCCCAGACGTGCGGGGATCCTTGGACCCCGCCCGGGCAATCGCGGGACCTCATCACCGGCCTCCCCGTCGGCTTCGCAGAGGACGGGGTGATCGCACTGCTTGGCACCAGCCGCCTGAAGTCCGCCGAGGAGGCGGTCCGCGCCGCGCGGTCCCGCGACCGCGTCACCGTGGTCGTCACGACGTCGGATCCGGCCGAGACGGGCCGGCTCGTACGGCTCAGAGCCGGTGACGTCGCCCGCTGCCTGCGGCGCGTGTTCGCACCCGACGCCCTGCCACGCCTGCGTCTCGTCCTGGACGAGCACGGCCTGCTGGCGTCGGCGCTCGGCGTGCCGGACGCCGATGACGCCACCGAGTACGCGGTACGCGTACGACGGGGCGCGATCGTCGCCCGGGCCAAGGGGCGCGGCGCCGCCCACGCTGCGGCCAGTTCCGGCCTCACGACCTCACATGTCTCGCAGACCACACCCGATGGGGCCGCGTCATGACCCAGCCCGTCTCGTCCCACGCGACCAGCACCGATCTGCTGGTGCTGCACACCCTCCGCTGTATCGGCTTCTCCGACTTGTCCGCGGTGGCCAAGGCGTCGGGGCTCTCCGAGTCCGACGTCGAATCGGAACTGATCGACCTCGCGGTGGCCGGGCTCGTCACCCGCATCGCGGGTGCGTTCGGCGGATGGGGCCTCTCGGAGGAGGGCCGCGCCGCCGACGCCGAGCGGATCGCCCGGGAGCTCGACGAGGCCGGCGCCCGGCCCGCGTTGACCGCGGCGTTCGACCACTTCCTCGTGCTCAACCCCGAACTGCTCGACCTGTGCACGGCCTGGCAGACCCGCACCCTTGACGGCACCATGACGATGAACGACCACAGCGACCCCGCGTACGACACCCGGGTGCTCGACCGGTTCACGGAGTTCCACCAGCGTGCCGAGCCCCTGTGCGCCGAGTTGTCCTCGGCACTGCTCCGCTTCCGGCGCTATCCCGTGCGGCTCGCCGACGCCCTGACCCGGGCGCGGGCCGGCTCCCTCGAGTACGTCACCGACAGCACCGTCTCGTACCACACCGTCTGGTTCCAGCTGCACGAGGACCTGCTGGCCACCCTCGGCCGCACGCGCCACTGAAACGGCGCTCACCGTCCCGTGCGCACCGCGCGGGGCACCCAGCCCAGTCAGCAGCGGCGACGCGGAGGTGACACGCGATGACCTGGATCCATCCGCTTTCGGCCGAGGTCGAGGAGACGGCGGACGTCCTCGGCGGCAAGGCGCACGGGCTCGTCGTGCTCCACCGCCTGGGACTTCCCGTGCCGCCCGGCTTCGTCATCACCACACGGGCATGCCGCGACTACCTTCGCGGCGGGCGGCTGCCCACCGGGCTCGACGCCGAACTCGCCGCCGCCGTGGCCGGTCTAGAGGCGGCCACGCACCGCGCGCTCGGCGGTCCCGGGCGTCCGCTCGCGGTGTCGGTCCGCTCCGGCGGCAGCGTGTCCATGCCCGGCATGATGAGCACCGTACTCAACCTCGGTCTCACCACCGCGGCGACGGCCGCCCTCGCCGACGAGACCGGCGACCCGCGTTTCGCACTCGACTCACGGCTGCGGTTCTTGACCGGTTTCGCCTCCGAAGTCGTCGGCGTCGGCCCCGAGGCCCTTGCGGGCGCCGACCGCGCGCTCACCGACCAGGACACCGGCACGGACCGTCTCACCGAGGCGGTACGGAGGGTGGAACGGCTCATCGCGGAACGCCACGGCGGCGGTGTGCCCGAGGACGCCCACCGTCAGTTGGAGCTCGCCATCGAGGCCGTGTTCTGCTCGTGGAACACCCCGCGCGCCAAGACCTACCGCGAACTGCACGGCATCCCGCGCGACCTCGGCACCGCCGTCACCGTCCAGGCGATGGTGTTCGGCAATCGCGACCGGCGCAGCGGTACGGGCGTCGCGTTCAGCCGGGATCCCAACACCGGCGAGCAAGTCGCGTTCGGGGAGGCGCTGTTCGGCCGCCAGGGCCAGGACGTCGTCTCGGGAACATCGCTGACCGAACCCCTCGGCGCGCTGGCCGCGAGGGAACCCGAGGTGTGGGAGCGGCTGCTCTCCGCTCTCGCCCGGCTCGAGGAGCACTACCGCGACGCGTGCTACGTCGAGTTCACCTTCGAGGCGGGTGAACTGTGGATCCTCCAGGTGCGGCCCGGCAAGTTCGTCGGGCGGGCCGCGGTCCGGGTCGCGGTCGACCTCGCCGATGCGGGGACGATCGGGCGCGAGGAGGCGCTGCTGCGCGTTTCGCCCCGGCACCTCACGCAGGTACGCACCCCCCGGATCACGGGGTTCGAGCCCGGCGACCTGTTCGTCCGGGGGCTCGGCGCCTCTCCCGGGGTCGCCGTCGGCCGGGTGGCGACCACCGCCGACAGCGCGGCGCGGCTGGCTTCGAGGGGGCCCGTCATCCTGTTCAGGCCCGAGACCTCCCCGCTCGACATGCACGGGCTCGCCGCGGCGGCCGGGGTGGTCACCGCGCGCGGCGGCCCGACGAGCCACGCGGCCGTGGTGGCGCGCTCCATGGGGAAACCCGCCGTCGTCGGTGCCGCGAGCCTCACCGTCGACGCCGCCGATGGCCGTGTCCGCGCGGGCGGGCGCACGCTGCCAGAGGGCACCCTGATCGCCCTCGACGGCACGGGCGGAGAGGTCGTCCTGGGACGGCCCCGGATCGCCACGACCGGGGCGGACCCGCACGTGCGCCGACTGCTCGCCTGGGCCGACGACATCACGGGCGGCGCCGCCACCCCCCAGGACGAGCCCACCCGCCTGACAACTGCCCAGGCCCTGCTGCGCCCCGACCACCGAACGCCCTGACCCCGCCCCCGGCGGCCGGGAGGGAACCCCCATGACAGGCTGACCTTGCCCACACGGGCCAGCACCAGACGCTCAGGGGCGCGGGGAACTGCGCGAGAAGCGACCACGATCCGCACCCGAAAGCGAACCCCTCACGGCTCCACCCCAAACGCCGGGCGACCCGAGGTTGCCATACGCCCCCACGCGGCGCAGCCAGACCGCGGGGAACCGCGCGCCCAGCCACACACGGTCCGCGCCCGAAAGCGAACCCGGCCACACCCCTACACCCCCGGCCACACCGCCATCGCCAGCTCGGCCACCCGCCCCAGCTCCCCCTCCGTCGCCCCGTCCCGCGCCTGCTGCGACAACCCCTGTACTACGGCCGCGAAGTAGACGGCCAGGGCGCGCGGCTCTGCGCCCTCCGGGAGCTGCCCCCGTGCCCGGGCCTCGGTCAGCCGGTCCTCGAAGACGCGCACATTGGCCACGCGCCGCTCCCGCAGCTCCCCCTCGATGTCCGCCGTCTGCGGCGTGCAGTTCGTCGCCGCCGAGATGACCAGGCATCCCGCGGGATGCGCGGGATCGGTGTAGTTCACCGCCGCCTCGCGCAGTATCCGCGCGAACGCCGCGCGCGCGTCCTCCTCCTCCGCAAGCGCCACGCCCATGAACGCGCCGAACGTCGCGCCGTACCGCTCGACGACCTCCGCGAAGAGCGCCCGCTTGTCGCCGAAGGCGGCGTACAGACTGGGCGGCGAGACACCCATCGCCCCGGTGAGGTCGGTGATGGACGTGCCTTCGAAGCCGTGCCGCCAGAACAGCATGGTGGCCTGGACCAGCGCGGCCTCGCGGTCGAAGCTCCTCGGCCTGCCCCGCTTCGCCGTCACGACCACCCTCGCTTCTTCGTCATGACGCCAATTTTACAGCGATCGCTATGGAATGGCGGAATGTTCCTCTGCGCGAGGTCAACGCAGCCCCTCGCGGGCGAACTGTGCCGCGCCCGCCCGGTGTTGTGCGCGGCAGGAGCGTGCCGTGGCGGGCGCTAGCATCGAGGCACCGTACAAGTCCGATCGCGACCCCGAAGGCGATGCCGCACGATGGCCGATGACGCTTACCTCTTCCTCCTCCCCGACCTGCGCCCCCGGCTCGGCGCGGCGCTCGCCGCCGTGGGCCCGCTCGAGTGCGTGGAGACACCGGCCGTCCACGGCTGGCTCCAGGCCCACGACGTCTCCGCGTCCTCGGAGCAGGTACGGATCCTCCCCGCCGACGCGGAGGTCTTCATCCCCGAGGACGCCGAGCGCCTGCCCGTGCCCCTGAGCGAGGAGGAGACGCTGCGGGTCCAGCGGGAGTGCGCGCCGCAGTCCGTCACGGACGTGGAGAGCGAGTTGCTGGAGTTCCGCGAGACGACCCAGGACTGGGAAGCCCTGGTGCACCGCGCGCTGACCGCGGGCGTGTCGGCGCCCCGCATCGCGCAGCTGACGGGGCTCGACCCCCAGGACATCGGTCGCCTGACCGTGTGAATTTCGCCTTTTGTGCGGTTTGCCGGGTTGTCATGTGAGAGTGTCGGGCGGATACCGGCGGTAGGGGGCCGCCCGGAACGAGCGGCCCGTGGAGTCTGAGAGAGTGCGAGTCATGGATATCGCTCGCAGGAACAACGTCACGGTCACCGGTAACCCGCAGGGACGCACGGTCGTGCTGGCGCACGGGTTCGGCTGTGACCAGAACATGTGGCGACTCACGGTGCCCGCGCTGGCCAACGACTACCGGGTGGTGCTGTTCGATTACGTGGGGTCGGGCGCGGCCGACCCCACGGCGTTCTCCGAGGACCGCTACGGATCCCTGACGGGGTACGCCCGGGACGTGGTGGAGGTGTGTGAGGCGTTCGACGTGCGGGACGCGGTGTTCGTGGGGCATTCCGTGAGCGCGATGGTCGGCGTGCTCGCCGCCGAGATGGCGCCCGAGCGCGTCGGGGCGTTGGTGATGGTCGCCCCGTCGCCCCGTTACGTCGACGACGAGGGATACCGGGGCGGCTTCAGCGCCGAGGACATCGATGAGCTCCTGGAGTCGCTTGAGGCGAACTACCTGGGCTGGTCGGCCGCGATGGCTCCGCTGATCATGGGGAACGCGGAGCGCCCGGAGCTCGGCGAGGAGCTGACCAACAGTTTCTGCGCCACTGACCCGGACATGGCACGCGTCTTCGCCCGGACCACGTTCCTGTCGGACTCGCGGGACGACCTGAAGGGCGTGCGGGTGCCGACGCTGGTCCTTGAGTGCACCCAGGACGTCATCGCACCCCGCGAGGTCGGCGCCTTCGTCCACGAGACGATCACCGGATCGAAGCTGGTCACTCTGGACGCGACCGGGCACTGCCCCCACTTGTCCGCCCCCGAGGCCACGAACCAGGCGATCCGCTCCTTCCTGGCGGACCTGAAGTGATGTGCCGCACCGGGCAGCTCCCCGACCCCGACCCGCAAGGGGCCGGCCAGGGGCAGACCTCGAACGCCGCGTTCGCCGCGCTGCTCGAAGACAGCGCCGAGGACCTGTACGAGAGCGCCCCGTGCGGGTATTTGTCGACCTTGATGGACGGCACCATCGCGAAGATCAACACGACGCTCCTCGGCTGGCTCGGCCTGGCGCGGGAGGCCGTGGTGGGCCGGATGCGGTTCACGGACCTGCTGACCGTTGGCGGCAAGCTGTACCACGAGACGCACTTCGCGCCGCTGCTGCGGATGCAGGGGGAGATCAGCGGCATCGCCCTGGAGATCAAGCCGGTACAGGGCGAGCGGATCCCCGTCCTGGTCTCCGCCACGGTCAAGTACGGCAGCATGGGCGAGCCCCTGCTGATCCGCACCACCCTCTTCGACGCCCGGGACCGCCGCGCCTACGAGAAGGAGCTGCTGCGGGCCCGCAAGGCGGCCGACGAGATGCGCAAGCAGGCGGAGGCCCACCGGGACAGGCTTCAGGACGCCCTCGCCGTACTCCAGCAGTCCCTGCTGCCCTCCGCCCTGCCGAGCGTGCCCTTGATGGAGACGGCCGCGTACTACCACACGGCCTCCCCCGACCGGCTCGGCGGCGACTTCTACGACGTCTTCCCCATCGAGGGCGACCGTTTCGGGTTCTTCCTCGGTGATGTGTGCGGCAAGGGACCGCAGGCCGCCGCGGTCACCTCGCTGACCCGGTACACCCTGCGGGCGGCGGCCCTGCACGACCCCAATCCCGTGGCCGCCCTGACCACCCTCAACAAGGTGCTGCACGAGCGCTATTCAGGCGGCGACCCCCGGTACTGCACCGCCATCTTCGGCACCCTGGAACCGGACCCGTCGACCGGGAACGTCACCGTCCATCTCGCCTCCGGCGGCCATCCGCCCGCCCTCGTCCTGCGCGCCGACGGCAGCACCGCCTTCCTGCCCACGCCCGGCGGCCTCCTCGTCGGCATCCTGCCCAAAGCCCCGTTCACCGCCGCCACCACCACGCTCGCCCCCGGCGACGCCCTGTTGCTCTACACCGACGGCCTCACCGAAGCCCGCACGGGCAACGACCGCAAAGGTCTGTACGGGGACGAGGCCCTGCTCTCCTTCGCCGCCCAGCACGCCGGAAAATCCCCGTCCGCCGTCATCCAGGCCCTGACCGGGCTCCTGGACTCCTTCGGCGACGGCCTCGACGACGACACCGCCCTGCTCGCTCTCGGCGTCCACGCCGAGGCCACCCGGACGGACCACACCCCATGAGCTCTTTGACGATCACCATCCGAGAGGTCTCGGCCGGTCCCGTACTGGCGATCGCCGGGGATCTCGACTTCGACACCGCTGCCCAGCTGCGCGACGAGCTCGCCAGGATCGTCCTGGTGCCCGGCCGGCGTCTCGTCCTGGACCTGGCCGGCCTGACGTTCTGCGACTCCAGCGGCATCGCCGCGTTCATCGCCGCCCGCAATCACGCCCACGCCGCCCGGGCCGACATCGCGCTCGCCACCGTCCCCGACCACACTCTGCGCATCCTGCGTGTCGTCGGCCTCGACCAGGTCTTCGCCTTCCAGCGCGACGCCTCCGCCGACCCCGCCCCACCCCCCGGCGGGCCGTGCGCGGCGACCGGAGCGTGACCGCCCGGCGTCCCCGTTGCCGCACAAGCACCTACGCACCGTGTTTATCCGACCGCTTTTCGGCTACAAGCTGTAGTGACAGACCGTCATGAATCGGCGGAAGGAAGCAAGATGACCCTCGCCACGATGCTCATCCTTGTCGCGGTCCTCGTCCTGGTGCTCCTGCTCGCGTTCGCGCCGGCGGTGCCGGCCCGGCGCAACCCGTCACCGCGCCCCCCTCACCTCCCCGCCCGCCGGCGCCTTTCCTCGGTCCCCGGCCAGCGCACCATCCGCCGCCCCACCCCCTGAGAGCGAGGGCCCGGCGCCGACGGATCAGGGAGCCGTCGGCGCTCTAGGCAACATGCTCTCGACTGCGGCAGGCTGTCAACAACACTGTGCGCCACCGGACATGAAGCGGAATTAGTAGTTCCAACCGGTTTCCGTGATCATTCGTGCGCGGGCTCCGGTGCCTCACCACGATGGCCCGCACCACATTCACGCTGCCGCGCTTGTCAGGCACCTCCAGGGGGAACCTGTGCCCACTCCGGACACCACGACCACACACCACGATCAGAACGCGCCCCGGGCCGGGGCGGGCCAGGTGGGCGAGCGGCCCGCGCCGCCCACCCGGTCCGGCGGCGCCGCCGCGCTCGGCTGGGTCCTGACCATCGGACTCAACGTCCTCGCTCCGATCCTCACGTACAACGCCCTGCGCGACCACGGCTGGAGCGAGTTCGCCTCGCTCCTGGCGGGCGGCATGTGGCCGGTGGTCGACAGCGTCGTGCACTTCGCCTGGCGTCGGCGCCTCGACGAGTTCGCCATCGTCACGCTGGTGTTCCTGGTGATCACGGCCGTGGTGTCGCTCGCGGGCGCGCACTCGGCCCGGGCCCTGCTGATCAAGGACTCGGCCGTCACCGGCCTGTTCGGGCTGCTGTGCCTGGTGACACTCCTGGCACCGCGTCCGCTGATGTTCTACTTCGGCCGTAAGTTCGCCACCGACGGCACCGCCGAGGGCACCGCCTGGTGGAACGGCCTGTGGCAGTTCGAAGGGTTCCGCAAGACCGTCATCACGATGACGACGGTCTGGGGCGTGGCCTACTGCCTGGAGGCCCTGGTCCGGATCGGACTCTCGTACGTCCTGAGCACGGACACCATGGTGGTTCTGAGCCCCTTCATGATCTACGGCGTGCTCGGCGTCCTTGTCCTGTGGACGACTCTGTACGGCAAGCAGGCGCGGCGCAGGGGCGAGGAGCGTACGGCGGCGGCGGCCGCAGCGGCCGCCCAGGGCTGACGAAACCGCGCCGGCCTCGTCGCGCCTTCGGCCGGCCGTAACCGAAGGCAGCCCGTGGCCGCGGGTTCAGTGGCCGCCCTTCGCGGGCTCGCAACCGGTGCCGTCGGGGTAGCCGGCGAAGGCGTCCGCCTTGGTGGTGGCGCTGTCCATCGTGCCCTCGACGCACCAGGGAGCGGCGCCGATGTCGATGAGGAATCCGACGCCGGTGGACCCGTTCTGGTACGCCCGCACCTTGCCGGCGGAGTAGCCGAGGCCGGTGAGCGCGGTGTGCGCCTTGTCCGGGTCGAAGTCGCCCCTGCGGCGCAGTGGTTCGAGGACCTTCTTGACCTTCGCCACGACGGCGAGCCCGTCGCAGCGGTTCTGACCGTGCAGTTCGATGGGGACCAGGAAGCCGTGGTTCTCCGCGTAGTGGTCGGTCGGCGGCGCGGTCGAACTCGGGCTCGGAGCGGCCGACTTGGGGGTCTCGCCGGGGCAGGGGAAGTCCACCTGCGCACCCGGGGTCGCCGCGGCGGGCGGCGTGGGGCGTCCACTGCCGTTGCCGTCGGCGGCGTCCCCCACGTGCTGTGTTCCGCACCCCGCCACGCACAGGGCCAGCGCGGCGGCCGGAACCATCCCGAGCCGGGCTCTCGTCCATCTGGGCATCGTCATCCGCTGATCTTTTCCCGCGACTCGGTGGGTGTCATGAGTACATCTACTCATGACACCCACCACGTCGACGCCGCAGGCCCCAAGACGGCGGCCGGGGGCGGCGGTCAGTCCCTGGCCACGACCCGCAGCGTCTTGACCGACGGGTCGGCCGCGTCCGGGATCGGGACGCCGTGCTCGACGCCACTGCGCAGATAGTCGAGCACCGCCTCGGTGATGATCTCGCCCGGCGCGAGGCAGGCACCCCCGGCGGGTAGGGGCTGATCATTCCGGCGGCGATCCGGCCCGCGGCGCGCTCGGCGGGCACGTGCTCGACCGGCGCGAAGAAGGCGTCCCGGGGCAGCATCGCCTGCTCGAGTTCCAGAGTTCCGGGGGCGGGCAGATGGACCGGCGGCTGCTTCTCGATGGAGCCGGCGTTGTCGACGAGCGAGCGCAGCGCGTCCAGCAGGATCTTCTCGGCCTCGTCGTCGTCGGCGTGCGTGATGGAGGCGCTGATGCGGCAGCTGTCCGAACCGCCCACATCCACGTGCCGGTTGGCCCGCAGCCACTCGCAGGCCTGCATGCCGGTGATCCCCAACTCCCTTACGTCGATGACGAGTTTGAGCGGATCGTAGGAGGCGGCGAAGCCCTGGTCGATGACTTCCTGGCCCATGGGCCGCAGACCCGGCAGGTCCTCGACGGCCGAGCGGATCCGCAGCGCGCGGGCAAGCGCGGTGTACAGAAGGCCGTGCCCCTGCTCCACCATCTGGCGACGCCAGCCGTCCAGGGTCGCATAGACCAGCGAGGACGCGCTGGTGGTGCCGAGCAGGTCCTCGCGCTGCTTCAGCGCCTCGGGCGAGACGCGGTCGTACTGGAGGTGGAAGACGGAGCTCTGCTCGATCGCTCCGCCCATCTTGTGGACGCTGGTGACCACCAGATCGGCCTCGGCGTCCATGCCCCACGGCGGCAGCGCGGAGTGGAAGGGGAGGTGGGCGCCCCACGCCTCGTCCAGGATCAACGGGACGTCGAACTCGTGGCACACCCTCGCCACACCGCGCACGTCCGCGCAGGTGCCCCACTCGGTGGGCGTGATCAGGAGCATTCCCTTGGCGTCCGGGTGCTCCTGGAGGCAGCGGCGTACGTCGTCGGGCTCGGGAGGGTGCGCCAGGTGGCGCTCCGCGTCGAAGGTGGGGTGCACCCAGATGGGCTGCACCCCGTTGACGATGACGGCCGCGATGACGGATTTGTGCGCGTTCCGGGAGAGCAGCAGCTTCTCGCCGGGGCCGGCCACCGCGAGCATGGCGGTCTTCACCGAGAGGGAGCTGCCGCAGGTGGAGAAGAACGCCTGCTCGGCGCCCACCGCGTCGGCCATCAGCTCCTGTGCCTGGCTGAGTACGCCCTGGGACTGGCGGCGGTCGTCGAGTCCGTTGAGGGCCAGGACGTCCGACCGGAACACGTCGAGCCCGACGACGTCCGCCACCCGGGGATCGACGCCTAGGGGGTGTCTGGTGGATCAGGGTCGGTCAGGGCGCGGCGTCTGGTGCGGTGCATCGCAAGGCGCCGGAGCGTCTCGATAGCGGAGCTATCGGGGCGATTCGGCAACGCCGCGAGGTGCCGTGCCAGACGCCGCGCCCCCGGCCATGGTCCACCAGACACCCCCTAGGCCCTGCTTGTGTCCCGGTGGCCCGCACGCCACGTCTCCGCGTCGGCGGAACTCCTGCAACGCCTCGAGGACAGGCGCCCGCGAGTGGTCCATGCGTACCCCCAGCACGATCGCGCTCCCGACGGCGGCTGGCCGTCATGGTCGTCGTGTTGCACGAGTGCCGCAAACGAAACCGCCAGGTGTGGTGAACCCTGGAGGTGGCACTCGTGGGTGGACAGACGCGGCGGCGGTCGCGTGCCCGATACCGAGGAGGCAGGGTGTCTTTTTCCGTCGAGGACGATGGGGTCGGTGCCCGGCTCCGTGCGGACGTGGCCCAGCGGGCGGACGCCCTGTGGGAGGTGGCCCTGGCCCTGCACGAGGACCCCGAGTACGCCTTCGCCGAGCACCGGGCGGCGGCCCGTCTGACCGGTGAACTCGACAAGGCCGGGTTCGTGGTCGAGCACGGCGTTGCCGGGATGTCCACGGCGTTCACGGCCCGCTCGGGCCGGGGCAGGCCGGCCGTGGCGCTGCTGCTCGAATACGACGCCCTGCCCGGCCTCGGCCACGCCTGCGGGCACAATCTGATCGCCGCCGCCGGTCTGGGAGCGGCCCTCGCGCTCCGGTCGGTGCTCGGGGAGACGGCGGGGTGTGTGCTGGCCGTCGGCACGCCCGCCGAGGAGGGCGGTGGCGGGAAGGTCCTGGAGGCGCAGGCCGGAGTGTTCGACGACGTCGACGCCGCGCTGATGTTCCATCCGGGCGTGTACAGCTGGACCCGGGCGCCGCTGACCGCCCAAGTGCAGTACCGCGTGGCCTTCCACGGCCGCGCCGCGCACCCCACGGGCAACCCCGCCGAAGGCATCGACGCGCTCGCGGCCCTGATCGAGCTGTTCAACGTCCTCACGTCTCTGGGCCGGCGCCTGCCGGAGGCATCCCACATCCAGGGGATCATCACCAAGGGCGGCACGGCCACCAACATCGTCCCGGAGTACGCCGAAGGGCGCTTCGGCCTACGCGCCGCCACGAACTCGGCGCTGGACGCCCTGGTCGCGCAGGTGCGAGCCGCCGCGGACGGTGTCGCTCTGGCCACGGGGACCAGGGTTGAGGTCGAGCGCGCGACGTTGCGCTACGACCATTTCAACGACAGCGACGTCCTGTCCGAACGCTTCGCCGCGCACCTGGCCCACGCGGGGATCGACCTGACGCCGCCCAGGCCCGGGATCCAGCTGGGCTCGTCGGACATCGGCAATGTCAGTACGCGGGTGCCGGCCATCCACCCCTTCGTCGCGATCACGGACGAAGGATCCGACCACACCCCGGAGTTCGCCTCGGCGGCCGCCTCGCCGAGGGCCCGCTCGGTGCTCGTGGCGAGTGCCGGAGCGCTGGCGTGCACCGCCGCCGACGTCCTCATGGACGCGAGCCTGCGGCAGCGGGCGTGGGCACGGCACGGGGGCGAGGGCGAGAACGAAAACGGAGGCGAGGGCGAAAACCGGGGCCGCTGAAATTTCCCGTGGGACCGCGCAGGACGGCCGTGTCCTTTGCGCCCCCGCCGCGTTGAACAGCGCGACACGGAGAACTCCCTCCCGCCCCCTGTCGGCGGTTCGTGTGTACCGGCCCTGACGCCAACTCCCCCCAGGCGTCAGGGCCGACGCGCGCCCGGTGCCCCTGACGCCCTCGCCGGGGGTGTCGGCAGGCCCACCCCCCTTCGGTGTCCAGGCCCCGCGACGGGACGCGCCCGGCGTTGAAGAATTCAGCTCATCGAGCCGACGGGTCACTTGACCCACCGCGCGCACCACCACCGGCATCCACAGGGGGACACCATGAACGAACTTCTCGCCAGGCGCGTGGCGGGCGCCGCCGGCATCGCCACCGCGGCCGCCTTCATCGTCGAAGTGCCGCTGTACTTCGTCTACTCGGGGCCGCCGCCGGCCTCCAACGTCCTGGCCCGGCTGCTCATCGGGATCCTCGCCCTCGGCTTCCAGCTCGTCTTCGTGACGGCGTTCCGCGAAATGATCAAGGCGGCGGACCCCGCGTACGAATGGGTGGGTACGCTCGCCTTCGCCACCGGCCTCGTCTACACGACCATCACCCTGGTCTCCAGCGGACTCGAAGGGGGCGCGGTCATCGCTTCCGACCACCCCATCGACCCCACCATCGCCGTCAGCGGCACATACATCCTCTACGGGTCGGTCAACCGCCTCCTGCTGGCGATGTTCCTGACCGCCGTGGGATACGGCATCTCCCGTACGCGCCTGCTGCCGCGCTGGGCCCACCGCTCCGCCTTCGCGCTGGCGGCGGTCAATGTCGCCTTCGTGCCGTCGCTGTTCTTCGGCAACACCCCCGCGCACTTCTACGCGGCGAACGGCTGGGGCACGACGGCGCTGATGGGCGCGGTCTTCAGCTACTGGCTGCTCGCCCTGGGCATCAGCATCCACCGCAGCGCCACGCGCCGCGTCGGCCCGGGCGCGGTCGCCGCCCCGCGACACTGACACCGCGTCAAGAAGGGGGCTCCCTCAGCGGGGAGTCCCCTTGACGGATTGGGCGACCGCGACCGCGGCGGCCTTGACGCGGTCCATCGCGTCCGGGCCGTCACCCATGACCATCCGCGTCACCTGAGGAACGGCGAGCGGCCACCCGACCAGCGCGGTGAACATGAGGAGCAGCGCCTGGGGGTCGAGTTCCGCCGCCGCTTCGCCGCCCAGAGCGCCGGCCTTGCCGAGCGCCCGCGCCTTGTGCTGGTAGTGCTCGGTGCGGGCGGCCTCGTCGGGGACGGGCACGCCGGGGTGTTCGAGCGCTTCCCACAGCAACAGCCGCAGGATCGCCGGGTGGTCCTTGTGGTAGGTGAAGAGCCGGTCGACGTAGGTGGCGATGTCGTCCGACTCCGCCGGCGCCGGCACCGCCTGCGCCAGCTCCTCCAGCGCCCTGCCGAGGACGAGGGTGAAGAGCTTTTCCTTGTCTCCGTAATAGAGGTAGATGGCCTGTTTGTTCGCCTTGGCCTCACGTGCGATGCGGTCGACCCTGGCACCGGAGACCCCGTACTGGGCGAACTCCTCCAGTGCGGCCTGGTAGATCCGGTTCCTCGTCTGCTCTGATCGCGAGCTCACCCGGCGGCTCCTTCCTCGTCCGGCAAGTGTCACATGCCCACGCGCCGCTCCGGCCGCCCACCAGGGGGAACCGGTCCGGGCCGGGCGAAGGCGTAACTAAACCAACTGGTTGATTTAAACCAACTGGTTGATGTAAAACATAGGCGCAGCCCTCCCGAACTTCCCTGAGCACACCCCTCCCGAGCCTCCCACCCCTCCCCCAAGGACACCCATGTCGGACTTGGACACCGTCTCCGCCGCAGGGACCCCGGCGGCAACCGGGCCCCGCGCCGTTCCGTCCGTGCGCCCGCTTCTCTTTCTGGCCATGGCGATCTGTAGCGGCGCCACCGTCGCCAACGTCTATCTGGCCCAGCCGCTGCTCAACCTCTTCGCCGAAGGGCTCGGCGTCTCCTCCGCGTCGGCCGGAACCGTCGTCACCTGCGCCCAGTTCGGTTACGCCGCGGGCATCCTGTTCCTCGTCCCGCTCGGCGACGTCCACCGCCGCCGCCCACTGCTCACCGCGATGACCGCCGTCACCACCGCCCTGCTGCTCCTGGGCGCGGCCGCACCGAACCTGTCCGCGCTGGCCGCGGCCGCCGCCCTGATCGGCGGTGTCACCGTGATCCCGCAGATCCTGGTGCCGCTGGCCTCCGAGCTGGCCCCGCCCGCGCGCCGCGCCTCCGTCGTCGGGAACGTACAGATCGGCCTGATGACCGGCATCATCGGCTCCCGTGTCATCGGCGGCCTCGTGGGCGAAGCCCTCGGGTGGCGGGCGGTCTACGTCCTGGCCGCCGCGCTGACCGCGCTGACGGGCGCGATCACCCTGCTCCTGCTGCCACGGGAGGACGCCCGGCAGGGCATGCCGTACCGGCGGCTGCTCGCCTCCCTGCCCCGCCTGCTGCGTGAGGAACCGGCGCTGCGGCACGCCTGCGTCCTGCACGGCACCCTGTTCGGCGCGTACAGCGCGACCTGGACCACGCTCGTCCTGGTCCTCACTCAGGCGCCGTACGGTTTCAGCAGCGCTACCGCCGGGCTCTTCGGACTCCTCGGGCTGTCCGGCGCGTTCGCCGCTCCTTGGGCCGGCCGCTTCATCGACCGCCGGAGCCCCGGCCCCGTCATCACCGCGGCCCTCGTCCTGACCCTCATGTCCGCAGGCGCCTACGCCCTCGGCGGCCACACCCTGGCCTTCATGATCGTGGCCGTGCTCCTGGTCAACATCGCCGTGCAGTGGAGCCAGATCGCCAACCAGGCCCGCGTCTTCAGCTATCTCCCCGGGGCCCGCAGCCGGGCCAACACCGTCTACATGGTCGCCGTCTTCCTCAGCGGCGCCATCGCGGCAGCCGTCGCGAGCGCCTGTTACGGCTCCTTCGGCTGGACCGGTGTCTGCGCCGTGCAGGCGGTGCTCGCGGGGTGCGGCCTGCTCGCCGTCCCGGTCATGCGCCGCTACGACCGTCGCCGCGCGGGCGCCACTGCCTGACCGCGCGTCGGACCACCGCGCGCCGCCTCAGAAGATCTCCGCCCAGGAAATCTCCACCAGAAAAACCTCCAGAGAACCCAGAGAACACAGAGAGAAAGAGCAACCGTGACCTTTCCGGCCATGCCCAAGTCCGTCCACCAGTTCTTCGCCGCGTCCCAGGCGGGTGACGCCGACGCGTGGGCCGAATCCTTCGCCGAGACGGCCACCTTCCACGACCCGGTCGGCGAGACGCCCATCGAGGGGCGGGAAGCCATCCGCGTCTTCATCAAGTCGGTCATACCGAACTTCGACCCGTTCCTCGGCCTTACGCCCCTGGAAGCACACACGGTCGGGAACTCCGTGGCCGTCTCCTGGCGCGGCGCCGCCGTCTCCCTCGACGACAAGCCCGTCAACTGGTCCGGCATCAACATCTACGAGATCGACGAGAACGGCCTCATCGGCGAGGCAAGGGCGTACTTCAACCGATCCGTCTTCGAAGTTCAGCTCTAGACCGTGAAGGGGCGGGGACGCGGGGCACCCGACCGCGTCCCCGCCCCTTCGCCAGCCCGGCGCGCGTGCACGGCCCAGGGGGCCGGACTTGAAGGTTCCGGTTGCGGGGCGGGTGTCGTGGAACAGGCGGCGGGCGCCGTGGAACAGGTGGAATAGGTGGCGCGGCCATCGAATCGCGCGCCGATACGATGATCGGCCGTTCGTGTGAGGGTATTGTGTATGCGGGTTGAACGGGTCGCCGCATGACCCGAGTTGGCCGCCGTCCTGGCAGGTCGTCATCCGAGCTCTCGTACGCGACCTCCGAAAGTGGCGCTGATGAACGTGTCGACCGGCGGTGGACCACCGCGAGGCCGGGCCACCGAGGTGGCTTTCCGCCACGCGAACTCCCTTACGCGTAGGGCGAGTTGCCCGACGCCGGGCGCTTCGCCCGCAGGGAGGCGCGGCCTGATCACTCACCACAACGACGCCACACACGCGGGTATGCGCATCGGAGGCGGAAGGGCCGTCCAGGCCCCTCGGCCCGGGCACGCGGTCACCACCGCGTCGGCCGCCTCCATGTCCGTATCCGGCGTGGTCCGACCAGGAGGCTGAGCGGATGACCCACCTGCCCGCACCCCGCGACGTCGGGAACCTGCCCGCGCCCCGCGACGGGGAAGGTCTTCCCGCGTCCCGCGAAGGGGCGAACCTGCCCGCGCTCAACGCGTCGCCGCTGGTCCGGCTCGACGCGTATGTGGCCGAGGACGGATCCACGGTGGTCAACGGCCACCTGGTGCAGATGGGCGGCACCCGACCGCCCAACGAGGCGATCCTCGACGCCGTCACCATGTTCGCCCGCACCCTGGGCGCTCCGGTGGCCGCGACCGTCATCGACCGTACGGTGCAGCAGGTGGCACGGCTGCGGGTGTACCCCGACGGATCGAGCCGCACCATCGCGGAAGAGGAGGACCTGCCGCCGGGACACGAGCGGATCGCCGCGGAGGAGGCGGCCTTCCCTCCCCTGGCCCGGGTCGAGCGGATCATGCAGCACGCGCAGCGCGAGGAGTTGCACGCCGCGTTCGTCCTGGCCAGCGCCCTGCGGGAGCACCTGACCCTGCGCAGGGGTGTGGAGGACGACCTGTCGCTCGAGGCGCGGGCGATCGAGGCGTACATGGCCTATCTGCGCGGCGACTACACCGTCTCGACCGTCCTCGCGCTGACCGTGGCGCGCATCCGGTGCCGCACCGATCTGACACGGGCCGCGCCCGAGGTGGCGCGCGCCACCGCCGCGTGGCAGCGGCTGTGGGACGAGGGCCAGGTGGCGGCCCGTGGCCAGGAACTGCTGCACATGTGGGAACGGCTCTCGGCGGAGGGCCTGGTGCAGCACCAGTCCCACCACGCCATGGCGCAGGCCGTGCGGACCCGGCTCGAACGGGGCGCCCCGTACGTCGAGGCGCCGCAGCAGGCCCCGGCGGCGGCCCTCACCGCGGCCCAGGGCCCGGCCGCCCCGGAGGACAAGCCCCTCAAGCCGACCCGCAGGGGGCTGCGCCGCTTCACCCGATGGCCGGGCCGATCGACCGACTGAGCCTGGCGCGCGGCCGGGCGGTGGCGCGTGCGCCCGGGCCGGCGCGGTCACCCACAGGCGGACCTGGGCCCCGCCCGCGTCCCGGCCTCGCCATTCGGTGACCGAGCCACGCCTGGCCGCGCGCTATCCCCAGGCGTCTCAGGCCGGCGCTATGGCGCGACGCCGCGGTTCCCCCTCGCCGAAGGAACTGTGCAGATTGATGCCGACGGAACACGGGATCGCCTGGAAGGGGCGGGGCTCGGGGAGCGTGGCCGATCCGGTGGACAGCAGAGCCTCGACCAGGGCCTCGCAGTGCCCCGGGTCCAGGACCACCTCGACGTGCTCACGGCTCTCCGCCGCCAGGCGGCCCATTTTGATCTGGATCCGCAAGGAGATGCTGCCGTCGGCGTCCGTCTGCGCCGTGATGAGACCGTCCACGACACCCGGGACCGCCGGCAGGCTCGCCGGCTGGTCTAGGCGGCCGGTCTTCTTCATGGGCGTCCGGTGCTGTTCCCTCATGTGGTTCCTCCCCTGAGTGTCCACCGCGAATGGCCGCGCTCGCCGCTGCCGCGCAGCCCCCGCCTTTCTGCGGCTCCCGTCACAACCAACGCCCCGACCATCACTGGTCCTGTCCTCACCCCATCCTCGGACCATCCTCAGCACACCAGGCGCACGTCACGCGCGGCACGCGGCACGGGAAACGCCGCCCCAGGGAACCGGGCTTCAACCCGCTTCCCTGGGACGGCAGTTCCCGTGCATGGGACGGACCGTCAGATCGTCTTCCAGACGGCGGCCAATTCCTCGGGAGCGTGCGGCGCCTCCACCCCCGCGAGGACGTGCGCCAGCACGCCGTAGCAGGACACGTCCGACGCGCCGACGGTCTCGCTCTTCGCCAGGTTCTTCTGGAGGCGGTAGAGCTGGGTGAAGGCCTGCTTGAGGTCCTGGCGCCCCAGCAGCCCCTTGATCTGGCCGGCCGCCTTGGCCGTCTCCGCGGAGAGGTCCTGTCCGGCCACGCACTCCCGTGCGGCGAGCCCTTCGTGCGCCTTGAGGAAGCGTTCGCACGGCTCGATGTGCTGCGGCTTGACCGACAGCGTGTCCAGCGGGCTGGCGCTGACGAGCAGAGCCAGGCCGAGGACGTCGTCCGGCACACCGGCGTCGACGCCCTTGGCCAGCTGCGCGTTGCTGACCACGACGACCTCGGGCGCGCTCTTGACCGCGGGCTCGAGCTCCGGTTCGGCCAGGAGCAGCCGCAGCGCGAGCAGGTCGTCCTCGACCCGGGTGGACGGCGTGACAACCGTGAGGTCGGACGAGCGCACATGCTGCTCCGCGCCGCGCAGGACAGGTGACAGCGTCACCGCGATCGGGTCGCCGCCCTCACCTCGGGAGGCGACCGTACGGCGCCGGGGGTCCCACGCCAGGTCGACTTCGCCCTCCGCGTCGATCGTGGCGATCCGGAACGTGCCCATACCGGAATCGGTGTACTCCTCCACAAGGCCCCGCTCGGCGACGGCCGCGAAGTACTTGGTCTTCGCCTCGCTGAACGGCAGTCCGTCCGTGGCGCCGGTGCGGAAGGCGAAACCGGACTTGATGAACGGGGGCTTCGGCCAGTCCGCCGGCGCGCCGTCGTAGTCCTCGGGCGCGAGCGAGAAGCGAACGGGGAGCCCGACCTTGCGGCTGAACTCCAGGTCGGCCGCGTTGTGACCCGGGTTGATCAGAACGGCGCCCGTTCCGAACTCCGGCTTCACCCAGTCCGCGACCCAGATCGGCAGGAGGTCGCCGGTGAGCGGGTGCCGGCAGAACCGACCGGTGAAAGCGGCCTCCTCGTCCGGTCCGAGACCGGTGCTGAGGGGGTGTCCCGGGTGCACCGCGATCGCGCAGGAACTGGGAAGCCCGGTCCAGTCGGTGACGAACGTCGTCAGGGACGCGGGGGTGGTGTCGGTGTCCTGCGCCTCGGCTTCGAGGGGGAACTGGAAGACGGCGCCGACGGAACGACGCGCCTGCTTGCGGTGGCGGGAGACCAGGGCAGGCGCCCAGGCCCCGTCCCCGTCCGCCACGACCCGGTCGCGTGCGGCGCGCGTGGGAACGTAACGGACCTGTCCCTCGGCGCCGACCAGGCCGGCCGCCTCGGCGACCTGGGTCACTGTCTCGGACGACCGCGCGGCGCCCTCGATCAGCGTGACGTCCTTGCCCTCAACTCCGCTCATCCGGCGCAGATATGAGCCCAGAGCGTCGCATCGAAGGTTCACCTCACGTGATTCCGGATCACGCAGGATCAGGACGGTTGTGCTGCTCACTCATGCCTCCAAGGCGCTTTATCTGTACGGAGGTTGACTCGCCGCGAGGCATTCCGGGCGGGTCGCGTGCAGTCTAACGTGGTCAATCCGGTACGAAGCGCACTTACCCGGCTCAACTACCGCGATCCCAGGTGTAGTTACGTCGCACGGATCGACCGCGCCGGGGTCAGCCGCTGGAACAGGCCGCAGCCCTCCGGAGCGGACCCGTGACCGATAACTCTCTTGGTATCCCGGCCACTTGGGCCGGGAGGCGGCCGTCGGTGACTCGCGTCGCGAGGAGCCGGTCACGCCCGACTTCCGGCCCGTCCATGACGTCGGTGGCGTCCGTGAGCTGCGCGGCGTACGCGTGGAGCAGTTCGTGTATGCGGTACCGGCCCGGGCCCATCGCCTCGATCAGGTGGGCGTCGACCAGCGATTCGAGCAGCTGATCGATGCGGGCCGCCGAAAGCCCGGTCAGCCGTGCCACCGTATGGGGTTCGATGTTGTCGCTGGGCAGGCGGCCGAGTACGCGGAAGACGTGTTGCTGACGGTAGGTCAGGCCGTCGTAGGACTGCTGGAAAACCTGCGTGATGCGGCCGTCCTCGTCGTCGAGGACGGACAGCCGTTGCCCTCCGTCGGCGAGCCGGGAGGCAAGGTAGGCAACGGTCCAGGAAGGCCGGTGGCACAGCTTGGCCGCGGCGATCCGAATCGCCAGGGGAAGCCCGCCGCACAGTCCGACGATGTCGTCGACGGCCGCCCGCTCCCGCCAGGCGCGTTTCTCCCCGGCGATCCGGCTGAACATCTCCCCGCCCTCGGCCGGCGACATCTCCTGGAGAGTGAGCTGACAGGTGGACATGAATTCGGTGAGCCGATTGCGGCTCGTCACGATGGTGAGAGAGCCGGGCGCACCGGTCAGCAACGGAAGGATCTGCTGCGTGTCCGCCACGTCGTCGAGCACGATCAGCGCGCGCCGGTCGGCCATGAGCCGCCGCCACGTGGTCGCCCGTTCCTCCAGACCGGCTGGAATACCGCGCGGCGGCACGCCGAGGCCGGACAGGAGAATTCCCAGGGCCGCCCACGCGGTCAGAGGCTGTTTGCCCGCCGAGCACGCGGACATGTCGACGAAGAGCTGGGCGTCCGGGCAGGAATCCGCCAGGTGGTACGCGGCGTGGACGGCCAGGGTGGTCTTACCGACCCCGGCCATGCCGTCTATGGCCACCACCGCGGGGACGCTCCCCGCCCCGCCCCGGGCGGCGCCCGCGGCCCGCGCCGCTTTCTCGATGAGTCGCTGTTCGAGAAGCCGGCCGGTGAAGTTTCCGCTCCTTGCGGGCAGGTTGTTGTGCCGCAGGGACTGGGCGCCATAGCCAGTTCTGCGCGTGCCATTCACCAGAATGTACTGATGGACTTCCCGCAATTCGGGTCCCGGGTCGACTCCGAGTTCTTCTTTGAGTCTCTGACGCGCCTGTTCATGAATGGTCAGGGCCCGGGCCTGGGAGCCGGAACGGTACAGCGCGAGCATCAACTGGGAAATGAGACGTTCTCGCAGTGGATGTTCGGCCACCCATAGGGCAAGTTCACCGACGATGGATTTGTGCTCTCCCTCTGCCAACTCCAGTTCGAAGCGTTCTTCAAGGACGGTCATGCGCAATTCGTTGAGCCCGTCCACCTGGGCCTGTAGAGCGGGCCTTTCAAGTCCGGCGAGCGCGGAGCCGCGCCAGAGGGAGAGTGCGGATCTGTATTCTTCCAGCGCGTCGGCGACGAGACCTTCCTTCACCAGGCGCCGGGCGCGGGCGACGCCACGCGAGAACACCTTCGCGTCCAGCCGGTCCTCGTCGATCCGCAACTGGTAGCCGTCTCCCGCCATGAGGAGCTGTTCGCCGATCTCCGGGTGGCTCCTGCGCAGGTCAGAGGCCGCGTTGCGGATCTGCTTGATCGCGGTGGGCGGAGCCTGGTGGCCCCATACCGTGTCGATCAACTGCGCGAGCGATACGGGCATGCCGCCGGCGAGCAACAGAGCACCGAGGAAGGCCTGCCGCTTGCTTCCGGGCAATCTGACCTGCCCTGAGGTGGTCCCTATTTCGAGTGGCCCCAGGATGCGATAATTCAGCACTGAACCCCCGTGTTGAAAGATGCTGACCACTGGCGCGTGAAGGTGGTCGTGAATTCTGCCGGTCAGGCTATCCAGGCCCATCGCGAGTCGATAGGGGCCATCCACTCCTTGGGACAGCCTGGGCCGGGGTCGCCGGGCGGGCCTGTCCATGGGGTCGCATGCCGATCATTCCAGCAGTCATATGCACCACAATCATCGATCATGAAAACTGGCTGATTTTCGCCGCAGTGGGCGGAGACGGAACCATAAGCGGAGCAGTTTGGTCCGTTTATGGCGGTGTCATCGGCCGCCGAGGATGCTTCGAGGATGGGGTGAGGACAGCGGAAGTGAGGGTCGGGGCGTTGGTTCTGTCGGATCCGTAGAGAGGCGGTTGGCGTGTCCGAGACTATGGCGAATCTGGTGGGTGGGGTGCGGGCGCCGGAGGGGCCGCGGCGCCCGGGGCAGCCGTGGTGGAACGCCCAGCGGGCGTCGTCGATGCCGATTCATCGCTACGAGCGCGTCGCGGACCGGGTGCCGGCCGGGGCCGGGGCCCGTGGCTGGCCCGCGCGGGAGATCAGGCACGCGCCGCTGTGGGCGTCGGTGGACCTGCGGGACGGCAACCAGGCGCTGGCCGTGCCGATGGACGCCGACCGCAAGGGGCGGATGTTCGACCTGCTCGTGAGCATGGGCTTCAAGGAGATCGAGGTCGGCTATCCGGCGGCCAGCCGGGCGGAGTTCGACTTCGTACGGGAGCTGATCGAGCAGGACCGGGTGCCCGACGACGTGACGATCGTCGTGTTCACCCCGGCCCGCCCGGAGCTGATCGAGCGCACCTTCGAGGCGCTGCGCGGGGCCCGGCGGGCCGTCGTGCACCTGTGCCTGGCGACCGCGTGCCTGTGGCGGGAGACCGTCTTTCACCTGTCGGCCGGCGAGTTGAAGGACTTCACCCTGCGAGCCGTGGACAAGGTGGCACGGCTCGCGGACACCATGCCGGGCGCGCAGCTCCGCTACGAGTTCTCCCCCGAGACGTTCAACGTCACCGAGCCGGACTACGCACTTGAGCTGTGCAACGCGGTCCTGACGCGCTGGGACGCCTCGCCCGACCGGCCGGTCACGCTCAATCTGCCGACCACCGTGGAGACGGACACGCCCAACGTCTTCGCCGACCAGATCGAGTGGATGCACCGCCACCTGGACCGCCGGGGCTCCGTGATCCTCTCCGTGCACCCCCACAACGACCGCGGCACCGCCGTGGCCTCGGCCGAACTGGCCCTGATGGCGGGCGCCGACCGCATCGAGGGCACCCTGTTCGGCAACGGTGAGCGCACCGGGAACGTCTGCCTTGCGACCCTGGCGATGAACCTCTTCAGTCATGGCATCGACCCCCAGCTCGACTTCTCCGACATCGACGCCGTGCGCCGCACGGTGGAGTCCTGCAACCAGATGCCTGTTCCCGCCCGCCACCCCTACGCCGGAGAGCTGGTCTACACGGCGTTCTCCGGGACCCACCAGGACGCCATCGCCAAGGGCCTGGCCGCCCTGGACGAGACGGCCCGCCGACAGGGCACAGGACCCGGCGCCCAGCCCTGGCAGGTCCCCTACCTCCCCATCGACCCGAGGGATGTCGGCCGCACCTACGAATCCGTCGTGCGCGTCAACTCCCAGTCGGGCAAGGGCGGTATCGCCCAGGTCCTCAAGTCCGACCACCACCTCGACCTGCCCCGCCAGCTGCGCGTGGACTTCGCCCGCACCGTCCAGCAGATCACCGACCGCACCGGTGCCGAGCTCACCCCGCACGACCTGTGGAAGGCGTTCACCGAGACCTACCTAGAGCCGCGCCCCTGGCTCCTGCTCAAGGAGTGCCGCCAGGAGGAGACCGCCCCCGGTGCGATCACCCTCCACCTCACCCTCGCCGACGCCGACGGGCGCGAAGTGGACACCACCGGTACCGGCGCCACGGCTCAGGACGCCGCCGCTGACGCGCTGACCCGGGCCGGCCACCCCGTGACGCTCCTGCACCAGCACAGCCACCCCCACCCCGACCACGGCACCGTCGCCTACACCCACCTCACGCACGAGAACACGGCCACGCACGCCGCCGCGCTGCACCACGACCCCGCCACCGCGGCCACCGCAGCCGTCCTCAACGCGGTCAACCGCAACCACGCCGCCTCCTGACGCCGATCTCGGCTTCCCGCGCGTACCCGCGCATTCATCCACGGTCCAAGGAGTGACGGCCACATGGCCCTGATCGGCAACCGCGTCCCGCTGCCCGCCGAACGCCTCGCCCACCGCGTCTTCGAAGAACATGTCAGGACACATCCGGAACGGCTCGCCGTGACCTGTGGCGAGGAACGGCTCACGTACGGCGAGATGAACGCCCGCGCGAACCGGCTCGCGCACCACTTGACGGCACACGGCATCACCCGCGGCGCGATCGTCGGAGTGTGCCTCGACCGGTCCCCGGAGCTGGCGTCCAGCATCCTGGCCGTCCTCAAGGCCGGCGCGACCTACGTACCGCTCGACCCCACGTACCCGCCCGAGCGATTGCGGCTCATGCTGTCCCAACTCCCGCAGATGACAGCGGTGTTGGCAGCCAACGACACGCTCTCCCTGATCGAGGGGTGCCACGGCGACATCATCGACGTGAACGACCCGCGGCACCGACTGGAGTCACGCCCCACCACGGATCCCCAGGTCGAGATCGGACCGGACGACCTCTGCTACGTGGTCTTCACCTCCGGTTCCACCGGCACACCGAAGGCCACGGCGGTGCGCCACGAGGGCTGGTTCAACCTCCTCAACTGGCTGCGTGTGGAGTACGGACTGGACCACAACTCCAGCAATATGCTGCTGAGTTCATTCGGCTTCGACATCAGCCAGCGCAGCATCATGGCCCCTTTGTTCGTGGGGGCCGCCCTGCACCTGCTGCCCAGCCGCAGCTTCGACATCAGCCTGGCCTACCGCCTCATCGGCGAGCTCGGCGTCCGTACGCTCCACTGTGCGCCCAGCACGCTGTACCTGCTGGTGGACAGGGAGATGGACCGGGGAACGGACGTCCTGACCGGCCTGCACTACGTGTTCATCGGCGGCGAGCCCATGTCGGCGGCGCGCGTGGCCGACTGGGCCACGCGTGAGGGCAACACCTGTGTCCTGCTGCACCAGTACGGTGTCGCCGAGTGCACGGACGTCGCGACGTCGCACCGCATGGTGGACTACCCGGGATACGCCGACAGCCGTATGCCCGCCGGTGCTCCGGTGTACAACACCGAGATCCGCATCCTCGACGACAGCCTGGAGGAAGTCGCCCCCGGGGAGGTGGGAGAGATCTGCGTCTCGGGCATCAGTGTCGGGGCCGGGTACCTCAACGCCGACCCGGCGCGGCAGAGCAACTTCGCCACGATGGAGCGCGACGGGCGGCCGGTCCGCTTCTACCGGACCGGGGACCAGGGGTACGAGACGCCGTCGGGTGAACTCGTCGTCGTCGGCCGGGTGGACCATCAGGTGAAGGTCCGGGGCATGCGGATCGACCTGGGCGATGTCGAACACGCCGTGCGGCGCCACAAGAAGGTGCGCGACGTCGTCGTCCTGCCCGTGGCCGACGGCGAGCAGGATGCCCGGCTCGTCGCCGTGGTGATCGCGGCGGCGGAGCCGGTCGACGAACGGTCGCTGCGCCAGGATCTCCTGGAGACGCTGCCGCGCAACATGGTGCCGCAGGAGTTCGTGGAAGTGGCGGCCTTTCCGCTCAACCCCAACGGCAAGATCGACCGCAAGGCGCTGGCCGAAAACATGCGGTCCGCCGCCTCGCGCAGGGAAGCACGCTCGCGTTAGGCGCCCACCCCGCTTCCGCGGGACCGACGGCACAAGACCGCTCACCACCTACGGAGAGACGGAACGTTGGAATTACATCCCTTGGCATCCGGGTCCACGGAAGCAGTGACCGAACACGTCCTGTTCTCTCTGGCCGTGATCCTCGCCGCGGCCCATGTCTTCGCCCGGCTGGCTCAGCGAGTCCGCCAGCCGGTCGTCGTCGGCGAGATCATCGCCGGCATCGCCCTGGGCCCGAGCCTCCTCGGCCTCGTGCCCGGCAATCCGGTCGACGTGATCTTCCCTCCGGAGGTCCGGCCCTACCTTCAGGTCCTCTCGCAGGTGGGCCTGGTGCTCTTCATGTTCGGCGTCGGCTACGAGTTCGACGGTTCGCAACTGCGGGGACACGGCCGTCAAGTGACCGCCGTGTCCCTCAGCTCGGTCATCCTGCCGTTCGCCCTCGGTGCCGGACTGCTCTGCGTCCTTCATCCCTGGCTCACCGACGCCGGCACCACCGTGCCGGGCCGGCTCGTCCCGGCCCTCTTCCTGGGCGCGGCCATGTCCATCACGGCCTTCCCGGTACTGGCGCGCATCATCTCCGAGCGCGGTCTGCAAAAGGACCGGATCGGGGCGATGGCTGTGGCCTGCGCCGCCATCCAGGACTTCCTCGCCTGGGTGGTGCTCGCCGTGGTCGTGGCTCTGGCGCAGAGCACGGGCGGCTGGCCGCTGGCCCGCATGACGCTGGTCTCGGCGGGGCTCCTGCTGTTCCTGTGGTACGCCGTGCGGCCGGGCCTGACGTGGCTCTTCGCACCGGGCCGCCCGTCCGGCCCCGTACTCATCCACGCCGTGCTGGTCGTCGGTCTCCTGCTCTGCGCCTGGGCCACCCAGGCGCTGGGACTGCACGCGGTGTTCGGGGCCTTCGCCTTCGGCGTGATCGTCCCGCGCACCGTCATCGACCGGACGGCCCCCGAGGTTCCCGAACGCATCGAACAGACGAGTCTTTTCCTGCTCCCGGTCTTCTTCATGGTGACCGGCCTCTCGGTGAACCTCGGGGGGCTCGGCGGCCACGGCCTGCTCATCCTGCTGGCCGTGATCGTCACGGCCTGCTTCGGCAAGTTCGCGGGCGCGGCCGGCGCGGCACGGCTGACCGGGGCGACCGGACCGCAGGCAGCGGCCCTCGGTGTGCTGCTCAATGCCCGCGGGCTCACCGAACTGGTGATCCTCAACGTCGGTCTGTCCCTGGGCGTTCTGGACAGTCGCCTGTTCACGGCCATGGTCGTGATGGCGGTGGCGACCACGGTGATGACCGGTCCGCTGCTCGATCGCTTCCACCCCGCCGCGCGGCCGCGTCCGGTGCCGGGGGACAGCGGGGAGCGGCGGCGCGAGGGGCAGGATCTGGTGACCGTACGGGAGGAGACGTAGCAACGTCCGCGCGACGCGGAACGACGCGGAGGGGTGCGCCACGTGGACACACCCACGTGGCGCACCCCGTCGGCCGACCCGGGTCACCAGGACACCGGATCACCAGGTCACCGCGTCACAGGACCCGCTTCCCGGACCGGCGTCGCGCCGGGCTCCTCCGGATTTGAGGGTTCCTCGCGCGCGTCCGCCGGTACCGGCTGCTCGATGCTGGTGGGTTCGGCGGCCGGTTTACGGCCCGTGATGACGGCCAGGAGCGCGCCGCCCACCATGATCACCGCAGCCGCTCCCTGGGACCAGGTGAAGGATTCGCCGAGGGAGATGAAGGAGAAGACCGTGCCGAAGAGAGGAACGGCGAACATCATGACCGAGGCGGCGGACGCGCCGACGTCCCGGATGCCTCGTACGTACAGGATGTAGGCCACGGCGGTCGGCCCGATCGCGAGGTAGACGGCGTTGATCCAGAACCCGGTCGACAACGAGCCCCAGGCGACGTCGTCGAAGTGCGGGGCCGCCATGGCGCCGAGGGCGATGGAGCCGGCGACCGTGGAGTACGTGACGGCCTGCACCGGGTCCATGCCCGCCACCAGGCGGCGGTTGAGCAGGGTGTAGGTGGACCACACGGCGGCGCCGATCAGGAAGATCGTGTCACCCATCAGCCGGGTCGAGCCCGGAGCTCCGTGGGCGTTGGTGGTGAAGAAGAACAGGGCGGCGCCGCCGACGCCGAGGATGAGTCCCATGATACGGGCCGGCCTGGCCGTCTCGCGGTGGGTCAGGATGAGGACGACCGCGGTGATGACGGGGGTGAGGGCGGGGAAGATGACGCTGCCGTCACTGGCGGGGGCCAGGGTGACGCCCCAGAAGAACAGCGAGTTGTAGCCGCAGACCCCGATCAGTCCGGCGACGCACGCGCCCACGATGTCCTTGAGCTTCGGGGACTGCTGCGGCCGCCGGAAGAACGTGATGACCAGGAGGACCAGGGCCCCTCCGCCGAAGCGGAACAGGACGGCTATCGCATGGGGTACGTGCTCGGTGGCGTACTTGGAGGAGGGAAAGGCGCTGCCCCAGAGAATCATGGTGAACAGCAGCCAGCCGAAGGCACCTAGGGGCTTGGTCTTCATCGCGCATCACACTCATTCGTCTTTCGCTGCCGCTGGGCAAAGTCGGGACGTTCTTGGTCGGTGGGGCTTCCTGAAGGGGACGTCAGGGCCGGCGGCACGGGGGGGGGTTGGGCGCCGGCCCTGACGTCGTCACGCTGCCCGCAGCGCCTCCGCGATGGCGCGGTGCACGGCGGACGCGTGAGTGAAGAGGGCGAAGTGGTCCCCCTCCAGAGGGTGGAGGGTGAACGCGCCGGTGGTCTGCTCTTCCCAGGCGGCCAGGTGGGCCGTCGTCGCCCGGTGGTCGTCGCTCGCGGCGAACACGGAGATCGGCAGGTCGAGCGGGGGCTCGGGGGTGTAGGCGTACTCCTCGCTGACGGCGAAGTCGGCGGTGAGCAGTGGATGCAGCATGCGCAGCATGGCCGGGTCGTTGACGACCCAGTCGGGCGTCCCGCCATGCAGACGGAGTACTTCCGCCAGCTCGTCCAGAGTCAGCTCACCGAGCCGTGAGGAGTGCTCCTCGACCTGGGGGGCGCGGCGCCCGGCGATGAAGAGGTGGACGGGCTGGAGTGCGCCGATCCTGCGCAGCTCCCGGCACAGTTCGAAGGCGCAGATCGCTCCGGTGCTGTGCCCGAGCACGGCGTAGGGGCCCTCGACGGTCGCCGCGATGTCCCGTGCGAGCGCGGAAACGAGGGGACCGACCTCGCTGAACGGCGTTTCCTGGCGGCGGGTCTCGCGCCCCGGCGGCTGGATGGGGCACACGCCGATCCAGTCGGGCAGGTCCGCGCCCCAGGCCCGGTAGGCCGAGGCGCCCGCGCCCGAGTGCGGCAGGCATAACAGCCTGACGTCCGCCTCGTCGGCCGGGCCGAAGGGCAGCCAGGGGGTGGTGGTGCTGTGCATGCGCATGGGCTTCTTTCCTCGCGTGTGTACGTGGGGGCACGCCCAGGACTCGGTGAGGTGGTGGGGTGCGGCCGGCTCGTCGGGTGATCGGTCAGGCGGGGGACGTCCGCGACGGGCCGCGGTGTCCGTCGACACCGAGGTCCGTGAGTATTGCCGGCCACTGGATGGAGTGTGGCAAGGGTTTCAGCTCCTCTGCAAGGGTTCCGAAATAGCTTCGCTAGACTGGGAGTTGTGGCGAATTTTGACGAGATCAATCGCGGGTTGTTACTGGAGCTCCAGAAAAACGCACGCCGCTCCAACCGTGAGCTGGCGCGGGCGCTGGGCATCGCGGACTCGACGTGTCTGGAGCGGGTGCGTGGTCTACAGCAGAACGAGGTGATCCTCGGGTACACGGCCGAGGTGAATCTGGACGCCATGGGGCGCGGGCTGCGGGCGATGATCGCCGTACGCATCCACCCCAAGAGCCGCGACGCGGTCGAGGCGTTCCGCGAGTTCGTCCTCACCCTGACGGAAGTCCTGGACGTGTTCGTGGTGTCGGGAAGCAACGACTTCCAGGTGCTGGTGGCCGTGCAGGACGCACAGCACCTGGAGGACTTCGTCCTTGACCACATCGCGCAGTACCCGTCGGTCGCGGATCTGCATGCCTCGCTCGTCTACGAGCATCTGCGCCGGCGGCCCGTCGACATCCTGGAGTCGCGGCCCCCGAGGCGGCGCCGGTCGGGGCCGCCTTCTTGAGGCCGGGCCACCGGTGGCGGCCAACCGGCCTCACGCCGGGGCGCTGTCCTTCAGGACGAACGCCGCCATGGTGGCGGCCGTCTCGGCCGGGTCGATGAAGAGGGCGTAGTGGCCCCCTGATCCGGCCACGTGCAGCCGCGCCCCCTCGACGAGCATGGCTGCGCGTCGCGAGTTGCGGTGCCCCACCATCGCGTCGTCCTGCCGGGCGATGAACAACGCGGGCACCGAGAGCCGGGCGCAGGCCGCGGCAGGGTCGTAGTCGCAGGTCGCGGAGATCCCCCAGGCGAAACGGGTGAGTTCTTCGCGGCCCTGCCGGTAGGGCAGCGTCAGCATGCGTACGAGCGCTTCGTCCTGGACTCCCAGTGCGGCGCCCTCGTTGCCCCGTGGCCGTACGACGTCGTGGAAGTACGCGGCGCGGTCGGTGTCGGCGGCGATCTGCGCGCACATGTCGAACACGGCGTTGCCCACCGGTGCTCCTGGCACCCCGTCGAACAGGAGGGCGCCGTCGATCGAGGTGAACGACAGGGCGCGCTCTTCAAGCGCGTGCGCGACGAAGAGCGCGATGGACGCGCCGGTGCACCAGCCGGCCACATGGACCCGGGTGAGCCCGAGGGCGTCGACCACGGCAAGGGCGTCCTCGGTGTGCTCCTCCAGAGTCACCTGCCGCTCGGCGCAGGGGCCGGGACTGCCCCGCAGCTCCCAGGTGACGAGGTTCATCCCCGAGCGCAGGAACTGCCGCGCCAGGCCCTCCAGGAGGCGGTTCTCCATGCCGACGGCGTTGACGAAGAGCACCGTGGGCAGATCTTCTTGGCCGGCGACCGCCACGTCGAGGGTGATGTCGCCGTTGCGCACCCGTTCACTTCGCACCGCGCACCTCCTCCAGGGCTTGTGCGAGCCGGGCGATGCCCTCGGCGATGACCGTCTCGTCCGGGCTCAGGCTCAGCCTGACGCAGCGCGTCGCGTGCTCCGAAAGGAAGGGCGAGGAGAAGGGCTCGACGAAGAAGTGGCGGCCCGGCACGACGAAGACCTTCTTGCGCTTGAGGGCTTCATAGAGCGCCAGGTCGCAGAACCAGTCGTGGTCGATCCACAGCCAGCAGAACATGCCTCCGTCGGTGCTGTGCAGCCGCCAGTCGAGGGCGTCGGGCAGGAGGTCGTGCAGTAGCTTCTCGGCCGCGCGTCGTTTGTCGCGGTAGTAGGGGCGGATCGCCTCGCCGGTGAGCGTGTCGATCGCTCCGCTGTTCAGGGCGAGCGCCGCCGTCGCCTGGATCAACTGCGGTGCGTGCAAATGGGAGTTGGCGGTGAAGGACAGCATCGCGTCGATCGCGTTTCGTGGCCCGATCGCGAAGCCTAGACGCTCCCCGGGCAGCCCCGCCTTGGAGAAGGTGAAGCAGTTGATGACATTCGGATGCAGCGGTGGGTCCACCGAGTCCTGGGCGACGCCGGGGAACGGATCGCCGTACGCGTGGTCGAGCACCAGCGGGATGTCGCGTTCCTCGGCGATCTCGATGAGGCCGGACAGGTCGTCCGGCAGCAGGGTGCGGCCGGTCGGGTTGCCCGGGCTCGACAGCAGCATCATCCCCACCGAGGTCTGGGCACGCACCGCATCGAGGTCGAAGGTGTACCGGAAGTAGCGTCCGTCCTTGAGCTCCACACCCGGCTCGACTCCGACGGTGCCACCGGCGTCCAGACTCAGCCCCTGGTAGCCGGTGTAGTCGGGGACGGACGGCAGCACCAGCCGGCGCGGGCCGTCGTCGCAGGGCCCGGTGAAGATGGTCGTCGCCATGAAGGCGAGCATCTGACAGCCCGCGCCCACCAGGACGTTCTCCGGCCCGATCCCCCACCCGTAACGGGCGTTGAAGTAACGCACGATCGCCTCGACCAGTACGTCGGAGCCGCGCGAGGGCCCGTACCGGCCGCTGAACTCGGCGAAGCCGCTCGCCATGGCTTCTTCTTGCAGGCGGCGCCAGGTGTCGGTGACCTCGGGGATCGCGGCCGGGTTTCCCGGGCTGAGGTTGAGCCAGGTGTCGCCCGAGGTGTCCGTCGCGGCCAGCGCGATGTCCTCCATGATGCTGCGGATTCCCGACAGGCCACTCATCTTCGTTCCCCTGGAGGAGAGTTGCACCGGGAGTTCCTTCCGTGGCGAGGACGCGTCGTCCCATGGTTGTCGGTCGTGCGACGGCCGTCCGAGCGCGCCGCGACAGCTGAGCGGCGGCGGCACCGGGGTGGACCGGCGCCGCCGCACGCGGTGGCGCGCGGCGCGGCCCGCCGCCCGTGCCGTCAGCCGACGGACGGGAGCGAGCCGCGACCGCGCGAGGTCAGGACACCGCGAGGCGCGACTCGGCGTATGCGGAGATGCTGCGCACCGTGGGGTGCCGGAACAGCTCGTCCATCGGGATCTCGATCCCGATCTCGTCGTGGATCGCCGTCTGCACCGTCGCCATGATCAGCGAGTGGCCGCCGAGAGCGAAGAAATCGTCGTCGTCGGAGATGTCCTCGAGCTTGAGAGCCCGTCCCCAGATCTGGTTGATCTTCTGCTGGATCACGCTTGCGTCCTCTCTGCCCTTCGTCGTCCGGAGTCCCGGTTCATGGACGAAAGTGAGTCAGTGGGTGTTCTTGACGGCGAAGGGCTCGCCGTGGGCGTTGGTCGTACGGATCCGGTTGTGCCCGAAGGTGTCCCGTCCCGAGACCACGACGGTGCCGTAGTCCTTGAGGTCGAAGTCCTGCCCGTGCGCGGTGTAGGCGTCCTGGTCCGGGTAGACCCGGACGTGCGTCGGCACGTAGCGCGAGGTGATGGCGAACCGGGTGTCGCGCTCGGTGATGTTGGGCAGGGCGCCGTGGACGCAGGAGGCCGTGAAGATGAGTGCTTCGCCCGGCTGCATCTCGACGTCCACCACGTCCTCCGGGCGCGGCTCCCAGTTCGGGTCCACGGCGAAGTCGGAGAAGTCGTACCCGTAGAAACCGGTGTCCTTCGTGAACGTCGTCTCGTGGTCGTTCTCGTAACGGCTCTCGCGGCCACGGGCGGGCGACTTGCTCTCGTCGAAGATGCGGTCACGGTGCGAACCGCGGACGAAGCGCATGCAGCCCGTCTTCTTCGTCGCCGGGGTGAACGTCGTCCACACCGTGATGTCGATGTAGGCGTTCCAGTCCGACTTCGTCGGCAGCAGCTGCGGCTTGCCGGTGGCGTAGCTGTAGTCGCGCACCTGGTGCCACTCGGTGCCACGGGAACCCGGGAACTTGGCGAAGAACTCCGTACGCCACGACAGCACGTCGGGGCCGAGGATGGCGTTCAGGTACTTCAGGATGGTGGGGTGCGTGACGTGGCGTGACAGCTCGGGGATGTCGAGGTGCCGGTCGTAGTTCATGCTGTTGTGGAACACCGAGTGGGTGGTGTCCTGATTCTTGACGCGGACCTCGCGCAGGATCTCGGCGGCCTCGTCGGGCTCGTAGAGCTTGACCGGGCCGGTGAAACCGTCCTTCATGAACTGGTCGATTTCACCCTTGATGTCCTCGGGCACGATCGCGTTGTCCGCGATCGCCGTGTCGGACCCGCTGGGACCGATGTGAGTTTCGGTCATCGTGAGGTCACGTCCTTTCGCTGAAATATCGAATCGGTCCGTAGCTGCCGAAGCCCGCATACGGTCGAAAGGCGTGGGCCGCCCGTGAGCCGGCTGTCACCCTGAAACCACTCAACGGGCTTGCGGCGCCTTCCGGAATCATCGTCAGCGGTACGGTCCTCGTCGGATCCTCGTCGTGTCCTCGTCCGGGATCAGGCGACGGGACCGCTGCTCGCACCCCACGTCCGGGGCCTCGGCGGAGGCCAACCCCGCATATGTGGACGGGACTTGACAGGGAGTGGCGCCCATTTGATGCTGGGACGGTTTCAGCGGTCCCGATTCCGCTCCCGCTCCGGCCGGATCGCGCGTTCTCAGCGTCGCCGACTGCCCGGGTGTGCCATGACGGCGGGCCGCGGTGTGCGGTTATCAGGAGGAAACAATGGCCAGGCCCGACATGCCCGTGAACGTCTCCGAAAAACTCTCGAAATTCACCGAGTACTGGTCACCGAAGACGATTCTCGAGGCCAATGGCTACGAGATGAAGGCGGTGAAGGTCAAGGGAGAATTCGTCTGGCACGATCACCCCGAGGGCGACGAGCTGTTCATCGTGGTCAAGGGGGAGCTGACGATTGATCTGCGCGATCGGGAGAGCGTCAGGCTGGGCGCCGGGGAGATGTTCGTGGTGCCACGGGGCGTGGAGCACCGCCCGGTCGCGCCGGAGGAGTGCGAGGTCTTGATCATGGATGCGGCCGGGGTGGTCAACACCGGCGGCGTGGCGAGCGAGCTGACGGCCCAGGACGAGTGGATCTGACCGGCTAGGTCCGTGCCGGTGGCGGAGGCGGGGCCAAGTTGTTTTGCGGGACCAAGTGGGCGCAGGGGAAGGTCTGTTCACGTGATCACGCTCCGGGGAGCGACGCATGCGGGGCACGCGCGATGTCCCGCCCTCCCGGGGGAGAACGGGGCATCGTACGGGCGTGACGGCGGGTCGACCGGTCGGCGGGTCGGCGGGTCGGCCGCGGTTACTCCTGGACGATTTCGTCCGCCCCGAACCGCAGGGCGCAGTCCCATGTCTCCGCGTCGCTGAACAGCAGCTGCACGAGCTGGATGGACCACTTCCAGTCACAGTTCTTGACGCCGAACAGCGCGCCGAGGGCGTCCCGCAGGGGCATGCCGATGTAGCGGCGCTTGAGCCCCACGCGGGAGGGGACCCGTACCGAGCTGAGGTCATCGGCCGTGACGTGATGCTCCTCCACCAGCCACTTCTCGATGAAGGCCTGAGTCACCGGCTGGCCCTGGTCCTTCGCCGCGTCCACGATGGACTGACGGAGGGTGTCGGCCGTGCTTCCCTGGCAGAGGCCGGTCAGCCACTGACTGAGCTCACCGCGCAGCGCGAACGAGGTGTCGTTCGTCTGGCCGGAGCTCTGCTGCTTGCGCCATGAATCGATCTTGCCCATGGCCCCGTACTCCTCGTGGCCGGTGAAGTCGTCATGGTCGGGTCCGCCACCGAAGTTCGCCAGGTTGGACGCCTGGGTCCCGGGCGTGCCGCTGCTGGTGATCATGGTCGCGTTGGACGAGCCGTCCTTCCTGGGGAACGTGCCGGCCATGGTGTAGATGAGGCCGTTCAGATCGTCGGGCGAGGACAGATCGAGGTCCATCTGCCGGGCGGTCCTGATGACGTCGTAGTAGTACAGGTGCGCCCCCGACTTCTTGATCGCGTTCTCGACGTTCTCGCTGAGCAGCACGCTCTCCACCGAGTTCTCCACGACGTCCACGCCGCCGAGCTCACTCAACAGATCCGTGTGGCTCTCGCCGACGTTGCCGAGGCCGACCTGCCTCGTGATGTGCTCGCTCTTCAGCTCGTTGAGGACCTGCCATGCCTGCGCCAGGGCGCTCCGCTCGACGTCCAGATTGTGGATCACCAGCGAGTCGAGCCGGCCCCCGAACAGCGCGGCGACGCCCTTCAGGCGTGCCCGCAGTGCGGCGGGTTGCTCGCCCGAGCGGACGTCGAACTTGTACAGGATCTCGTAGTCCTCCCGTGGCCGGCCCCGCAGCACTTCGGAGACCGTGTTGATGTTCCGGTAGCTCTCCGCCGTGTCGAAGCGCCGGTACCCGGCCTCGACAGCCGAGGCCAGCTGCTCCCTGCTGCGCCCGTCGACGCCGAAGACCAGCCAGGGTTTCGCCACCTCGCCCTCGGATCCGTCGGCGGGCATCCGCGCCACCACGGGCGATCCCTGGTGGGCCGGTCCGGCGGCGGGCGCGGTGGTGCGCTGCACCGGCGCCTCCCCGGACATCGCCCGGTGCGCGTTGGCCTCGGCCTCGCGCTCGAACCTGTCGGCCGGGTCCGAGACCCGCAGGCCGTCCCCGCGGTCGGTGCCGGCCACCGGCCCCTGGCGCTGCTGGATCACGTGCGTCAGCTCGTGGGCCAGCGTGTGCCGGTCGGCCCCGCCGTCGCCGATGACCACGTGGTCACCGCTCGTGTAGGCGCGGGCGCCGACCTCGGCCGCGGACGCCTTGGCGGTGGAGTCGTCGTGGATGCGCACGCTGGAGAAGTCGGCGCCGAGCCGGGCCTCCATGTCCGTACGGGTCCGGTCGTCCAGGGGGCGGCCGGCTGCCCGCAGCACGTCGGGGACGGCGGAGCGTTGCACCGTCTCGGCGGCCGAGGGCCCGCTCTGCCGGTGGTCGCCGCCGCAGCCGGCGGTGTGCTGGTGCCGGTCCTGGACCCAGGTGTGGCCGGAGCGGCGGAGCATCTGTAGGACGGCCGCGTTCCCCGCGGTGTGCTGGAGGGCCAGGAGCCCGGACGCCGTCGCGTCCTCGCGGGCCGGGTTCCTGGCCGCGACCCGGTGGGGCCTCTTGCTCTCGGAGGCCTGGGCCTTTTCGTTGGTGTACATCAAGTCCTCTCACCGTGCCGCGGCCAGTACCACGAGCGGCCGGGAACGCTGTCCCGTGCATGGGGGCAGCGGTCCGCCCCGCGTTCAGCAACCGTCCCAAGTAAGCCGAGTAAGCCCTTCCGTCAACAACCCTTGTTCCGGTCGCAGTTGACGGGCCCCGGGCGTACCACCTTATAACTGACCAGTAATCCACCGTCCCTGAACCCTGAACGTTCGGGGTTGGCACGGCAGCCGGACCATTGCATGGCCCGATGCCGCACCGAACGGGCCGCGACCGTGACGTCAGCGCCGTCAGCGCCGTCCCCGCCCGTGTGACAGGGTGGGCAGATGACGGCGAACCGCGCGCACATCTCTCCGCACCGCTCGCACCCGGGCCCGGCGGAGTGGGAGCCGTGGTCGGAGTTCAGCCCGACGCACGCCGATCTCCTGGCGGCGAAGCAACTCGTCTACGACCCTTGTGGCTTCACCGGCTCGCAGCCGGTTGCCGAATCCGAGAGCGCCGAGTACGCCGCGCACACCTTCGTCCTCGACGGACTCGCCGTCCGCTTCCGCGTGGCCAAGACCACTCCCACCAAGGCCGGCCAGTTCGTGACCGTATGGAAGAGGTCGCCTGGCGGACCCATCCAGCCTTTCGACGCCACGGATCCGGTCGACCTCTTCGTCATCAGCAGCCGCGACGGTCAGCACTTCGGCCAGTTCGTCTTCCCCCTGTACGTGCTCGGGTCGCGCGGCGTCGTCACGGTTGACGGTGTCGGGGGCAAGCGGGGCTTCCGCGTCTTCCCGCCCTGGGTGACCACGACCAGCCGACAGGCCGCCGCCGCGCAGGCGTGGCAGTCCGAACACTTCCTGCACGTGGATCAGGACGCCCCGGCCATCCGCGCTCGCGCCCGGGAGCTCTACCATCCGGCGCGAGCGACCATCGCGTAGACGCGAGGGGTCGGCATGGGCGGGGCGCCGGGTCCGTAAAGTGGGGGCATGCCTGAGACCTCCCCCTTGATACGGAGCCTGCGCGCGGCCGTTGAGGCCGCTCCCGCCGACGTGCCGCTACGTCTGCACCTGGCCGGACTGTTGCTCGACGCAGGTCAGCAAGCGGATGCCGTCACCGAGGTGGCGATCGCGTTGCAGCAGGCACCGAGTGACGCGGAGGCCAGGGCGCTGATGGTGCGTGCCGTGGGGGCGGCGGCCCCGGTGGAGGGGTCGGCTCCGGTGGAAACCTCCACCGAGCCCGAGGGGGCCGGCACGTTCAACTGGGGGGCGGCCGCCGACCAGGTCAAGGATGTGATCCCGCCGAGGTTCGTCGAGGAACCCCTCGCCACGGACGGCAGCGGTGATCCGGACGGCTCGCCCGCATGGGACGTCGATGCGCCGGGCTCCGTACGCCTCGCCGATGTCGGCGGTATGCGGGAGGTCAAGGACCGCCTTGAGGCGGCGTTCCTCGCGCCGTTGCGAAACCCCGAGTTGCGTGCCCTGTACGGCAAGAGCCTGCGCGGCGGCCTCCTGCTGTACGGGCCTCCCGGCTGCGGCAAGACGTTCGTGGCGCGAGCCGTCGCGGGTGAGCTCGGCGCGAGTTTCCTGTCCGTGTCGGTCAATGACGTCCTCGACATGTGGATCGGCAACTCCGAGCGCAACATGCACGAGCTCTTCCAGACGGCTCGGCGCCAGGCTCCCTGCGTGGTCTTCCTCGACGAGCTGGACGCGCTCGGCGGCAAGCGCAGCCGTACGCAGAGCGCGGGTATGCGCAACACCGTCAACCAGCTCCTGACCGAGCTGGACGGCATCGACGGAGGCGCCAACGAGGGCGTCTTCGTGCTGGCGGCGACCAATGTCCCCTGGGACGTCGACATCGCGCTGCGCCGCCCCGGCCGCTTCGACCGCACTTTGCTGGTGCTGCCGCCCGACGCTCCGGCCCGCGAGGCGATCCTCCGCTATCACCTGCGTGAACGCCCCATCGAGAAGGTCGACTTGGGCAAACTCGTCAAGATGACGGACGGCCTGTCCGGCGCGGATCTCGCCCACCTGTGTGAGACCGCTGCCGAGACAGCGCTCCTCGACTCGGTACGCACCGGCGTCGTCCGCATGATCGGCATGAAGGACCTCGTCGAGGCCGCGAAACAGACCATCCCTTCGACGGAGCCGTGGTTCGCCTCCGCACGCAACGTCGCGATGTACGCGAACGACGGCGGCATGTACGACGACTTGGTCGCCTACCTCAAGAAGAGGCGCAAGCTGTGACCACCCCCCACCCGGTACTCGAACAGGCTGCCGCGCTCCTGGACTTCGAGCGCTACGACCAGGCGCGGGCGCTGCTGAGCGGCCGTCTCGCCGAGGACCCCGAGGACGTACGCGCCTGGGTCATGCTCGGCCACTGTCACCTCGCCGCCGAGGAGCCCAAGCGGGCCCTGGAGGCGTCCGCCGAGGCCCTGAAACTGGCGCCCGAGGACTACGGCGCCCTGATGCTGCGCGCCCACGCCATGACGCGCGACGAAGGCTGGCGCACCGTCGAACCCGTGCTGCGCGAGGCGATCCGTATCGCCCCCGAGGAGCCCGTCCCCCGGGCCATGCTCGCCGACGCGGTATTCCGTGAAGCGGTGATCCAGTACGCCAGGACGAGCGGCGTCACGCGCCTTGAGTTCAGCGACATCGACCGCGTCTCCCGCGAGGCGGCCGAGATAGCCATGCAAGCGCTGCGCCTCGGCCCCGAGAGCGTCTACGCCCACGAAGTCGCCCAGCGCATCGCCAGTCTTTCCGGCAACGGCACCGTCGCCGACCAGCTCGACGAGGCGATCCTCCACCTCGACCCGCACCACCATGAAGCGCTCGCCCGCCGCACGGAGAAGGCCGCGAAGGCGCCCGGCGTGCATGCAGCCCGCGCCACGGAGTTGTACGCCGACGCGCTCTCCAGCCATCCCGACTCCCCGCAGATGCGCCAGCGACTCGACCACGCCACGTACCGCCTTCTGCGCGGCACCCGCTGGCTCGCCGTGCTCTGTGTGGTCGTGGCGGGCGGAATGATCAACCTGTTCCCCTCGGACGACGGCCCGGTCCCGGAGTTGCCCCTCCCGATCGGCCGGCGCCTGTGGTGCGTGGTGGTCATGGCGGCGATCTGGGGCTTCGGTGCGTGGCGCCGCTACCGCAAGCTGCGCGCCGGCGCGCAGCTCAACGTCCGCTCGCTGATCCGCCGTCGCCTCTGGGCCCGCGTGGTCCTGGCCCAGTCGGCCTGGGCCACGACGTGCGCCCTGCTGATCGCCGCACCGCCGTGGAGTGGACTCGGCGTCCCTCGCATCCTCTTCTGGGCGGGGCTCCTGCCCACGGCGGCCACTCTGTGGTTCGACAGGAACAGGATCCGCTAGGGGCCCGCGTCGGCGCTCGGACCGGATATTGATTCCACCGGTCGTGACATGTGTGTATATGCTTCCCGCTCTTTGGTTAATGAGTGGGTAAAGGGTGGGGAACGTGAAGGCCGTCCGCAAGTTCAGGACATGTGTCGTGCCGGTCGTCGGCACCGTCGTACTCTCCGTGGGCCTGACCGCCTGCGGCGGGAGCGGCACGAGCGGGAGCGGCACGGGCGGGGGCGACGCCAAGAAGCAGGACGCCAAGAGCGCCGCGGCCGCGTCACAGCGCAAGGACGCGGCGTCGGTTCTCCCGGCCGCCACCAAGAAGATGGGTGAGCAGAACTCCTACCGGACCCGCCAGTCGGGCGCTTCCGCCGACGAGCCCTCCAGTGACATGGCCTGGCAGCGGACGCCGTTCTTCTCCTCCATGCGGATCCACGGGAACAAGACGGCGGACAACCCGAGCGGCGAGACGTACCTCGTCGACACGGCCGACGGTGCCTACACGAAGACCGACAAGATCCCCGGCAAGGACTGGTTCAAGATTGATCCGTCCGGCGAGAAGAAGACCGACATGTCGCGCTCACGCGGGCTTGTGACGGAGCTTCTGGGCGCGCTCAACGCCACGGGCAGCGGCAAGTGGGTCGGCTCGGAGCAGATCGGCGGGCGCCCCACCGACCACTTCCGGGGAACGGTGAACATCGCGGAACTCGCCAAGTACCAGGGCGCCGCCATGACCAAGGACAGCCACGACTGGTACGTCGACGTCATGCGGAAGAACGGCAAGGAACAGGCCGTCATCGACGTGTGGGTCGGCAAGGACGACTTGGTGGCGAAGTCCCAGGAGACCAGCTCGGGCGAGAAGGGGCAGGAGACGATCGTCGAGGAGTACTCCGACTACGGCACCAGTCTCAAGGCTGAGGTGCCGCCCGCCGACAAGGTGGCCACGTTCGACGAGTACATCGACGCCCTTTCGAAGCGGCCCGCCGCCTGACCCGGCGCTTTTTTGGGAGGGGCGGACCACGGGCGATACGTCGCGGCCAGGAGGGGAGCGCATGGCATTCGGAAGAAAGAGCAGGCCGGAGGAGCCCTTCGAGCCGGTGCACTGGAACGACATCACCAAGTTCACCGTCGGCAGGATGACGCGGCACACGTTCCGCGCGTCGAAGCGGGGCGCGGGGCCTCACGCGGTCCGCTTCCACCGCCGTCGCGGGGGCGAGGACCATATGGTGCCCGGTGTCTACATCGTTCCGGCCGCGCCCCCCGCGACGCTCTCCAAGGGCGGCTTCCTCCTCTTCGAGGACGAGGGGAACCGCCAACTCCTTTGCAATGTGCTGCCCGACGGCTCCGATCGCTACCGGGTGACCGACGCGGGCGGCCAGGAACTCGGCTCGGTCCGGCGCACTTCGATCACCAAGAAGCTCACGTACCAAGGGTTGTGGCTCGAACAGGTGGGGCAGCCCGCCGTCGTCGCCCGCCACCACTGGGCGCGGGGTGGGCTGCTGGCATCCGCGGAGCGAGGTGCGGGGCACGTCCTGGGGGGCGTCGTGGACTCCTTGCTGTCCTTCGGCGCCGAGGGAGGCGACCGCGCGACGGACTTCAAGCCGGTGGTGTGGGCCGTGGAGACGGACGGCCCGAAGGGCGAGCGCGGCGAAGCCGTCCTCACCGTGCCGCGCACCACCGGGAGCGTGACCTGGTACTTCGTCATGCGGGAGGGCTGGCTCGACAAGCGCTTGGCCTTCGCCCTCGCCGTCCTGCGCGAAAGTGAGACATTCGGCGCCGACCGCCGCTGATACTGTCCCGCCACCGCACTTCGGGCGTGTCTCCGCAGCGCGCGGGAGACCCTGCTGGACCGGCTGCCGGAACTCGAACTGGCCGTTGCGTCAGTCACTTCGGGAAAGCGGCACCCATGGGGTCATGAGCCCCCGCCCGCCCCCGGGGACGAGGGCGGTGCGGGTTCGGACGACGCGGGTGACTTCTCCGAGGCCGAGGCCGAGGACGCGGCCGAGGACGGGGGCCGCGAGGCGGGCGAGGAAGGCGGATGTGTGGCCGGCGAGGAAGGGGGCTGCGTGGCCGGCGAGGAGGGCGGGGAGGACGCGGGCGGGCAGGACTTCGCCGAGGACGGGCCGCCGGAGAGCGAGGCGCACGGCGAGGGCCCGGCCGGCGAGGGCGACTCGTTGCCGGACGGCGACTCGGACGGGGACGACGGGGACAAGGACGGGCCGGTCACCGGCGGCTTCGTCTTCGTGTCGCCGCTGCCCGTGTCGCCCTTGTGCCGTTCGAACCAGGCGCCGTGGTCCGAGTCGTACACGACGAACTTGTTCACCACCTGTGCGGCGGGCGCCACGACCACGACGTTCGACGGCCGGTACCCGGGCCACGCCTCGCCCGTCCGCTTCGGTGTGCCCTTCTGGGCGACGGGCGGCAGCAACGGGTTGCCGCACGCGCACCGAACCCGTGGCAGACCGCGGTCGTCGACGAGTACAGCGGTGCCGGCCTGGAGCACGGCCTGGTAGCTGGTGGCGGCGCCGTCACGGTAGCCGTGGTTGGTCACGCGGGTGTCCAACCGCAGCCGTACGGGCGTGAGCGAGCGCAGATAGCCGGGAACGCCGGACGGTTCGACGCCGAGGACGGAGGCGAACGCCTTGTTCTTGGCCGGGTCTTTCTGGAGCGCGCCGATCTGCTTCTCCACGTCGCAGCTCGTGACGTTCCGCGTCCCGCCGTAGAGGCCGGGGGCGGCGCCGTCGACACCGCGTGTCACATTGGCCGAGGCCGACGAGCTCGGCAGCGCGATCGGGGAAGCCGGGGCGGAGTCACGGGCCGTCGAATCGGTGAACGGTGCGGGCCCCGTCTTCGCCGCGGGCTGGAGAAGCACCTCGCCGCCGGCGGCGGACGAACCCTTCGACGAGCCGTCAGGGCGCGTGAGGACGACGGCCAGCACCACCGCCGCCACCACGGCGGCGGACAGCGCCGCCACGCGGGGCGCCGACTTCCACCACGGACGGGACGGCCCGTGGCCCGCGCCGGAGCCCGCGCCGGGCTCATCCGGCCCGTCGCCGCGCCCGCCGCCGTGCCCACCGCCGCCGTCCGGACCGCTCGGTGGGCCACTGCTCGGCGGCCCCGACGGCCGCTCGGTCCCCGGAGGGGGCGTCGAGTCGGCGCGGGTTGCGCCCGCTTGAGTGTCACCCGGCCCGCCGGGGCTCGGCTGCGAGGGGCCCGAGAGCGGGCCCGAGGGCGGTCCAGTGGGGCGTCCTGACGACGGCGACTCGACGCTCACGAACACTTCTTCCCTGCGTTGGGGGATCCGGAGTGGAGGGATCCGGTGGAGGGGGTCTGGCGTAATCGGTTGCGGTAGAGGGGTCTGGCGTAGTCGGTTGCGGTGGAGGGGATCCGACCTGACGTAGGCGCAGGCGGCCGTGCAGCACAACCACGGCGAATTCCACGACGTACGTTTCATCCCCTTACGCGCCCATTGTGTGCATCGGCTTCCGGGTGCTCGCAAGCTGACGCGGTCGGCCCTTCCGACGGGCGGGCCGGTCCGGCGCTGCTTAGCGTGACAACGTGAGCGAGCAGACACCGCCTCGGCGGACAGCGGCGCAACGCGCGGAGCAGGGCCGACGGGCACCCCACGGCTGGCCCCACGCCCTGGTGGCCGTGCTCGCCTCCCTGGTGGCCATGGCCGTCGTCGCCGCGCTCGGTCTCTGGGCGGCGGGCGCCGCCGACCTGCCCGGCGGCGCGTTCCCGAACGTCGTGGCGGCCGTCGTCGTGATGGCGGTGGGCGGCTCGGTGGAGCTCTCCGGTGACGCCGGGGCGATCGCCCAGACGAACGCCGGTCTCTCCGTGCTCCCGCTCTCCGTCAGCCTCGCCGGGGCTCTGGCGATCGCCGCCGGGTTCCTGCGGCCGCTGCGGCACCGGGCCGTCGCCGACGTGAAGGAACTCGCCGGGTGGGCCGCCCGGATCGCGGTGCTCTGGCTCCTGCTCCTCATCGGTCTGGGCCTGCTCGCCCGGCACCGCTTCGCGATCGGGCTCGGGAACAGCCCCGCAGCCGACATCGGGGACGCCCTGGACTCCTCGCCCACAGCCGGGTTCGACACCGACGTGCCGCTGACCCTCGTCTTCGGACTGCTGTGGCTCGCCGGCGTCCTCGTCGTGGTCCTGCTCGTCTCGCGCCGGGCGCCCCTCCCCGGCCGCCTGCTGCGCTTCCAGGAGTCGGTACGACCCGCCGCATTCGCCATGGTGGCCCTGCTGTTGACGTACGTCGCCCTGGGGTTCGTCGTCGGCGTCGTCGTCGCCGTGACGCGGGGACATGCCGTCGCGACCTTCGCGGTCCTGCTGCTCGGGCTGCCCAACCTCGTCTGGCTCGCCTTCACCCTCGGTCTCGGCGCGTCCTGGCAGGGCCGGGTGGACGGACCGTTCGGGCTGCCCATGCCGAAGGTCCTCAACGCCGTCCTGCGCACACCGGACGACTCCACGCTCAGCCTGCACACGCTCGCCGGCCACGACGGGCGGGTCTGGTGGCTGCTGGTCGTCGCGGCGGTCCTGGTCCTGGGGGCGGCGTTCCTGATGGCGGTCCGTTCACCGGCGCGGATGCGGGCCTGGCAGCACGCCGTGCACATGGCGGTGGCGCTGACTCTCGCGGTGCTCGCCGTCTGCCTCCTCGCCGGCGTATCGGCGCATTACGGACTCTCACTCCTCGGCATCGGGGATCTCGGTGGCGGCCTGTCGGGCCTGGTGGAGCTGCGGCCCCAGCTGGTTCGGGCCCTGCTCCTCGCCGTGGCCTGGGGTCTGGTCTCGGGGTTCCTCGGCGGGCTCTTCGCGCGACGAGTCCACCGGCGGGGCGAGGTGGAGGCGGACCCGGGGCCACGGACCGGGGCGGGCCCCGCCTGAACCGGGCGCGGGTCAGGCGGCCGGGCCACGGAAGACGGGCCGGGCCCAGGAAGGTGGCTCCGGAGGCGCGCCGGGATCAGGCGATGCTCCTACGTTATGGCCATCCACCCGCGTCGGAGGGTGGCCGGGCGCGGTGCTTCCCGTGGCCGCCGCCCGCAGCGCGGCGGTGAACGCGAGGCAGGAGGCGTACCGGTCGTCGGGGCTCTTGGCCAGCGCCTGCGCGAGGACCGCGTCGAGGTCGGCGGCGACCCCGGGCCTTTTCTCCGTGAGGCGGGGCGGCTCGTCGTACTGGTGGGCCCAGAGGAGGGCGATGTCGTCGTCGCGCCGGAACGGCGGTGCGCCCGCCATGGTCTCGTACACGACACAGGCCAGGCTGTAGACATCGCAGCGGCCGTCCACCGGGCGGCCCGATATCTGCTCCGGGGCCACGTAGTCGAGGGTCCCGACGAACTGGCCCACGGTCGTGAATCCGGTCAGTGAGAGCGACTTCTTGGTGAGGCCGAAGTCCGTGAGGTAGGCGTGCTCGGGGTGGTCGCTGTCCGTGCCCTTGGCCACGAGGATGTTGCCGGGCTTGACGTCGCGGTGTACCAGGCCGTGGTCGTGCGCCGCGTCGAGCGCGGAGGCGATCTGGGTGGCGATGCGCAGGGCGGCCGCGACGGAGAGCGGGCCCGCGTGGTCGAGCAGGTGGCGCAGATCGCGCCCCGGGACGTACCGCATGGCGATGTAGAGCACCCCGTCCGTCTCGCCCGCCTCGAAGACGGGCACGATGTGCGGGTGCTCGATCGCGGCGGCCACGCGTGACTCGTGCGTGAAGCGCTGCCGGAAGGTGTCGTTGCGGGCGAGTTCGGGGGCGAGCAGCTTGAGGGCGACGGTCCGGTCGAGGCGCAGGTCCTTGGCGCGGTAGACGACGGCCATGCCGCCCCGGCCGATCTCGCTCTCGACCCGGTAACCCGCGATCTGCTGCCCGATCAGCTCGGAGGGCCGCCCGGAGTGCGGGCTCGGACCGGGGTCCTCGAGTGCGCGCGCCATCACCCGTCACCGGGCCCGCGCGGCGGATCGGCCGCATCGGGCGGGCGTTGCGGAACGGACCGCTCAACCGGTGGAACGGGTCGCTCGCCCGCCGGATCGGGCCGCTCACGCGGTGCGCCGGGTCGCTCAACCGGCGGATCGGACCACTCCCCCCGCGGATCGGGTCGCTCAATCGGTGGATGGGGCCACTCCCCCGGCGGATCGGGTCGCCCGCCACCCGGGCCAGGCCCCGCCCCCGGATCGGCCACAACCGGAACCACCCGCGTCGGCTCTGCCCCCGACCCACCCCCGGCACCCGCGCCATGCGCACCCGGGACCGGCCGATCCGGTTCCTCGCCACCCGCAGGACCCGCCGCCCCCGGCCCGGCCACCGCCTCGACCACCCGTGTCTCCCCCGACGCCGCCCCTCCCCGTACGCCCCCGGTCACATCCGGCACAGCCGGGACGACAGCCGTGGGCTCCGCGTCGGGCGAAGAAACCGCCGCCTCGACCACCCGCGTCGGCTCCGGCCGCGCCCCGCCACCGGCATCCCCGCCCGCGCCCGCGTCGACATCCACCCCGGCCCCACTCCCACTCCCGGCCCCCGCATCCACCCCCGCCCCATCGCCGCCACCCCGCGCCTCCACGCCGGGCCCCTCCTCCGCCGCGTACGTACTGAGCCGCACCCCGTCGCAGTACACCCACCGCTCGTGTTCCGCGTCGTACAGCCATACCGATTCGCCGTCCACGACCATCCCCACCCGCAGGCCGCGCGTCCGGCGCCGGAAGGACTCCCCGTCCACGCGCCCGCCCGCCAGTTCCTCCACCGCCCGCCGGTAGCCGGCCACGGCGTCCTCGGTCTTTGCCAGGAGCGGGCGCGGGTCGGCCGTGCGGGTCAGCGGCCCGCGCGCGCCCGGCGGCTCCTGCGGCACCGCGACCAGGAGCCGGCCGTCGACCCACGCCGACCAGCCGTTGGCGCAGACGATCCGGCCCCAGTCCCCGAGCCGGTCGACCAGCCGCACGGGCAGCAGCGCGTCCAGCGGAACCGTCGGACGCTCCACGTCCGGCGCCTCCCAGGCGGGCAGCCCGTCCTGGGGGACGACATGGGTGGGGCGGAAGTCCGCAGTGGTCATCGCCGGCGCTCCTACTTCCGCATGACGGCGGGTTCATGGCGGCGCAGCAGTCTCGCGACCGCGTATCCGAAGACGAGCGAGAGGACGACCAGCATCCCCAGGTTGAGCAGCCAGACACCCGGGGAGTGCTGGAACAGCGGGTCGGTGGTCAGATCCCCCGGGACGATTCTGCCGAGCCCGATGGTCCCCGCCATCGCGCCGAGCGCCCACCGCGACGGCACGAGCCACGCGAGTTGTTCGATGCCGGGCACCCCGTTCAGTTTGAGCAGAGCGCCGCAGAACACGACCTGCACGATGGCGAGGAGCACGAGCAGCGGCATCGTGACCTCTTCCTTGCGCACGAGTGCCGATACGAGGAGCCCGAGCATCATGGCGGTGAACGCCAACAGGGCCACCGCCAGGGTGACTTCGGCCAGCGGTGGCAGGAGCACGCCTTGGCCGCCGGGCGCGTTGAGGTCGACGCCGAGCAGGGCGACCAGGGTCAGGACGACGGCCTGCAACACGGTGATCGTTCCCAGAACGACGACCTTGGACATCAGGTACGCCGATCTGGAGAGCCCCACCGCCCGTTCCCGCCGGTAGATGACGCGCTCCTTGACCAGCTCCCGGACGGCGTTGGCGGCACCCGTCAGGACGCCGCCCACGCACAGGATGAGCAGCGCGTTCATCGCCGTGTCCTGCGTCAGTCTGCTCCCGGCGAGCGCGCGCGCCATGGCGCCCATCACGAAGGGCAGCGCGATCATGATCGCGAGGAAGGTCCGGTCGGCGCCGAGTGCGGCCGCGTATCTCCGCACCAGGGTGCGGAGTTGGGACCCCCAGCTCTGCGGCTTCGGCGGCGGCGCGAAGGATGCGGGCGCGTCCGCGCCGGTCCGGGCGAGAGGGCCGGGGAACGGCTGCGCGGAGGAGTTGGCGATGTACCGCTGGTGGAGCGGCGATCGCCGGTACTCCCGGGCCCAGTCCCGGTCATGGTCCCCTTCGAAGGCTTCGAACGCCTCCGGCCACTGGCTGAAGCCGAAGAACGGCAGCGCGTCACCCGGAGGTCCGTAGTAGGCGATCCTGCCGCCCGCCGCGAGCACCAGGAGCCGGTCGCACACGTCGAGGCTGAGCACGCTGTGCGTGACGACGATGACCGTACGCCCGTCGTCGGCGAGGCCGCGCAGCATGTGCATCACCGAGCGGTCCATGCCGGGGTCCAACCCGGACGTCGGCTCGTCGAGGAAGAGCAGTGACGGTTTGGTCAGCAGCTCCAGTGCGACGCTCACGCGTTTGCGCTGACCGCCGGAGAGGCTGTGAATGGGCTGGTCGGCGCGTTGTTCCAGGCCGAGTTCGCGGATGACTTCGTCGACCCTGGCCCGGCGTTCCACCCGCTCGGTGTCCTGGGGGAAGCGCAGTTCGGCGGCGTAGCCGAGGGCGCGCCGCACGGCGAGCTGGGCGTGCAGGATGTCGTCCTGCGGTACGAGACCGATGCGCTGGCGCAGCTCCGCGTAGTCGCGGTAGAGGTCGCGGCCGTCGTAGAGGACGGTGCCGCCGTCGGCGGGGCGCAGCCCGGTGAGGGCGTTGAGCAGCGTGGACTTGCCGGCACCGCTCGGTCCCACGACGGCCAGCAGGCATTTTTCGCCCACCGGGAAGGAGACCTGGTCGAGGAGCGTTTTGCGGCCCCGGTCGACGGTCACCGTCAGGTCCTGGACATCGAGCGAGACCTCGCCCGTGTCGACGTACTCCTGGAGCTCGTCACCCACGAGGCAGTAGGCACGGTGGCCGACGCCCACGATGTCCCCCGGCGCGACCGGGGCACGGGCCACCGGCTGGCCGTTGAGGTAGGTGCCGTTGTGGCTGCCGACGTCGACGATCTCGTACGTACCGTCCGCGAGGAGGCGCAGTTCGGCGTGCCGGCGCGAGACGACCAGGTCGTCGATGACCACGTCGTTGTCGTCGGCGCGGCCGATACGGACCGTGCGGGCGGGCAGCGCGCGCACTGTTGTGGGCCGGCGGAAGGTGCCCGTGGCCGCGGGCATGCTGACGTGGGAGGGGCGCTCGGCGCGGGCCGGCCCGGGAGGAGCACGGCCGACGAGCACCGCACGGGGGCCGTCCGTGACGTCGCCGAAGCGGATGACGCTGCCCGGCCCGATGTCCCCCTCCTGGACGCGCCGTCCGTCGGCGTACGTGCCGTTGGTGCTGTGCTCGTCCTCGATCGTCCAGTGATCGAGTTCGGCGTGGAGGACGGCGTGGTGCCATGAGACACGGTCGTCGTCGAAGACGATGTCGCTCAAGGGGTCGCGCCCGACGTGATAGTCCCGGCTCGGACTCATCACCGTGGAGCCGGAGTCCGTCTCCAGGACGAGTTCGGGCGGGCTCGCCGCGCTGGGCCGCCACTGTCCCATGCCGTAAATTCTACCTATTCGCCCACTTTGCCGCCTGGGCGGACCGCGCCCCCGGTCAGGACCGGCACTGGGGCCTCACCGCCAGGGCCGCCCCCTTCCCGGCGGTCCGCTTACTGTCGCGCCCCGCACACGGGGCGTGTTTCACAATTCGCTGTCGGGCCAGTCGAGCAGCCTGGCGCCGATGACGGCGGTCTGAAGGGTGTAGCGATGTATCGGATCGGCCGGATCGGCTCCCGTGAGCTGGTGGATGCGCTCCAGGCGGTAGGTGAAGGCCCGCACGCTGAGACTCAGCCGGCGAGCCGCCTCGGCCGCGACGTATCCCGATTCGAAGTAGGCGTTCAGGGTCTCCAGCATCGGCCGGGCTCCGCCTCTCGTCCGCTGGAGCGGGGCCAGTGCGCTCCGTACGAGGTCGGCCAGTGCCTGACGGTCACGGATCAGGACGGGGAACACCAGCAGATCGGCGGCGCGCAGGACCGGATCGTCGAGACCCATGCGGCCGGCCAGGTCGAGGGCGTTGAGAGCTTCCTCGTAGGAGTGGGCGATTCCGCCGGCGCCGGGCTGGGACCGTCCGATGGCGACCTGCGCGCCGTCGGCCGCCGCGTGCGCCTGTTCGGCGAAGTACAGCAGGACGTCCTCCTGGTCGGCCGGGGCGACGCAGACGAGCCGGCCCTCCTTGGTGACGTACAGGGTGCGGCGATTGCGGAATCGCCCGAAGAGCGCCCGTTCCACGCGACGCGTCACGGGGTGTGCGTCGTCGTAGGCCTCCGGGCCCGTGGCGACGGCGACGGCGTGGGCGTGCGAGAGCAGCAGCCCGAACCGTGCCGCGCGCTCGGCGAGGGTGCCGGGATCGCTGCGGCCGTAGAGGAGGTCGTCGATGAATTCGCGGCGGGCGGCTTCCTCCTGGCGTACCGCCAGAAGCTGGGCACGCTCGTGTCCTTCGGCCAGCGCGTCGATGACCTGGTCGAACGCGGCCAGCACTTGGTCGAAGGAGGCGCGCGGCAGGTCGGGGCAGGCGGCCCTGGTCATCTCCAGGTGCTGATGGACCAATGCCCGCAGCCCGTGGCCGGCTTCGGCGGCCCGCTCACCCAGGACCCGACGCGACTCCACTTCGTCACGCGTGAGCCGGCGGCCTGTGGCACAGACCTCGCTCAGGATGCGGTCGTACCCGTCCAGGTACTCCCCGGATGGAAGGGGGCCGGCCACGCGGGTCTCCTGAGTATTGATGTGCCGCTGCCGACTTCTTGACGCAGCACAGATGTGTTCTTGACGCAACAGCGTCAAGAGTGCCAGACGGCGGCCACCCGTCCGAACCCGGCTGCCCCCATTCATGTGGGGTGCGAGGGCGACGTGTCAGGACCGCCCGATCCGCAAGGCGGCCTCCTCCAGGTCGGCGACCGTCCCCGCCATGATCGTCCGTACGTGTTCGGTGATGTGCTGTACGGGCCAGTCCCACCAGGCCACCGCGAGGAGCCGGGCGATGTCGGCGGCGTCGTAACGGGTGCGGATGAGCCGGGCGGGGTTGCCGCCGACGACGCCGTAATCGGGGACGTCGCCGGTGACCATGGCCCCGGCGGCGACGATCGCACCGTGGCCGATGCGTACACCGGGCATGACCGTGGCGCCGTGGCCGAACCACACATCGTTGCCGACGACCGTGTCACCCCGGCCGGGCAGGCCGGTGATCAGGTCGAAGTGCTCCGCCCAGGAGCCCCCCATGGTGGGGAACGGGAAGGTGGAAGGACCGTCCATACGGTGGTTGGCCCCGTTCATGATGAACCGGGTACCGGTCCCCAGCGCGCAGTACTTGCCGATGACCAGCCGCTCGGGACCGTAGTGGTACAGGACGTTGCGCGTCTCGAACGCGGTCGGGTCGTCCGGATCGTCGTAGTAGGAGAAGTCACCGACCTCGATGAGCGGCGAAGTCACCAGCGGCTTGAGCAGAACCACGCGCGGGTGCTCGGGCATCGGGTGGAGCACGGTGGGGTCGGCGGGAACAGGCGGCATCGCGAAGAAGGTTCCTCTCGGTTGGGGCCGGGGCGACAACTGTCGCAGGGCGGCTTTTCGCGTGTTGTTCGGGCGGACCGGAGGATCGGGCGCGTTCGCGAGCGCTGCCGGGGCGGTTGCTCCCGGTCGGCCTGGATTCGTCGGCGGCGCGACCCGTCAGCCTCGGAGATCACACGTGCGCCCTCACAGAGCGCGCTCCCCTACTGCCGTCCGGCCGGGCCTACTTCCTTACGGCCAGGCACTGTTGACACACAGTCAGACGGGCAGAACGCTTCACCCGACGCTGGCGTCGGCGCCGTGAGCGGCACGGACCTACCCTCCCCCAGCGAGCATGACGTGTGGGACTTCGCCAAAGCCACCACGGACTCGTCCGGAGACTTGGACCGCGTCAGCCACAGACCGGTGAACACGGCGGTGGCCAGGGTCATGGCGCCGGCCGCGACGAAGGCGCTGTTGAGCCCGGTCGCGAAGGACGCGCCGCCGGATTGCCGGGCGCGGACGACGGCTCCGAGTACCGCCACGCCGAGCACCGCGCCGACCTGCCGGGTGGTGCTGCTGATGCCCGACGCGAGGCCGCCTTCTCGTGCGCTGACCGCCTGGATGGCGGCTCCGGTCAGGGGGGACATGGTCAGAGCGAAGCCGCTGCCGACGGCCCCCAGCCGCCACCACACGTTGCCGTAACCGGTGTCGGCGTGCACCGTGCCGAGCGCCAGCAGTCCCAGACCGGCCAGGACCAGACCGGCGGTGACCACGGCGCGGAAGCCGTACCGTGCGGCGAGCCGTCCCGCGTACGGACTGACGATCACCATGGCGAGGGACAGCGGCAGGGTCCGCAGGCCGGCGTCCAGGATCGAGCTGCCCTGCACGTAGACGAAGAACTGGGAGAAGAAGAACGACGACCCCATGAGCGCGAACCCCACCACGATCATGGCGGTGTTGGAGACGGTGAACAGGCGCTGCTGGAACAGCCGCAGCGGCAGCATCGGGGCGCAGCGGCGCGCTTCGACGGCGACGAAGGCGGCAAGGAGGACCACCGCGGCGGTGAAGCTGCCCAGGATCGCTGGGGATGTCCAGCCCCGGGCGCCGCCCTCGACCAGCCCGTAGGTCATCGCCCCCACCCCCAGGACGGACAGCGCCGTCCCCGGGATGTCGATCGCGGGGGCGCTCGGATTGCGGGTTTCCTCGAGGCCGCACAGGCCGACCAGGAGAAGGACCGCGCCGATGGGGAGGTTGACCAGGAAGATGGCGGGCCAGCCGAAGGCATCCGTCAGCACGCCGCCGGCCACGGGACCCGCGGCCAGGCCGACTCCGCTGAGTCCGGCCCACAGCCCGATCGCCTTGACCCGTTCCTTCGGCTCGGGATGGGCCGCGGCCAGCAGGGCCAGCGACGCGGGGCTCAACGCGGCAGCGCCGACGCCCTGGAGAACCCGGCCGGCGACCAGCCACCCGAGCGAGGGCGCGAGGCTGCACAGCACCGACGCGACGGTGAAGACCGCGACGCCGGTCAAGTACACACGCTTGCGGCCGAACCGGTCGGCGAAGATTCCGCCGGACAGCAGCAGCATGGCGACCAGCAGGACGTACGCGTCGACGATCCATTGCAGACCGGTCAACTGCGTGTGCAGGCGATGCTGCATATCGGGCAGGGCGGCTCCGACGATCGTGTTGTCGAGCAGGACCATGAATTGACCGAGGCAGGTCAGGGTGAGCAGCACGGCCCGGTTGGGCCGGCTACCTCCGCTACCTTCGCCGCCTTCGGCCGTATGTGATGCGGACAGGGGGAACCCCTCTCAAATCCTCTAACGCAGTTGGTGGTTGCGTTAGGGGACCATACGTCGAGCCCGCCCGCAAACGCAAGTGCCGACTGCGTTAAGGTGGGGGCATGAGTACGGGCATGAACGAACGTCAGCCGGTCCGGCGGCCGGGTGGGCGCAGCGCCCGCGTCGCCGCGACGGTGCACCAGGCGGTCACGGACCTGATCGGCGAGCGCGGCTACGGGAACTTCACCGTCGGCGAGGTCGCCGCCCGCGCGGGCGTGGCCGACAGCAGCATCTACCGTCGCTGGGGCAACCTGGACAACTTGCTCTCCGATGTGGCGCTCGCCCGCCTCAACGCGCGGTCGCCGATGCCTGACACCGGGAGCCTGCGCGGCGACCTGCGCACCTACGCGGCCGCCGTGGCACGCGAGATCACCGGACCCGACGGGCCGGCGGTGCTGCACCTGGCCGTCGCCCTGTCGGCCAACGGTCAGCAGGGCCTGCGGGCAGGCGACGACATCCTCGCCGAACGCATGCGGCAGTTGCAGTCCATGCTCGACCGGTCCCGCGACCGTGGCGAGCCCGCCCCCGACGCGCTCGACGTCCTGGACCACGTCCTGGCCCCGATGTACATCCGCGTCCTGTTCGGCATCGTCCCGCTCACGCCGGACTACATCGACGGGTTGGTCGACAAGGTGCTGTGACCTCGCTTCCCGGCGACGCCAGAGGCAGTGTCGGCCCGGGCCGGCGGGATCGCGCTCACGAGTGCGGCGCCCGGCGGCGGGACCGCGGGTCCGTCCAGCCGTGCTCGGCGACGGCGATGACCCAGTGGGCTTCTTCACGGTTGGTCTCGTACACCATACGATCCAGTCGTCCACCGGACGAGAGGGTCTGGGCGCGAACTTCCGCCAACCCGGGGGAGGTTGCCCACGACGGCCCGGCTACGAGATACGAGATTCGCGAACGGAGACGCATCACGTGGCACGGAAAAACGGGGACGAGAAGGACCGTGCCTGGTCCAGCCGGGCGATCGAGATGCTGCTGGCCGACCGGGCGAACGCCCCCCACGCCGCTGCGGGCGTTCCCACTCGCCGGACCGCCCGGGACTGCGCTGTATCTGAAGGACGAGTCGCGGCGGCCGACAGGAAGCCTGAAGCACGGGCCCGCCCGTGATCTGTTGCTCGACGCCCTGCGCGCCAATGAGATCGGGCCCGACACTCCGCTGTTCGAGGCCACCAGCGGCAATATGGCCGTCGCACAGGCCCACTTCGCACGGCTCCTCGGGCTGCCGTACACAGCTGTCGTGCCGGGGAGGACCGGAGTGGCCAAACGGCAGCGGATAGAGGCGCAGGGCGGACGGTGCGTACCCTTCGACCCGCCGCTTGAGGTTTACCGGAAGGCACGCTCCCTGGCCGAGGAGTCGGGCGGCCACTGTCTGGACCATCTGGAACGGGTGGGGGGCGCTGTCGACTGGAGCGGGCCGGCAAGTCTGGGAGCCCAGATCCTGGGTGACATGGAGAAGGTTGGGGAGCCCGCGCCGGCATGGATCGTCGTGGGAGTGGGAACCGGGGCCACGTCGGCCGCCGTCTGCCGGTATCTCCGGATGCGCGGGGTGGGGACGAGACTCGCCGTGGTCGATCCTGAGAACTCGGCGTACTTCCCCGGATGGGCCGCGGACTTTCCCGGATACACCACCGGCATGCCGTCCCGCATCGAGGGGATCGGCCGGCCGCGCATGGAGCCCGCCTTCGATCCGTCCGTGGTCGATTTGGTGATTCCGGTGCCGGACGTGGCGAGTGTGACCGCGATGAGGCATCTGCGCGCGGTCACCGGGTTGATGGCGGGGCCCTCCTCCGGCAGCTGCCTGTGGGGCGCGTTCCAAGTGCTGGACCGCATGCGGCGGGTGGGTCTTCAGGGGCCGGTCGTCATGGTCGTGGGGGACGGCGGTGAGACCTACCGGGAGACCTATTACAACGACACATGGACAGAGGCCAAGGGGTGGCACCTGGACGGCCAGCTCTCCGACATGGAGCGCTTCACCGCCACGGGCGCCTGGGGTGTCGCCCCGGCCGGGTGAATCCAGCCGGGGCGACGGGCGACGTTACTCGACACTGGGACGACGGCCTCGCACCTTGGGTAGCCCGATGCGCCGCCGGACGGAGGCACCCGAGTCGCGATGACGGGCCACGGCCATGCGTGACAGGGCGAGCGTCGCGGCGGTGATCGCGGGCCACAGGGCTCCCATGACGACGTGGAGAACACCGAGCCAGGCGACCTCCGCACGGCTGTACAGGGCGGCCTGCGCGGCCAGACTCGCCAGGCACACCAGACCGACGCACACCGTCATCCAGCGATAGAACCGGTGCAGGGCCCGGTGTGACCGCCAGCGCGGTGGGCCGCCCACGACCCGGTTCGCGACCAGGCCGGCCAGGGGACGGCCCGCCAGCACCGACAGAAGGCAGGCCGCCGAGGACGCCGCGGGCAGCAGCATGGGCAGCAGGAAGAAGCCCCGGGCCTGCCCGGTACCGACCGCCACGGCCGCGCAGGCCACCGCCAGCAGCGCGCCCACCGCCGCATGCTGGAGGTACCGGCGGGTCCACAGAGCACACGCGAGGACCAGGACACCGGCCGCCGTGGCCGCCACGAGGGCGACCCGCAGTCCGCCGGCACCGTAGGCGGCCACGAACGCCAGCGTCGGCGCGGCCGTGGCCGCGAGCCCGGGAAGGCGGGCTCTCATCGTGCCTCCGATCCGGTAACCGGAGCGGCCCGCGCGTCGTCACGCTCCAGGGCACGGAGCGCGAGCAGGCCCCCGATGCCAGGGATGACGGCGCGCAGCGTGGCTTCGGTGCCGGCCCGTGGATCGCGCCGGGTGGCCAGGACGCCGAAAAGCCAGGCGACCCCGTGCACGGGCCCGAACAGCGCGGCGATCTCCCGGACGTCCACAGTGGCGAGGTTGACCAACAACACGGCGAGGCTGACCAGTTCGATGGTCGCCGACGCGCGCAGCGGCCTGCGTGCGAGCCGTTGCGCGGGTACGGAGTCGACAGCCATGAGTCACACTCCCGTGGTGGAGCCGGGGCGGAGAATCATCAGGACGGTGACCGTCGCCCAGAGCAGGTTGAAGGTGCCGGTCAGCATGGCCAGGCGGGCGGTCTGCGCGCGCTCGACGGCCACCGTCCCGGCCGGGGACCCGGCCAGCTGGGCGAGGAGGCGTTCCTGGGCCGGCAGAACGAGCAGCGCCAGCACCAGGGCGGCTGCGCCCGTCAGCGCGATCGACACGATCAGCCAGGGGCTGCCCAGGACGTGCAGCCCGCTCGCGGTGGCGAACCCGAGAACGGGAACGGCCAGGCCGAGGGCGGCGTAGACCCGGCAGACGCGGTGCAGCACCCGTACCGTGGCAAGCGTCTCGTGCTCGTCGAACGGGCCGGCGGCACGGCGGGCCGCGGCGGGAAACATGCTGGCCGCGACGGTCACCGGGCCGACGGCGACGATCGCCGCGAGCACGTGCAGGATGAGCAGGAGCGGGGTCACCGCGGCGGCTCGGCGGCGACGACGGCGGGGGACATCGGCTCACACCCCTGGTCGCGCCAGACGACGCCTCGGCGCTCGTGGGCGAACAGCTGCTCCACCGCGAGCGCGACTTTGGGCCCGACCTCACGTTCCAGCAGATACAGGCCCAGATCGAGGCCGGAGGTGACGCCGCCGGCGGTGACGAGGTCGCCGTCGTCGACGACCCGGCCCGGGGCGAGGTGCGCACCGCCCGCGCCCAGCAGGTCCAGGCCCTGGTGATGGGTGGTGGCGTGGCGGCCACGCACGAGCCCGGCCATCGACAGCACCAGCGACCCGCCGCAGACCGTGGCCACTGTGGTGCCCGGCGCGGCCAGCGCGTCGGCCAGCAAGCTCGGGAGTTCCGTGGTCAGCGCGCGGCCGAGGATCGCGGGAATCCGTTCCTCGGGGGCCGCCTCCGTGCCCTGCCCCGGGAGGCTCCCGGCCGCGCCCGGCACAACGACCAAGTCCGCGCGCTCCGGGGCCAGAAGAGCGGCGGCCGTCAGCGCGACACCGGGTATGCCGCTCGGCACCTGCCTGGCTCCTTCCGCGCTGGCCAGTTCGACGGCCACCTGATCGGTGAAGGCCCGGGCGGCGCTGAAGATCTCGAACGGAGCGATGACGTCCAACGGGTCGAATCCATCGAAGAGGACGAACTGTGCCAGCATCGGCGACTCACATTTCCCTCGGTTCATGTCTGCCGCGCTCACGCTAGGCGGCGCGGCAGACCCCGACCATGGGCTCGAATGACACACCCCAACGGGTTCTCGCCACTTCTCCAACCAGTGCTTTCGCGACGCCCAACTCCCCCACCTGTGCCATGCGTTACGGCGGGAAGTGGGCGTAACCTGCGTGGATGCACACCGTGGCGATTCTCGCGCTGGACCAGACGGTGGCCTTCGACATGGCCATCCCGGTCGAGGTGTTCGGACGCGTACGCCTGCCGGACGGGCGGCGCCCCTACCGGGTGCGCGTCTGTGGAACCCGGCCGGAAGTGCCGACCGAGACGTTCACCATCCGGGTGCCCTGGGGACTTGACGGCCTCGCCGGTGCCGACACGATCATCGTGCCCGGCCGGGAGGAGCACGCGGGGCCGCCCCCGGCCGAAGCGCTCCAGGCACTGTGTGACGCCGCAGCCGACGGCGCGCGCATCGCCTCGATCTGTGGCGGCGCATTCACTTTGGCCGCCACCGGCCTGCTGGACGGCCTTGCCGCCACCACCCATTGGATAGCCGCCGGTCAACTCGCCGAGCAGTACCCGGATATCGAGGTGCGCCCGGACGTGCTCTACGTGGACAACGGCCAACTGCTCACTTCCGCCGGGGCCTCCGCCGGCATGGATCTGTGCTTGCACCTGGTCCGCCGCGACCTGGGCTCGGCCGTCGCCGCGGACGCGGCCCGACTGGCCGTCACCCCCCTGGAACGGGAGGGCGGCCAGGCCCAGTACATCGTCCAGGCACCGCCGCCGCTGCCTCGCGGCTCACTTCTGGAACCGACACTGGCCTGGATCCAGGACCATCTCGGCGAAGACCTCACTCTGGAGGCCATGGCTGCCCGCTGCGCCATGAGCACCCGTACCTTCAGCCGCCGCTTCCGCGAACAGACCGGTACGACCCCGCTGCAATGGCTGCTCCGCGCACGCGTGCGACACGCCCAGTACCTGCTTGAGCACAGCGACCATTCCGTCGAACGCATCGCCGTGCAGGCCGGTTTCGGATCCGCGACCGCCTTCCGCGAACGGTTCAAGCGCGTCACCGGCACGACACCACAGACCTACCGGACCACCTTCCGCCGTCCTCGCTGACACCCGGCTCGCGCCCACCGGGGCGGGGGTTGGCCCTCTATTGCCGGCGCGTCACCACAGAGCGATCTCCTCGCCGATCGATCGCCGGCGGGCGGCCGCGACGACCAGAGCCGTGGCCGCGGCGTCCTGTACGGCCACCCCGACCGATTTGAAGAGGGTGATCTGATCCGGTGCGGTGCGTCCCGGCTTGCTGCCGGCGATGAGTTCACCCAGTTCCGCATGCACGTGGTCGGCTGTGATGAGGCCGTCGCGGATCGGCATGAGCAAGTCGTTGCTGCCCGCAGGTGGTGGGGCGAGCACGGCTTGGCGCGATTCGACACACACCAGCGCCTCGACGACCGTGGCGTCGTCGATCTCGCGGCCGGCCGGGTTGTAACCCACCGACGTGATGTGCACCCCGGGTGTCAGCCAGGGGCGCCGGATGACGGGTTCGATGGCGTGTGTCGTCGCCGCGGCGATGTCCGCGCCGTCCAGGGCCTCGGCGTAGCTTCCGGCGGCTCGGACGTCGGCCTCGATGACGGAGGCCAGCTCTTCGGCCAGGGCGGCGGCTCTCGCCGGGTTCCGGCCGGCCACACGGATCTGCCGGATCGGGCGGACCCGGCAGATCGCGCGAGCGTGGGACCGGGCCTGTACGCCAGTGCCCAGCACGGCCAGTACCGACGCGTCCTCGCGGGCCAGCAGCCGCGCCGACAACGCGGAACAGGCGCCGGTCCGCGCCGCCGTGATGGCCGTGCCGTCCAGCAGGGCAGCGGGCTCGCCGGTGTCCGGATCGAACGCCACGATCAGCGCCTGATGGGTCGGCAGCCGAACCCCGTCGTTGTGAGGAAAGAGTGACACCAGCTTGGTCATGAGCGTCCCGGCCGATGCCAGGAAACCCGGCATGGCCGCCAGAAATCCATCGCGTTCGGGCACCAGGGCGGCGACGCGGTCCGGCACCGAGGCACGGCCCGCACTGAGGTCTGCCATCGCCGGGGCCAGGGCATCGATCAGCGAGTCCATGTCGAGCAGGTCCTCGACCTGCGAACGGCTCAGCACGAGCATGCGTCTCAACTCCTGTTGCCGGTCAGCGGGACAGCGGGTCAGCGGGCAGGCGACCGCACGACCAAAGCGTCAAGCATCGGCCCTCTTCGCCCCAGCCACGACACGCCCGACTGTCCGAGCAGGTTCAGCCGTACGCGGGTGAGCACCCGGCGTGTACGCCGACGCCAGGTGCCCTCGCGGCAGCAGAGACTCAAGCCGGGCCCACTGGCCATTCGTCACTTCCGCCCGACCCGCCCCCGGCCTCCGAGGCTGCCGGCCCCAGCGGTACCTGAGCCGGCCGCCGCCCCTACTTCACGAAGTGCCAGGTGACCTCGATGTCGCCGTCGTCCCGGGAGGCGAGCGCCGAGAACGCGCCCGGCGTCAGGTCGAGGCCTTTCTTCGGCGTGGTGGGAGACGCGTCGACGACCCGCAAGGTCACCGACTTCCCGTTGTACGTGACGACGACCTTCATTCCGCAGAAGGCATTGCGTCCGGTTCCCCCGGATTCGTACATCCTGTAGTCGAGGGCGACGGACATGTCGTTGTCCCCGATGCGCTCCCCGCACGCCCCCGCGACGCCGTTCGAGGTGAACCAGCTCGCCCTCCCGGTGAAGGTGCCCTTCGGCGGCTTCACCGGCTTGCCCGGGACGGCAGGGGTCGTCGTCATGCCGGGCTTTGGAGTGGCGGTGGAACGCGGCGGCGGGGTGGAGGTGGGCTTGATGGGCTGCCCGGTGGAGGTCGGCACGGTGGTGACGGTGCTGGTGTACTCCGCGGCGGAGGCGGTGGCGGCGGCCGCGGTGATCGTGGCGACGGAACACACGGCCAGGGCCGCCGTTGCCGCGGTGATGGCGATTCTTGCTCTCATCGCGCCACGATGTCGAACATTGCTAACGGCGGGCTAACGTCCGGCCAGCATGCAATGCGTCGCCGGGGCATCTCGCGAGGACAGCGGGTGCGCACGGAAACCCACATCCCGCGCGCGGTTGCCACCGGCCAGCCGCTGGGTTACTTGCCGGAGCCGACGTGGTAGCCGACGGGATCGACGACGACGTCCGGAACGGTGCTGCTCGTGGCGGCGACGGTGATGGTCACATGGCCGAGATTCACGACCTTCCCGACCGTCTCGTTGGGCGGGGTGACGAGGAGGCGGGTGTAGGTCTTCCCGGAGCCGCTGGTGTCCGGGCTCACGTGCAGCAGGAAGCGGGTCTCCTCGCCGGGGCCGACGGTGACGGTGGACGCGGTGGCATCGGAGCGGGCCGCGTCGGGCCTGTTGTCGCCCAGACCGTCAGGGCCCACGAGTTGGACACCCGGGAAGCCGTGCATGCTGCACTTGCCGGCGCCAGTGTTCTTCATGTTGACGACTATCTCGTCCTTGACCCCACTGGCGGCGGCACTGAGGGCGAGATGTTCGGTCTTGCACGCGGAACCCGACGTCGAGGACTCGGCCCGGCCAGTGGATCCGCTGCCCTTGCCGGAACCTGCGCCCCCGGTGGAAGTGGAGGAGGAACTTGAGGTCGCTCCCTGGCCGCCGGTGGAGGTACCGGCAGTTGAGGCGCTGCTCGCGCCGCTGGAACTGTTCGCGTGGGCGGACGCGCTGGTGTCGGCGGAAGCACTCGATCCGTCGCTGCCGTTGCACGCGGTCAGCGAGAGGCCGGCAGCAGCGACGGTGAGGACGAGAGCAGACATCTTCTTGACGCGCATCAGTACTCCTGGAAGCGGTATGGCATCGGTCGCTCATTCCGGCTGAGCGGCCCCGGTTGTTTCATAGGAGGCCCGGGACCGGCTGATCCGTTGCGGGAGGAGTCACGCCAAGACACCGCTGTGACACGCGAGTCGACGCCCCGTTACGGAAAGCCACAGAAACTCGGACAGGACGGGCCCACGTCGGAGTGCCCGGGATCACGGGGTCCTCGGTGTTACTGGGGAAGGTCACCGAGGCGACGCCCGTTATGTCCGGGACCACTCACACCAGACGGGCCTGAGCCATCCATCAGATGGTGAGGACGCGCTTGCCCCGGAGGTGACCGCCGTCGAGCGCCGGGCGCGCGTTGTGCACGCGTTCGAACGGGAACGTCTCCTGCACGTGAACCCGGAGCTTGCCCTGGTCGACGAGTTCGACGAGTTCGACGAGTCCTCATGAGGCGACCGCCTCGGGGGCGACCGCGATGCCGCTGAAGCACGTGCCGGCCACCTCGTACTTGGCGACGAGTTCCGCGTCCTGCCGAACTGCCAGCGCGGGCACGGCAGTCGGCCACCGAGGCCAACAGGCCCCCGAACGCCATGTCACCTGTTGTGCGGAGTTCCGGGCCGGTGGAAGGCCGACCCCTACCGCGTACAGTCACCTGCGGGCGTGGTGAGGTGCGGCGGGCCGTGTTCGGTGTGGACGCCCAGTAGACGATCGAGACGGCGGCATCGGGCCGATGGCCGTATCCACGGCGAGACGCGCGCAGCGCCAACGTGCCGTTGATCTGCCAACGTACCGTTGTTCTGCTCGACCACCATCACCGCCCGGGCGGCTGCGAGACAAAGCCCTTGGCCCCCGTCGTCCGGTCCGGGCTGTGGGCGGACCCTCGGCGGCGATATGCGTCAGAAGTTCCCGTCCGATTCCGCCAGTCCACTGAGCGCGTCATCCTGCCCCGACAGCTCACGGTGATCGCCGTCATATCCACCGGACTTTCACTCAACTCCCGTGCCTGTGAAGCAAGTTGGGAGATCTGCATCCCCCTCGATTTTACCGGAAGGACGGGTTGTCGGGAGTAGTGCGGATGGCTACGTTCGGGGGTCGTCAGTCAGGAGCAATGTTGTGTGCCTCGGGGGAGGCCAAGGGCGCCGGCACACCATGGCCGCCTTCGTCTGTTCCTCCTGGGCCCACCCGTTCGCACGGCTGCGTGCGTCTCACGGCCGTGCCTTGCGAGGAGACACATGAAACGCAGACGTTTACACGGCTCAACAGGACTACGCGGGGCCATAGCCCTGGGGGCCGGGCTCTCGCTCGTGTTCGGCGGCACCGCCGCGGCGAGTATCCCCGCCGGTCAGGGGGTAGGCAACGCCAAGCCGGCGGCGCCCAAGTGCACCTTCGCGCAAGGCGAATGGGCCCGTTGCGTGCGCGTGGTCACGAAGCTGGACCACGCTCCCGCGGTCGGCGGGACAGCGAAGATCTCCATCGACGTCACCGCGCAGACCGCCCTGTCCGACGCCGGCATCGAGGCGGACCTGCCCGGCACGCTGAGCTGGGTCACCGCCCCGGAAGGGCTGTCGGTGCGGCACCTTGACTCGGCGGCCCCGCTGCCGATCGGCCCGCTGGACAGCGCGCAGGGCTCCGTCACTCTCGCGCGCGGTGCGACCCGGCACTTCGAGGGCACGGTACGCGCCAAGGCGGCCGGAGCCGCCCCGGTTGACGTGCGGGTGAGCGGCACCAAGCGGGACGGCACGGACTCCGGTGCCGCCCGCACGTTCGTCACCGTCGGCCGCACCTCGTCACAGTCCCTGCTCGGCTACCAGGCACCCGCCAAGGGCATATCGGGCTCCACGACAGTGCCCGCCGGGATCACTCCGCGACGCGACACCCCCGAACTTCCTTACAAAAAAGTGGAGTTGGCGAAGAAGGACCAAATCTCCGACGCATCCCGGCACGCCGCGGACAAGAGCAACAGCAACACCGTCCACGCGGACGCGCTGACCTGCTTCAAGGGCAGCTACAACTACGATTTCCCGGCGGGAACCTCGCACCCGTCCATCAACCTCCAGGTACAGCTGCGCGCCAAGCACTGGTACGGCGACGAGACCCTCGGTACCACGATCACCGACAGCACCGGCCACTACCAGATCTGCTCCTCCGACGCGGGCGGCGAGGACGACTACATCCGGTTCGTGGCCGAGAACGGACAGTGGTCCGTCCGCGACACGGACGACGACGTGTACCGGTTCGTGAGCCAGACCTTCAAGAACGTCGGCGACGGAACGACCACCGACGTCGGGTTCCTACAGCCGGCCGACGCCAACCTGATGCCGTCGCTGCACATCTTCGACGAGGCGAATGACGCCAAGTCCTGGACCCCGGGCGCCTGTTGGAGCACCCACGACCACGACTGCCGGCAGATCCCCTACAACTGGAGCCCCACTTCGACCAAGGGCACCTTCTACAGCACGGGTGACAAGCACATCTACCTGACCGGACCCGACCCCGACTCGCGTTCCGTGGTCGTCCACGAAACCGGGCACGCCGTGATGGACGACGTCTACGGCAACCACTTCCCGGCCGCCCCCAACTGTAGCCCGCACTACCTCACATCCACCTCCTCCGCCGGCTGCGCCTGGACCGAGGGCTTCGCCGACTGGTACCAGGCGGCCGTCTACCACGACCCGGAGTACGTGGACACGCACAACAAGATCAATCTGGATCTGGAGAACCAGACGTGGGGCACCGCCAATTGGCAGGACGGTGACACCGTGGAGGGCCGGGTCGCGGGCGCGCTGAACGACATCGCCGACAGCGGCTACGAGAAGTACTGGGACGACTACGGCGAGGGCGCGCCCGGCCACATCTGGGACACCCTCCTGGCCGGCGTCTCCCCCACCTTCCACGACTTCTGGAACCTGCGCGGCCAGAAGGGCTACAACGTCTCCGACCCGGTGCAGGGAAGCCTCTACCAGGACACGATCGACTACGGCTTCCGCAACCCCCTCGCCGACAACCAGACGCTGACCAGGCCCGCGCCGAACCCGGCGCAGCAGAACTTCCACTACGCGACGAACGTCGTCTTCTGGTCGGTGACCGCGGTACGGCCGCCCGCCGGCGGATCGCTCTCCCTGGAGATGTACGGCGACCGCGACCAGAAGCAGCTTCTGGCCAAGAGCGCGGACGGCCAGGACGTCGTCGATTTCGTGGCCGTCGATTCCAACCACCGGCCGCTCGGTGAGATCTATCCCCGCGTGGACACGACGGGCAGCAACGGCGAGTACAGGATCCAGCTTTCCCAGGGGGCCCGCCAGACGCAGAGCAGCGAGGCCATCGCCATGTCCGCCCCCGACAACATCGTGACGGTCCGCGACCTGTGCGTTCCGGCGAACACGAAGGCGACGATCACGGCGACCCCGTCGGACCCGAGCCAGGACGCCGAACTGTTCCTGATGGCGTCGGACCCGGCCCAGCCGAGCACCTGGGTGCAGCCGCGCGCCTTCGCGGCGGCCAAGGCGGGCGGACAGGGCCCGGGCAAGGCCGAGTCGTTCACCTACACCGCGTCGGCCGCCGGCTGCTACGGCGTGGTCCTGGTCAACAAGGCGGGCAGCGGGACCTACACCCTCACGCTGGCCACGTCATAGGTCCGGGGCCACAGCTGACTCGTTGATCCGGTCAGTGTGATCGATGCGTACGGAGCGCGAAGCAATCGGTGCGTACGGAGCGAGAGACAACGGGAGGCAACGGGAGGCGATCGCTCCGTACGCACCGCAATCCCACTCGCACGCACGACGAGAACAGAACAGACCAGAACACAAGAGAAGAGGGGCGACGAAACGTGGGAACCGGATTACGGCGCGGCACGTCCGAACCAGTGTCCCCACGCTTGCGTACCGCGCCCCGTCTCCTGAGCCTGGCTGTGCCGTTGGCCCTACTGCTCACCGGCTGCGGCACGGGTGCCTCGCGAACCGCCGACACCCCCGTGCCACGCGGCGCCGCGACTCTGGTCCTGCGGGCCCAGCACTACCCCAGCTCACCGGCCGACCCCGGCGCCCCACTGCCGGACTTCGCACTGTACGGGGACCGCAGAATCTACACGCCCGGGCCAACCACCGGAGCCCTGACGGGAGTTGAGGTCCAGCTTCTCACCGAGGGGGCCGTCGAGCGGCTGTACCGGAGTGCTCTCCAGGCGGGCCTCGACCAGCCGCACACCTACGACAGGGCCGCGCCCGACGCACCAGGTCTTGTCGTCGTCCTCGGCGTCGCGGGACGGAACGTGGTGACCAAGGTCGTCCTGCCTGACACGGGCGAGAAGGGGCGCCGGGGCGGCATCGCCCGCCTCGCCGCCTTCACTCCGGACCAGCTCCCGGCCGCCGACCGCACGGGGGGTTCCGCCCCGTACGCGTACTCCGGACTGGCCGTGACCGCGGCGCTCTGGGGAACCGGGAGAGCATCCGGCGCTCAGCCATGGCCACTCGGTCCACTGGGCGCCGGGGAGCACGTCAACGGCGGCTCCTGCACGGTGCTTCGCGGCGCCGACCTCGACCGCGCCCGCCAACTGCTGGCCTCCGCCCGGCCGGACGCCCTGTGGACGAGCGAAGGCTCGACGTTCCGGCTGCGCTTCCGGCCGCTCCTACCCGGCGAACACGACTGCCAGGACCTCAAGCTTCCCGGCTGATCCGAGCCGGCCGCGAGTGGCACGTCGCATGCGGGAGACGGCGGATGAAATCCATGAGCAGGGTGCAGAACGCGGAGGGTTGTTCCAACGGCGCGAGGTGTCCTGCGCCGGGGATGACCACGGTCTGCTCGGCGTCGAGGTCGCGGGCCAGTCCTTCGCCTCCCTCGAAGAAGTCGGGCATGTCGTGTTCACCGACGCCGACCAGGGCGGGAACGCTCAGTGTGCGCAGCGCCGCCGTTCCTTCGCCGAGCGGGTCCGCCGCCCATGTCGGCTCGCCATGGGCGAGTTGTTCGATGAGCTGGCCGCGAAGCATCCGGGCCGCGTGAGCGCGTACTTCGTCGGTCGCGCCGGACGAAGTCCACGCCTCGACGCCGGCTGCCACCGCCGCGTCCAGGTCTCCGGCGGCGAGCGCCGTCCTTTCGGCGTGCCAGGCGGCTCGCAGGCGTGGGGAGGCGGGCTGGTCGTGGGGCCGGTACCCGACGAGCACCAGGCCCTCGACCCGCTCGGGTGCCGTGACAGCTGCCTGGAGCGCGACCAGCGCGCCGAGGGAGTTCCCGGCCAGGACGAAGCGGTCCGCCCCGAGGTGGTCGAGCGTGTCGAGTACGTCCGTCCAGGGGGCGACTTCACGGCCTTCGGCCACGACCGCGTCGCCGTGGCCTGGCAGGTCCAGGGCGATGGCCCGCACGCCCGCATCGGCGAGCAGCGGAAGGTGAGCGCCCCACATCGTGCGGTCGGTGGGACGGGCGTGCAGCAGGACCACGGGGCGGCCTCGGCCACTCTCATCGGAGGGCAACAGCATGGCAAGCATCTTTCTTCGTTGGGAACAGGCAGTGGAACAGCGATGGGAAAGGGGAGTGTCTTGCTGTCTTGCTGGGGCTGCTGTCACACCGCGGCGGTGAGTTCGTCGGTTTCCGCGTCGCTCAGTCGCAGGGTCGCCGCAGCCAGGTTCTCCTCCAGGTGCGCGACCTTGGAGGTGCCGGGGATGGGCAGGACGACCTCGGAGCGGGCCAGCAGCCAGGCCAACGCCACCTGCGACGGGCAGGCGTGGTGAGTGGTCGCGATCCGGTCGACCGGGCCACCGGGGCGGGCCAGCGCGCCGGCGGCCACCGGCGCCCAGGGGATGAAGCCGATGCCGTGACGGGTGCAGTACTCCAGGACGTCGGCGGAGCCGCGGTCGGTGAGGTTGTAACGGTTCTGCACGGTGGCGATCTCCACGATCGCGCGCGCCTGCTCGATCTGGCCGACGGCGACCTGGGACAGTCCGACCGCGACGATCTTTCCCTCGTCCTGGAGCCTCTTCAGCTCGCCGACCTGGTCCTCCAACGGGACCTTCGGATCGACCCGGTGCAACTGGAACAGGTCGATGTGATCCACGCCGAGCCGGCGCAGACTCATCAGAGCCTGCTGCCGCAGGTACTCCGGGCGCCCGACGGGCGGCCACGCCGCCGGACCCAGGCGCACCATTCCCTCGTCGGTCCTGATCACGTCGGGTCCGTTGCGGGTGAGCCCGGCCTTGGTCGCGATCAGCACGTCGTCGCGGTAGGGATGGATCGCCTCCCGGATGATCTCCTCGCTCACATACGGTCCGTAGGAGTCCGCGGTGTCGATCAGCTGCACGCCGAGTTCGACGGCGCGGCGCAGCACGCGGACGCACTCCTGACGGTCGTCGGGTTCACCCCACACCCCGAGTCCGGTCAGGCGCATGGCGCCGAAGCCGAGACGGGCGACTTTCTTGCCGGCTATCTCAAAAGTGCCGGTGGCGTCGCCCAGTGACGCGATCATGATCGGAATTCTCCTTCTTCCGCTTCTTCCGCAGGATCGGTCAGGTCCGTCAGGGCCGCTTCCTGCTCGGACAGCCGGCCAAGCAGGACCAGGGCGTCGGCGCTGGCGCTGCCGGGTTCCGCGCTGTAGACGGACAGGTGCTGTCCGGGGGCGCTCGTGACGGCAAGCGCCTCGAAGTGCAGTCGTATCTCTCCCACTCGCGGGTGCCGGAAGTGCTTGTCCTCGTGCGTACGAGGACGGACCTCGTAGCGCGCCCACAGGCCCGTGAAGGCGGGGCTGCGCACGCTCAGCTCGCCGACGACCCGCTCGATCCGCTCGTCCTGCGGGAACTGTGAGGAGGACGCCCGCAGGTTGCCCACCGCGATCCTCGCCGCGCGGTCCCAGTCGGCGTAGAACTCGCGAGCGAAGGGATCCAGGAAGATCATCCGCAGCAGGTTGTCGTACCGGGCGAAACCGCGGTACAGCTCCCGCGCCATCGCGTTGGCCGCCAGCACGTCCTGCGCCACCCCGACCACGAAGGCCGGCGCATCACGCATGCCGTCCATCAGCCGCAGCAACTCGGGAGCGACGGTCGTCGGGGCAGCCTCCGTCCCGACGGTGGACAGGGCCAACCGGAAGAGATGGGTGGTCGCCGCGGCGTCGAGCCGCAGTGTCCCGGCGATCGCCCGCAGCACCTGCTCGGACGGGTGCCGCTCGCGGCCCTGTTCCAGCCGGATGTAGTAGTCCGTACTCATCCCGGCCAGCAGTGCCACTTCATCGCGCCGCAGCCCCGGCACCCGTCGGGGCCCGTCGTCGGGCAGGCCGACATCCGCCGGTGCGACCGCCGCGCGACGGGCACGCAGGTAATCACCGAGTTCGTTCTTGCTTTCCATGCAGGCCACGCTATTCACCGACGGTCGCAGGGGCGTGGGTGCACTGCACCCACCCTGGGTCGCCGGTCGGATCGTCGTGGCCAGCGGCGCTGGACATGGTCCGGCCTGGGCGGCACCAACCGACGCACGCAGCCACAGTGCGAAGGCTCGATGGCTCGAGGCTCGATGGCTGTGACTGGGCGAGATGGTTGACACCAAGGTGGGTCGGCGAGCTGGCGCTGAGCGCGGCCTTGAGCGCGGCACCTGTCACCATTTGGGCATTCCGGTTGTCACCACCCGTGGTTTTTCGCTCTAGTTGTCACCAACTTCGATCGTGGGGGTCGGCGGGCGCGGACGGCGCGGTTGTTCGGTGACGTGGACACGAAGTGCGGGTCGTCCGGGTACGGCAGCGAGGCCCCGGCGACTCCTTCCGACTCGCTGCGGTCGCACCGGTGCTCGTGGGCCGACCTGCTCGCGCCGGTCGATGTCTCCGCTGGCCGGGCCGGGCTCGACGTGGCCCGGGGGTGGGAATCGCGCTGGTCGGTGATGTGGCGGACCACCAGTGGAGAGCTGACGCGGTCGGTTGAGGAGGTGGTCCGGTACGGGTTGCGTGAGTTCGCTCCGATGCGGGTGTTCACATGGCAGCGGGAGCAAGGCCACCGTCCCGGACTGCCGTTTGTTCAGAGCACCGGCCGTCTGCACGGGGCGGAGAGCCCTCGTCAGCGGTGGCCTGCTCTGCCTCGGCGCCGTCGTTGTGGTGGGCGCCACCACGGCGGACCTCCGCAACTCCTCCGCACCGCCCCATCTACACGCAGCCGCAGCCGCAGCCGGCCCATGAGCCCTGCTCCGAGGCACGCAGTCAATGGTTCCAACCAACGTGTCACGGTGTCCTGTCGCAGCCCATGTGACACACGTGAAAGCGTTTGACCTGCGGCGTTGCCAGATGGTTCCAGAAGCCGGGCTCCTGACGTTCACCGACCCGGCTTTTGCGGAAGTCGCGTCTGCCGTGGACGCGGCGTTGACGCGACGCGCGTGAGTCAGGGTGCTGGTGTGAAGGGGACTGTCCCGCTCCTGAGTTCACTCCTCCGGCTCGGCTGCCACGATGCCCAGCAGTCCAGGAAACCGCTGTTCGATGTCGGCCCGGCGCAGGCTGGCCATCCGGCTGTTGCCCCGGTCGACCTGCTGGATCAACCCGGCCTCGCGCAGTGCACGGAAGTGGTGCGTGACGGTCGCCTTGGAGACCGGCAGCCCGAAGGAGCTGCACGTCCGCGCCGCGCCGTCGGGTTCGGCTGCCAGCTCACGCACCACTCGGCGGCGCAGCGGATCTGCCAGCGCGGAGAGTACCTGGCCGAGCTCGATCTCCTCGATGCTCGGGTGGCCTTCACCATCGGGCATTCGGGACACCTCCCCTTAGGTATGGATTGCATCGTACCTAGGAGTTCGGTAGCGTCCGGGAGGTACGAGTTTGATTGTACCTACCGGAGAGAACCCGCATGCCTCAGCCATTCGCACTCGTCGGCCTTGCTCGCCCCAAACCCGAACGCGCCGAGGAGTTGAAGCACCTGCTGCTCTCGTTCGTCGAGCCGACCCGGCAGGAGTCCGGCTGCCTGGAGTACCACTTCCACGAAGATCGCAACGCCCCCGGCGTCTTCGTCTTCTACGAGGCCTGGCGCTCCCAGGCCGATCTCGACGCCCACCTTGCCCTCCCCCACATGCAGGCCTTCTGGGAGCGGCGCATGGATTACCTGGAGACCGACCTCGACGTCCGCTTCCTCACCATGCAGAGCCCCTACCAGCCGACCGGCCGGCCGAACTGGGACGCGGCCTCCGGCGCCCCAGTGACGCCGCGCCGATCCTGAACGCCCAACCGACCTCACCCCTTGCAGCGCGGGCCGCACGCATCCGGTGCGGCGCCGCCCTGAACGCGATGACGGGAGAATCCGCCAGCACGGCTGAGCCCCCTCGAGAATTCGCCAACCGGGATGCGACGGGACACGCGCCTCACGACCACATGGAAGAGCGCCCGCCCGAGGTGACAGTACGTCGCCCAGGTGGCAGCCATCCCGCCCAGCCACCGAGGGCCAAGGGGCTCGCGAGCCGAAGATGCGCAGCAATTCGAACACCTGGTCTAATTGAGCCATGGCGCGAACCTTTCCCCCCGACCTCGTACAGACCCAGCGCGACTGGATGCGGACCTACGATGCGCTCGCCCGCACTCCGTTCCGTACCGTGCTGCGGCGCCGCCTACAGCTGCTGTCCTGCCGCATCGCCAGCCATCCCTACTGGACAACCGGCCGGCCGGTCGACGGCGGCCCGTACCGAGCTGCGCCGCCAGGCCCGCAGCGAGGAACTGCGGGAAGGGAGAAGCGTGTGACCCCGCACCTGGCTCCCCGCAGGCAGCTGGACGTGCGGGCGTGTCCTCCCGAACTGTTCGGCCCGTGCGCCCGCTGACCAGTCACGAGCGATCCCCGACGCCATGTGGCATGAGTTCTCCGCAGCGATGAACCACGACCGAGGCCGCATGCCGACGGTCAGGCAATTCCCCAGGCATCCCCCGGCGGGCTGCTGGCCCGGAAGCTCGCCGGGCGGGCGAAACACGTCACCGGGGTCGACACGTCGCCGGACATGATCGCCTGTGCATGCTAGTCCGCGGCTGGCGACACTCAACTCGCCTTCGTCGAGGGAGATTTCCTCGCCGCAGAACTTCCCAGTGCGGAGTACGACTTCGTCTGCTCCGTGACCACGATCCATCACATGGAGTTCGAGGCGGCCCTCGTCCGCATGCGTGAGTTGCTGCGGCCGGGCGGCACACTGGTGCTGGTCGGGCTGGCCGCGAGGCGAACGTGACGGAGTGGGCGGCGTTGATCGCGGCTGCCCCGATCGTGCGGATCACGAAGGGTCTGCGTCGCGCGCGTGGCCCGCGAGGCATGCCGGTCGCCGACCCTCAGATGAGCTACGGGCAGGTGCGGGCTGCTGCCCGGCTACTGCTACCCGGCGTGCGCTACCGCCGCCGCGTGTTACGTCGGTACGCGCTGACCTGGGAGAAACCCTGGCCTGCCCGTTGATCCAGCATTGAACGTGCGCGGGCCGCTCGAAGAGCGCGCCGGCCGCGTCGCTGGGAGTGGAGCACAAGCCGGTCAGGAAGTACCGGGCGCCGACGGAGGCGGCAGGGATCGTCCCGGGCGCGGCCGGCCGATGAGCGAGGCCGACTGGGCCGGGCGGGCGAGGAGGCCCAGGATCGACTACGGCTTCCTGGGCCAGTGGACCAACCCCCGCACCGGCAAGCGGTACCGCGCCCGCGTCTGGGCGTTCGTGATGGTGCTGCCCTGCTCGGCAACGGCGTCGTGAGATCCACCGCCGCTTGCAGACCGGACCCGGATCCGCCCACCCTTGCTACCGGTGCCTATCCAGCATGTCGAGTCACGCATGACACTTCATGCCGCTTGGCGCAGCGGCATGAAGTGTCCGCCGGGACGCCCCCGATGCTCAGCCGATCTGTGCGCCGTACGCCTCGAGCGCGTCCGGGACCGGCTGGAAGAACGTCTCGCCGCCCGAGGTGCAGTCACCGCTGCCGCCCGAGGTGAGGCCCAGTGCCGTACTGCCGTCGAAGAGCGAGCCTCCGCTGTCGCCGGGTTCCGCGCAAACAGTGGTGTCGATGAGGCCGTTCACCTGGCCTTCCTCGTATGTCACGGTGGCGTCGAGGCCGGTCACCTGGCCGCCGTTGACTCCGGTGGTGGAGCCACTGCGCTGGACCTGCTCGCCGACGGTGGCATTCGCGGCGGAGTCGATCTGCTGGGAGGTGCCGTCGTACAGATCCACGGCGCTGGGATGGTCGATGTCACTCGTATAACGCACGAGCGCGTAGTCGTGTCCCGGGAAGGTGGAAGCCTCGGTGACGGCGATCTCCGAACCGCCTTGCTGGTCAGACCAGTTGGAGACGGCGTTGCCGCAGTGCCCGGCAGTCAGGAAGTATGGCTGGCCGCCGACGGTGACGTTGAAACCCAGCGAGCAGCGCGCGTCGCTGCCCCAGATCGCGTCGCCGCCCGCGATGAGCGGCTGGAAGCGTCCGGCCGTTCTTTTCAATGTGGCCCTGTCGCCGAGGCTCCGGACCGTCTGGCTCAGCTTGGTGAGCCGGTCACCGCTGACGGTTCGGTCGGCCTTCACGACGATTTTATTGCTGACCGGGTCCATCGACCAGGCTGTTCCCGGTATGGAAGCCTTTTCCTTCAGCACCTCTCGCGCCGCGGTGAGCTGTGCCATCGAATGCTTGACGGTTCGAGGCTCGGCACCCGCCTTCCGCACGCTGTCGGCAGTTGCCGCGTCGAGCACGTTCACGATCAGCTGCTTGCTTGTGGCGTCGTAGTACGAGCCCGCGGTGCGACCTGCGAGGGCGGTGTCAATCCGGTGGGCCAGTTGCCCGGCCCAGGCGGCGGACCGGGCGGGAGTGGGCGCAGATGCCTCGGCGGCGTTCTGCATCGTCAACGCCGCACCGAGCGCCAGGGCCACCGATACGGCGGTCGCCGTACGTCGCCCGAGTATCCATCGCTGTTTCAACTCGAAACCTCCTGTGGGGGGGGTGAGCCCAGACTCGGGGTTCGCCGGGCTCGGCCGGCGCGACGGTTTGCCCGTGGGTCACCTGTGACCCTGGAGCCGCTTGTCGCGTACATGCCACCGCGCCGGGTCGAGTATCCCACCATTGCCTCGTTGCGCAAGTGGTGAACTCTGAGCCATGCGTGCGACGTTGGGGCCGGCCGCGCACAGGCGACGGAAGAGGCGGAATGTGGAACGAAGCGGCTACCGCCGGCGCCGCACCGCGACCGAGCAGGCAGTCTCCGGGAGGTGCGGGAGTCCGACGTCATCCAGGTCGATATTGCGGCCACGGGACCTGGTCGCTGCCCGGCAACCGTGGCCGGGCAGCGGCATTCAAGCACGCGATGAAAGGGCCCTCACGGCGACCGCGAGATGGTGCGAAACATGAGCGAGCAGCGGGCGGCTTTTGCCATGGCCGGTCAGCAATTCACGTGCCCTGGACCTGGGAGAACCTGTGAGGGTGGCGCGCAATTTGGTTATTGCGGCGTCCGCCGAATCGAACGCAGATGGCAATAACTACCGTACAAGAACCACGGAGTTGATGGGCGTCATGTCGTACGGGTCGTACTCCCCCGTATCGCGAGAAACCCCGGAACAGCTCACGCCGTTGTATCCCCAGCAGACTTCGAAGCCCGCTCCGCCGGTCTGGCTGTTGACCAGTACTCGATTGCCGGTGACGTTCGACAGGTTGTGCGCGCCGTAGCTGTAGAAAATGTTCCGGCTCAGGATGTCGCCGTTTGTCTCACGAATGCAGAATGCTCCGCTCGGGCAGGGCGTTGCCGCTTGGGCGTTAGGGGCTACGGCGAGGCCAGCCCCCACGGCGAGGGACAGTGCTGCGGCGGTCGTCATGATCTTGCGCATTCATCCTCCCTTGACCTGACTCTGCTTGCAGACCGCACCAAGAGTCCTGCGGCCTTGGCTGCGCCGCCAGCAGCACTTCCGCCAATCCCGACCCGAATCAGCCGATTCGGCGCGGGCTCAGCCCGCAAACGCCTTACATTTCCGGGCTGATTGTCCACCTTCCCCTTAAGCACCTGGGCGCCCGGGCACCCGGCCACCTGGCCACCCGGACGCTGGCGTCAAAGGCGACAGTCTGTACCGAGTCGCCCAGGATGTTGGCGACTGCGATATCGAACGTGCGGGGAGGGCGCGGTGTCGCCGTTGTAGCCGCGACGGTGCCCTCCAGCGGATTCGTAGCGATCGCAGAAGGATCGAATCGAAAGCTCTAAAACGCTTGCCAACACGAACTGCGCGTCGCGATGTAGCGGACGACGACGTCTACGAGGAACTGCGCCCGCCCTGGACCCCAGGGGTGTTCTCCCCCCGACGGGAACAGGCCGGCCCACACCCGGATCATCGCGACATCGGATGTGCCCGTCCGGTCACCGCATGCTGCCCGTTAGCCCCTTGCGCCAGCGGCCCCTCGCCACGTATCCAGGGAAGTTGAGGATTTCACGCAAGAAAAGGGACCCCCGTGCACGATCACGAGAAGGCCGGCTCCCACACCGGGACGGGCAACAGCCGTATCCCTGCCCGTGGGCCCGCATCCGCCCCGTCCGCGCAGCATGGACTGCTCGGCCTACAGGCCGCCGCAGGCAACGCCGCGGTCGTCCAGATGCTCCGCAGCGCCGGAAAGCCCCTCGGCGAGCCGGTGCGCCAAGAACAAGGACCGGAGGCGCGGCTCGGCGCCGGCCCTTCCCGGGTGCGCGTCGCGGAGGTCAACGCGCAGGACAACGTACAGCGCGTCATGCAGGCACCGCTCGATGTGCAACGTGCCGTGGAGCCACGGACTGCCCCCGCCGCCGACGCCGCCCACGAGGGTCGCGGCGGCCCGGTCGCCGTACAGACCGCGCCCTCCGACGGGAAAAGGCCGCCGCCCGTACCGAACAAGCCCGACAACCTGAGGCTCGGCGGCGCCGCGCAGACCTCCAACGCCGACCAGGCCGCCTCGGCCGGGCAGACGTCGGCTGCCGCGGAGCCCGCGCAGACGCAGGCCGAGACGCCCGCGCACGGGTACACGCTCGCCGAATCGGCAAGCCTGGTCTTCTTCCGAGCCGATGGGCGCTCCCCCGAGACCATCCGGCAGGCGAACGGGATGAGGTCCCGCAACAGCACGTCCGTCGCGTCCGAACTCGCCGCGTTCCTCGAGGACCCGATTGCCTACGCCCGGGCCCATGTCAGTAGCCCCAAGCCGACCTTGGTCTCCACGGCGCTGGACGAGGACTGCGGCGGGTACGCCAGCAACGACCGGCACCTCTACCAGATCCAGGTCAGCGGCTGGCATCGATTCGCCGCGCCGCCCGCGCGGAGCAGGATCCTGACCAAGCCGACGGTCTACGCGAACAGCACGTCCCTGGAGACCGCGACCGCGGCCGTCATCGGTCCCGTCGGCCCCACCCAGGAAATGGATTTCATCGGGGGAATCCCCCTGGCGGCCATCACTGGCTGCCGCCGACCGGGCGAGAGCGGCTTCAGCGCGCTCTGACGCCCGCGAGGGGGAGGGGCCCGCGACGGGGAGGGATACCTGCGCGACGCGGGCCCGTCACCACCCCCATCATGGCCCCGCCACCTTCAGCAGCCGGGCAGTCTCGGGCCGACCCGGGCGTGGTCGGTCCGGGCCCAGCAGACGTACGTTCCGCACTCGTGAAGCCAACGCGCGAGATGGGCGGTGCGGTTCCCGGCGCCAGGCGAAGTGCCGCGCCGGGCCGGTCGTGGGCGCCGGCTCCTACAGGAGATCGCGCACCGAGCGCGACGCCTCGTCCCCACCAGCCCACTACGAGACCGCGCGCACTCTCCTCCCGGCGCCTAAATGTCGATGAATGTCACATTACGGGTAACAGCGCCTCAGGTCACGGTGATCTTCTACCGCCCTCGACGACACGTGCGCAGGTCGAAGAAGCAGCACACATAATCTTGGACAGAGGCACGCGGGTTTCCGACCCTAGTCGAACAATCCAGACACTCGAAAAGCGGATGATTGTGAATGGAATGAGAGCCCGTTTCCGGCTCGTCGTGGATTCTTCCGACGGAAACAGGATCATCACATTCTTCCCTGCCGGAAGGAGCTTTACCTATTGATCAACTTCAGATTCTGCGTGCGGCCGGGGCAAGGCACCCCCAGCGGGTTTGACCTGGGCGACCTGGTCTGCGAGGGCCATCTTGGGGAAGCCTCCAGCGTTGGACACGTCCCGGATCAGGGCATGATGATCTACCTATCCGTGACGCAGCTGCTCGACGACCTCGGGGATTTCCTAACCGGCGCAGGAAAAGAGCTGACCTTCACAGGAGTCGACACGTCCTTCGAGTTGGTGTTCCGGCAAGGGAAGAAGGAAATCTCCGTGGCGTGGAATGAAGGGGTGATTGCCAGGGTCAGCCGCGGCGATCTAGCGGAGTCCGTGGCCGAGGCCGCGTCGGAACTGGCGAATTCGGGGCTCGCGTTGCTTCCCTTGCAGGATGCGGTCAGGGTCGACTATCTCGCTGCACTGCACAATTTCCTAACGACGGCCGTCAGCCCATGACGACTTCGTCGTCAACGGGATCTTGATGCCTACTGGCACTGTCATCGAGGCAGGGCTAGCGCAAGTTCCTGTTGATGAGGCATCTGAGAGGCCTCCCGGTCTGGACAGCCGAAGCCCCGTCGGGTACAGCTGAGGCTCCAACTCTGCTCCCTGGAGCGGAACTTCGGCCTTGTCGCATCCTGCTACCTCCATCTGCTCACACTCCGCAGCCACCGAGACGGCGAATGGCCACTGCTGGCGGTCCTTCGCGCCGCGCAGGCAGCGGTGATTGCGAGAGCCAAGTCCCATGCGGCGATCGCCGACTGGCTGTGCCACAGCACCTAGGAAGCCCCGCGCACGCCTGGGCTTCCCCGGCAGAGGCAGCCTCGGACTCCGTCCCGGCCCTGCCAGGACGTCAACCAGGCCGCCTGCCGCGCGTACTTCGCCATCTGCGAGGCCGACGAGACGCAGCCGGTCGCCGCCGCCCTGATCTGCTACCGCCGACTTGCCAGGTAGACGAGAGGATCCCGTCGGCGAGCGGCTTCGTCCCGAGGCGTTGAGCGCCCTTCAGGACGCCACCGGGGGGCTGAAGATAGGCGGCGGCCATCACACACCACTCCCCCGCCCCCAAGTCGGGCACAGGGTCTAGGAGCAGAGGTGAGACCCCACTCTCCGCCCGCCCATATGCGCTATGCATCCGCCCAAGCGGTGACACCTCCCACCCGTCTCACGGTGGGAACCGGTCACCAACCGAAGATGCACCGCCGGCCTCAAGGACAGAGCCGTCCCTCTCCTCAAAGATAGGAACGCGCCCAGAAACTACGGGGTGAGCAAGACACGGAGTTGTGCATGGCGGTTAAGACCGGCTCACAGCCAGAGCGCGTCATGGCTCCCGCTCTGACCTATCGACTCGTCCACCAGGCCGCTCCGGTTCCACTGACGGCGCCGACGAGCGTGATCAGCCACACCGGCACGCTCTGGATGGTCAAGTGCAGCCCACCACAGCGAAGTTCGAACTGCGGCTGTCGCCGGGCGCTGTCTGCTCTACGAGTTGTAGCCACGGTGCGTACTCCTCTTGTCCTGTCGCGTGTTATGGCAGGGCGGGACGGGGCTGGACGTAAACGGCGGCGGAGTCGACGCGGGTAGTTCTGCCGCGTCGCACCGCCACCTCAGCGGAAACGAACTTTCGTCAGGTACGAGGCCGTGATCGTGGCATGCCGAGTTCGGGCGCACGTCACACAAGAAACGCAGGTGTGAAACCCCCGACTGACGCTTGATTCGGTTGCAACGCTACCGCTCCAAACCGCTGTGCTGTCATGAGCCTTATGTGTACAAAACTAGGACAGGAACTTTGCCCTACTGCATAACTGGCCCCCCTGGCCTGCGGAATAGGCCGTACTCGGTTCGCGCTGGAACCTCCCACCTGCCATGAAGCCGTGGGGCGGAACAACGAGCACACCTGGGCCCACGGACGCTCGGACGGGTTTTCGTCCGCCTCCGTGCAGAGTTGGGCCGCCGTGCCCGCCCTACACAACTGCCCAAGGCACCCCCGAGTGAGGAAGGTGCAGGTCGCCCCCACCGAAGGCCACTTCCGCGACGCCCGCCCCTGTCAGCAAGACTGAAGAGTGCCGTTCCAGTCCCAGACGAGATGCGCAACGCACGGCCCCACCAGAAAGGGCATGTCTTCGGTGACGACCTCGACGACGGTGCGGTAGGCCATGAGGGACGACAACGAACGCGGGACCAGAAGATGATCACCCAGCGACACACTTCACGGACCGTACGCAAGAGATGCTCGACATCAGTGAGGACGGGGATCCTCTGCTTCTTCCAGTCGCACCGAGTTGGTGGGTCGCCTGCGCTCGGTCATGAGCGGCATCACCGTCGAAGGCCGTTGCCTCCGCCGATACTCGTCAGAAGCAACTTCCCATTGCCGACCGTCAAGCGCCTGAGAACCTGAATTGCGCACCAACTGCGGCCAAGCCGGAGCATCGAAGAGATGACATTGCCCCGGGACGCTGACATCCCGGGGCCGGATTCGACCCGGGTCGAGGAGATCACGCCCCCTTTACTACTCGCGGCGGCTGTCCTCCGCGACAGGGAGGCGCAGTACGACGGCCTCGCTGAAGTCCTCCTCGACACTCACCTCGACCTCTTCACCGAAGGTCTCCCCAAAGTGGATGATCCCGAAGATCGTGCACATGTTGCCGACCTCGGCCTCCGTGACGTAGCGCTGCCCTGGCTGACCTTCAACGGTGTAGCGGACCTGGCCCACGCGGGCCAGAGCGCGGGCATCGCTTGCCCGGTGGTGCACCCGCGCCCAGGTAGCGCACCGCGTCCAACACCCGCCGGTGGCAATACCTTTCATACCTTTCCGCTTGTCCGCCGCAGTCCGCCAGCCAGCCGGGTCTGGCATCGCATCGCGTACACCACCGCGTCGCTCATCCCGGCGACGAATACCTCGGTCGCCTGTACGCGGTGGTGACGCCAACCCCCAGCCAGGGCAGTTCCGGTCCAGACACCGCTCCGCGCCGCAAGCCCTCCCGGGCGCTCAGGTTTGTCACGCACGAGCTGACGGGCGCTCTTCGCCATGTGTCGCGGCCGGCGCAATCCTCGGACTCGATGGTCTCGGACCGCGTGCTTCTGGGCGACTGATCGACGTTTTCACGCCGAGCCCGTGAAACCGGGTTGGCCAGGTGGCTGAGAGCAGGCGTAGTATTCGCCCGTTGTCATAGGCACCTCGTTCGGTGAGGCGTCTTCACGGACACAGGCCACTGATCCCACCCGTCGAGAGACGCTCCGGATCAGGACAGGTCTCCCCGACCTAAGGGGTGACCCCAAGTGGCTTCCCCCGCGCGGGGATTACGCCGTGGAGTGCCAAAGCTCTGACGAGTTGGGGTGAGCCGGGAATGCGCCCGGTCCGCTCTTTGCCGAGTCGCTGCGACGCCCCGCGGGGGGTGTCCCCGGCCGCAAGGAGGCGAGATGGACAGTAGTCCGGGCCATAGTCGGCCCCTTCCCGTGGTGTCCTCGCCGTCCTTCCGCGGCCCGGGGCAGCCGCTTCTTCCCTGACTGTCGTTCGGCTCTTTGCCGGTCGCCGTCCCTGACGCCTGCCCGGCCGTACTCCGGGTGCGGCGCCGCGGCCCGGCGTCCGCAGGTTGCTGGGCCGGGGAAGCAGGTGCTGCCGTCGGCCGCCCGTGCCCCGCCTGCTCGGGGCAAGGGGGTGTTCATCTTGTCCGCCAACACTCTGTTCATGACCGCATCCGACCGCTTGCGAGACCGCAGGGTTCATCTGGAACGCCGGGCGACCGCCACCAAGGCTGTGCGGGCCTCGCTGGTGTCGCTGGCTGGTCTGATCGGTTGCCCGGTCACCAATCAGGCCGACGAAGAGGTCGGCCGCGTCGTGGACGTGGTCGCCCGCCTCTACGGCGCCGACCCCTACCCTCCGGTCGCCGGTCTGGTCGTCCGGGTCGGTCGCCGCCACGCGTTCCTGACCGCGAACGCGGTCGCGAAGATCCATACAGCGGGGGTGTCGTTGTCCACCGCCCGGGTGGACCTGCGCGAGTACGAACGCCGCCCGGGCGAGGTGCTGCTCGCCCGGGACGTGCTGGACCACCAGCTCGTCGACGTCGACGGCGTCCAGGTCACCCGCGCCGCCGACCTCTACCTCGCGCCACTGGTCGGCCGGGTCGTGCTGGTCGGGGTGGACGTGTCCCTGCCCACCCTCCTGCGTCGCCTCGGCCCCCGCCGCTGGCAGGCCCGCCCGACTCCGGAGCGGGTGCTGGACTGGCAGGCCGTCGCGCCCTTCGCCGAGCACGCCACCGACGGGCCGGCCGAGGTCCGGCTGCGCGCCTCGCGGTCCGCGCTGCACCGGCTGCGGCCCGCTGACCTCGCCGATGTCCTGGAAGACCTCGGCCGCAGCGAGCGCCAGCAGTTGCTCGGCTGGCTGGACCCTGCCCAGGCGGCTGACGCGCTGGAGGAGATGGAACCGGCCGAGCTTGAGAATCTGCTGCGCGAGGCGCCGCCTGAGCACGCCGCGCGGCTGGTGGAGGAGATGGAGCCGGACGAGGCCGTCGACGCCCTGCGTGACCTGCACGCCGACGAACGCGAACGGTTGCTGGCCCGGATGCCGCACGGCGACGCCGCCGGACTGCGCGGGCTGCTGGCCCACCGGGAGGGCACGGCCGGAGGGGCGATGACCACCACGGTGGTCATCGCCCGACGCGAGCAGACCATCGGGCACGTGCGCGCGGAACTGGCCGGGCAGGCCGAGCACCGCACCGAGATCGACGCCGTCGCCGTGGTGGACACCGACGGACGTCTGGTCGCCGACATCGCCCTGTTCGACCTCGCGGTCGCCGAGGACACCACATCAGTGGGCGACCTGACCGACTGGCTGGCCCAGTTCGGTCCACCGGTGACCGTCCGCCCCGACACCCGCATCAACCAGGCCGCCGAACTGCTGGTGGCCGCCCGCGTCTCCTCCCTGCTCGTGATCGACGACTTGGGCCGGCCGCTCGGGCGGATCCTGGCCGACGATGTACTGGACGCTTTGCTGCCCGAGCGCGGGCGCCTGCACTTTCGGAGGTTTTTGCAGTGACCCGCGACCTCGATCCCACCGCCGCCACCACAACGACGGCCCCGGACACCGCCGCCATGGGCGCGGCGCCGACGGCGCGGCCACGGGGGCTGCGCGGCCGATGGCAGCGCCTGGCGCTCGTGGCGACGGTCGCCGGCCCCGGCCTTGTCGCCGCGAACGCCGGCAACGACGCCGCCGGCATCGCCACCTATGCCAGCGCCGGCTCCCAGTACACGTACGGCACCCTGTTCTTCATGGTCCTGGTCACCGTCGCCCTGGTGATGGTCCAGGAGATGGCCGTACGCCTGGGCGCGTACACCGGCAAGGGTCTGGGCGCACTGATCCGCGAGCAGTTCAGCCTGCGTCTGACGGCGCTGGCGCTGGGCTGCCTACTGCTGGCCAACACCGGCCTTGTGGTCTCCGAGTTCGCCGGGATCGGCGCCGCCTTCGAACTCCTCGGCGCCCCCAAATGGGCTGTGATCCCGCCCGCGGCACTGCTGCTGTGGTCCTTGGTACTGTTCGGCTCCTACCGCTACGCCGAGCGGATCTTCCTGCTGATGTCGTTGGTGTTCTTCGCCTACCCCATCGCCATGATTCTCGGCCACCCGCACTGGGGCCAGGTCGGATCCCATCTGGTCATCCCGCACTTCGAGCCCAGCAAGGCGTTCATCCTGCTCGGCGTCGCCCTCATCGGCACCACCGTCAGCCCCTACATGCAGTTCTACGCCGCAGCCGGCGTCGTCGACCGCGGCACCAAGCCCGGGGACTACCGCCTCATCAGGGCCGACGCGATCCTCGGCGCGGTGTTCGCCTGCGTGATCAGTCTGACCATCATCGTCGCCACCGCCGCCGCCATCGGCGGCACCGGTCCGCTGGAGTCCGCCGCCCAGGCCGCCTCCGCGCTCAAGCCGGTCGCCGGACAGGACGCCGAACTGCTCTTCGCCTTCGGTCTGGTCGGCGCCTCCGCGCTCGCCGGCGCCGTCGTGCCGCTGTCCGCCAGCTACGCGATCGGCGAGGCCGCCGGGGTGGAACGTTCGGTCTCCCGCAGCTTCCGCGACGCACCCCTGTTCCTCGGGCTGTTCACCGCGCAGATCGTGCTCGGCGCGGCCGTCGCGATGACCCCGGTCGACGTCATCCAGCTGCTGATCGGCACCCAGGTCCTGCAAGGGCTGATCAGCCCCATCGTGCTGGTCTACCTGCTCATTCTCACCAACCGCCGCAGCCTGCTCGGCGACGCGGCCAATTCCCCCCGGTACCGGATCGCCGCCACCGTCGTGGTCGTCGGTGTCGGCGGCATGTCCACCATCCTGCTCGTCCAGACCGTCCTGGGCTGGTTCGGCCTCGGCTGAACCAGGCTCTGGCGACCCCGGCCCGCTTCGACTGGGCCCCGGTTCGGGCCGCATCGGGAGCGGGCCGGCGCTCCTCCCGCCTACGTATCGCCGGCCGCCCGAGGTGGGATCAACAACGGTTGATGTAGCAGCGGATGGCCGTACCCTCGGGGCCGGTGTGGATGCGCACGAGGTCGGCGAGGTAGTGCACCATCAGCAGGCCCCGGCCGCCCAGCTGGTCCGGGGCGGGCGGGCGACGGCCGGCCAGCGGATCGTCCAGGTGCCCGCTGTCCTGCACCTCGCACACCACCTGGCCACCGTCGCTCCACATCCGCAGGCTGCCGGAACCTCCGCCGTGCCGCACACTGTTGGTGGTCAGCTCGGCCACGATCAGGGCCACGTCCTCCAGGCGGATGCCGGAGAGGCCGAACCGCGCGGCCTGATCCACCGCGAAGTGCCGGACGTCTGGCAGCAGGCCGGCGTGGAAGGCGAGTTCCTCGGCCGCCCCCGGCTGCTCCAGGGGCTGGTTGTAACGCGCGACCACATGCTCGGGAGCGTAGGCGGTGCTCAGTCTCTCCTCCCCGCCGGAGATGACGAGGGGATGGGTCGCGTGGGCGTCGGCCAGTGCCCGTTCGTCGAGGTGTTCGGCGTCGTAGGGGCACAGGATGGTGACGTCCCGGCCCTGGAACGCGGGATTGATCAGCGCCTCGTGCTGGGCGCAGGCCGGGTACTCCACGCTGCTGCGACCGGCCCAGATCGGCTCGCCGATGATCCGCACCCGCGTATGGCGGTGGGCGTCCGCGAAGGCGCGCAGCACTTTGGGGATGATGCGTCCGGGGTTGCGACCCGCTTCGGTCATGTCGAGGAAACGCACGTGTGCGGCGTCCTCGCCCAGGGCCGCCTTGAGGATGGCCAGGTTCGGCCCGGGCACGGCCACGGCCACCGGCTCCCCGGCCTTCAGGCCGTCGCGGACGAACGGCACCGTGCCGTGCAGGTACTCTTCCTGCCCCCGGTAGAACAGAGCGGGGTGAACGAACGGTTCGGTGGTGACTGTCGTCATCGCGCCATCACCTCGACGGTGCACAGGTCCGGCCAGAACAAATCCAGCACGCGCCGCAGGGTATTGGGAGGCTCTTCGAGCACGATACGTCTCCCCTGTGGAAGCCCCTGGGCGGTCACCGCCAGTACCGAAGCGCCGGCGACGTCGATGAAGGTGACCGCGGAAAGTTCCAAGTGGCACGCCTCTTCGTCGCTCAGGGCAAGGTGGTGCAGTGTCCGCTCCCAGGCAGGGCGGGTCAGCAGATTGACCTCACCTGCCACCTGCCAGCCCGGCCGGTCCGTCAGCGGATGCACGCACAGAGCACCCGGGGACAGGGCACGCTCCGTCGGCGACGCATCCGCCTTCCCTGAACTCTCCACCCCGACACTCCCCACGTTGCCGACTCCCGCACGTCCCGCCATCTCCCCCGGTGCGGTGCAGGCGGGAGCATATCGGATGCGATGTCGGCCTCAGTATGGCCGACGGAGTTTCACTGGTCCGATCTCGCACTCGATGCCGCTGCGGCAGCGCCCCTCCGACCCGGCCGAGCACTCGCCTGGTGATTGTTCGGTCCCCACAAATGCTCTGCGCAGGCGTGACGGCGTCCGCTCGTGCAGCGCGCAGGCGCCCTCGACCCGGCGCCAAATGCGAGAGCTCCGGAGTGAGAGGAGAGGGCACTTTCCGCCCTGCCGCCCACCTCAATCACGCGGGCAGCTGTCCCAACATCCCCGCAGCTCCGCGCACCCGCCCAGAAGCGCGATCCCGTCATCCACGCCGAACGGGCCTGCTGGATATCCTCGTTGGAGCGGCCGACGAAGTTCCACCACAAACCAGACGGATCGCTACTCTTTGCAGGCCAGAGGCGCCCTGATCCGTCAGCCGTCAGCCGTCAGCATCGGACCCGGGAGTCAGCAACACCATGGCCGCCAAACCCCTCGCCCATGGCATGGGCACCTTCTTCAAGGACTGCGACCACTCGAAGAGCAAGTGGCCCAAGTACCCGCACACGTACAAGATCCCGGCCCGCGACGCAGTTGGTACGCAACGCGTCGAGTCGGGCTTCAGCACCGATACAGCAGCGATCGTGCGTTTGTCGGAGATATATAACGCGAAGCGGTCTGTTCCGGGCGGTGCGGGCCGGGTGGCTCGGGTGGCTCGGGTGCCGAAGTATGGGGCGATGCGGTTCGGGGAATATGCCGCGGAGTGGCGGGGTGGTCAGCGGCGGCACCTGATGGTTTCCTCGCTGCGGCACTTGCACTCGCTGCTGGAGCACCATGTTCTCCCGGCGCTGGGAAGCCGTTGGATGGACTCGTTCCACCACAAGGACGTGGACGGCTTCATCGGGACGATGGAGCGCAACGGCGCCAGCCTGGAGACGCGGGCCGCCCGGCCGGACGGGCGGGTCGCCCTGACCAACCCTCAGGAGCTGCCCGCCCGCGTCAGGGCCTCTCCGCCCGTGCTGCCACAAGCTGACGTTCCGTCAGGCATCTGCGGTGGTGGCCGCTTTCGAGGAGGTGACCAACGCATGAGTGCTCCGCTGAAGGCCGGACACCGGCCGTTCTCGGTGGCCCTGGCCGAGCCGTTCACCAGCGACACCGGCGTGACTACCCACGTTGAGCGGAGGCTGCTGGTGCCGCGCTGGCAGGGTCTGACCGGATACGGCACCACCCGGGCCGCCAGCGCCGAGGAGTTTGACGCCGTGGTGCCCCTGCTGGAGGACGCCGGGCCGCTGGAGCTCGTGGTCCGCCCAGGCCCCATAGCGTATGCAGGGACAGGCCGGCCCGTTTGCCCAGCAGATCATGCGGGGCCATGTCGACCGCGCAGAGCGCTTCCGCTCGGTCCCACGGCCCTCTCCCTGGGCGCAGGCGCGGACGACGAGCCGCGACGGCGCGGCCGCGGGCTGGCGCATTGGCCGGTGCTCAAGCTCAAGCTGACCCCACAGGACGACGGAAGCCGGGCCGGGGTCCTGCGCGAGGTCTACGACGGTCGCATCCGGGTGGACGGCAACGGCTCCTGGAGCCCTGGGCGAGCCGTCGCCGTCGCCCACGGACTCCATCGTCACGGCGTCGAGCTGCTGGAACAGCCCATTCCACCGGGTCCGGCCGACCGGCTTCGGCATGTGCACGAGAACGTGCCCCTGCCGGTAATCGCCGACGAGTACTTCACCGGTCCCGAGGATGTCCTGCGCCTGCGGGGCTGCGCCACCGGCGTCAACATCAAGCTCATCAAGTGCGGCGGTCTGCGCCGCGCCCAGGAAACCGTCACCCTCGCCCGGCAGACCGGCCCGCGTCGCGTCATGCACGGCTGCAAGACCGAAAGCGCGCTGAGCGTCACCGCCATGGCCCAGCTTGCCCCGCTCGCCGACTACCTCGACCTCGACGGCCACGTCGACCTGCTCGACGACCCTTTCCGCGGGCTCCGGATCGACCGCGGGAGGCTCACGCTGCCCGGCGGCCCCGGTCTCGGCATGAGCCCGGCCGCACCCGACACCACAGATGGAGAAGATCAGTCATGACCCTGCGTTGCGCCGTGCTTGATGACTTCCAGTCAGTAGCGACCACCATCACCGACTGGTCGCCGCTGGCCGAGAAGGTCGATGTCGTCACCTTCCCGGATCATTTCGGTAGCGAGGACGAACTGGCTCTGGCCCTGGCGGAGTTTGACATTGTGGTCACCTTGCGGGAGCGAGTGGCCTTCCCCGCGTCGTTGTTCGCCCGCCTGCCGCGGCTGCGGCTGCTGGTCGCCTCGGGGATGCGCAACTCGGTCATCGATTTCGCCGCGGCGAAGGCGCGGGGGGTGACGGTGTGCGGTACGGCCAGCTCCTCGACTCCGCCCGTGGAGCTGACCTGGGCACTGCTGCTGGGGCTGGCCCGCGGCATCGTGCCCGAGGCCAACGCCTTCCGGGCAGCCGGCCCGTGGCAGTCGACGGTCGGGGCGGATCTGCACGGCCGCCGCCTGGGCCTGCTGGGCCTGGGCAAGATCGGCAGCCGGGTGGCCCAGGTGGGCCTGGCCTTCGGCATGGACGTCATCGCCTGGAGCCAGAACCTCACCAAGGAACGCGCGGACGAGGTCGGCACCGTGCTGGCTGCGTCGAAGGAGGAGCTACTGGAGAGCAGCGACTTCGTCTCCGTCCACCTCGCCCTCAGCGACCGCACTCGCGGCCTGATCGGCGCCGCCGAACTCACCCGGATGTGCCCGACCGCGTATCTGGTCAACACCTCACGGGCCGCGATCGTCGACCAGGACGCCCTGCTCACCGCCTTGCACGCCGGAACCATCGCCGGCGCGGGCATAGACGTCTACGACACCGAGCCGCTGCCCGCGAACCACCCCATGCGTACCGCGCCACGTCTGCTGGCCACCCCGCACCTGGGCTACGTGACCCGCGCCAACTACGAGACGTACTACGGCCAGGCCGTCGAAGACATCCAGGCATTCCTGGCCGGCTCACCCATCCGTCTCCTCGGCTGACTCCCGGCCCCGTGCCATCGGCGGGCCGCCCCGACGGAGGCCTGGACTTCTCCTACTACCGCTCCCTGGTGCGGACCGCCGAGCGCGGAAAGTTCGACACGATCTTCCTCTCCGAAGGCGCAGGCATCCGCACCCACTACAAGGACACCGGCGAACTCAGCCGCCAGGGCCGCATGGTTCATTTCGAGCCGCTGACGCAGTTCAGCGCACGCGTCCCCGCGGTTTCAGGGACCCTGGCGGCAGCTCGGGGGCCGGGATCGGAGGGCCGTCGTAGCCCTTCACCTCGCCGAAGCGATCACCGTTCATCCACTCCGAACGGGCCTGCCGAATCTCGTCGTTGGAACGGCCGACGAAATTCCACCACATCACGATCTCCTCCTCGAACGGCTCGCCGCCGAGCAGCATCACCGCCGCGTCGGAGGTGGCGCGCAGGGGGAGTTCGGTGCGGCCGCAGCCGAGGTAGAGCATCGAGCCGGGGAGTACGGGCACGTTGTCCACGTGGGCCTCGCCGGACATCGCGAGGACGGCGTACTCGAAGTCCGGGTTCAACGGGAGTCTCGCTTCGGCGCCCGCCGTGAGGGCGAGGTCGGCGCCGACGATCGGGGTGTAGGTGGATCCGGGCGACACCGCGCCGTCCAGTTCACCCAGGATGACCGTGGCGTCGACGCCGGGCGCGGTGGCGTGCGGCAGGTCGGCGTGGTGCTGGAAGTGCGGGGCGACATCGCGGTGCGCGTCGGGCAGGGCGACCCACAGCTGGGCGCCGTGCAGGAACCGGCTGTGCGACCTCGGGGTCTCCTCGGAGTGGCTGATGGCGCGGCCCGACGTCATCAGGCCGAGTTCTCGGGGGCGTACGGTCTGGAGGCTGCCCAGGCTGTCGCGGTGCAGCACCTCGCCCTGGTGGAGCCAGCTGACCGTCTGGAGGCCCATGTGGGGATGCGGCGCCACCTGCATGCCGGGCTCGTCGGCGATGTCGTCGGGGCCGTAGTGGTCGACGAAGGCCCAGGCGCCGACCATTCTGCGGCCGAGGTTCGGCAGCAGCCGCCGCACCTCGGTGGACTCGCCCAGCCGCACGGTGCGGGGTGACAGGAGTTCGCGTACCGGCTCCGCCACGACGAAGCCGCGGCCGCCGCAGACGGAGAGCGTGGGCCGGCGATCGAGATTGCTCATGTGGTCAACCTATTCCCTCGCGGGGGCGCGGGACCCCGGCCTCCTGCCACCACCACACTAGTGGAATTTTCAACCACATTCCCCTGTTGACCGGATCGAACGGCCCCGCCGTGGGGCCCTCGGCAAGGAGTGTCATGAGCGCGGTCCGCAGTGAACTGGCCGACGGCTACTACGAGTTCGGGCCGGCCGCCGAGCGGTGGGAGAGGGCGCGGCTGTTCTTCGACGCCAAGGAGTACGTCACCGCCGCGGGCATCCTGGCCGGACTGGTCGCCGAGGTGCCCGAGCAGGTCGCGCCGCGCCTGCTGCTGGCACGCGCCTATTACCACTCGGCGCGGCTGGAGAAGGCGGAGGCCGAGTTGCGCGCGGTGCTCGACCGCGACCCGGTCGAGGGGTACGCCGCGCTCATGCTCGGCCGCACGCTGGAGCGCCAGGGCCGCCCCGCGCAGGCCGCCCCGTACCTGCGCCTGGCCGCCGCGCTCGCGGGTGACTTCCCCGACCTCCCGGCCTGACCCCGGCGCCCGGACCACCCGGGTGGGCGCGCCCCGAACCCGCGCGCCCGCCCGGGCTCTACCACGCGCCCCCTTCAGTTGACGAGAGGCACCCTTCGGGCAACGGTTTCCAGCCAACTCAACTGCGCACGGTGACAGTTACCTCACGCTGTGCCACATTTCTTCGCATGAACAAACCCGCCGTTTTCTGCGCCGTCGTACCTCCCCACATCCTCGACCGGCTGGCCCAGCACGAGGATCCCGCCGTGTACGAACCCGCGCGCCGCACCCTGGAGCACGACGCCCAGCTGCGCACCCAGCGCCGGATCACCACCGTCCGTGGCGCCGCCGCCCCCACCGGCACCCCGTCCGACAAGCCCGACCGCACCATCTACGACGCCGGGCACCAGGAGACGCTGCCCGGGCGGAAGGTGCACGCGGAGAGTGACCAGCCCTCCTCCGACGCCACCGTCAACCGCGCGCACGCCGGCCTCGGTGCCACGTTCGAGTTGTATCTGAAGGCGTACGGGCGCCACTCCATCGACGACTCCGGGCTGCCGCTGGTCGCGTCGGTGCACTACGGCGAGCGGTACGACAACGCGTTCTGGAACGGCGAGCAGATGGTGTTCGGTGACGGCGACGGAGACCTCTTCCTCGACTTCACGCTGCCGGTCGACGTCATCGGCCACGAGCTGACGCACGGCGTCACGCAGTACACCGCGAACCTGGACTATTTCGGCCAGTCGGGCGCGCTCAACGAGTCCGTTTCCGACGTGTTCGGCTCGCTCATCAAGCAGTACGCGCTCGGCCAGAGCGCCGAGAACGCGGACTGGCTCATCGGCGCCGGCCTGCTCGGGCCGGGCATCCACGGCGAGGCGCTGCGCTCGATGAAGGCGCCCGGCACCGCGTACGACGATCCCCGGCTCGGCAAGGACCCGCAGCCGGCCAAGATGGACGACTACGTGCGGACGAGCCGGGACAACGGCGGGGTGCACATCAACTCGGGCATCCCCAACCACGCCTTCTACCTCGTGGCCACCGCGCTCGGCGGCAACGCCTGGGAGCGGGCCGGGAAGATCTGGTACGCCACGCTCACCGGCGGCGAGCTCCACGCGGAGGCCCAGTTCGCCGACTTCGCCCGGCTGTCCGCGAAGACCGCGCGTGATCTGTACGGGGAGGGCGACGAGATCCAGGCGGTGCTCAAGGCCTGGTCCCAGGTCGGGGTGCCGGCCGGCTGACCTGCACGAGCGGCCCTTGAGGCGCCCCGCGCGCCCCGGACGCCCGACCGGACGCCGCGACCGGACTCCGGCCCACCCGGCTCGCCCACCCGAACGCCCATCCACCGGGCGTCCGGGCCCCGGGGCGGGCCGCCTCGCGCGCGGGTTCCGGTCACCTCGCGTACACGGCGACGAAGTCCCTGGTCGCCTGGTTGTAGTAGCGCTCCGGCGGGTTGTCGAAGTCGAGGATGTTGGTGGGCTTCGGGTTGGTGGGGTCACGCGTGGCGTCGTAGCTCATGAAGGAGGGCCAGGCCCGGTTCATGTCGAGCGGCATCGCCCGCACGGCGCCCGCCTGCCGCATCAGTTCGGCCAGGGTGCGGGCGGTCAGGGCCTGACCGACGACCATGATGACGTCGCCCTGCGCGGTCACGCCCACACCCGAGCGGTCGACGAACATCCGGCTCTGGTCGGTGGCGCCCCACTTGGAATCCACGTCGATGTCCGGCACGACCTCGCCGTGGTCGACCATGAGCCCCAGACACTGGCGCACGCCGACCACATCCGGCGTCATCCCCATGTCGCGGCCCCACTGGCCGATCCTGATCGAACCGTCCTTGTAGAAGACCTCGGACGCGGCGCCCTCGCGCAGGCGTCCCGCGGTCTCCCCGTTGAGGTAGAAGCCGCCGCGCGAGCCCCCGTCGGTGACCTTGAAACCGCCGTTCCAGGTGGCGAGCAGACCGGTGCGGCTGCCGCGCGGGATGGACGGCGGCACGGAGAAGGTGCCGCCCGGCTCACGCAGGCCCGGGTGCAGTTCGAAGCGGGCCTTCTTGCCGCTGATCCACGCGATGGCCGCCTGGTAGGAAGTGTGATCGCTGTCGGGACGCACATAGGTGCCCTGCACCACCGGCTCGCCGTGGGCCGCGCTCAGCACGCGCCAGACCCCCTCACCGGGCAGCGCGGGGGTGACCGGCGGGCGCATCGGGGAGCGCAGGGGAACCTCCCGGTGGAGCACCGGCACCGTGGGGGCCGTCGCCCTCATGCGGGCCAGCGCCTCACTCGGTGGGGAGCCGCCGACCCGGGGCGGGTCGAGCTCGTAGCGCAGGTTCTCCAGCTTGTCGACGACCGCGCCCAGCTCGTGTTCGCGGGCCCAGCCGGCGAGCCGGGCGGCCGTGCTGTCGTCGCCGGGGTAGGTCATCGCCTCCCCCACCGAGTACCCGACCGTGCCCACGCACAGGAGGCAGGCGGCGAGCGCGCCACGGGTGGCCAGTTTTCGCCGCTTTAGCTGATCTCGTGTCAGCTCGCTCCGGGGTTTCCACGGCGCCGGACGTCGACGACGCGCGGTGGGGGTCCGGGCGAGATCTTGCGCCTGGCGGTCTCCCGCGTCCGGTTCGTTTGGGTACTCGCTCGGGTACTCCCCCGTGCCGTCGTCCGCCGGCCGTCCCGCCCTGCGCGCCATGTCGCCTTCTTTCGGCCTCCGGGGTCTCGCGGCCCCATCGCGCGGGGGTGCCTCGCCTCCGCGGGCGGCGGCCAGGGGCGGCCCGCCATGCCGATTGCCAACCTAAGCGCGCTTGTCCCACCTATCGACCGGAGTGGAGCGACCGGATGACCCGCCCCGGCCCGGGCGGAGGTCGCCAGGACCCAAGAGAACCCATGGGCGGCTTCAACTTCCCCCTAAATTCAGGGAGTTGACCCAGCCTCACGCCTACTCCTCACGCGTAGAGAGTTCGAGCACCGGCCGGTCCCACATCACGGCGGGCGGACGGGCCCGCTCGGTGCCCACTCGCTCGGCCCCCACCGCGCGGTAGAAACCCTCGGCCGGCGGATGCGAGACGATCTTCACGCTCTGGATCCCGGCGGCGCGTGCCCGCTGTTGCACATCGGCCATCAGAAGACGCCCGACGCCGAGTCCCTGCGCGTCGTCCGCGACGAACATCAGGTCGAGTTCGGGTGGGCTCAGAACGAGCGCGTAGAAACCGAGCACGCGTCCGTCGGCGCCGGCCGCGACGAAGACCTGGTGGGACTCGATGTAATCGGGGCCGACGCGGTATCCGGCGACCATCGGCGCGTACGGGCCCTCGTACGCGCTCGACGTGCGCACCAGGTGCGTCAGACGTTTGGCGTCGCGGGCGATCGCACGGCGTACGCGCACCGCGTCGCGTGCGTCTCCAAGCGTCCCGCCCAGCGCCTTGCCGGGCCGGCCGACACCCCGGGCCGTAATACGTGAAGTCATGGGGAGAGTATTACGCATGCGGGCGCGGCCGTCACCGTTCCCTCGGTGAACAACACCGTTCCCCTTGTGAACGTCACCTACTGCCGGGGCGCCTCGACGAGGGCATCGCCCGCCGGGGTCCGGTAGTAGAGGACCGAGCGCCCCGACCGGCGCCGCCCCACCAGGCCGGCGTCAAGGAGGACCCTGAGGTGGCGGCCCACCGAACCGAGGCCCTGACCGGTCATGGCCACCAGATGGGTGGTGCTCTTGGGGGTGGCGAGCAGGACCAGCACGCCCGCGCGGGCCGGCCCGAGCAGCGCGTCCAGGGCCCGGGGCGCCGCCGCCCGGTCCGCGTCCGCCAGCGCGCCCGCGCACGAGTACACCACGGCGTAGTGGCCGCGATCGTCCCAGGTGACCCAGGCGTGCCCCGGGGTGACCGGCATGAACAGCAGCTGGGCCGTCGAGATGTCCTGAGGCGCGTGCTCGGCCACGTTGATCTGGAGCCGGCTCTCGCCAAGCCAGCGCATTCCGGGCCGCATGTCGTCGAGGACCGCGGCCCAGCCGCCCCGGCTCAACTGTGCGGTGCGCGCGATGATGTCGCCCTCGATGATGTGGCGTCGGCGTGGCCAGTCCGGCAGGACCGCGCGCTCCCACAGCCAGGCCAGCAGGTCCGCCGTGCGCTCCGCCAGATCGGGACGGCGCAGCGCGGCGGGCAGGGGGCCGCCGATCGTCTCGGCCAGGTCGGCGTGGACGGTCGACGCCGGGGTGGCGCGGATCTCCGCCAGCTCCTCGTGGAAGGAGCGCTCGCCGTCGCCCGTGGGCGTGGGCACCAGATAGTCGGCGGTCCAACGGGCGCTGCGTACGGCGGTCATGAGCCGCGCGGTGACCGGATCGGCCGCCAACCGCGCCCGGAACGCGGGCAGATGGACATCGAGCCAGGCCCGCTCGGCGCGGTGGGCCGCGGCCGGGGCGAGCAGCGCGAAGAGCGTCGCGGTGGTCTCGGCCAGGGGTGAGACGACGAACCGGCTGCCCGCGAGCGTGTCCGCCCCGACCTGCCACCACCCCATGGTTTCGCCTCCGCGCGAAACAATAACGCCCGCGCGCGACGACCCCCGAGACTCCCCGGCATGCCCACCTACCAAGAGCTCAGGCGCACACCGGAGTTCACGCCCTTCCTGCTCGTCACCGTCCTCCAGGTCACCGCGGCGACGGTGAGCGGCCTGGCCCTCGCCTCGCTGGTGTACGCGGCGACCGCCTCACCGCTGCTGGCCGCGCTCAGCATGTTCGGCTCCTCCTTCACGCAGGTGGCCGGCGCGGTCCTGTTGATGTCGGCGGCCGACCGGCTGCCGCCGCGCGCCGCGACCACCGCGCTCGCGCTGACCTTCGCCCTGAGCACCGCGCTGCTCGCCGCCCCCGGGCTGCCGGTCGGCGCCGTCTTCGCCGTGCTGCTCTGCCAGGGTCTGGCCGCTTCGGTGGGCGGCGGGGTGCGCTACGGGCTGCTCGGCGAGATCCTGCCGAGGGAGCGCTATCTGCTGGGCCGTTCGGTGCTCAACATGAGTGCGGGGGTTGTGCAGATCGGGGGCTTCGCGGTGGGTGGCGTCCTGATGGACGCGCTGGGCCCGCGCGGCACGCTGCTGGCCGGCGCGGGCCTGTACGGGGTGACCGCCGCCCTGGCTCTCCTCGGACTTGGCAGCCGGGCGCCGCGCACCTCGGGCCGGCCCTCCATCGCCGCCACTTGGCGCGTCAACTCCCTTCTGTGGGCGTCCCGTTCGCGACGCCTGCTCTACCTCGGCCTGTGGGTGCCCAACGGTCTGATCGTGGGGTGCGAATCCCTCTTCGTGCCGTACGCGCCCGGCCGTGCGGGGCTGCTCTTCGCGGCCAGTGCCATAGGGATGCTGGCCGGGGACACCGTCAGCGGCCGTTTCCTGAGCGCGCGTTGGCGCCGCCGGCTCCCGCTGCCCCTGCTGCTGGTGCTCGCCGCTCCCTATCCGCTGCTCGCCCGGCACCCGCCGCTGACGGTGGCCGTGGTGGCCGTGTCGCTGGGGTCCATCGGGTACGGGGCGAGCCTGCTCCAGCAGGAGCGACTGCTGGAGCAGGTTCCCGACGAGCTCACCGGACAGGCGCTGGGGCTGCACTCGTGCGGCATGCTCACCTGCCAGGGCGTCGGCGCGGCGCTCGCCGGCGTGGTGGCGCAACGTGCCTCGCCCGGGACCGCGATGGCCGTGACGGCGACGGCCTCGGTGTGCGTGACCCTCGCGCTCGCCCGTGCGCATGCCCGTACGCACCCCCGTGGCAGCCGGCGTCCCTGACCGCCCGGCCGCCGGTGGGGGCTGTCCGCCGCGCTCACCGGGGCCCGGGCGTTCATGGCATGGCGCGGGGTCCTCAGCCCCGGTACGTCTCCAGCAGGCGCAGCCACACCTCGCTGATCGTCGGGTAGGAGGGCACGGCGTGCCACAGGCGCTCCAGGGGGACCTCGCCCGCGATGGCGACCGTCGCCGAATGGATGAGCTCGCCCACGCCGGGTCCGACGAAGGTGACGCCCAGCACGACGCGCCGGTCCTCGTCGACGACCATGCGCGCCCGGCCCCGGTATCCGTCGGCGTACAGACCCGCGCCCGCGACGCCGCTCATGTCGTAGTCGATGGCCCGCACCCGGTGGCCCGCCGCCTCGGCCTCGGCGAGGGTGAGGCCGGCCGACGCGGCTTCCGGGTCGGTGAAGACGACCTGGGGCACGGCGGCGTGGTCGGCGGTCGCCGCGTGCGCGCCCCAGGGGTCGCTCTCCAGGACCGGAGTGCGGGCCGCGCGGGCGGCGATGGCCGCGCCGGCGATCCTGGCCTGGTACTTGCCCTGATGGGTCAGGAGCGCGCGGTGGTTGACGTCGCCGACCGCGTACAGCCAGTCGCTGCCCTCGACGCGGCAGGAGTCGTCGACGGGCAGCCAGGAGCCGGGGTCGAGTCCGATCGTGTCCAGGCCGATGTCGTCCGTGCGGGGCGCGCGGCCGGTGGCGAAGAGGATTTCGTCGGCCTCCAGGCTTCCCTCGCCCTCAGGACCGCGCAGCGACACCGTCACGGCGCCGCTCGCCGCGTCCCGTACGGCACCCGTGATCGAGGTGTGGGTCCGGATCTCGGCGCCCGCCTCGCGCAGCGCGTCCGCGACCAGCTCTCCCGCGAAGGGCTCCATCTTCTCCAGCAGCCCCCCGCCGCGCACCAGGACGGTGACCCGCGCGCCGAGGGCCTGCCAGGCGGTGGCCATCTCGACGGCCACCACTCCCCCGCCGACCACCACGAGACGGCCCGGGACCTGCTTGGCGCTGGTGGCCTCGCGGCTGGTCCAGGGGCCCACGTCGGCGAGGCCCGGCAGGTCCGGCAGCCGGGCGCGGCTGCCGGTGCACACGGCCACCGCGTGGCGGGCGGTCAGGACGTGATGCTGGCCCTCGGGGCTGGTGACGCCGACCTTGCGGGTGCCGTACAGGCGCCCGTGGCCCCGGTAGAGGTGGACACCGATGCCGTCGAGCCATTCGACCTGGCCGTCGTCCTTCCAGTGCGACGCGTACTCGTCGCGGTGGGCGAGCACGGCCTCGGCGTCCAGCGGGCCCCGCACCGACTGGCGCAGCCCCGGCACGGCGCGCGCGTCGGCCCGGGCGACCACCGGACGCAGCAGCGCCTTGCTGGGCATGCAGGCCCAGTACGAGCATTCGCCCCCCACCAGCTCGCTCTCCACCACGGCACAGCTCAGGCCGGCCGCGCGGACCCGGTCGGCCACGTTCTCGCCGACCGGCCCCGCGCCCAGCACCACTACGTCGTATTCCTCGGCTTCCGTCATGGGTCCAGTCTGGTCTGCCGTGTACTCCGTGGCCACAGGGGCACCCGCCGGGGAAGGAATACCGCGGCGGCGCACGCGGTTGTGCGAGGCGGCTCCATCCCCGGGGCCGGGAACGAGGTGTACGTAATGGCGACTGTCGAGCTGACCAAGGACAACTTCGACTCGGTCGTGTCCGGCAACGGATTCGTGCTGATCGACTTCTGGGCCTCCTGGTGCGGCCCGTGCCGGCAGTTCGCTCCCGTGTACGAGGCCGCGTCCGAGCGCCACGACGACCTGGTCTTCGCGAAGGTGGACACGGAGGCCCAGCAGGAGCTTGCGCAGGCCTTCGACATCCGCTCGATCCCCACGCTGATGATCGTCCGCGACAATGTGGCGGTCTTCGCGCAGCCCGGCGCGCTGCCCCAGGCGGCCCTTGAGGACGTCATCGGGCAGGCCCGCGCGCTCGACATGGACGAGGTGCGCAAGTCGGTCGAGGCGCAGCAGCAGAGCTGACCTCTCCCGCTCTCCCGAGTCCCCCGCGGCCCCCTTTCCCATCCCGGGAAGGGGGCCGCGGTGGTGTTCGGGCGGAACGCGCCAATGCTGGGGGGCACGGGGAGCGTCGGTTATCGGTCAACGGCGCCGCGCGGCGCGGCGGGCAGCGGCCCGCGGTCTGCGACGGGCTTGCGGTCAAGAGGTCAACGGGCGCCAATCCACGGCCAGTTGACGCCCGTTCGGTTCGAGCCAGCGTGGCTCCACAATGTGGCGATCCAGCGGACGTTGCGTGGTGTTCCTCCTACTCTCCGTCCTCATGCGAACCACACACCTGAGGCGTTTCAGCCTCGCCGCGGCCCTCGCTTCCTCCCTCGCCCTGTTCGGCGTGAGCCAGTCCGCCGACGCGGCCACTCCCGATGTGAGCTTCAGCGCCGACCAGACGGCGGCGACGCCCGGCGGCACGGTCAATCTGAGCATGACGTTCACGAACAACCAGACCACCGACGTGTGGTTCGTCTACCAGTCGGTGCAGCCGACGTGGGCGACCACCCAGCGTCCCGACCTGAAGTACTCCCTCGCCTCGTGTTCCGGCACGGGTGTGACCTGCACCGGGACCGGCACCACCACGCTCGGCGTGAACTACTCCGTGCCGGTCGCCCCGGGCACGAGCCGCACCGTCACCATCCCGGTGCAGGTGGCGGCGGACTCCGGCTGCAACGGCAACATCGCGTTCTACTCGTACGTCTACTACGAGTACAACGACAGCCAGAGCCACAAGGACGGCGTCTTCAACTCCCCGACGATGCGGGTCAACTGCGCCACTCCCGCCCCGGCCGGCACTCGGTAGCGCGCGGTCGGCCGTCGGCGTCGGCGGCCCACGATCACCGGTCGGCCCATCCCCCCGGGCCGGCCGGTTTCGTATGGCCGAAACACCTCGGTCGGGGTGCGGATTCGCTCACACGTTTCGCTCGCGTGGCCGAAAACCGGATGCGTCCCGGATCGACTGGTTGTCTGGACCTTTGGTGGTGTGCGCCCGCGTGCGCCCCCCGCGCCGAAAGCGTTTGCCGCGCCGGGCCGCTCCGGTTTTCCGGGCCCTTGCGCAGCCCGGTGCGATCACCCGCAGGCGGGCCCGGAGGGCCGTGCACGGCTCTGCGCCCCATCATGACGGCCACATTTTTTCGTCATGTTTCACAGTAGCCACTCGAAAACTCCTCGAAGACCCGCACTATGTGACGCGTCAGAGCGGAACGGCAGGCCCTCCTCATCGGGGCGCGGCCGTTGTGCCGTGGGCGGGGTCCGGGCAGGCAGGGGAGCCGAACGGACCTCCAGGGGAGGGGACTTCACCGCGTGAAGCGGAACACACAACGCAGACACACCATCGGTCTCGCGGTGGGCACCGTGCTGCTCGCCATGGGATTACCGGCCGCGCCGGCGTACGCGGCGGCGCCCGCGCCCCGCGTGGACCTGAAGGTCCTCGTGGTCTCGGACGGCGGGCCCGCCACGGGGGCCATCACGGCGGAGCTGGACGGCGAGGGCACTCCGTACACCCTGGTCGACCTCCAGAAGGCCGGGCGTCCGGTCATCGACGCGGCGTTCCTCGCGGACACCGTGGGCGGCGGCCCCCGGGCCAAGTACCAGGCCGTGGTGCTGCCCAACGACAACCCCTTCCCGGCCGGGTCGGCCGAAATGGCCGCGCTCGCGGCGTACGAGAAGACGTACGCGATACCCCAGGTCGACGCCTACACCTACGCGCGCCCCCAGGTTGGTCTTCAGACGCCGGTCACCGGCGGCTACAGCGGCTCGGCGGACGGCTTCAAGGCCCAGGTGACGGCGGCCGGGCGCACCACGGGACCGTTCGGCTACCTCAACGGCCAGGTGCCCTTCGAGGACAACTCGCCGTCAGTGAGCGAGAGTTACGCCTTCCTGGCCCAGCCCGCCCCGGGCGCGGACTTCACGAGCTATGTCGAGGCCCCGATCCCGGGCAGGACCACCAGCGGCTCGCTCGTCGGCGAGTACCGCCATGACGGCCGGCGCGAACTGGTCGTCACCTTCGCGTACAACCAGTACCAGGAGCAGTTCAAGCTGCTGGCCCGCGGCATCGTCGACTGGATGACGCAGAACGTGCGGCTCGGCGCCTCGCGGAACTACTTCGCGGTCCACGTGGACGACGTGTTCGCGGGGGACGACCGCTGGGACCCCGCCCTCAACTGCACACCCGGCGACGTGGACTGCCCGCCCGGGCAGGGCGTCGAGGACTCGATCCGGATGTCGCCTGCGGATGTGCAGAACGCCGTCGCGTGGGAGAAGTCCCGCGGCTTCACGCTCGACCTGGCCTACAACGGCGGCGGCAGCGTGGAGTACCGCGAGAATCACAACGGCGCCGACGAACTCGCCGATCAGTTCGCCGCCGACAAGGGCGACTTCCGCTGGATCAACCACACCTACGACCACGCCTTCCTCGGCTGCGTGCAGGACGTCTCCACCGTCCCGTGGAAGTGCGCGACCAATCCGGACGGTTCCACGAAGTATGTGAGCCAGTCCGAGATATCCAAGGAGATATCGGACAACCAGCAGTGGGCCCAGGGGGTCGGACTGCCCACCGAGCCCGACGAGCTGATCACCGGTGAGCACTCGGGGATGCGGCTCCTGCCGCAGCAGCCGCAGGACAACCCCTACCTCGCGCCTGCGCTGAGCACCAACCACATCAGCTGGCTCGGCGCCGACATGTCGCGCGACCCCGAGCAGCGCCAGGTCGGTCCCGCCCTGACCGTCGCCCGCTACCCCATCAACATCTTCTACAACGCGGGCCATGTCTCGGAGCAGGTCGACGAGTACAACTGGATCTACACCAGCCGCGCCCAGGGCGGCAGCGGCCTGTGCGACGATCTGCCCAACACCACGTGCCTGCCCGCGCCCCTGGACGCGGCCACCGGCTACACGGGATACATCGTGCCCCTGGAGACGCGGACCGCCCTTGGTCACGTCCTGGGCAACGACCCCAGACCGCACTTCATCCACCAGTCCAACCTGGCCGAGGACCGCATCGGCTACCCCGTCCTTGACGGGGTGCTCGACCAGTACAAGACGCTATACGCGGCCAGCGCCCCGCTGGTGAACCTGCGGATGAAGGACATCGGCGCCGAGCTGCGCGAACGGGGCGCCTGGAACAGCGCGGTCAAGGCGGGCCAGGTCACCGCGTACCGGATCGGCGACAGCGTGACCGTGCAGGCCCCGGCGGGCGTGGCCGTAACCGCGACGATGCCGGGCGGCACCACTCAGGTCCTGGGCAGCGCCACCACCGCGTTCGGCCAGGCCTACGCCGGGAGCGTGTCGGGCTGGGCCACCGCCCAGCCGGGACAGAGCAGCGTCGCCCTGGCGCTCCCGACGGCGGCCGCCTCGGCACTGGCGCCGCGCGCACACGACGCCTCGCCGGCCGGCCGCGCGCCGACGTCGAGCGCGCCCCGCACACCTGTCCCCGCCGGTGTCGCCAAGCCGGTTCCGTACGGCGTCGAGCCGCGCTGACCCGGTCGAGCACGACCCCGGGGGCCCGTCGCCGGCGCGGCGGCGGGCCGACCGGGCCGATGTCACCACCCACCGCTCTCTTCAGCCGCGGAGCGCACGCATGCACGTACCACACCGCGCGCCGCGCTCCGGCGCTGCGCGGGTCACTCTGCTCACCGAGGGCACCTATCCGCACAGCCACGGCGGGGTGAGCGTCTGGTGCGACCAGCTCGTCACCGGAATGCCCGACATCGACTTCGACATCATCGCGGTGACCGGCACCGGTCGCGAGCCGGCCGTGTGGGACCTGCCGCCGCACGCCCGCGAAGCCGTCTCCGTCCCCATGTGGGGCCCCGCGCCCGGGGGTTCGGCACCGCGCGGGCGCCAGGAGCGGCGCCTGATGGCCGCGTACGAACGCTTCCTCACCGCGCTGCTCGACCCCTCGGCGGAGAGCGGGTTCGGCCCCGCGCTCTACGAGCTGGCCCGGGCCGCCCGCGACGGGCAGCTCAGCCCCGCCCTGCGCGGCGACGCGGCGATACGGGTCATGACCGAGGTGTGGAACAGGCCCGGGCTCGCCGTGCGCGAGGCCCGGCCCACCCTGCACGACGCGGTCACCGCGACCGGGCTCCTGGAACACGCGCTGCGCCCGCTCGCCGCGACACCGCCGAGCCAGGGCGTGTCCCACGCCGTCAGCGGCGGCGTGGCCGTGCTTCCCGGGCTCGTCGGCGCCGAACTGCACGGCGTGCCGCTGCTGTTGACCGAGCACGGGGTCTATCTGCGCGAGCGCTACCTGGGATACCGGACCGCCCCCTACCGCTGGCCGGTCAAGGCGGTGCTGCTCGGGTTCTTCCGGCTGCTCGCCGAGGAGACGTACCGGCGTGCCGCACTGATCACGCCGGGCAACCAGTACAACCGGCTGTGGGAGGAGCAGGGCGGGGCCGACCCGGGGCTCATACGCACCGTGTACAACGGCGTCGACCCGGCGGCCTTCCCGCCGGCCGGGCCCGAGCCGGCCGCCCCGACGCTCAGCTGGGCCGGGCGGGTCGATCCCATCAAGGACCTGGAGACGCTGATCCGCGCCTTCGCCACGGTGCGCGGCGAACTCCCGGCGGCCACCCTGCGTCTGTTCGGCGGCACGCCCCGGGGCGGTGAGGCCTACCGTGAGCGCTGCGAAGCGCTCGCCGCCTCCCTAGGCCAGGGCGACGCGGTCACCTTCGAGGGCCGGGTCGAGGACATCAGGGACGCCTACGCCGCGGGCAACGTGGTGATGCTGTCCAGCATCAGCGAGGGCTTCCCCTTCACTTTGATCGAGGCCATGAGCTGTGGCCGGGCGACCGTCTCCACGGATGTGGGCGGGGTGCGCGAGGCGGTCGGCCCCACCGGGCTCGTGGTGCCGCCGCGCGATCCGGGCGCGATGGCCGCGGCCGCCCTCGAACTGCTGGGTGACCCGGCGCGCCGGGCCGCGATGGGGGAAGCGGCGCGGCTTCGGGTGGTCGAGCAGTTCACCCTGCGCCAGACCGTGGACACCTTCCGGGCCATCTACCTCGAACTGTCCGTGCGCGGCGCGACCGTTCCCGCGCGGCGAAGCGGCGGCGCCGACACCACCACGGCCCTGCGCCTGGTGCCGGCCGGGCCGGGACCCGACGAGCTGAGCCGGGTGGCCGGATGAGCGGGCCCATCCGTCTGGAGCCGCACGACGGCCGCGACGACACGCTGATGCTCCGCCTCGCCACCGAGTCCACGATGACGCTGCGGCTGCCGGGCCGACGCGCCACGCGCCGGGGCAAGGACGCCGCCGTGGACCGGCTCGCCGCCGAGCTGTCCGAGCAGATAGGGCCCGCCGTCCACGCCTACGAAGTAGCGGCGCTCCTGGAGTCGGAGGGCCTGACGGCCCAGCAGATCGCGGACGAGTACGGGCACGGCAACCTGTTCTCGCTCGCCGAGGACCTGTACCGGCGCGTACCGCGCAGCTTCCCGGAGCCGCCGCCGGCCGCCGACCCGTGGGCGCCCGATCCGGTGCGCTGCGCGCTGCGCGGCGCCCTGTTCGCGCTGCCCGGGCTCGCCTATCCCCTGACCGCCCGGCTGTGGCAGAGCGAGCGCGCGGTGCTCGCCCTGATCGTGGCGGGTCTCATCTCCTGGGCCTGGGGCCAGGGCCTTGGCCACCGGGCCTATCTGCGGATGGCGTCGGGCCGTCCGGAGGCAGCTCGTACGCTCCTGGCCGGCGCGCCGCTCGGCGCGCTGCTCGCCGCCGTCAGCGGCCTGGCCATCGTGGGGCCCGGGCCCGCCGACTTCTTCGTGGTGGGCCAGTCCTGCTATCTGGCGGCGGCCGGCATCCTGCTGGTCCTGGCGCGCGAGCGGCTGCTGCTCGCCGCGCTGTCCCCGTTGATCCTGGGGGCGGCGGTGCTGCCGTTCAGGGAGCCGGGAGCACTCCTTCGCGTCGGGCTCTGCTCGCTCGCCCTGGTCCTGGTGACCGGCGCGGTCGGACACTGTCTGCGCGAGATCCTGAAGGAGCCCGCGGCGGCCGCGCCGGTGACGCCCCCTCTCGTGGCGTCGCTGCCGTACGGTCTGTTCGGCCTCGCCGCCGGGGTGCTTGTCGCCTTCGCGGGACAGCGCCATCCGCTCGCGGTCATCGCGCTGACGCTCAGCATGGGCCCGGCCGAGTGGCTGCTGTACCGCTACCGCGGCCTGTCCGTCGCCGCGCTGCGGGCCACCGCCACCCCGGCGTCCTTCCGGTGGCGCTCGGCGGCCATCCTCATGGGCTGCCTCCTGGTCTATCTGCTGCCCCTGATCCCCGCGGCGCTCCTCACCGGCGCCGAGCCCGCCCCGCTGCTCGCGCTCGCGGCCCTGCTGTGGACGGCGCTGCTGCTCCAGGCGTTCGGCATCGCCTGGCTGCCGGCCGCCGTCACCCTGGCGGCGGCGGCCGGTGTCGCCGCCCTGGGCCTGCACGCGCAGCCGAGCCCGCTGGCCCAGTACGTCTGCTGTACGGCCGCCGCGCTCACTCTGACCGGCGCCACCCTGCACCTGCTCGGGCGGCCCACCGTCCACGCCTGACCCCCGCACCACAGCCCGAACGGCACCACCCACACCACGGGCCTCACCGAACGCACCTGAACGATCACCGCACGTTTCGGCACTTCGATGTACCGAACCACCTTGGAAGGAGCGGAAGTTGACCTCCGCACCGCTTGTCGCCGTCACCGGAGCCGAAGGCTTCATCGGATCGCACCTCACCGAGGCCCTGGTCGCCTCCGGGCACCGGGTCCGCGCGATGGCCCAGTACAACTCCTTCTCCTCCTACGGCTGGCTCGAGACGCTGTCCGCCGACGTCCTGGACCAGGTGGAGATCGTCCTGGGCGACGTCCGCGACCCGGGCTCGGTGCGCGGCCTGGCCGAAGGGGCCGAGGCCGTCTACCACTTGGCGGCCCTCATCGCGATCCCGTACTCCTATCAGGCCCCGCACAGCTATGTGGACACCAACGTCACCGGCACCCTCAACGTCCTGGAGGCCGTGCGCGCCCTGGAGACGCCGCGCCTGGTGCACACCTCGACCAGCGAGACGTACGGCACCGCGCAAACCGTGCCGATCACCGAGGACCACCCCATCAACACCCAGTCCCCGTACGCCGCTTCGAAGGCGGGCGGAGACCGGCTCGCGGACAGCTACTACGCCAGCTTCGCCACCCCGGTCGTCACGCTGCGCCCCTTCAACACCTATGGCCCGCGCCAGTCGATGCGGGCGGTGATCCCCACCGTCATCGGCCAGGTCGCGGCGGGCTCGCGCACCATCACGCTCGGCGACCTGCGCCCCACGCGTGACTTCACCTTCGCCGCCGACACCGCGCGGGCCTTCCTCGCCGTGGGCACCGCCCCCGCCGAGCGCGTGGTGGGGCGGACCTTCAACGCGGGGACCGGCACCGAGATATCGGTGGGCGACCTGGTGCGCCTGATCGGCAAGGTGATGGGCGCCGAACTCGACGTCCAGGAGGACGGACAGCGCATCAGGCCGGCCAACTCCGAGGTGATGCGGCTGGTCGCGGACGCGAGTCGGCTCAGCGAAGCGACCGGCTGGCAGCCGGAGTTCAGCCTCGAAGCCGGCCTTGAGCGCACCGCGGAGTTCTTCCGCGACCCGGGCAACCTCGCCCGCTACAAGACCGGCATCTACAACATCTGACTTCGCGGTCCCCACTCTCAGGGAGGCACCCATGCACGTAGTGATACTCGCCGGAGGCAAGGGAGTCCGGCTGCGGCCGTACACCACGGCGCTGCCCAAACCCCTCGTCCCGATCGGCGACCAGCACGCGATCCTGGAGATCGTGCTGCGCCAGCTCGCGGCCGCCGGCTTCACCAGCTGCACCATCGCCATCGGCCATCTCGGCCAGATCATCCGCGCCTATGTGGGCGACGGCGAACGCTGGGGTCTGAAGGTCGACTACAGCACCGAGGAGAGCCCGCTGGGCACCATCGGCCCGCTCCTGACGATGCGCGACCGGCTGCCCGAGTCCTTCCTCGTCATGAACGGGGACATCCTGACCGACCTCGACTACGCGGACGTGCTCACCCGCCACCGCGCCAGCGGCGCGCCGCTGACCATCGCCACCTACGCCCGCAAGGTGCACATCGACTTCGGGGTGCTGACCACCGACGACACCAAGGTCGTCGGCTTCACCGAAAAGCCCAGCATGGACTACCGGGTGTCGATGGGGGTCTACGGCCTCACCCTCGACACGCTCGCCGGCTACACCGAGGGGCTTCCGCTGGGCTTCGACGAGCTGGTCCTGGACCTCCTTGAGGCCAAGACCCCGCCGCACGCCTACGCCTTCGACGGCTACTGGCTCGACATAGGGCGCCCGGACGACTACGACCGGGCCAACGCGGAGTTCACGACGTACCGCTCGTTGCTCCTCAAGGGGGCCTGAGGCGTCCATGCGCATCCTCGTACTGGGCCACAGCGGCTACCTGGGCGGCCATGTCGCCCGGGAGCTGCGCGAGATGCCCGGTGTGCGGTTCCTCACCGGGGGGCGGGGGCCGCTGGCGGACCTCGCCGTGGACCTCGCCACCGTCACCCCGGGGCCGCTCGCCGAACGGCTCTTCGCGCTCGCGCCCGACGCCGTGATCAACTGCGCCGGCGCGGTGGGCCCGCAGCCGGTGGCGCTGGCCGAGGTCAACGTCCGGGCGCCCGCCGTGCTGTGTGCCGCGCTGCGCGAGGCCGTGCCCGCCGTCCGGCTCGTCCATCTCGGCTCGGCGGCCGAGTACGGGCCGGCCGGCATCGGTGAGCGCGTCACCGAGCAGTCACCGGCCCGCCCGACCACGCTGTACGGCGCCACCAAACTGGCGGGCACCATGGCCGTCACCACCAGCGGTCTTGACGCCGTGGTGCTGCGGATCACCAACCCCGTCGGTCCCGGCGCACCCGCCGCCGGTCTGCCGGGACGGCTCGCCCGGCAGCTGGGCGACCTCGGCCCCGACGCCGTGGTGCGCCTCGGTGACCTCTCCGCGCACCGTGACTTCGTCGACGCGCGGGACGTCGCCCACGCCGCGGTCCTGGCCGCGACCGGCGCGAGCCCGCTGCCGCCGGTGCTCAACATCGCCAGTGGACGGGCCGTTCCCGTAAGGGAGTTGGTGGGCGAACTGGTCCGGGCCGCAGGGTTCCGGGGCCGGATCGAGGAGGATGCCGGGGGTTCGGAGCGCTCCGCCGACGTGCCCTGGCAGTGCTCCGACCCGGGCGCGGCCCGCACCACGCTCGGCTGGTCGGCCCGGCGTTCGCTCGCCGACTCGGTGTCCGCGCTGTGGGCGGCCGTACGCTCGGGTCCCGACCGGGAACCGGTGCGCTGATGCTGCTCGTTCCGCTCTACGTCCACCCCGCCGAGGACCCCCTCGCCTGGCAGCGGCTCACCGAGGCGGCGGCCGGCCTCTACGGGGTGGTCCTCAACGCGGCGGACGGCCCCGGCGCCGTCCCCGACCCGGCGTTCGCGGGGCCGGTGGGAGCGTTGCGCGCGGCCGGCGTCCGGGTGCTCGGCTATGTCGACCTCGACTACGGCGCCCGGCCGCCGGCCGCCGTGCTGCGGGACATCGAGCGCCACCGCGACTGGTACGGGGCCGACGGGTTCTTCTTCGACCGCGCCCCCGCCGACCGCACCGGCCTGCCGTTCGTGCGGCAGGCCACCCGCGCGGCCCGGCGCTGCGGCGGGAGCGTCGTCGTGCTCAACCCCGGTGTGCATCCCGCGCCCGGATATCTGAAGGTCGCCGATCTCATCGTCACCTTCGAGGGACACTGGACGACGTATGTGTCCGCCTTCACGCGGCCCGGCTGGGCCGACCGTCAGCCACCGGAGCGTCTGTGCCATTTGGTGTACGGGGTGCCCGACGCGCTGCTCGCGCTCGCCCTGCGCACCACGGGCGAACGCGGCGCGGGTGTGTGCTGTGTCGTGGGGCGCGAACTACCCAACCCCTGGGCGGAGTTGCCGCCCGTGTTACCCGGAAAGACGACATGAACCACTCCCCCGCGCGCTCCTCGAAGGCACTGCTGTGCGCCGCCGCCGCGCTGCTGCTGCTCGCCACCGCTTGTTCGTCCGGGGCGTCCGACGACGACGCGGACGGCCCGGACGAGCCCACCTCCACCGCGCATGCGCCCACTCCCTCCGCCACCCGCGGCTCGCCTTCGCCCAGTGGGCCCGCCGCGTCCCCCTCCGCCGGCTCCCCCTCCGCGTCCGCCTCGCCGAGCGGCGGGGCCCCGGCGAAGATCTGGCAGCCCAAGCCGGGCACCGCCTGGCAGTGGCAGCTCAACGGCCGGGTGCAGGAGGGGCCCGATGTGCCGGTGTACGACATCGACGGGTTCGAGAACACCGCGGCCGACGTCGCCAAGCTGCACAGCCAGGGCCGCAAGGCGATCTGCTACATCAACGCCGGTGCCTGGGAGAACTTCCGGCCCGACAAGGAGTCCTTCCCGCGCGAGGTCCAGGGCGGGAGCAACGGGTGGGACGGTGAGCGTTGGCTCGACATCCGCAGGATCGACGTGCTGCGGCCGCTGATGGAGCGCCGCTTCGACATGTGCAAGGAGAAGGGCTTCGACGGCGTCGAGCCGGATCTCATGGACGGCTACCTCAACAAGACGGGGTTTCCGCTCAAGGCGGCGGACCAGCTGGCGTACAACCGTATGCTCGCCTCGATCGCCCATGCCCGGGGTCTCTCGGTGGGGCTCAAGAACGATCTCCAGCAGATCCCGGAGCTGGTGGAGTCCTTCGACTTCGCCGTCAACGAGCAGTGCGCGCAGTACGACGAGTGCGCCCAGCTGACCCCGTTCGTGAAGGCGGACAAGGCGGTGTTCCACGTCGAGTACGAGCTGCCCACCAAGGACTTCTGCGCCGAGTCCGACAAGCTCGGGCTCTCCTCGATGCGCAAGAACCTCAAGCTGGACGTCTGGCGCCAGCCCTGCTGACGCGGCGGCCGGTTCAGCCGAGAAGGACCGCGATCAAGGACAGGGACGCCATCGACAGGAGGGTCGAGAGCAGGACGGCGTCCCGGGGCAGCGCGGTGTCGAGCCGGTATTCGGAGGCGAAGATGAACGCGTTCTGCGCCGTGGGCAGCCCGGCGCAGAGCACCACCGCGAACAGATCGTGCCCGCCGAGCCCGAAGACCCACTTTCCCAGGGCGTAGGCGAGCAGCGGCTGGACGGCGGTCTTCAGCGTGACGAGCAGGGCCCGCTCGGCCCGCTCCCCGGGGTCGGCCGCGGCCCGCGCGGTGAGCGACATGCCGAGGGCGAACAGGGCCGCTGGGACCCCGGCGCCGCCCAGGATGGTCAGCGGCGAGGTCACCTCGTCGGGCAGGTGGAGCCCGAGCGCCGCGACGAGGACACCGGCGGCCGACGCCCCCACCACCGGGTTGCGGACGGGGAGTTGGAGCATCCGGAGCCGGCGGCCGCCCGTGTCGCGGCGTACGTCGAGCTCTATGAGGACCAGGATCAGGGGCGTGATGAACAGCATCTGGAACAGGGCGGCGGCGACGATGAACGACGTGTCGTGCAGGACGTGCACGGCGACCGGGATGCCGAGGTTCGCGGAGTTCACATAGGACGCGGCCATCGCGCCGATCGCCCGCTCGGCCTTCTTGCGCCGAAACAGCCGCCCGCTCGCGAACAGTCCCGCGGCGAACACGGCGAGCAGGCTGATGGCGAAGACCGCCACGCCGGGCTGCGCGAGCTCGCCCGGCCGCGACTTCGCCATCGTCAGGAACAGCAGTGAGGGCATGGCGAAGGTGAACGCGAACCGGCCGAGCACCTGCCCGGCCTGGTCGCCGAGCAGGTTGAACCGGCCGGCCGCCCAGCCGAACGCGGTGATGATCCAGATGGGCAGGAAGCCGGATACGACCGAGTGCACCGGCTCAGGATGCCTGACGGGTGTCCGCCGCTCGCGCCCGGGGTCGCACGGTGGCGACGGCCACGGCAGGCCCGGTCAGAAGGGGTGGTCCGCCGGTTCGCGGCGCACGGTGGTCCAGCGCAGTTCGGTGAAGGCGTCCAGATTGGCCGAACCGCCGAAGCGGGCTCCGGTCCCGGACGCCGCGACCCCGCCGAAGGGCGCCACCGCCTCGTCGTTGACCGTCTGGTCGTTGATGTGGACGATCCCGGTGGGGATCCGGTCGGCGAGTTCCAGACCGAGCGCGGTGTCGCGCGTGACGATGCCGAGCGAGAGTCCGTAGGGGCCGTCCGCCGCCAGGGCCGCGGCCTCGTCCAGGGTGGCGAAGGACCGTACCGGCGCGACGGGGCCGAAGACCTCCTCGGCGTAGGCGGGGGTGTCGTCGTCGACGTCGGCAAGCACGGTGGGGCGGTGGAAGAGGTCGCGGTGGGTGCCGCCCGCGGCGAGCCGGGCGCCGCGCGCGGTGCTGGACTCCACCAGGCGCTGGATCTTGGCGAGTTGGGTGTGGTCGATGACGGGTCCGAGGTGGACCTGTTCGCGGTAGGGGTCGCCCACGGCCAGCGCGTCCGCCCTGGCGGCAAGCCGCTCGACGTACTCGTCGTACAACGAGTCGTGCACCAGGTGGCGCCCGGTGGTCATGCAGATCTGGCCCTGGTGGAAGAAGGAGCCCCAGGTGGCCTGCGCGAGCGCGCCCTCCAGGTCCGCGTCGGCCAGCACGATCAGCGCGGAGTTGCCGCCCAACTCCAGGTGGACGCGCTTGAGTTGACGCCCGGCCGCCTCCGCGACCCGGCGTCCGGCGGCGGTCGATCCGGTGAAGGAGATGACGGGGACGCGGGGATCGGCGACGAGGGCCTGTCCGGTCTCGGGGCCACCCGGCAGGATGTGCAGCAGATGCTCGGGCAGCCCCGCCTCGGCGAAGACGGCCCCGAGCGCGAGCCCTCCGCACACGGCGGTGCGCGGGTCGGGCTTGAGCAGGACCGCGTTGCCGAGCGCGAGCGCGGGGGCGACGGAACGGATGGAGAGAATGAGCGGGGCGTTGAACGGGGCTATCACGCCCGTCACGCCGACCGGCACGCGGCGGGTGTAGGAGAGCCGTGGCTGCTCGCTGGACAGCACCTCACCGAGCGGCCGCGAGGCCAGGGCCGCGGCCTCGTAGCACTCCTGCGCGGCGACGTGCAGCTCGAAGTCCGCCTTTCCCGGCACCGACCCTGACTCGCGGACGAGCCAGGCGCGCAGTTCGTCGGCGTGCTCGGCGAAGAGGTCGCCGGCGCGGCGCAGGACGGCCGCGCGCACGACGTGCGGGGTGCGCGCCCAGGCGGTCTGGGCCCGGGCGGCGGCTCGGGCGGCGGCCTCCACGTCCTCACCTGCGGCCAGGGTGAGCGCGCCCAGCGACTCCCCGGTGGCGGGCTCCACGATCTCCCGCTCACCCCCGAAGAGCTGGGTGGGCTGCCACGCCTTGGGGTCGAGCAGGGCCATGGAACAACTCCAGTCACTCGGTCGTCCGAAGGGATCTCCCTCAGGGCGCAGAGTAGTGGGGGCGCAGTCGGCGCCGTCCACCGGCGGGGTCGTCACCCTCCGCCGGTGGGACCTCAATTGCCTTGATCCGCGCGCCGGTTCAGCGTTCCAGGACGAGGGCGAGGCCCTGGCCCACGCCGATGCACAGGGCCGCGAGACCCGTGCCCGAACCGGCGGCGGCGAGCTGGTGGGCGACGGCTCCGGCGAGCCGGGCGCCGGACGCGCCGAGCGGGTGGCCGATCGCGATGGCGCCGCCGCGCGGGTTGACCACGGCGGGGTCGAGGCCGGGCCATGCCGCGAGGCAGCCGAGGGCCTGGGCGGCGAACGCCTCGTTCAGCTCGAAGGTGGTGAGGTCGCCGAAGCCCTTGCCCGCCTTGGCGAGCGCCTTGCGGACGGCCTCGACGGGGCCAAGACCGAAGAGCTGGGGTTCGATGCCGGTCACGGCGGAGCTGCGGATGCGGGCAAGCGGCTCGCGGCCGGTGGCGCGCAGCCCCTCCTCGTCGACGAGGAGCAGGGCCGCCGCTCCGTCGTTGAGCGGGGATGCGTTGCCCGCGGTCACCGAACCGTCCGGGCGGAAGGCGGGCTTGAGCCGGGCAAGCGCCTCCAGGGACGAGGACTCCCGGACGCATTCGTCGCGGACGAGATCGACGCCTTCGTACGGGACGACCTCGCCGTCGTAGCTGCCCTTGGCCCACGCCTCGGCGGCCTTGCGGTGGCTGTCCAGGGCGAAGGCGTCCTGCTGGTCGCGGGTGATGCCGTGCCGGTCCGCGATGAGTTCGGCGCCCTCGCCGAGCGCGACCGTCCACTCGGCGGGCATCCTCGGGTTGGTCATGCGCCAGCCGAGCGTGGTCGAGTACATCTGCTGGTGGCCTGCGGGGAAGGCGCGCTCGGGTTTCTGGACGACGAAGGGGGCGCGCGACATCGACTCGACGCCGCCCGCCACCGCGATCGAGGCGTCACCGACGGCGATGGCACGGGCCGCCTGGATCACGGCTTCGAGGCCGGAGCCGCAGAGGCGGTTGACGGTGACGCCGGGCACCGAGACGGGGAGCCCGGCGAGGAGCACCGCCATGCGGGCCACATCGCGGTTGTCCTCTCCCGCGCCGTTCGCGTCGCCGAAGTACACGTCGTCGATGCGGGCCGGGTCGAGCTCCGGGGCCCGCTCCACCAGGGACTTCACCACGTGCGCGGCGAGGTCGTCGGGCCGCACGGAGGCGAGCGCGCCCCCGAACTTGCCGATCGGGGTGCGGACGGCGTCGACGATGTACACGTCGCGGATGCTCATCGGGTCTCTCCCACGGATCTCTCCACCGCACGGGACCCGTCACAGCAGGGTTGTTCGCCCAGTGAAGTGATGTTCATGAATGGCTGCGCCCGAGTCTCTGCTCCCCACCGTCCGCTGTCAACGGGCCTCCAAAGGCCCCGGCCTCAGCCGTGCGCGGGGCCCGGGACCTCCCTGACCACCGCGGTCAGACCGATGTCGAGTTCGGAGCCGTCGACCAGCAGGGCCTCCACCGTGTGGGAGGCGGCGTCGATCTCGGCCTCGATGCCGTGCCCCGCGTACCGGGGGTACCCCGAGACCCCGCTCTCGCCGGTCGCCTCGACGACCGCGGACCGTACGGCGCTGTCCGCGACCGAGGCGCCGCCCCGGTCCTCGACGTGTTCGGGCACCAGGAAGATCTCGAAGCGCCGGGGGTGACGGTTCGTGTGCCACGGTTGAGTGCTCATGCTCCGACGCTAGACACCCGGGGCGCCCGGCGCACGCCATCCCGCACCACCGGCCCCGATGACGGATCTGCCAGGGCCCGCGCTCAGCCGGGTCAGCGTCGGCGGCCTCGGGGTGTCGGTCAGCTCGATTCGCGCGGCAGCGCCCGCGCGCCCATCAGGTCGTGCCGCTCGGGAGCGCCGTCCGGGTCGCGGACGACGCGATCGACCAGTTCGGCCAGGTGCCGTCCGCTCACCATTTCTACGTGGACCGTGCTGAGGCGGGGACGCAGCAGCCTGCCGAGCAGCAGATCGTCGGCGCCGATCACGGCGGTGTCACCGGGGACATCGATGTCGGCGTCCTGGAGGGCGCGCATCAGGAGCATCGCGTACTCGTCGTTGTAGGCGAAGATCGCGTCGAGCCCCAACTCCCGCCAGCGGCCCGCCAGTTCGGCCGCGGATTCCTCCGTGTACGCCATCGTCACGGGCTCGACCGACGCGTCGGCGCCGCGCGCGGCCCTGCGGGCGCCGGCCAGGCGCGGTTCGGAGAAGAGTCCGAGGCCGGGCTCGGCGGGCATCAGCACGCCGACGCGGCGCCGCCCCCGCTCAAGGAGGTGGGCGACGGCGCTCTCGCCGATCTCGCGCTGGTCCATGACGAGCGAGTGGGCCCCCTCGACGCGCTGCGGACCCAGCGTTATGACCGCCCGGGCGCCCGAGCGCTTGAGGAGCTGTACGCCCTGGGCGGTCAGGGCGATCTCGCCGAGTGACACCACGGCGACGGGCCGCAGCTCGGCCCACGCGCGGGCCGCGTCCTCCGCGCCGAGACCGAGGCTGCCGTACTGCACGACCGTGTAGCCGAGCCGGCGCAGCTCCCACTGGAGCTCGTTGAAGAACCGGCTGTAGAGCGGCCCCACCGGAATGTGCGCGGTGGGAAGCAGCACGATCCGGGTGTGTCCCGCGCGCAGGCTGCGGGCCGCGGCGTGCGGCACGTACCCCAGCTCCTCGGCGGCGGCGCGGACCCTGATCCGGGTGGGCTCGCTGATCCGCACGGCCGAGGTGTTGTTGAGCACGTAGCTCACGGTGGCCCGCGAGACCCCGGCCAGGCGGGCGACATCGGCGCTCGTCGGAACGGGACGGTCGGCGGGCTGCTTGGGTGTCTGGCTCATGGCGCTCGGCATCTTTCCAGACGCGTGCCGGCCAGGGTCTGGCGGATGGCCGGATTCCAGTGCTAGACAGTGCTCATACCCATACTGACACGTGTCACCACGGGAAAGGCAGGACCATGCGGCTCCACACCCACACCTGGGGAGACGGCGAGCGCGTCGCGCTCCTGATTCACGGGATCATGTCCGACCACCGCACGTGGCGGAAGGTGGGCCCCGCGCTCGCCGCGCGGGGTTACCGGGTCCTCGCCGTGGACCTGCGCGGCCACGGAGCGAGCGGGCGCGGCGCGTACAGCACGGAGCTCTTCGCCGCCGATCTCGTCGAGACCCTTCCGGCCGGTGCCGAGCTCGCGATCGGCCACTCGCTCGGCGGGCTCTGCCTCTCGCTCGCCGTCGACCGGCTCAGGCCGTCCCGCGCGGTGTACTCCGACCCGGCCTGGTCGGTCGACTCCCGCCGGAGCGAAGCCGGTTCAATATCCATCACTCCGGAGGTCTTCGCCCAGTTCAAGCCGGCCACCAGGGAGATGATCGCCGGGTTCAATCCGCGCTGGGAGCAGGAGGACGTCGAGATCGAATGTGACACCCTGCGGCTCTGGGACGAGAACACCGCCCACGGCCTGGCCCCGATGTTCGGCGCGGATCTGGCGCCCGCCGAAGCCGTCGTCCCCTCGCTCGTCCAGTTCGCCGACGCGAGTTTCCTGTACGAGGCGGACGAGGTGGCCCGCCTGCGAGCGCGCGGCTTCGAGGTCCGTACCGTCAAGGGCGCGGGCCACACCATCCACCGCGACGACTTCGCGGGGTTCATGGCCTCGCTCGACGGCTGGATCTGACCCGCGCGGCCGACGGGCGCCCGGGCAGCCGGTCTCAGTCCCGGGCGCCCGGAACTCAGACCGGCAGAGCGTCCACCGTGGGGACGACCATGCCGAACAGGTCGGTGACCATCGTGAGCGCGGCCGCCCCGAGCGCGGCGGGGGACAGGACGGTGCCGTCGGGAGCCGTGAGCGCGCGGGTGGCGGTGGCCTCGGCGACGACGGTGGGCCGGTAGCCGAGGTTGAAGGCGCCCTGCGCGGTGTAGTTGACGCACATGTGGGTCATGAATCCGGCGATGACCAGGTCCTTCCCGCTGCCCGGCGCGGCGCCGAGACCGGTCAGGGTCTGCGTGAGGGCGGTCCGGTGGAAGGAGTCGGGGAACTGCTTGACCACCACGGGCTCGCCGTCCCTCGGGGCGACCTCGTCGCTGATGGCGCCGATGTGGGCGCGGATGTCGTACGGGGTGTCCTCGCCCCCGTCGTTGATGATGTGCACGACAGGGGCGCCGACGTCCCGGGCCCGCTCCAGGAGCCGCGCTCCGGCTGCCAGGGCCTGCTCGGCGCCGTCCAGGGCCATCGCGCCCGTGCGGTAGGTGTTCTGGAAGTCGATCATGACCAGGACGGATTCGCTCAGCTTCGCAAGCCGGCCGTCCAGGCCCACGACCTCGCGCAGGGTGGCGGAGGGAACGGGAACGGAGGGAACATTCGCGGAAGGCTGCTGGGTGCTCATCGGGGGCCTCTCGTAAGGGAGTTGGGGGCGGGCGGGCAAGGGATGCGGTTGGGTGGGGTGGTGTGCCGGACTTCAGGGCAGGGCGGAGCCGTCCAGCCGACGGCACGGACGAGGTCCGGGGTGCGGGGTGCGGGCGGAGGGTCGGGGCGTGCGCGCGGAGGACCGGGGCGTGCGGGCTCAGGGGCGTGCGGGCGGAGGACCGGGCGTGCGGGCGGAAAGTCGTGCGGGCGCGGGGTCGTGCGGGCGAAGGGCCGTGCGGTATGCGGGCGGGCGAAGGGCCTTGCGGGCGCGGGGCCGTGTGGGCTCAGGGGCGTGCGGACGAAGGGCCGTGCGGTATGCAGGCCGTGCGGGTTCAGGGCCATGCGGCGCGGTCGGGTGGTTTCAGGCGGCCTGGGCGCGGAAGCGTCTGCGGTAGGCGGCCGGTGTGGTGGTGAGCCGGCGTCTGAACGCCCGGTGCAGCGTCTCGGCCGAGCCGAGCCCGGCGGCCTCCGCCACCTCGTCGAGCGGGGCGTCGGTGGTCTCCAGGAGCCGGCGGGCCATCTCGACCCGCGCGGCCTCGACATAGGCGGCGGGGCCGACGCCGGTCTCCTGGGTGAAGACGCGGGCGAAGTGCCGCTCGCTCAGGCACATGCGCGCGGCGAGCGCCCGCGCCGAAAGGTCCTCGTCGAGGTGGTCGGTGATCCACAGGCACAGCTCGTCGAGGTCGCGCCGGGACGTCGCGGGCCGGCTGAGCGGCACGGAGAACTGGCTCTGGCCGCCCTGCCGTCTGAGGTACATCACCAGCTGCCTGGCCACCGCGAGCGCGGTGTCCTCGCCCTGGTCCTCGGCCACGAGCGCGAGGGCGAGGTCGAGGCAGGCGCTGATTCCGGCGCCGGTCCACAGCCGTCCCCGGTCCGTCCGCACGAAGATCGGGTCCGGGTCGACCGTGACGTTGGGGTGTTCGGCGGCCAGTTGGGCCGCGGTCGACCAGTGTGTGGTCGCCGTCCGCCCGTCGAGCAGTCCGGCCGCCGCGAGCACATGGGCGCCCACACACACCGACGCCACCCGCCTGGCGTGCGGGGCGGTTTCCTTCACCCAGGCCACCACGTCCTGGTCGACGCGGGCGACGGGCCCGGCGTCGGTCAGGTCCACCGCGCCGGGTACGAGCAGGGTGTCCACCCGCGCGCCGGTCTCGGCGAAGGACAGATCGGCGACCAGCCGCACACCGGCCGACGTACGCACCTCGCCTCCGTCAGGGCCGGCCAGCCGGACCTCGTATCCGGCGCGGCCCGAGGTCACCCGGTTGGCCAGGGCGAAGACCTCGGCCGGTCCGGTGACGTCGAGGAGGTCGACATCGGGGAAGACCGCGATGACGACCCGGTGTGAAGGGGACATGACCCCATCCTCACCGCCGCGTCCGGGGGGCCGCAATGACGATTCCCTGTCACATCCGGACATGGGCCGGGGCCCCCGGGCGCGGCCGGTCCTTCGTCGGTCAGGCGGTGACCTCCTCCGGTGGCATCGGCTCCAGGTACTCCTCGTGGATCTCGCGCGGCCCGAACGGCCACACCTTTTCGAGGCGTGCCCACACGGCGAAGGCGAGAGCGCCGAGCACCAGCCAGGCCAGCGACCATTCGATGGGGTGGCGGCCCGGCGAGTTCTTGTCGGAGTAGCCGTAGATGGTGAGCCAGCCGATGAGGGCGACGAGGCTGGGCAGCGGGTAGAGCCACATCCGGTAGGGGCGGCGCAGGTCCGGCTGGCGCTTGCGCAGCACGGTGACGGCGAGGATCTGCGCGAGCGCCTGGACGATGACCATCACCGTGGTCAGGAGCTGGATGAGCGTGGTCAGATCGGTACGGCGGCCGATCATGAACCCGATGGCAGTGATGACGCCCATGGTGGCGAGGCCCAGCATCGGGAAGCGGTGGCGGGGGTGCAGCTTGGCGTAGGGGCTGAAGAACACCCGGTCGCGCGCGGCGTCGTAGGGGACGCGTGAGCCGCCGAGCAGTCCGGCGAAGACGGAGGCGAACGCGGTGACCAGGATGAGCACGGTCACCACGTCGGCGGCGCCCTTGCCCCACGCCTTCTCGAGGACGGCGGATGCGACCGAGGACGAGGCGATGTCACCGGGGTCCAGCATCCGGTGGTAGTCGATCACGCCGAGGGTGCCGATCTGGAGCAGTAGGTAGATCGCCATGATGCCGAAGATGGAGTAGATGATGGAGCGCGGCAGGGTGCGTCCGGGGTCTTTGATCTCGGCGCCCATGTAGGCGGTGGTGTTGTAGCCGAGATAGTCGTAGATGCCGATGGTCAGGCCGCCCGCGAAGCCGATCCAGAACTGACTGCTCGTCAACTCGAAGGCGCCTGGGGGGTAGTCGAAGGCGAGGTGCGGGCTGAAGTCGGTGGCGGCGGCGATGATGACGAGCCCCACCGAGGCGATCATCACGGCCCACATGACGGCGGTGATCCTGGCGATGTTCTCGATGCCGCGCCAGAGCAGCAGGATCACCAGGGCGATCATGCCGAGCCCGATCAGGTCGCCCGCGCCGCGCCCGAGCCCCGGCGCCAGATAGCCGAGGTACTGCACGAAGCCGACGACGCCGGTGGACATGGCAAGCGGGATGAAGAGCATCGCCGTCCACACGAACAGGAACGGCATGAGACGGCCCGTGCGGTACTGGAACGCCTGGCGCAGATACACGTAACTGCCGCCGGATCCGGGCAGCGAGGCCCCGAGTTCGGCCCAGATCAGACCGTCGGCCAGCGCCAGGATCGCGCCGGCGACGAAGCCGAGCACGGCTTGGGGACCCCCGAAGGCGGCGACCATCAGCGGGATGGTGACGAACGGCCCGATGCCGCACATCTGGCTCATGTTGATGGCGGTGGCCTGGAAGAGCCCGATCCGGCGGACGAAGCCGCCGACGGGCGGTGGGGTTGCGGACACGGGGTCCTCCCTGGGCTGGTGTCGGGGAATGGAAGCTACTGCCGACGCACCGGCGGGGGGACTCCCTCGGCGGGGGCGTGATTAAGTTAGGTACCTTTACTTTCAGGGTCAAGGGGTCGTCCGCCTTCAGGGCCAAGGGGTCGTCGGTGGGGTCCGGGGACCCATGCGTGACAATGAGGCGATGAGCAGCAGCGACGAGGGCGGCGATCTGCCCTGGAACCCGCAGCGGCAGCGCAGTTCCAACGAACGTCTGCTGCTCGACCGGCTGCGCGCCCAGGGGCCCGCCTCCCGGGCCCAACTGGCGCGTGACACCGGCCTGTCCAAGCCCACCGTGTCCAGCGCCCTCGCCTCGCTCGAAGGTGCGGGTCTGGTCCGCGAGGCGGGCACGGTCGTGCCCGGGCGCGGCCGGGCCGCCGTGCTGTACGCACCCGACCCGACCGCCGGTTACGCCCTCGGCATCGACATCGGCCGGGCCTGGCTGCGGATCGCCCTGGCCGACCTGGACGGCTCGGTGGTGGCGCGCTCCGAGGTACGCAACCACGCCCGCACCTCGGCCGCGCTGGCCTCTCTCGTCGTCACCGGTGCGCACGGGCTCGTCGAGGAGTCGGGGCTGGACGCGGGCCGGGTCGCCCAGGCGGTGGTGGGCACGCCGGGCGTCTTCGACGCCGACAAGCGCCGTGTGCGCTACGCCCAGCACCTGCCGGGCTGGGGCAGGCCCGGCCTCTTCGACCAGATGCGGGAACGGCTCGGCGTGCCGCTCGCGGTGCACAACGACGCCAACCTCGCCGCGCTCGGCGAGTACACCTTCGGCGCCGGCGCCGGCAGCCGGCTCTTCGTGTACGTCATGATCGGCACGGGGCTCGGCATGGGCGTGGTGAACGAGGGCCGGCTCTTCACCGGCGCGCACGGCGGCGCCGGTGAGATCGGTTTCCTGCCGTGGCCCGGGCGCCAGAAGCCGGACACCCTGGAGGACGCGGTCTCCGGCGACGCGGTCGTGGAAGCGGCCCGCTCGCTGGGCATGGCGGGCCCGCTCACCGCCAAGGACGTCTTCGACGCGGCGCGGGCCGGAACGCGCCCGGCGGTCGCGGCGGTCCAGCTGGAGGGAGAGCGGATCGCGCACACCGTCGCGGTGGTCGCCGCCGTCCTCGACCCCGACCTCGTGGTGCTCGGCGGCGGCGTGGGCCGAGGCGCCGACCTGCTCCTTCGTCCCGTACGCGAGACGCTGCGCACGCTCACCCCGCTCCGCCCGAAGGTGGCCCCGAGCGCCCTCGGGGAGGACGCGGTGCTGCTCGGCGCGGTGGCGACGGCCCTGGGCACGGCGCGGGACGTGGCCTTCGAGCGGCGCTCGGCGCGCTGACCGCGACGGCGCCGGGCGGGCCTCCTACGTTTGACGTGTGGACCTGACCGGAGCGCAGGAGGAGACCCCGTGGACAGCAAGACCTTCGTGTACACCACCTACATCCGCGCCACGCCCGAGCAGGTCTGGCGGGCGCTGACCGATCCCGCCCTCACCGAGCGGTACTGGGGTGTGCGCCTGGAGAGCGACTGGACCCAGGGCTCGCCCCTGGCGTGGACGCAGGCCGGGGTCACGGTGGCCGGCCCGGAGCAGACCGTCCTCGCCGCCGTTCCCGGCCGCCGGCTCGCCTACACCTGGCACACGTTCACCGAGCGGTGGGCGGAGTCGGTCGGCCTCGGCGAGGACGTGCGGGCGGCGATCGCGGCCGAGCGCCGCTCCTCGGTGACGTTCACCATCGAACCCCTCGGCGGCCAGGCGAAGCTGACGGTCACCCATGACTTCGACCCGGCGGGCCGGGTGTACGCCCTGTGCGAGGAGGGCTGGCCGCCCGTCCTGTCCAGCCTCAAGTCCCTCCTGGAGACGGGCGAGCCCCTGCCCGCGCCCTGAACGGGAGCGTTCGCGTCGGTCCTCACGCCCGGGCGAGCACCGGCCACAGCCCCGGGTCCTCGAAGTTGAGTGCCCACAGGGCGGTGTCGCGGATGCCGTAGCGGCGCAGCACCGGCAGGTCCGCCGCCACGCCCGTGGCGTCCTGGTACCAGACCTGCCGGACGCTGCCGCCCTCCTCGTACGTGAAATGGGGTGTCTGCGAGACGGGGTCCAGCTGGTAGGGGACGCCCTTGGCCGCGCGCAGTGCCTCGGCCTCCTTCCAGGTGACGTGGCGGGTCGTGCCGCCCGGCACCCAGTCCCAGCCGTAGGCGGGCAGGCCCATCTCCAGTTTCGCGGCGGGGATCAGCGCGGTGGCCCGGCGCAGGATCTCCTCGTACCACTGCGGGGTGGCGAGCGGGCCGGGGTCGCCGCCCCGCCAGTGGAGGTCGTACCCCATCACGCGGACCTTGTCGGCGGCCCGGCCGAGCGCCGGGTAGTCCCAGATGCGGCCGGCCCCAGCGGTCTGCGGAGAGACGGTGAGTACGCAGGTCTTTCCCAACTCGCGCAGTTTCGCGCACAGTTGGGTCGCGAAGGCGGCGTAGGCGGCGCGCACCTCGACATACGCGGCGTCGCCGGTGGGGGCGATGGACTCGTAGTCGATGTCGAGCCCGTCGTACGTCCGGGCGCGTACGACACCCAGCAGGGTCTCGACGTGGGTGGCGCGCGCCGCCGGGTCGGTCAGGATCGCGGCGAGCTCGCCGGGTTTCATCGTCTCCATGACGGTCGGTACGACCTTGATGCCGGCGGCGTGCAGTCCGTCGATGACGCGCGCGTCGCCCGCGCCCGGATGGCCCTCGATCCGGTCGGACGCCGCCGCCCGGTACCAGAACGGGCTGACGGTGTGGAGCTGCGCGGCGTGGCGCAGCGCGTCCTGGTAGGCGCCTTCCTGGTCCCAGTACGGGAGCCAGCCGGAGACCGTGCGCGCGGGCGGCGCGTCGGCCAGGGCCCGGGGCGGCGCGAGGGCGGCGAGCAGGACCGTGGCGAGGCACAGCGCGGACAGGCGCACCAGTGCGGCGAAGCGTTGGATCATGGCCTGAGCCTGCGGCGCGCTCGGCCTGCCCGCCCCACGGGCTGGGCCGTCCAGGGGGCCCGGTGGTCGCTTCGGGCCGCTGTGGGGAGCGCTACGGCCGGCGCCCGGCAGCCGGGAGGCGCGTGTGGTTCTTGAACGCGTCCGCGAAGGCGCCGCGTGTGGTCCGGTCACGGGTGCGGTCCAGGACCGCGAAGACCACCTCGTCGAAGTGGGCCGCGAACCGGCCGTCCCCGGTGAGCTGCCCGTGGAAGGCCTCGGCCACCCGGGCCGGGTCGTTGCGGAAGACGCCACAGCCCCACGCGCCGAGCACCAGGCGCCGGTAGCCGCACCGGGCGGCGGTCTCCAGGACGCGTTCGGCGCGCGCGTCGAGCACCGGGCCGATGCGGTGGGCCTCATGGGGCGTACGGCTCCTGATGACCCCGGCGTTCGGCGCGGGCGAGGTCAGGAACCCGGCGAGGAACGGCTCGTCGAGAAGCCGGCCCTGGTCGTCACGGAAGACGGGGACGCCGGGCGAGTGAATGACCCGGTCGGTGTAGAACACATCGCGCTCGGCGCGGTGGTGGGCGTAGAACTCCGGCACGCGCAGCAACGTGGCGTACAGCGCGGATGACCGGCACAGCGCTTCCTCCTGGGCCTGGGCGCCGTTGAGGAAGCCGCCGCCGGGGTTGCGGGCCGAGGCGAAGGTGAGGACGGCGACGTCACCGGGGGCCGCGCCCACCATGCGGCGCGCGGCTTCGAGACTGCTCTCGCCGGTGACCGTGATGTGCGTCACCCGGTCCCGGTCTACAGTGACGGTGAGGGGCGCCGGGCCGAACAGGGCGGTGCCCACGAGTGCGGCGGCCACCTGACCTTCGATCGAGACGTGGCGGCCGGTGTGGCTCTCGTACCTGCCGCTGGCGGTGATCGCGGTGGTCTGGCGCGCGATGTCGCGCAGTCGTGCACTCATGCCGGTCAGCATGATCGTCGACTGCGACGGCCGCAATCGGATATCCCGGCCGTGAAGGCACTCTTGTGCGACGCGGCGCCGAAGACTTAGGTGGGACGGCATGTGTTTCGGGACCTTGAGGAAGGTGCGCTTTCGCCCATGACCGCACGTGAGTTGACCGAGGCGGCAGCCGACGACCTGCTGCGATGTATCTGCTTCAAGACGGGCCCGCCACGCCTCGTCGGCGTGGAGCTGGAATGGCTCGTCCACGATGGGGCCCGGCCCGGGCTCCGTGTCCCGCACGACCGTCTGGAATCCGCTTTCGCCGCGTTGCGCACTCTGCCGCTTCGCTCGGCGCTCACCGTCGAACCCGGCGGCCAGCTGGAGCTCAGCTCGCTGCCCGCCGCATCCCTCATGGAGTGTGTCTCCGGCGTCTCGGCCGACCTGGTCGCGGTGCGCGCCGCACTGCGCGAGCGTGGGCTCACGCTCGTCGGCGCCGGTCAGGATCCCGTGCATCCCCCGCGCCGCATGCTGCGCCACGCGCGGTACGACGCGATGGAGGCGCATCTGGACCGGACGGGACCTGCCGGCCGGGCCATGATGTGTTCCTCCGCGTCCGTGCAGGTCTGCGTCGACGCCGGGTATGAGGAGCCCGGTCCGCTCGGCTACGGTCGGCGCTGGCTGATGGCGCACCTCCTGGGCGCCGTCCTGGTCGCCGCGTTCGCCAACTCCCCCGCAAGTGAGGGGCGGTTGACCGGATGGCGGTCGACCCGGCAGGCCAACTGGGCCGCCCTCGACCCGGTGTGCGCGCTGGCCCCCGCTCTCGACGCGGCGCCGCGTGCGGCCTGGGCCGCGCATGTGCTGGACGCCCCGGTCATGTGCGTACGCGCCGACCACGGCCCCTGGTCGGCGCCGCCGGGGCTCACCTTCCGGCAGTGGCTGCGCACCGGGCTGCCGAGGCCCCCGACCCGCGCCGATCTCGACTACCACCTCACCACCCTCTTCCCGCCCGTGCGGCCCCGCGGGCATCTGGAACTGCGCATGATCGACGCGCAGCCCGGCGACGACGGCTGGAGTGTGCCGCTCGCCGTGACCAGCGCGCTCTTCGACGATCCTCAGGCGGCCGAGACCGCCTATCGCACCGTCAAACCCCTTGCGGAGCGCGCGGGTTCGCTGCCCGCGCCGCGCAATCCGCTGTGGCGGTCGGCCGCCAGGGACGGCCTGGCCGATCCCGAGCTGCGCGAGGCGGCCACGGCCTGCTTCGCCGCGGCGCTCGACGCGCTCCCCCGCCTCGGCGCGTCCCGCGAGCTCCAGGACCGGGTCGCCGCCTTCGCCGAGCACTACGTCCTGCGGGGCCGGTGCCCCGCCGACGACGCCCCCTCACCCGCCGCACCGAAGGACCTCCTGCCATGACCGACCCGGAGCTGCTGAGGGAACGCGCCCTGGCGGCACTGACCGCCGCACGCGCCCGTACCGGTGTGCTCACCTCCAGCGTCGACGACCACGAACTGACCGCTCAGCACTCGCCGCTGATGTCACCGCTCGTCTGGGACCTGGCCCACATCGGCAACCAGGAGGAGCAGTGGCTGCTGCGCGCCGTCGCGGGCCAGGACGCGATCCGCCCCGAGATCGACTCCCTGTACGACGCCTTCGAGCATCCGCGCGCCGCCCGCCCCTCCCTGCCGCTGCTCGCCCCCGCCGAGGCGCGCCGTTACGCGGCCGATGTGCGTTCCAAGGCGCTCGACGTCCTGGAGCACACACCGTTGCGCGGCGGGCCCCTGACCGACGCCGCGTTCGCCTTCGGGATGATCGCCCAGCATGAACAGCAGCACGACGAGACCATGCTGATCACGCATCAGCTCAGGAGCGGTCCCGCCGCGCTCACCGCGCCCGATCCGGACCCCGCCGACACCGAGGGACTTCCCGCCGAAGTCCTCGTACCCGGCGGCCCGTTCACCATGGGAACGTCGGCCGAGCCCTGGGCGCTCGACAACGAACGTCCCGCGCACCATCGCATCGTGCCCGCCTTCCATCTGGACACCACCCCCGTGACGTGCGGCGCCTATCTGCGCTTCATCGACGACGGCGGGTACCGCGACAGCCGCTGGTGGGAGCCGGCCGGCTGGGAGATGGTCCGCGAGCACGAGCTGACCGCGCCGCTGTTCTGGCGGCGCGAGGGCGGCCAGTGGCTGCGCAGGCGGTTCGGGGTGACCGAGCCGGTGCCCGCCGACGAGCCGGTCCTGCACGTCAGCTGGTACGAGGCCGACGCGTACGCGCGCTGGGCCGGGCGCCGCCTTCCGAGCGAGGCGGAGTGGGAGAAGGCGGCCCGCCACGACCCGGTGTCGGGCCGCTCGCGCCGCTACCCCTGGGGCGACGCCGACCCTACTGCGGCACACGCCAACCTCGGCCAGCGCCACCTGCGCCCCGCGCCCGCCGGGACCTATCCCGAGGGTCAATCACCCCTGGGCATACGGCAGTTGATCGGCGACGTGTGGGAGTGGACGTCGAGCGACTTCCTGCCCTACCCGGGGTTCGTGGCCTTCCCCTACCGGGAGTATTCGCAAGTCTTCTTCGGGCCCGGGCACAAGGTGCTGCGCGGGGGCGCGTTCTCCGTGGCCGAGGTCGCGTGCCGCGGCACGTTCCGCAACTGGGACCTGCCGGTGCGCCGTCAGATCTTCGCGGGCTTCCGCACGGCGCGGGACGCCACCTGATGTGCCGTCATATCGCCTTCGTGGGCGAGGAGTCAGCGCTCCAGGACGTCCTGGTGCGGCCGGTGTCCGGGCTGTACCGGCAGGCGTGGGCGCCGCGCCGCCAGCGTTACGGGACGGTCAACGCCGACGGCTTCGGTGTCGGCTGGTACGTGCCGGGGGATCCGGTGCCGGCCCGCTACCGGCGCGCGGGACCGATCTGGGCGGACCCCAACTTCGCCGACCTGGCCCGCGTGGTGCGCACCCGCGTGCTGCTCGCGGCGGTCAGGGACGCGACCGAGGCCGGCGCGGACGGCGAGGCGGCAGCCGCGCCGTTCGCCTCGGGGCGCCGGCTCTTCAGCCACAACGGCGCCCTGCGGGAGTGGCCGGACTGCGCGGCAGAACTCGCCGCGGGCCTGCCCGCGCGGGCGCTGCTCGGCCTTGAGGCCCGGTGCGACTCCGCGTTCGTGTGGGCGCTGCTCGCGCACCGCCTCGACCGCGGCGACGAGGCGGGGCCCGCGATGGCGGACACCGTCATCGAACTGGCCGCCGCCGCGCCCGGCTCACGCCTGAACCTCCTGCTCACCGACGGAGAGACGATCACCGCGACGGCGTGGGGCGACACCCTGTGGTACCTCCACACCCCGGGCCGCTTCGCCGTCGTCGCCTCCGAACCGTACGACGACGATCCCCGCTGGCGCGAAGTGCCCGACCGGACCCTGGTCGCCGCCGACCGCGCCGATGTCCTGCTCACCCCCCTCAAGGAGCCCCAGTAGTGCGCCCGTTCCAGTTGACCCGCACCCTGCCCGAGGACGCCACCGGGGCCGCACTGCGCGCCGATGTGCTGCACGGGCTCACCCGGACACCCAAGTCCCTTCCTCCCAAGTGGTTCTACGACGCGCGCGGCAGCGAGCTGTTCGAGGAGATCACCCGGCTGCCCGACTACTACCCGACCCGGGCCGAACGCGAGATCCTGCGCGATCGCGCTCCCGAGATAGCGGCCGCGACCGGGGCGCGCACCCTGGTCGAGCTGGGCTCCGGCTCGTCGGAGAAGACCCGGCTGCTCCTGGACGCGCTGACCGGGCCGCTCACGTACCTCCCGGTGGATGTCAGCGAGAGCGCTCTCACCGGCGCGGCGCACGGGCTGCTCGCCGACCGTCCGGATCTGCGCGTCCACGCGCTCATCGCGGACTTCACACAGGTGCTGGAACTGCCCGAAGCGCCCGGGCCCCGGCTCGTGGCGTTCCTCGGCGGCACCATCGGCAACCTGCTGCCCGAGCAGCGCGCCGAATTCCTCATCTCCGTGCGGAAGTTGATGGCGCCGGGCGATTTCCTGCTGATCGGTACCGACCTGGTGAAGGAGGAGAGCGTCCTGGTCCGCGCCTACGACGACGCGACGGGGGTGACGGCGGCCTTCAACAAGAACGTGCTCCGTGTCATCGACCGCGAGCTCGGCGCGGACTTCGATCCGGACGACTTCGACCACGTGGCGCTGTGGAACCGCGAGGAGGAGTGGATCGAGATGCGGCTGCGGGCCCGCCGCGAGCTGACCGTCAAGATTGCCGGCCTCGATCTGGCGGTCTCCTTCACGGCGGGCGAGGAGCTGCGCACCGAGGTGTCCGCGAAGTTCCGTGAGGACGGCGTGCGGACGGAGCTGAGCGCCGCGGGGTTCGTGCCCGCGCGCTGGTGGACGGACGCCGCCGGACGGTTCGCGCTCTCGCTCGCGACGGCGGGCTGAGCGGCCGGGCGGGGCCTCGGCGCCGGCAACGTGCCGCGCCGGGCCCCGCCCTGAAGGCCGTCAGTGGCCTCCGGGTACCGCCTCCAGGACGAACACCGGGATCTCGCGGTCCGTCTTCTTCTGGTACTCCGCGTAGTCCGGCCAGGCCTCGACGGCCCGCTCCCACCACTGCGCCTTCTCCTCGCCCGTCACCTCACGGGCCCTCATGTCCTGGCGCACGGAGCCGTCCTGGAGCTCGACGCGGGGGTCGGCGACGACGTTGTGGTACCAGACGGGGTGCTCGGGCGCGCCGCCCTTGGAGGCGACCACCGCGTAACGCCCGGAGTACTCGACGCGCATCAGCGGAGTCTTGCGGATCTTGCCGCTCTTGGCGCCACGCGTGACCAGCAGGACGACGGGCCTGCCGCGCATCGTCATCCCTTCCGAGCCGCCGGATCGCTCGATGGTCTCGACCTGGTCACGCACCTGCTTGTCGGTGCTCGGCTCGTACTCGCCCTCGAGAGGCATGGTGGAGGGTCCTTTCGTCGGTGACTCGCGGGCCGGCCCGGGTGCGGCCGGCCTCATGGACAACGCCGGTGTCCGCTCCCGGAACAACGCCGGTGCCTTCTGCCATCTTCCCCTCGGGTGATCACTCACGCGCCGGGGGGCACCGCCGTACGGAGCAGGAAGGCCGGAACCGGACGCTTGTCCGGGCCCGGGCCGGGCAGTGGACGGGGTGCCCTGCCCCACGTCGGACGATCGTCCGCATACTCCTTCGAGGACGTGCCGCCGATGGCGACTCCACCCGCTTCCCCCGCAGGTCCCCCGGCCTCTCCCCCTGCCTCTCCCCCGGCCTCTTCGCAGCCCGGGCGAACCCCCCTGCGCGCCCGCTCTGCCTGGTCGGGCGTGCTCATCGGGGTGGGCATCGCCGCGTTCGTCGACGAGACGGTCTTCCACCAGCTGCTGCACTGGCACCACTTCTACGACCGCTCCACGCCGGACGTGGGCCTGGTCTCCGACGGGCTCTTCCACGCCTTCGGCTGGTTCGCCGTGGTCATCGGCCTGTTCATGGTCGCCGATCTGCGCCACCGCGCGGCGCTCGCGGGGCGCGCCCTGGCCGGGGGCGTCCTGACCGGTCTCGGGGCGTTCCAGCTGTACGACGGCACCGTCCAGCACAAGCTGATGAAGCTGCACCAGATCCGCTACCACGTCGACCTCGTCCCCTACGACCTGACCTGGAACATCCTCGCCGTGGTGTTCCTGGCGAGCGGGGTGCTGCTGCTCCGGGCCGCGCGACGGCCCAACACGCGGTGAACGCGCACGAGTTGGCGCCGCATCAGCACGGCGCCGGACAACCGGGTGCGGCAGCGCTCCTCGCGGCGGCCGGCGCGCTCAGCGGCGCGGTGGCCTATCTGCTCGCGGCGCACCGGCTGCGCCGCCGGGGTGACCGCTGGCCGCCCGCGCGGGACGCCGCCTTCGTGGCGGGCGCGGCGGCGCTCATGGCGGCGGCGCTCGTCCCACCGCCCGGCGGCCCCTTCACGGCCCACATGGCGCGGCACCTCACCACCGGCATGGCGGCGCCGCTGCTGCTCGCCCTGGCCCGCCCCGTCACGCTCACCTTGCGCTCCCTGCCTCCGCTCCCCCACCGCCGGCTCCTGGCCGTGCTGGGCTCGCGGCCGGTCGCGGTCGTGGCGAACCCGGTGGCGGCCGCGCTGCTCGACGTCGGCGGGCTGTGGCTCCTCTACCGCACCCCGCTGTTCGCGGCCGCACACGAGCGGCCTTGGCTCTCTGTCCTGATCCCGCTCCACGTGTTCGCGGCCGGGCTGCTGTTCTCGGCCTCGGTATGCTCGCTCGACCCGCTGCCGCGCCGTCACGGGACAGCGCTGCGAGCGGCCGTGCTCATCGGCGCGGGCGCGGCCCACTCCGTCCTCGCCAAGACCCTCTACGCCGCTCCGCCGCCCGGCACCCAGGGCACTCCGGGCGACCTCGCGAGGGCCGCCGAGGTCATGTATTACGGCGGCGACCTCGTGGAGATCACCCTCGCGGTGGTCATCGGGCTCCAGTGGTACGCGGCCGGCGCCCGCCGCCTCGCCCATGAGGTCCGCAGGACGGCGGCGCGGGCCGGGCGGCCCGCGCCTCAGCCCGCGTCCGGCCCCGCCGGATCAGCCCCGTACGGTCAGTGAGGCGGTGTGCGCGCGGACCTCTTCGGGGGTGAGGTAGGCGTCGGTGTACTCGAAGTCCTTGAGCGTGGCGGGCTTTTGGGCCTGGAAGCCGGTGCGCACGAAGTCGTCGCCCGCGACCGCGTTCAGCATCCAGTTGGTCAGGACGCGGGTCTTGGCGACATTGGTGCGCAGGGCCGACCAGTGGTAGCCACGGGCCACCGCCTGGGCGGGCAGGCCGCGCAGTTCGATGCCGAGCGGCTTGGACACGGCGTCACGGCCGCCGAGGTCGACGACAAGACCGAGGTCCTTGTGGACGTAGGGCGCCAGCGGCTCGCCGCGCAGCGCGGCGACGACGTTGTCGGCGGCCTTGGGGCCCTGGCGCATGGCGTGCTGCGCGGTGGGCGGGCAGAAGGCGCCGTCGCCCTTGGCGAGATCGGGCACGGCGGCGGCGTCACCGAGCGCGAACACCCCGTCGAGCTCCGGCACGGTCATCTCGGGGGTGACCAGGAGGCGGCCGCGTTCGGTCTCGGCCTCCAGGGTGCCCACGAGCGGACTCGCGGCGACGCCCGCCGTCCAGATGAGGGTGCGGCAGGGCAGGACGCGTCCGTCGGTGAAGGTGACCTTGTCGGCGCCCGCCTCCGCGATGGACACACCGAGCGAGACCTCGATACCGCGCTTGCGCAGGATCTCCAGGGCCACCTTGCCGAGCTTGTCGCCCAGTTCGGGCATGAGCTTGGGCGCGATGTCGATAAGGTGCCACTTGATCTGACGCGGGTCGAGGCGTGGGTACTTCTTGATCGCGTGCTGGGTGATCCGTTGCAGGCACGCCGCGGTCTCGGTGCCCGCGTAGCCGCCGCCGACCACGACGAAGCGCAGCCGGGACGCCCGCTCGTCCTTGTCCTCGCTCGCGTCGGCGAGGTCGAGCTGGGAGATGACGTGGTCGCGGATGTAGGCGGCCTCGGCCAGCGTCTTCATGCCACGGGCGTTCTCGACCAGGCCGGGGATGTCGAAGGTGCGGGTCACGCTGCCCGGGGCCAGCACGATGTAGTCGTACGGCTGGTCGAGTGTTTCGCCGGTGATCTTGCGGATCACGCAGATCTTCGCCTTGGGGTCCACTCCGATGGCGCCGCCCGGGATGATGCGGGTGCGGTGCTTGGCGCTGCGCCGCAGCGACACCGCCACCGACTGCGGGGTGAGCACCCCGGCCGCGACCTGCGGCAGCAGCGGCAGATACAGCTGGTAGGAGAACGGCGTGACCAGGGAGATCTCCGCTTCTCCCGGGGTGAGGCGGCGTTCCAGGCGCCGTACGCATTCGACTCCGGCGAAGCCGGCGCCTACGACGAGAATCCTCGGTCGTGCCACGGTGTGCGTCCTTTCCCTGGGGACCCCCGAAGGGGGACGAGTACGGGGCCGTCCACTGCCCGAGTGCCCCTGACCGGCGTTCGTCAACATCTCCATAGTGATCAACGGAGCACCGCCGCACCACCGCATGCCCCGGCCCGGACACATGAAACGGCGCCATCTCGCCGGGTGGGACCGGGAAGATGGCGCCGTTCGTGTGGCGGGGTGCGTCAGGCGACGACGCCGCTCTCGCTGATGCCGACGGCGGCGCGGGGGGCGCCGCTGCGGGTGCCGAGGGCCTCGATCTGCTTGACCAGGTCCTGGCCCTCGACGACCTCGCCGAAGACGACGTGCTTGCCGTCGAGCCAGTCCGTGACGACGGTCGTCACGAAGAACTGCGAGCCGTTGGTGTTCGGGCCGCGGTTGGCCATGGAGAGCAGGAACGGGCGGTCGTGCTTGAGGGAGAAGTTCTCGTCGGCGAACGTGGCGCCGAAGATGCTCTTGCCGCCGGTGCCGTTGCCGTCGGTGAAGTCGCCGCCCTGGAGCATGAAGTCCGGGATGACGCGGTGGAAGGAGGAACCGGCGTAGCCGTAGCCGTTCTGTCCGGTGGCGAGCTCGCGGAAGTTGCGGGCCGTCTCCGGAACGACGTCGTCGAAGAGCCGGAAGACGATGCGGCCGGCCTTCTCGCCGCCGATGGTTATGTCGAAGTAAACGTTCTGCATGCCCCCCATCCTGGCATCCCGCCTTCCGTGACCCGATCCCGGCTCACCCCTTGGTCCTGCCCGGCGGCGCGAGGCGGGCCGCAGCTCACGGGAAGAGCAACGTCGTGACCCGGTCGGACGCGGTCTTCGCGGCCTTCTTCGGGTCGTCTCCGGCGAGCACGGCCGTCATGTACGGCTTGATGGGGTTGTCCGCCTCGACGGCCGCCCACTGGGGCGAATTGGGGGTGGCGCGGCCCTGGGCCGCGCCCTTGGCCATGGCCGCGGTGCCCGCCTGACCCTCGACGGCCGGGGCCAGGCGGGACTTGTTGGGTACGTAGTTCATGGTCATGGCCAGATCGGTCTGCCACTTCTGCCCGGTCAGCGCCGCGACCACCTGGACCGCCTGGGCGCGGTGCCCGGTCCTGCGCGGAATGATCAAATCGGAGCCGCCGGTGAAGACCGCGCCCGGCTTCGCGTCCGTGGGGCCCGGGATCGGGAAGTAGCCGAGCTTGTCGGCGAGCTTCGGGTTCGCCTTCTGGATGGCCTTCGCGGCCCCGGGCACCGCGATCATCTGGGCGACGTCGCCCCGCGCGAAGACGCCGGCCTGCGGCGGCGTCTCCTCGTCCGCGTTCTTCGGGCCGCGCCCGAGCGCCTGGAGCTGCTTGTAGAAGTCCATGCCGCGCAGCGCGGCCGGGCTGTCGAGCGCGCCCTTCCAGTCGCCGGTGTCCTCCTGTGCGAGCTCCCCGCCCTCGTCCCAGACGAATCCGGCCAGGGTGTACCAGTCCTGGCCCGACAGGTAAATCCCTTGCCGGGAGCCGGAGTTGAGCTTCTTGGTGTCGGCCAGCCATTCCGCGCGGTCCTTGGGCGGCTTGCTGATGCCGGCCTCCGCGAAGAGGTCCTTGTTGTAGATCACGACGCGGTTGGCGGCGTACCACGGTATGCCGTACTGCATGCCGTCCACGTTGCCGGGCTGGGCGAGGCCGGGGAGCCAGTCGTCGCTGCCCCAGTCACGCAGTGACTCCAGGGTCATGTCGAGCAGGCCGCCGCTCGCCGCGTACTGGGGCACCTGGGTGTTGCCGACCTCGATGACGTCCGGCACGTCGCCGTCCTTGAGCGCGGCCGTGATCTTCTGGTTGATCCCGGTCCACTCCTGGATGCGGACGTCGAGCTCGACGCCGTCGTGCTCCTTCTCGAAGCCTTTCTTGAAACGCTGCACGAAGTCGTCGGACGCGCTGTCCTTCATGAGCCAGACGGTCACCTTGGTGGTGCTCCCGCCGAAGCCCGGCAGTGCGCCGCAGCCATTGAGGGCGCAGACCGAGACGAGCGCTACGGAGCAGGCGAGAGTACGGCGGATCATCACGAAAGGTCACCTTCTGCGTGTGGGCAAGCAGTCATGACCCGACGTGGGGCAAGCGCGCTGTGGCTTGTTCGGGTGCGGTTCGTGAGTTTGGTATGGACCAATGAGGCGGTCAAGTCCCGGCGGGAGCGAACTTTCCGGCCATCGCCCGGGCCGGCGCCGAGGGGCGCCCCGCCGCGTGGCCCGCCGCGTCGGTCGGCCGTCCCGGCCCGCTGTCTCGCGGAGCGCGGCCGGGTGGGGCACGGTGGAGTAACGCGACGAGAGGAGAGCACGTCCATGACCCACCACACGTACCGCGTCAGCGAGATCGTCGGCACCTCCCACGAGGGCGTGGACCAGGCCATCCGCAACGGGGTCGCCCGCGCGTCCCAGACGCTGCGCAACCTGGACTGGTTCGAAGTGACGCAAGTACGCGGCCACATCGAGAACGGCGTGATCGAGCACTACCAGGTCGGGCTCAAGGTCGGCTTCCGACTGGACGACGACGCGGAGGTCTGAGCCCGCCGCACGGCACGGCCGCGAGGGCCAGGTCGACCGGCTGCGACCGCGGAGCTGCGGCGGGCGGTTGCGGCGGGCGGGTTGCGGAAGCCGGGCTGCGGCGGCCGGCTTTCCGCTGCCCGGATGCGGCCGCTCGGCTGCGGGCGCTGGGCTCCGCAGCGCTCCTGCGGCCGCTCGGCTGCGGCCGCAGGGCTCGACACCGCTCGGCTGCGGGCTCGGAGGTGGCCGCTCGGCCTCGGTCGCAGGACTTCCGCACCGCTCGGGTGCGGGCTCGGATGCTGTCGCCGGGCTCCGCGCCGCTCGGCCACGACGGCTGGGCTCCGTGCCGCTCGGCGCCGGTCAGCTCGGCTGCGGCCGCTCGGCTGCCGTCGCTCGGGCTGCGGCCGCTCGGTTCCGCGCCGCTCGGGTGCGGGCTCGGAGGTGGCCGCTCGCCGCCGGTCGCTCGGCTTCGGTGGCAGGGCTCGGCGCCGGTCGCAGGGGCTCGGCTCCGCTCGGCTGCGGAGCGCAGGGCTCCGCACCGCGCGGCTGCGGGCTCGGCTGCGGCCCCTCGGCTCCGGTCGCAGTGCTCTGCACCGCTCGGCTTCAGGCTCGGCGGCGGTCGCTCGGCTGCGGTGGCAGGACTCCGCACCGCTCGGCGCCGGGCGCAGGGCTCGACTCCGCTCGGCCGCGGGCCCGGCGTCGGCCGCTCGGTCTCGGTCGCAGGACTTCCGCACCGCTCGGGTGCGGGCTTGGAGGCGGTCGCTCGACGCCGGGCACGCAAGGCTCCGCATCGCTCCGCTGCGGTCAGCTTGGCGTCAGCCAAGTCTCACCCTGGACCTCAGCTTCAGACCTGTGTCGCGTGCGGTCGGGCCGTGACCGTCGCATGTGGCTGGGGTCGGGCCGGGCCGGGGTGCCCGTTCCGCGCGTGGGCGGGGGTGGCCGGGGCCACTCTCAGGTGCGGCCCTCGCGTTCCTGGGCGTCCTTCAGCGCCTCGCTCGCGTTGGTCCACCGCGCCCGTACGACCGGGAATCCGGCCCGCTCCGCGGCGTCGCACACGAGCTCGTCGTCATCCACCAGCATGCGGATCTCGCGGCCCCGGCCGAGCTCGCGCAGGAGCTCCATCTTCGTGGCGCGGGCCGGCCGCCGGTCGTAGTCGCGGCGCATGTGCAGGGCGCCGGACGGGAGGTCCTGCTCGTCGAGCCAGTCCAGGGTGTCCCTGCGGCACCGTTCGGGACGCCCGGTGAGATAGACGATCTCGCACTCCCCTGCCGCCTCACGGCACAGCTCCACACCCTCCACGAGCGGGGGGTCGGCGGGAGCCGCCGCGAAGAACGCGTCCCAGTCACGCGGCGAGCGCTCGAGGAAGCGCTGGCGGTGGGAGCTGTCGGCGAGCGTGCCGTCCAGGTCGAAGACGGCCAGGGGCCGGGTTCTGTCGATCACACCCCCAGGCTAGGCGGGCCGGATGCGCCATGGACCCCGGGGCCGGGAATCACCGCGTGCCGCAGGCGTTGAAGCGAGCGTGAGCCCAGTGATCGCGACGACCCGTCTCTCCGTACTCGACCGCTCGCGCGTGCGCGCCGGGCACGACGGACCGCAGGCGCTGCGGGACACCGTGGCCCTGGCCCGCGAGGCCGAACGGCTCGGGTACCACCGCTTCTGGGTCTCGGAGCACCATTCCGTGCCCGGCGTCGCGGGCTCCGCGCCGGCCGTGCTGGCGGCGGCGGTGGCGTCGGCCACCTCGACGATCCGGGTCGGCACCGGCGGTGTGATGCTGCCCAACCACCAACCCCTCGTCGTGGCCGAGCAGTTCGGCGTCCTGGAATCACTCTTCCCCGGGCGGATCGACATGGGGCTCGGGCGTTCCGTGGGCTTCACCGACGGGATCCGCAAGGCCCTCGGCCGTGGCAAGGAGGACGCCGACGACTTCGGCGCACAGCTGACCGAACTGCTCGGCTACTTCGACGGGACCCAGCGCGCCCACCCCCAGGTCCACGCCCACCCCACCGAGGGCCTGACCGTGCCGGCGTTCGTCCTCGCCACGGGCAAGGGCGCCCGCGTCGCAGCCGAGGCCGGGCTCGCGCTGGTCATCGCCGACGTACGCGGCCAGGAGGCGATGCTGCGGGCCATCGACGACTACCGGGCCGCCTTCCGGCCCTCCCCGCACCTGGAGCGCCCGTACGTGGTGGTGTCGGGCGCGGTCGCCGTGGCGGACACCACCGAGGCGGCCCGTCGGCTCCTGCTTCCGGAGGCCTGGTCGACGGCGTACTCCCGCACCCGAGGCGCCTTCCCGCCGCTCTCCCCGCCGGAGGAGGTCGCCGCGCTGGACATGACCGAACGCGAGCGGACCCTGTTCGACGATGCCCAGCGCGGGCAGCTGTACGGAACGGACGAGGAGGTGGCGGACGCGCTCGGCACGCTCCTCGCGCGCAGCGGCGCGGACGAATTCCTCGTCACGACGAGCACATACGACCGTGAGGCCCTGTTCGGCTCCTACCGCGCGCTGGCCCGGCTGGCGGGACTGCCCGCGCCGGCGGGGGCCTGACCGACACGGCACGGACGGCAGGGCACGCACGGCAGGGGGCGCACGGCACGGCACGCACGGCAGGGGGCGCACGGCAGGGCGCGCTGTCCGCGCGAGCGGCGCGGCGCCCCGGGCGTGAAGATCGCGCGGCGACGGCGCCCCCGTAGGATTCCGGTATGCAAAGTCCCTCTGACCCGTTCGTCCGTGTCCGTGGTGCCCGCGAGCACAATCTGCGCGGGGTGGACGTCGACATCCCGCGTGACTGTCTCGCCGTGTTCACGGGTGTCTCGGGGTCGGGGAAGTCCTCGCTCGCGTTCGGCACGATCTACGCCGAGGCGCAGCGGCGCTACTTCGAGTCGGTCGCGCCCTACGCGCGGCGCCTGATCCACCAGGTGGGCGCGCCCGCCGTCGGCGAGATCTCGGGTCTGCCGCCGGCCGTCTCCCTCGAGCAGCGCCGTTCGGCGCCCTCCTCGCGCTCGTCGGTCGGCACGGTCACCATGCTGTCCAATTCGCTGCGCATGCTGTTCTCCCGTGCGGGCGAGTATCCCCCGGGCGCGGAGCGTCTGGATTCGGACTCCTTCTCGCCCAACACCGCCGTGGGCGCCTGCCCCGAGTGCCAGGGACTCGGCCGCGTCCACCGCACCAGCGAGAAGCTGCTCGTCCCCGATCCCTCCCTGTCGATCCGCGAGGGCGCGATCGCCGCCTGGCCGGGCGCGTGGCAGGGCAAGAACTTGCGGGACGTGCTGGACACGCTCGGGTACGACGTGGACCGGCCCTGGCGCGAGCTCGACCAGAAGGACCGGGACTGGATCCTGTTCACCGAGGAGCAGCCGGTGGTGACGGTGCATCCGGTGCGGGATGCCGGGCGCATCCAACGCCCCTACCAGGGAACGTACTTCAGTGCCCGGCGCTATGTGCTGAAGACGTTCGCCCAGAGCAAGAGCCAGACGCTGCGGGCCAAGGCCGAGCGGTTTTTGACCGCCGCCGACTGCCCGGTCTGCGAGGGCACGAGGCTGCGGCCCGAAGCGCTGGCCGTCACCTTCGCGGGCCGTACCATCGCCGAACTCGTGGCGCTTCCGCTGACCGCGCTCGACCGGCTGCTCCGGGACACGGCCGGCGGCCCGACCGCCGCCGCCGTCACCGGCGACCTCCTCTCCCGCATCGGCCCGGTCATCGAGCTGGGGCTCGGCTATCTGAGCCTGGACCGCACCGCGCCCACGCTCTCGGCGGGCGAGCTCCAGCGCCTGCGGCTCGCCACCCAGCTGCGGTCGGGGCTCTTCGGTGTGGTGTACGTCCTGGACGAGCCGTCGGCGGGGCTTCACCCGGCCGACACCGAGGCGCTGCTCACGGTGCTCGGGCGGCTGAAGGCGGCGGGCAACTCGGTCTTCGTGGTCGAGCACCATCTGGAGGTGATGCGCAACGCGGACTGGCTCATCGACGTGGGCCCACTGGCCGGCGAGCACGGCGGCCGGGTGCTGCACAGCGGGCCCCCGGGGGATCTGGCCCGCGTCGAGGAGTCGGCGACCCGGCGCTACCTCTTCGACCGCTCCCCCCGGCCGCGCCGTGCCGTGCGCGAGCCGCGCGCCTGGCTGGAACTGACCGGCGTCACGCGGCACAATCTGCGCGGCGTCGACGCGGCGTTCCCGCTGGGGGTGTTCACGGCGATCACCGGCGTCTCGGGCTCCGGCAAGTCCACCCTGGTCGACGAGTTGCACGACCAACTGCCGGGCGTGGGACGGCTGGTGAGGGTGGATCAGAAACCGATCGGCCGCACCCCGCGTTCCAATCTGGCCACGTACACGGGCCTGTTCGACGTCGTGCGCAAGCTGTTCGCCGAGACCGAGGAGGCGAGGGCACGCGGTTACAAGGCGGGCCGGTTCTCCTTCAATGTGGCGGGCGGGCGGTGCGAGACCTGCCAGGGCGAGGGGTTCGTGTCGGTGGAACTCCTCTTCCTGCCCAGCACGTACGCGCCCTGCCCGGACTGTCACGGCGCGCGCTACAACCCCCGGACCCTGGAGGTCACCCTGGGCGGCCGCACCATCGCCGAGGTGCTGGACCTCACGGTGGAGGCCGCCGCCGAGGTCTTCGCCGCGACCCCGTCCGCCGCGCGCAGCCTGGCCGCCCTGCTCGACGTGGGCCTCGGCTATCTGCGCCTGGGCCAGCCCGCCACGGAGCTGTCGGGCGGCGAGGCCCAACGCATCAAACTGGCAACGGAGTTGCAGCGCACCCACCGCGACCACACCCTGTACGTCCTGGACGAGCCGACGACGGGACTGCACCCGGCCGACGTCGACATCCTGCTGCGCCAACTGCACGGCCTGGTGGACGCGGGCCACTCCGTCATCGTGGTGGAGCACGACATGACGGTGGTCGCGGGCGCGGACTGGATGCTGGACCTCGGCCCCGGCGGCGGCGACGAGGGCGGCCGGATCGTAGCGGCGGGCCCTCCGTCCGAGGTGGCCAACACGGGCCTCGGCCGCACGGCGCCATATCTGGCCAGAGCACTGGCGTGAGGGAGGCAGCCCGGGAGGCGGGGGCGAGCGTCGTTCTCCTAAAGCGGGTGTCCCGGGTTCGTGTCCTGCACGGGCTCAAGGCCGCAGGCCGCCGGCGCGCCCACGCGGCCCGGGCCTGAACATGTCCAGGGCGTTCCGCGCGCGCCTCAGCGGCAGAGGTCGTCCAGGTCGGCGGCGAACGTCGCGAACTCGGTGCGGGCCTCGGTGATGATGTCGCGGGCCGGGCGGCGCGGGGTGGTCGCGTGCTGTTCGGCCAGTGCGGTCAGGGCCGCGTCCGGTCGGGGTTCGCGGTCCTCGTCCCGGACGGCCTCCGCCGGGCCGAAGCCGTCCGCGAGGACCCAGAGGAAGTCGGACAGGTTGCCGGCGACCACCCCGCACTCGCCTTCCGAGCCCATGAACGCCACCGGCTGCTCCGCGAGGGGCCGACCCGGGCGCACGTGCCACAGGACAGCGAGGCCACCCGCGCCGTCCTGGCCGAAGACCCGGAAGGCGCCGCCATCCAGGTCCCGGTTTCCGGTCCACTGACGCAGCCAGTCGGTGGTCTCCTCGGCGGCGTCGAAGCCTTCGTACGGTTCGAAGTCGATGCCCTCGCCCTCCTCGCCGTAGTCGAAAGCGACCCCGGCGACAGCGGCGAGGGCAGGCGGGAAGTGACGGTCGTCAGTGGTCGTCTCGATCATGCCGACAGGCTATCGGGGCCCACTGACAGCGCCCGGGCTGGTTTCTTTCCCGGGGGCGTCATTGGCGCGTGCGGTCGCCGACTCCCCTGCTCCACAACCCAGTTGGCCGCACGGCAAAGCACGCGGAATTAATTGGCCTAGACCCTTGACCGGGTGCTGGTCCAGACCAATCATGGGGCGTCCGCACCCTTCTCTCACCCCCGTCGGAGAGCCCCGATGAGTCGTCCGAGATCCGTTCGCGCCCTGCTCGCCACGCTCAGTACCGTCGCCGCCTCCGCCGGCCTCGTTCTCGGGGCCGGGGGCGCGGCGCACGCCGCCACTCCGTTGCCCGCCCACATCTTCGCGCCCTACTTCGAGGCCTACTCCTCCGACAGCCCCGCCGACCTCGCGCAGAAGTCGGGCGCCACATACCTGACGATGGCGTTCGTGCAGACCGAGGCGAAAGGGTCGTGCACCCCGTACTGGAACGGCTCCACCAGTCAGCCGATCTCGTCGTCCGTGTTCGGCGCGGACATCACCACCATCCGCTCGCGCGGCGGCGACGTCATCCCGTCCTTCGGCGGGTACGCGGCCGACAACGGCGGCACCGAGATCGCCGACAGCTGCACCAGCGTGGACTCGATAGCCGCCGCGTACGAGAAGGTCATCACCACCTACGACCTGTCCCGACTGGACATGGACATCGAGGACAATTCGCTGACCAACAAGGCCGGCGTCGACCGCCGCAACCAGGCCATCAAGAAGGTGCAGGACTGGGCGGTGGCCAACGGGCGCTCCGTGCAGATCTCCTACACCCTGCCCACCACCACGAGCGGTCTCGCCGACAGCGGTCTCGCCGTGCTCAAGAGCGCGGTCAAGTACGGCGCCAAGGTCGATGTCGTGAACCTCATGACCTTCGACTACTACGACGGCGCCACGCACAACATGGCGAACGACACCCAGACCGCGGCCACCGGCCTCCACGACCAGCTGGCCTCGCTCTACCCGGGCACGTCGTCCGCCCAGCTGTGGGGGATGATCGGCGTCACCGAGATGCCCGGCATCGACGACTACGGCGCCGCCGAGACGTTCACCACGGCGGACGCCACCGCCGTCTACAACTGGGCCGTCTCCAAGGGCATCAACACGCTGTCCTTCTGGGCCCTCCAGCGGGACAACGGCGGCTGCCCCGGCACCGGTGGCTCGGACACCTGCTCCGGCATCGCCCAGGACACCTGGTACTTCAGCCACACCTTCGAGCCCTTCACCGGGGGCGGCGGGCCCGTCCAGGACGACTTCTCGGTGGGTGTCACCCCCGGTTCGGCCTCGGTCGCACCCGGCGGCTCCACCACCGCGACGGTGAGCACCGCCGTCACCTCGGGCAACGCCAAGTCCCTCACCCTGACCGCGACCGGCGCGCCCGCGGGCGTCACGGCGACGCTCAGCCCGGGTTCGGTCACCGCGGGCAACTCGGCCCAGCTCACCCTCGCCGCGTCGGCCTCGGCGGCGCCCGGAACGTACCCGATCACCCTCACCGGCACGGCGGGCACCCTGACCCACTCGGCCACCTTCACGCTCACCGTCTCGGGCCCCGGCGGCAACACCGGCGCGCTCGTCAACGGCGGCTTCGAGAGCGGGTCCCTCACGCCGTGGACCTGTGACAGCGGCGCCGCCGTGGTCTCCAGCCCGGTGCACGGCGGCTCGTACGCCCTGAAGACCGCACCCACCTCCGCGCAGACCGGCGAGTGCGCGCAGACGCTCACCCTGTCCCCCAACACCCAGTACACGCTGAGCGGTTGGGTGCAGGGCAGCTACGCCTACCTCGGGGTGCGCGGCGGCGCCACCGGCAGCACCTGGACCAGCTCCAGCGGCTGGACCAAGCTGTCCGTGCCCTTCACCACCGGCGCCTCGGGCACCGTCACCGTCTATCTGCACGGTTGGTACGGGCAGGGCGCGGTGTACGGGGATGATCTCTCCGTCGCCTAGGCCAACTGGCCTGCTCCGTACGTGAGTTGAGTGCGCGGACGCGCCTTCGGGTAACACCCGGGGCGCGTCCGTGCGTGTCAGCGGCCCGCCTTGCGCGCCTTCCTCGTCGCGCGCAGCCACTCCTTGTTCATGGCGGCGATCGACGGGAGCGGGATGCCCTTGGGGCACGCCGTCGCGCACTCACCGGTCAGGGTGCAGCCACCGAAGCCCTCGGCGTCCATCTGCTCCACCATGTCCAGGACCCGCGTCTCGCGCTCGGGCGCACCCTGCGGCAGCACGTTCAGGTGGTTGACCTTCGCCGAGGTGAACAGCATCGCCGAGCTGTTGGGGCAGGCCGCCACGCACGCGCCGCAGCCGATGCACTCGGCGTGCTCGAAGGCGAAGTCGGCGTCCGATTTGGGCACGGGGGTGGCGTGCGCCTCGGGGGCCGCGCCGGTCGGGACGCTGACGTAGCCGCCGGCCTGAATGATCCGGTCGAACGCCGAGCGGTCCACCACCAAGTCCTTGACCACCGGGAACGCCGAGGCGCGCCACGGCTCGACGTCGATGGTGTCGCCGTCGCGGAACGAGCGCATGTGGAGCTGGCAGGCGGTGGTCCGCTCGGGGCCGTGGGCTTCGCCGTTGATGACGAGTGAGCAGGCGCCGCAGATGCCTTCGCGGCAGTCGTGGTCGAAGGCGACCGGCTCCTCGCCCTTGAGGGTGAGTTCTTCGTTGAGCGTGTCGAGCATTTCGAGGAAGGACATGTCCGCCGAGATGTCCTCGACGTCGTAAGTCGCCATGGTGCCGGTCGAGTTGGCGTTCTGCTGGCGCCAGACGCGCAGGGTGAGCCTCATGCGTAGCTCCGCTGGGTGGGGTGGACGTACTCGAAGACGAGGTCTTCCTTGTGCAGGACCGGGGCCTCGCCGGTGCCGGTGAACTCCCAGGCGGCCGCGTAGGAGAACTCCTCGTCGCGGCGCTGTGCCTCGCCGTCGGGGGTCTGGGACTCCTCGCGGAAGTGGCCGCCGCAGGATTCGGCGCGGTGCAGGGCGTCGAGGCACATGAGTTCGGCGAGCTCCAGGTAGTCGACGATCCGGTTGGCCCGCTCCAGGGACTGGTTGAACTCCTCGCCGCTGCCCGGCACTTTGATCCGGCGCCAGAACTCCTCGCGGATGGCCGGGATCCGGTCGAGCGCCTTGCGCAGGCCCTGCTCGGTGCGGGCCATTCCGCAGTACTCCCACATGAGTTCGCCGATCTCGCGGTGGAAGGAGTCCGGTGTGCGGTCGCCGTCGATCGCGAGGAGCAGGTTGAGGCGGTCCTCTGTCTCGGCGACCGCTTCGGCGACCGCCGGGTGCGCGTCGGTGACGGGCTCCTGGTGCGGGTTGCGGGCGAGATAGTCGTTGATGGTGGCGGGCAGGACGAAGTAGCCGTCGGCCAGGCCCTGCATGAGGGCGGAGGCGCCGAGCCGGTTGGCCCCGTGGTCGGAGAAGTTGGCCTCGCCGATCGCGAAGAGGCCCGGGATCGTGGTCTGGAGGTCGTAGTCGACCCAGAGCCCGCCCATCGTGTAGTGCACGGCGGGGTAGATCCGCATGGGGGTCTGGTACGGGTCCTCGGCGGTGATCCGCGCGTACATGTCGAAGAGGTTGCCGTACTTCGCCTCGACGGCGGGCCGGCCCATGCGGGCGATGGCGTCGGCGAAGTCGAGGTAGACGCCCTGCCCGCCGGGGCCGACGCCGCGCCCTTCGTCGCAGACGTTCTTGGCGGCGCGCGAGGCGATGTCGCGCGGGACGAGGTTGCCGAAGGCGGGGTAGATCCGCTCCAGGTAGTAGTCGCGCTCGTCCTCGGGGATCTGGGCCGCCGGGCGCGTGTCGCCCTTGGCCTTGGGCACCCAGATGCGGCCGTCGTTGCGCAGCGACTCGCTCATCAAAGTGAGCTTGGACTGGTGCTCGCCGGAGCGCGGGATACAGGTGGGGTGGATCTGCGTGAAGCAGGGGTTGGCGAAGTAGGCACCGCGCCGGTGGGCCCGCCAGATCGCGGTGGCGTTGGAGTTCATGGCGTTGGTGGAGAGGTGGAAGACGTTGCCGTAGCCGCCGCTGGCGAGGACCACCGCGTCCGCGACGTACGTGTCGATCTTCCCGGTGACGAGGTCGCGGGCCACGATGCCGCGCGCTGTGCCGTCCACCACGATCAGGTCGAGCATTTCGGTGCGGGCGTGCAACTCCACGTTGCCGGCCGCGATTTGGCGCGAGAGCGCCTGGTAGGCGCCGAGCAGGAGCTGCTGGCCCGTCTGGCCGCGGGCGTAGAAGGTGCGCGAGACCTGTACGCCGCCGAAGGAGCGCGTGTCGAGGAGGCCACCGTACTCGCGGGCGAACGGTACGCCCTGGGCCACGCACTGATCGATGATCTCGACGGAGATCTGCGCGAGGCGGTGGACGTTGGACTCGCGGGCCCGGAAGTCGCCGCCCTTGACGGTGTCGTAGAAGAGCCGGTGGACGGAGTCGCCGTCGTTGCGGTAGTTCTTCGCGGCGTTGATGCCGCCCTGCGCGGCGATGGAGTGGGCGCGGCGCGGGGAGTCCTGGAAGCAGAACTGGACGACGCGGTAACCCTGTTCGGCGAGCGTGGCTCCGGCCGAGCCGCCCGCGAGGCCGGTGCCGACCACGATGACGGTGCGTCCCCGGCGGTTGGCCGGGTTGACCAGTTTGGCCTCGAAGCGGCGGGTGTCCCAGCGCTCGGCGATCGGGCCGCCGGGCGCCCGGCCGTCGATGACCGGGCCGCCCGGTGTGTAGTGGGTGTAGGAGGTCATGTCAGCTCACCACTTCGGTCATGACGGCGACGGGTACGGAGACGAATCCGGCGAACAGCAGCACGGCGAAGAGGTTGGCCAGGGCTTTCAGGGCGCGGTCGCGGCGCGCGTTGCCCGCCCCGAGCGTCTGGGCCGCGCTCCACAGGCCGTGCTGGACGTGGAGCGCGAGCGCGCCCACGGCCACGATGTAGATCGCGTTCCCGTACCAGGTGGAGAAGGTGTCCACGACGTTCTGGTAGGGGTGGCCCGGCCGGAATCCCGGGTGCACGGTACCCGTCGTCAGGTCCAGGATGTGCCAGACGACGAACAGGGCGAGGATGACGCCGCCCCAGCGCATCGTGCGGGTGGCGTAGCCGGCGCGGGCCCGCTTGTGGACGTATCCCTGGGGCCGCGCCCTCAGGTCGCGCCGGCTGAGCTGGTAGGCGCAGACCGCGTGGCCCACGACGGCGGCCACCAGGACCACCCGGATGAGCCACAGCGCCCACTCGTAGTGCAGGAAGGGCTCACCGATCGTGCGCAGCCAGTGGGCGTAGGCGTTGAACTGGCCCGCCCCGAAGAAGATCTTCAAGTTGCCCATCATGTGGGCGACCAGGTAGGACAGCATGATCAGACCACTCACGGCCATGACCGTCTTCTTGCCGACGGTCGAGTCCCAGAGGGTGCGCGTCATGGACGGCCGTTTGTCCGTCCGCGTTGCCAGAGCCATGTTCATGACGCTAGAGGCGCGGGACCCAAGAGGTCCAAGACATGGTTCGGCTCATCTCCATAGATATGGCCTATCGTAGGGGCATGCAGTTCCAGCAGCTCCTCTACTTCGTGGCGGTCGCCGAGACCCGCCACTTCACGCGCGCCGCCGAACGCGTGCACGTCTCGCAGCCCTCGCTCTCCCAGCAGATCAAGGCGCTGGAGAACGAGCTGGGCGCCGAGCTGTTCAGCCGCGCGCGCGGCAACATCGCGCTCACCGACGCGGGCGAGGCCCTGCTTCCGCTGGCCCGGCGCATCCTGGCGGACGCGGACACCGCCCGCATCGAGGTCCAGGAACTGGCCCAGCTCAGGCGCGGGCGGGTACGGCTCGGGGCGACGCCGAGCCTGTGCACGGGTCTGCTGCCCGATGTGCTGCGCGCCTTCCACGACAGCCATCCCGGCATCCAGTTGCTCATCGAGGAGGGCGGCTCGCACGATCTCGTACGTGAACTGGCGCGCGGCGCACTGGACTTGGCACTGATCGTGCTGCCGCTGCCGGCGGGGTCACCCGCGCTCACCACGATCGAGCTGCTGCGGGAGGATCTGGTGGTCGTCTCGTCGGCGGACGAGGAGCCGCCCGGCTCCGGGTCCCGTGTGCGGATCGCGGAGCTGCGCGACGCGCCGCTCGTGATGTTCCGGCACGGCTACGACCTGCGGGAGCTGACGGTGGCGGCCTGCCGCGCCGAGGGCTTCGAGCCGTCCTTCACGGTGGAGGGCGGCGAGATGGACGCGGTGCTCGGCTTCGTCCGGGCCGGGCTGGGGCTCGCCGTGGTGCCGAGCATGGTGGCCGCGCGCTCGCGGGACCTGCGGGTGACTCCGCTGGCCCGCCCGGGGCTGCGCCGTACGATCGCGCTCGCCCATCGCAGCGACGTCGACCCGCCGCGCGCGGCGCGGGAGTTGCAGCGGGTCCTGCTCGGCATCGGGGGCGGGGCGCGCGAGGAGGGCTGACGTCTCTTACGCGGGCCGCCCGGGAGCGGGCGCGGCCGGGCGGCGGCGCGGCCGGGCGGCGGCGCGGCCGGGCGGCGGCGCGGCCGGGCGGCGGCGCGGCCGGGCGGCGGCGCGGCCGGGCGGCGTGTTCCGCGAGCGGGGCGGGCGGGGTGCTGCCCCGGCCGCCCCGTCAGGTCACACCGCGTCCACGAGCGCCAGGGAGTGGATGCGGTCCGGCGCTCCGGGCCGGGCGTAGTACCAGCCCTGCGCCGTGTCGCAGCCCAGCTCCTTCAGCTGCTCGGCCTGGGCGCCCGTCTCCACGCCCTCCACCGTCACCGCGAGTGACAGGCTGTGGGCCAGCGACACGATCCCCTCGACGATCTTGATGTCGACGGGGTCGGCGGGCAGCTGCTGCATGGACTGGGTGAAGGACCGGTCCAGCTTGAGCACGCTCACCGGCAGACGGCGCAGATTGGCGAGGTTGGAGTAGCCCGTGCCGAAGTCGTCCAGGGCTATGTCGACTCCCATGTCGGCGAGTTGCCGCAGCGGCTTGAGGAGGTCGTCGTCGGCGCCGATGAGCGCGGACTCGGTGACTTCGAGGCAGAGCGCGCCAGGGGCGAGCCCGGTGCGCTCCAGCATCTCGACGGTGTCGGCGACCAGACCGGGGTGGTAGAGCTGGGTCGGCGAGAGGTTGACGTTGATGCGCAGCGGCCCGCCGTCGGTGGCGCCGGGGTGGGCCTCCTGCCAGGCCCGGGCCTGGCGGACCGACTCCTGCATCACCCAGCGGCCGAGCGGCACGATGAGCCCGGTGTGTTCGGCGAGCGGGATGAACCGGTCGGGTCCGAGCACACCGTGCTGCGGATGCGACCAGCGCACCAGCGCCTCCGCGCCGTGCACGCTGCCGTCGCCCAGGTGCACGAGCGGCTGGTACTCGATGAAGAACTCGCCGCGCTCGAGCGCCGCGGGCAGCGCGTTGGTGAGGCCGTGCCGGGTGATCGCGCGGGCGTCGGCCTCGGCGTCGGCCCACTCGAAGCGGTTGCCGCCGGCGGACTTGGCCCGGTACATCGTGATGTCCGCGCTGCGCAGCACCTCGGCCGCGCTGCGCTCGCCGGCGGGGCCCTCGACCACGCCGATCGAGCCGCGCACGGTCAGCTCGCGGCCCTCGATGCGGATCGGGGTGGCGAGCGTGCTCAGGATGCGGCAGGCCAGCTCGTCCGCCTCGAACTCGGTGTCGGGGCCCGTGGTGAGCGCCACGAATTCATCGCCGCCGAGCCGGGCCACCATCTCGCCGGGCCCGGTGGCGCAGCTCTGCAACCGGTCGGCGACCTCCACCAGGAGCCGGTCGCCCGCCGAGTGGCCCAGGCTGTCGTTGACCGCCTTGAACCCGTCGAGGTCCAGGTAGCACAGGCCGAAGCGCTTGCCGTCGCCCGGGGCGAGCGCCTTCTCCAGGCGCTCGAAGAACAGGGTGCGGTTGGGCAGTCCGGTGAGCGCGTCGTGGGTGGCCTCGTAGCGCAGCCGCAGATTGAGCAGCCGGCGCTCGGTGGTGTCCTCCATGAGGGCCAGCTGGTACTTCGGGCGGCCCTCGGCGTCGCGCAGCAGCGAGACGGTGAGGTTGGTCCACAGCACGGTTCCGTCGCCCCGGTAGTAGGGCTTCTCGACCCGGTAGTGGTCGCGCTCGCCCCGCACGAGCTCGTCGTACAGGCGCCAGACCTGCGGGGCGTCCTCGGGGTGCACCCACTCGCTGACGTTGCGGCTGCGGATCTGGCCCTCTATGCCGCCGAACATCCGGGTGAGGGTTTCGTTGACCTCCAGGACGCGGCCTTCGAGGTCCGCGATGCCGATGCCGATCGCGGCGCCCTCGAAAACGGCGCGAAAACGTGTCTCGGTGGCGTGCAGGGCCTCAAGGGCGGCGCTGCGCGCGGACATCGCGGAGCGGGCGATGGCCTCCTGCTCGGACCGGGTGCGCTCGCGCAGGGCGGCGGCGAAACCGGCGGCGAGCGCGTGCTGGAGCCGGGCGCAGCGGGCCCGCGCCTCTTCCAGGGTGAGCTCGGATCCGGTCCCGCAGTACAGGACGAGGTAGGACTCGACCACGCCGAGGCTGCGGCTGAGGGCGTCCGGGTCGGTGCAGTGCGCGTCGACCAGGGCGGCGCCCGCCTCCTGGGCGGGCGCGGGGTCGAAGTGCCGGCCATGCAGGGCCTTGATGAGGCGGCGGGCCAGCGGCACGAGGTGCTGCTCGAACTCCGGCCGGGTCAGCGAGGTCGCCGTCACCGGGAAGATCGCCCGGCTCCAGATCGTCGCGAACCGTCTGAGCCGGTCCTCGGGGCTGTCCGGCGTCATGTCCGGAGCGGGCGCGTGGGGCGGGGTGCTCACGCTTTGCGCCCCACGCCGGCATAGCCGGAGAAGGCGTACGGATCTTCCTGGTCCATCTCGTTCTCCGGGCGCCACAGCGGCATCGAGACGAGCCCGGGTTCCACCACGTCGAACCCGTCGAAGAATGTCGCGATCTCTTCACGCGAGCGCATGACCAGCGGGCTCTTGATGTCGCGGTACACGCCCACCGTGCCGCCGGCCTCCTCCTCGCTGAGCGGGATGCCCTCGTAGGAGGCGTGGGTGAGAACGAGGAGGCTGCCGGGGGCCAGCGCGTCGCGCAGCGCTGCGACCGCGGCGCGCGGGTCGTCCTGGTCCTCGACGAAGTGCAGGACCGCGACCAGGAGCACCGCCACCGGCCGTGACAGGTCGATGAGTTGGCCCAGTTCGGGGGCGCCCAGGATGTCGTGCGGCTTGCGCAGGTCGGCGGCGACTATCCCGGCGAGGTCGTTGCCCTCCAGGACGGCGCGGCTGTGGGCGACGGCGACCGAGTCGTGGTCGACGTAGAGGACGCGGGCCTCGGGGCTGGCGGCCTGGGCGACTTCGTGCACGTTCCCGAAGGTCGGGATGCCGGATCCGATGTCGAGGAATTGCGTGATTCCCTCAGCTACGGCGAAGCGTACGGCGCGGCGCATGAAAGCGCGGTTGGCCTGCATGACCTTGGGGAGCCCCGGCATGAACCGCATGGCCTCGCGCGCGGCTTCCCGGTCCACCTCGAAATTGTGCGAACCGCCCAGGTAGTAGTCGTATATGCGGGACACGCTCGGCACCGAGATGTCGATGCCCTGGGGGGCCCAGGCGGGACGCTCCATCAATGTCTCCAACAAGTCGCCGCAGGAGGCCATGACCATGACCATTGTTTGCGCCTGAGGCTACTGATCGTCCGCCGGGAGAGCGAGTAAAAACGGAAAATGCTCGTCCGTTCTTGGTCACAGGCCCAGGGCATGTGCGCCACATCGTACGGGCAGCCCTGGCGACCGGCGCAAGCGTACCGGTGGGTGGACACACGCGGAGGCCCGGCACCGCGCGGGGGGTCGCGGTGCCGGGCGGACGAGCGCCGACGCGGGGGAGCCCAGGGCTACTTGGGCGCTGCGACGAGCTTGCCTTCGGGCGACACGGCGTACCAGGTGCCGCCCATGCCCTGGCCGTTGGTGTCGCCGGGCTTGGTGTCGCCGGAGAAGGTGTAGACGGGCCAGCAGGTGATGGACTGCTGCTTGACGCCGTCGGGCCGGTCGAAGGTCACGAAGCCTTTGAGGGCGATGCCCTTGGTGTTCTTCTTCTCCACCGGCGCCACCGCCGGCCACTTCCGCAGACAGGCGTCGACGCAGGCCGACTTCATGGGCCAGGCGGAGTCCTTCTTGAACCGGTAGACCGTCATGCCCTTGGCGTCCACGATGACGTCGCCGAGCGTGGGGTCCTTGCGGACCGAGAGACCGGGCAGGTCCTGGGACGCGGCCGGTGACGCTGGGGGCGCCGCGGCCGACGCGGCAGGCGCCGCGGCCGACGCCTTCTTGCCGTCGGGCGCCGCCGCGTGCCAAGTGCCGCCCACGTTCTGCCCGTTGGTGTCGCCCGGGTTGGTGTCCTTGGCGTAGCGGTACATAGGCCAGCCCCCGATGGTGAGCTGTTTGGTCCCGTCGGCGCGGGTGAGCGAGCCGAGTTCGGACTGGCCGGTGCCGGGCGCGGCGGTGACGCCGTCGGCGGGCACCGCCGGCCAGGTCTTGGCGCAGTCGCCGTCGCACCGGGAGGCGGGGGGACTCGCGGTGTCCTTGTCGAAGCGGTAGAGGGTGAACCCGGCGTTGTCGGTGACGACCTTGCCGAGGTCCTTGGTGTCGGTGACGGTCAGCTGCCCGGCCTGCTTGGCGGCGGACACCGCGCCGCCCGCCTGCCCGTAGGCGCCGGCCGATCCGTAGCCGTCGCCCGCGGAGGCCGTGGCGCTGCCCGCGTTGGCGACCGGCTGTCCGCCGCCGCTGCCGTAGGCGCTGCCCTTGTCCTGGCCGCAGGCCGTCGCGGTCAGTGCCAGTACTGCTGCCGCCGCTGCCGCGAGCGCCGCGCTGCGCCAGGTGGTCATGTCAACTCCTGTTGTTCGTAAGGCTGTTGGGGCGCCGGTGGCACCGGTTGATGGCCTTGAGTACGGGCGGCGGGCGGTGGTGTGCTCAACGCGGGGCCGGAAATTTTCGCGACGAACCCGAACAGCCGGTCAACGTGGCGACCGGGGAGAGCCGGTAACTCCTTCCATCAGGCGAATCGGTCCGCCACCCCCACGGAGCGGGCCCCGATGGCCCGATGATCACCGAGTGCAAGGACGACACCCAGCCGGGCGGCTGTTCGCCGCCATGGCCTTCACCGTGCTCCTGGCCGCACCGGCACCGGCCGCGCGGGCCGACGCCTGTGCGTACGCCTCCGTCTCGCAGGGCAGTGCGGGCGGCTCGCCCTGGGCGGTCGCGGGCTCGGGCCACGCCCACTGCCCCTTCCCGCCCTGGCCGCGCCACCCCAGGCCCTCGCCCACCCGGGTGCCCACGCCTCCGCCGCCCGTGACCCCGCCCCCGCCTCCGGCACCGCCCGCGCCCCGGCCCACGCCGCCGCGCCCCGCGCCGCCCGCCCCCGCCCCGCCCCCGGTGGTCCACCGGCCGGCCACGCCCGCACCTGCGGCTCCCCCCGCGCCACCATCGGCGCCGGCCGTGCCACCGGCTCCGCCCGCGCCCTCCGCGGTGCCGCGCCCGGGGCCGCCGGCCCCGCACCGGCTGACCCCGCGTGCCTACCGGATGCCGCCGCGCATGAAGGCCGCGCCCCAGCTCTCCCCCGTCACCCTGACGCTGCTCATCACCGCGCCCGCCGTGCTCGGCGCGGCCCTGCTGCGCACCCGCTCCGGCTCCCGCTCGCGCTGAGCCCCGCATTTTCTGAGAGGCCCCCCTTGTCCGACTGGCTCGTCCTGGCCATCGCGATGGCCGCCGCATGTGCGGTCGTGCTCACCATCACTCTGTTCAGCAACCGCCGGGTCGACCCGGACAACGACGACCGCTCCGACACCCCGGACGTCATCGAGTACATGACGATGATGATCGGCGTGGTGTACGCCATCGTCCTCGGCCTCGCCATCGCGGGCGTCTGGGAGGGGCGCGGGGCCGCGCAGTCCGATGTGCAGCAGGAGGCGCAGGCGCTGCACGAGATCAGCCAGCGCGTCCAGGTGTACCCCGCGCCGGTGCGCGACAAGACGCGGGCCGACGTCGAGGCGTACGCCTCCTATGTGGTGCACACCGAGTGGAACCACATGGCCAAGCACGGCGACCTCACCGACGAGAGCGCGCAGAAGCTGGAGACGATCCGCCGCGACGTGACGGACTATCACCCCGCGAACGACTACGAGAATCAGGCCTACCAGCCGCTGGTCGACCAGGTGGGCGCCGTGGACGCCGCCCGCACCGCCCGAGGCCAGGGGGCCGGGGCCACCATGCCCGGGGTCGTCTGGTTCGGCCTGATCATCGGGGCGCTCGTCACCGTCGGCCTGATCTTCACCCTGAAGATCAGGCGCAGCTGGCGGGAAATGCTCCTGGCCGGGCTCTTCAGTGCCCTGATCGCGTTCCTGCTCTTCTTGATCTGGGATTTCGACGCCCCCTTCGGACGGGGCATCTCGGCCACGGCGGGGCCCTTCCTCGATCTGTTCCCCGGCATCGGCTGACCCGTCGGTGACGGACCCGCTCGGCCGGGCGGGGGACCTCGATGCCCCATTCGCCGGACAGCGATCGCGACACACCGGGTCGCCTCCTAGCGTTTCGGGCATCGAGGTGCATCACCCCCCATGTGGAATCAGGTTCCGCAGTGCTCCTCGGGGACCGGAGGACCGACCATGGGCGCGATACGCATCGCATCCGCCGCACTCATCGGCGCCGGCGCGCTGGCGCTCGCTCCGTCCACCGCCGTCGCCGCCACCCCCGCGCCGCCCGCCTTCAGCGTGACCCCGTCGGTGATCGCGCCCGGCGGCCAGGTCACCCTCAACGCCATCGGCTGCTCGGGCGACGCCACCGCCTCCTCCGGTGTCTTCGACACCGTGATCATCCCCAAGGACAGTTCGAGGAACGCGACGGTCGACCCGGGCGCCAGACGGGGCGCCTCCTACACCGTGACGTTCTCCTGCGACAGCGTGCGCGCCACCACGCAGCTCACGATCGCAGGCGGCGCGCCGACCACCAGCTCCACCGTGCGACCGACCGTGCGTCCGACCGTCCGGCCCACCATCACCTCCCCGCTCGGCGTCAGAGGCGGGCTCGGCGGCAGCGCGGGCGGCGAGCTCGACACGGTCCAACTCACGGTCGGCGCCTGCCTGATCGCGCTGGCCGGCGGCGGCGCCTTCTACGTGCTGCGCCGGCGCTCCACCGGACGGCGGCACTGAGCGCCCGCGACGCTCAAGGCCCCGTGGGCGCGGCACCCAAAAACCCCTCGCCCCCGAGTCCTGGCCAGGACTCGGGGGCGAGGGGCCGCGGGATCCTTCCGGGAGGTTCGTCCGGTCAGACCCCTACGCCCATGCGCCGGCGGCGGGCGACGAACAGCGTGCCGCCGATCGCGGCCGTACCGGCGAGCGCGCCGCCGACCGCCATCTCGGTGTCGGTCGGGCCCGCGGCGCCGCCGAGTCCGCCGTCGGCGCCCCGGCCTTCGAGGACGCGGAAACTGCGCGTCGCCACGCGGTCGTTGTCGTTGCACTTGACCGCGAGGCTGTAGGTGCCGGGCGTCGTGTGGTCGTGGATCCGGGCGGTCGCGTAGTTGACGTCGCCCGACGACAGGTGGACCTCGTCGAAGGCGTTCGAGCTGACTCTGCCGCCGTTCTGGCAGCCCCTTGCGGTGATCCTGAGGGTGGCGCCCTGGTGGACCGCGGAGGGGTCGACTTCGACACTGGTCGGACCGCCGGACGACGGGCCCCCTGCGACGGCCACCGGGGCGGCGAAGGCGATCGCGGCCCCGGCCGCGAGCGCCACCGTGAGAGCGCGTGAAGCACGCATCGTTGAACCTCCATGGGAGGACGCCCCGGAGCCGTGCCCCGGGATGATCGACGAGTACGCCTCCCATGTCGAACCCTCGCCGCCGGTCATACAAGCCGCATTTCGGCGCTCATCCACCCTGGTGAACCGCGTGACCCCCGTTCGGCCCCGGGATCTGACGGACCCGCAGGTCACAGGGCGTCAGATCATTTTCGGCGCGGCGTTACCCGGATGGGTCAGGCCCGCTGGACGTGCACCCGTTCGCCGCCCTCCGATCGCCGGGCGGCCGGGGCGCCCTTACGGTGCTCGAAGGCGCGCTGAGGGTGGACGGCGAAGGAGTTGACGAAGAGACGATGGCGCATGAAGACAGCGGCATGGAGCGTCGCAGGCGTTCCCCGTGGGGGGCTCTGGCCCTGGTGATGCTGACCGGCATCGCGCTGATGAAGAACGGCGCGGATGTGACGATGGGCCCGCCGCAGCCGGCCGCGGCGGCGGCGCCGGCCAGCAGTTCCAGGAGCGGCGGCCCGGCGCCCGCGGCGGCGGACACGGTTGAACCGCTCCCCTTCGCCCCGGCCTCCCGGGTGCGGATCGAGGCGATCAACGTGGACGCGCCGCTGATGGACGTCGGCACCGACGCCCAGGGCTGGGTGCAGGCGCCCCCGCCGCAGGACCCGAACCTGGCCGGCTGGTACCAGAACGGCGTGGCCCCGGGCATGCGCGGCACATCGGTGATCGTCGGCCACGTCGACAACATGAAGGGCCCGGCCGTCTTCTACGGGCTCGGCTCGCTCCAGAAGGGCAACCACATCGACGTGACCCGCTTCGACGGCCGCACCGCGGTGTTCGAGGTGTACGGCGTCGAGGTCTTCTCCAAGGAGACCTTCCCGGGCGCCCGGGTGTACGGCGACACCGGGCACCCGGAGCTGCGGGTGATCACCTGCGGCGGGGGCTTCTCGCGGGCCCGGGGGTACGACGGGAACGTCGTGGCCTTCGCCCGCCTCGTGTCCGTCAAGTAGAGCCGGCACGTGGGCCCCGGCGGCCGGGCGGCGCCCTCGTGGCGGCCGCCCGGGCCTTCACCTGCGGCGCGGTGGAACCTTCAACGCATAACCCTGGGACAGGAGTTGGGGCAGATAGGTGCGCAGCGCCGCCACGCTCTGCGAGCGGTCGCCGCCCGCGTCGTGCGAAAGCACCACGACGCCGGGCGCCGCGCCGTCCAGGACCCGGCGGATGATGGCGGCGGTGCCGGGGGTGGTCCAGTCCAGGGTGTCGACGGTCCAGGCGAGCGGTTCCATGCCCATCTCGGCCTGGATCTCGAACACGTTGCGGTTCCACGCCCCGTACGGCGCGCGGAACCACTGCGGCGCCTCGCCGGTGGCCTGCTCGATGACCTCGCTGGTGCGGCCGATCTCGGAGCGGATCGCGGCGGGGGCCGTCAGGTTGAGCTGGGGGTGGGTCCAGGTGTGGTTGCCGATGACGTGCCCGTCGTCCCGCATCTCGCGCAGCAGGTCCCGGTTGTCGGTCGCCATCTCGCCGCACAGGAAGAACACCGCGCGCACGTCGTGCTCGCGCAGGGTCTTGAGGATGCCGGGGGTGTAGCGCGGGTCGGGCCCGTCGTCGAACGTGAGCACCATCGAGCGCTCCCCCAGCTGGGGCATGCTCAGAAACGGTCTGGTGCGCACCGGCGGCAGCGCGGTGTGGTAGCGCGGCGGCGTGTAGGCCGTCATGGGCTCCAGGCGGTACGCGCTGGCGCGTGGACGGGCCGCGGCGGCGGCCGGGGGGCCGCCTGCGGGGGCGGCCCGGGGCGCGGGGGCCGGGGCCGGTGCGTCCTCGGGCGTGAGCAGGCGTACCGCCGCGGCGGCGCCGAGACAGGCGGTGATGCGGAGCAGTGTCCGCCGACTGGGGACCATCTGATCCTTTTTCATGACATACGTCTTTTGTTCGTCATGGCGGCACATTAGGCCGCTCCGGCCGTGGCGGGGCCCGCGAAACGTCAGCACTCCCGCCACACCGGCACGAATGGAGTCATCCGGCGGTACTGCTCGTGCGGCCCCTCGTGTACGGCGCCGCCCGGGCACGCTCAGGTGCGGCGCACCAGCGGGAAGGGCAGGGTCTCGCGGATGGTGAGGCCGGTGAGGAACATGACGAGCCGGTCCACGCCGATGCCGAGGCCACCGGTGGGCGGCATCGCGTATTCGAGCGCGTCCAGGAAGTCCTCGTCGATCTCCATCGCCTCCGGGTCGCCGCCCGCCGCGAGCAGCGACTGCGCGGTCAGTCTGCGGCGCTGCTCGACCGGGTCGGTCAACTCCGAGTAGGCGGTGCCCAGTTCGGTGCCGAAGGCGACGAGGTCCCAGCGTTCGGCGAGCCTGGGGTCGGTGCGGTGCTGGCGGGTCAGCGGGGAGACCTCGGTGGGGAAGTCCTTGTAGAAGGTGGGCAGCTGGGTCCTCTCCTCGACCAGCCGCTCATACATTTCGAGGACGACGTCGCCGCGTGTGGCGTCCGGGGTGTGCGGCACTCCGGCCCGGTCGCAGAGCCGGCGCAGCTTCCCCTCACCGGTGTCGGCGTCGATCTCCTCGCCCAGGGCCTCCGACACGGCCCCGTACAGCGTCTTGACGGGCCAGGGCCCGGAGATGTCGTACTCGACGACCTTGCCGTCGGGGCCCTGCTTGCGGGCGATCGGGGAGCCGAAGGCGGCGGTGGCGGCGCCCTGGATCAGCTCGCGGGTGAGGTCGAGCATCACGTCGTAGTCGGCGTACGCCTGGTAGGCCTCCAGCATCGTGAACTCGGGGTTGTGCTTGTAGGAGACGCCTTCGTTGCGGAAGGTGCGGCCCATCTCGAAGACCTTCTCGACGCCGCCGACGCAGAGCCGTTTGAGGTACAGCTCGGGCGCGATGCGCAAGTACAGGTCGAGGTCGTAGGCGTTGATGTGGGTGGTGAAGGGGCGGGCGTTGGCGCCGCCGTGGATCTGCTGGAGCATCGGCGTCTCGACCTCCAGATAGCCGCGCTCCAGCAGGCCCTGGCGCAGGGCCTGGACGGCGGTGGAGCGGGCCCTGACGACCTCGCGGGCCTCGGGGGCGGTCACCAGGTCGAGGTAGCGCCGGCGCACCCGGGCCTCGGGGTCGGCAAGGCCGCGCCGCTTGTCGGGCAGGGGGCGCAGGCATTTGGCGGTCATCTGCCAGCCGGTGGCGAAGAGGGAGAACTCGCCCTTGTCCGTACGGGCGGTGGTGCCGCTCGCGCTGATGTGGTCGCCGAGGTCGACGTCGTGGGTGAACCGGTCCAGGACGGGTGCGCCGGCGCCTTCGCGGGTGAGGACCATTTGGAGGTCGCCGGACCAGTCGCGCAGGACGGCGAAGACGACGCCGCCGAAGTCGCGTACGGCCATGACGCGCCCGGCCACGGTGGCGGCCGCGCCCTCGCCCTCGGCCCTGAGGCCGGCCAGGGTGTGCGTGCGGGCCGTGATGACGACGGGGTAGGGGTCGCTCCCCTCCGACCGCAGCCGCTCCAGCTTGCGGTGGCGCACCCTTACCTGGTCGGGAAGTTGACGCTCCGTCACCTGTCGCGTGCCGGGTCCGGCCAGGCCGAGCGCTTCGATGGAGGGCAGGCCCGCCGTGGTGACCGGCGTGGTGACGCCCCGGTGGTGGCCCTTGCCCCAGAGCTTGCGCAGGCTCGGTACGGAGACGAAGCCCTCGGCGATGCCGGAGGCGAGGCCGACGCGGGCGAGCGAGCCCGCGTCGCCGTAGCACAAGAAGCGCGGGAACCACTGCGGGTGGTACTTCACATTGGAGCGGTAGAGGGCTTCGAGCTGCCACCATTTGGAGAAGAAGAGCAGCAGCCGGCGCCACAGCCGCAGTACGGGGCCCGCGCCGATGCGGGCGCCCTCCTCGAAGGCCGAGCGGAACACCGCGAAGTTGAGCGAGATCCGGCGCACGCCCAACTTGCCGACGGTGGCGCACAGTTCGGCCACCATGAACTCCATGACGCCGTTGGGCGCGCTGCGGTCGCGCCGCATCAGGTCGAGCGAGATGCCGTCGTTGCCCCAGGGCACGAAGGACAGCAGCGCGATCAGACGGCCGTCGGCGTCGAAGGCCTCGACGAGCAGGCAGTCGCCGTCGGCGGGATCGCCGAGCCGGTCCAGCGCCATGGAGAAGCCGCGCTCGGTCTCGGTGTCGCGCCAGGCGTCGGCGCGGTCGATGATCTGCTGCATCTCCTCGTCGGTGAGCGCCGAGTGGCGCCTCACGCGCGTGGTGGCGCCACTGCGCGCGACCCGGCGCACGGCCTGACGGGTGACGCGCATGTCGCGACCGTCGAGGTCGAACTTGGCGACGTTCAAGATCGCCTCGTCGCCGAGCTGGATGGCTCCGAGCCCGTGCCGGGCGTAGGCGGTCGCGCCGTCCACGGAGGCGCCCATCACGGCGGGCGCCCAGGCGTACTTGCGGGCGATGTCGAGCCAGGCGTCGATGGCCGGCCCCCAGGCGCCGGTGTCGCCGACGGGGTCGCCGCTGGCGAGGGCCACGCCCGCCTCGACCCGGTAGGTCACGGCGGCCTTGCCGTTGGGCGAGAAGACCACGGCCTTGTCGCGGCGGGTGGCGAAGTAGCCGAGCGAGTCCTGGCGGCCGTACGCGCCGAGCAGCGCCCGGATGCGGGGCTCCTCGTCGCCGTGGAGGGCGGCCTCCATCCGCTGGGACCTGAAGAGCGTGGAGGCGGCGGTGAGCAGGGCGATGGCGCCGAACAGGCCGAGGAGGAAGTACAGGGGCCGGGGCGGGCTCCCGTCGAACTGGCCGCTGGACGCGAGGCCGCCGAAGACGCGGTTGGTGGCCCACAGCAGCCGCTGGCCGCGCGGCAGGGTGTCGGGGAACAGCTCCACCAGGCCCCAGCCCACCAGGACGCCCACCGCGAGCCCGAGGCACAGCACCCCCACCGCCCGGCGGAAGGCGCCCTTGCGGGTCTGCGCGTAGAACTGCTTGCGGGCCAGGATCAGGACGGCGAGGACGAAGGCGCAGAAGACACCGTTGGGGATCCACGCCCATTCGGTGACGGAGATCAGGAGCACGTCGAGGAGGAACAGCAGCCCCAGATAGACGACGACCAGCCACCAGGCGACCTTCTTGCGGGCGCCGATCGCGGCGGCGAGCAGCAGCAGGAAGACGGCGTACGCGAGGTTGGCGCTGACCGGCACCGTGACCCGGTCCAGGAACCAGGAGACGGGGTGGAGCAGCCTGCGCAGCGCGGGGATCAGGGCGATGACGGCGCAGAACAGGCCGAGCGCCCCGAAGAACATCGCGAACGCTTCCGGTACGCGCCCCCGAAAGCCGGTCCGGGACGGCATCGGCGCCGTCTCGCTGACAGTCATGCTCAGCACTCTAGGGAGGCCGGGGCCGGGCCGCCTGTCGGAAGCGCCGCCCGGCCCGTTAGCCTCGGGGCGTGACAGAGCAGCGGCCCCAGCCCCACCCCGAGTCCCAGCGCTTCGAACGCGGCACCGACGGTCCCAAGGTGATCGTCGCAGGCGTCGACGGCTCGGACTCCTCCCTCAGAGCCGCGGCGTACGCCAGTGGTCTGGCCCGGCGCCAGAACGCCCTGCTCGCCCTCGTCTACGTCCAGCCCGTGCTGCCGGCGGGCGCGGCGCTCGGCGCGCCGGTCGCCGACACGACCGGCGAGATCGCCGAGGGCCTGGCCGCCGAGATCAGGCAGACGGCGGAGCGGGTGCGGGGCATCTGGGACGTGCGCTGGGAGTTCCACACCTTCCGCGGCGATCCCTACTCCGGCCTGGTGACCGCGGCCGACGAGCTCACGGCGGACGCGGTGGTGGTCGGCGCGTCGGAGTCGGCGGGGCACCGCATCATCGGGTCGGTGGCGGTGCGCCTGGTGAAGGCGGGCCGCTGGCCGGTCACCGTGGTGCCGTAGCCGCGGTGCCGGTCCGGCCGGGCCCGGTCAGTGGGACATCGTCAGGCCGTCCTTCGCCGCGCCCCGGCTCAGGACCGCGGTGCGGATCTCGTCCTCGGTCTCGGCGTAGTCCTCACGACCGGGTGACGCGGCCAGCGCCTCGGGCAGGTTCAGGACGCGGCCCCGGTCGACGTCGATCCACTGGGGGATGAACTCGGCTTTGCTGACCTCCCAGCGCGCCCCGGGCTTGCGCGGCGGGGCGAAGGTGAAGCGGGCGATCGAGCTCATGTTGCCCCGCTCGTCGCGCTCCCCGGTCTCGTTGAACATCTCCCCCGCGATCTGGTCGCCCTCCCCGTACACGATCCAGACCCCGTTGACCTTCTCGTACGCCTGCGGGATGTGCGCGTGGGTGCCGAGGATCAGGTCGATGTCGGGGCGGCCGCCGGACCTCGACGCGGTGAGCGCCCTGCCGAGGGTGAGCTGTCGCTCGTCCGGTTCGGTCTGCCATTCGGTGCCCCAGTGGATGCTGACCACCACGACGTCGGCGCCCGCCGCGCGGGCCGCCCGGGCGTCCGCGATGATCTTCTTCTGGTCGATGAGGTGGACCGCCCACGGCTGGCCGGGGGGCATGGGGTAGCCGTTGGTGTCGTAGGTGTAGGCGAGCTGGGCGATCCGTGCGCCGCCCGCCCGCAGCAGCGCGGGCCGCGCCGACTCCCGCGCGGTGCGGCCGGAGCCCGTGTGCGAGAGGCCCGCCTTGTCGAACGCCTTCAGCGTGCGGGCCACACCGGCGGCGCCGTCGTCCAGGCTGTGGTTGGAGGCCGTCGAGCAGGAGTCGTACCCGGTGTCCTTGAGCGCTGCGGCCACCTGCGGCGGCGAGGTGAAGGCGGGGTAGCCAGTGAAGGGGCCCTCGTCCGGGCCGTACACCGTCTCCATGTGGCAGATCGCCAGGTCCGCGCGGGAGATGACCGGCTTGACCCCGGCGAGCATCGGTCGGAAGTCGTAACTCCCGTTCGCCGCGTCGGACTTGGCCCGCTCGATGGTCGAGTCGTGGGGCAGTACGTCGCCGGTGGCGACCAGGGTGAAGGGGCGTAGGGCGCTCGCGGCGCCCGAGGCCGGGGAGCGCCGGGCGTCCTGGCGGGGCGGGGCCTTCGGTCCGCCGCCGCACCCTGTCGTAACCGCGAGCAGGAGGACCGCGACGGCCGCCGCGCTTCGTCGGGTGCGCCGGGTCGGCTGGTGCATCGGCGGGGCTCCATCGGGCGAGGGGCGGGCACGAGCGGGGCGGAGCGCGGTCGGGGCCGGTCGTGGGCGCGGCCGACGGACGCGTGGGGACATGTGTCCGAAATTCACCCCCGCGAGAACCGGCCGGTCAAGCCGAAAAGCCGGTGATACGACTGAAGATCGCTGGAACGGACGCACGAGTGTGTCGCCCGTCCGTGTGCCGTGCGCCGTTCGGCGCACCACTCGCCGCTCGGTTCGACCGCTCGTCGCAGCGTGCGGCGGCGCCCTTGTCCCGCTTCGTCCGGACGCGCTCGGATACGGAGCGGTCCACGGATTCGGGGAAAGGGCGTGCGCGGTGGCGACGGTGGTCACGGAGATACGGCGCCACACCCGCGAGCGGGATCTGGCCGAACTCCAGCGCGCACACGGTCCCGCGCTGCTGCGGTTCCTGCTGGGGCTCACCTACGGGGACCGCCAGCGGGCCGAGGACCTGGTCCAGGAGACCCTGCTGCGGGCCTGGCAGCACCCGGAGGCGTTCGACGCGCCGTACGGCTCGATGCGGCCCTGGCTGTTCACGGTGGCGCGGCGCCTGGCCATCGACGCCCGGCGCAGCCGCCTCGCGCGGCCCGCCGAGGTCGGCGACGAGGTGCTGCTGTCGCGGCCCGCCCCGGGCGACGATCCCGCCGAGCGGTGCGCGGCGGTCCTCGACGTCCGGATGGCCGTGAGGTCGCTCACACCTCAACACCGGGCGGTCCTGGTGCAGTTGTATTTCCGCGGCCTGAGTGTGAACGAGGCGGCCGACGTGCTCGGTGTGGCGCCCGGGACCGTCAAGTCCCGTTCGTACTACGCCCTGCGCGCGCTGGCCCGGATGCTGCCCGGCTATTGTGCGTCGGGCCCCGAAGGGCTCTCCCCGTCGCATTCCAGGTCCGCCTCGGTGAGCAGGGCGAGCAGCGAGGACGCCTCGGCGACCTCCGCGTAGGCGCCCCGGCACGGCGCGCAGCGGCGCAGATGCGCGGCGACGGCGCGGTCGTCGCCGGGCGCGAGCGCGCCGAGGACATAGGCGCCGAGCAGCTGCCGCACATGCATGAGCACCTCGGGTCGTGTGACGGATCCTGCCCTTCTGGCCACGGCGGGCACGCGCCCCCGGTTCAATGCTCCCTGGAGCTCCCCGGGAGCGCCGGGACGGTCGATGAAAGAGGCGAGACAGGATGCGTCCGGAGGGAAGTAGCGGGACCAGTGGTGACGAACTGGTGGTGCCGATGGCGTGGATGTACGCGGAGTACATCGCCGATGAATTGCTGCGTACCGGCGACTTGATGCCGCCGACGACACTGGAGTTCCGGGCCGGGCGCCATGCGCTCGCCCTGACGATCTTCCTGTCCGACGGGGCGGTCGGCGGGGCGCGGGTGGTGGCCCGTCTGGAGGAGTGGAGCTCACTCACCGCGGCCGGGGGCCCGTGGCGGCGCTGGGTGCGCGGGCGGCTGCGCGCCCGGGATCAGGAGACGGGGCCCGATCTGGCGCTGGCGCGGGCCGCCTGGCGCTGGCTGGAGGAGACCGAACTCCTCGCGACGGACCTGGACGCGGTGGTGCCCGGCGGCGTCGACCCCCGCGAGCGCGAGGAGGACGAGCCCCGGGTGTGGACGCCCGCCTGGGAACTTGGCCTGCCGCTCGGGCACTTGGCCATCCATCTGTTCTGACGGTACGTCAGCTATACGCGTACGTCAGCTGAGCACTGGCGTCAACTGGGCACTGGCGTCAGCTGTGCACTCCGGCGCGGTATTTGGGGAGGCGGGCGGTGACCTTCATGCCCGCGCCGACGCCGGTCTCGATGACGAGACCGTAGGTGTCCCCGTACACCTGGCGCAGGCGTTCGTCGACGTTGAGCAGGCCGATGCCGCCCGAGGGCCCGCCATCGCCGCGCAGGACGCGGCGCAGGTGCTCGGGGTCCATGCCGGCGCCGTCGTCCTCGATGACGACCTCGGCCTCGTTGCCCGCGTCCAGGGCGCTGATGGTGATGTGCAGAGGCGCCTCCCGCTCCCGCGCGGGCCGGGGGCCCCGGGGGTCCGCGGACGCGCCCTCGACGCCGTGCTTGACGGCGTTCTCCACCAGGGGTTGCAGACACAGGAAGGGCAGGGCGACCGGCAGGACCTCGGGCGCCACCTGGAGGGTGACCGAAAGGCGGTCGCCGAAGCGGGCCCTGACCAGCGCGAGGTACTGGTCGACGCAGTGCAGCTCTTCGGCGAGCGTGGTGAAGTCGCCGTGCCTGCGAAAGGAGTAGCGGGTGAAGTCGGCGAATTCCAGGAGGAGTTCGCGGGCCCGTTCGGGGTCGGTGCGTACGAACGAGGCGATCGCGGCGAGGGAGTTGAAGATGAAGTGCGGGGAGATCTGGGCCCGCAGCGCCTTGATCTCGGCCTCGATCAGACGGGTACGGGAACGGTCGAGTTCGGCCAGTTCCAGCTGGACCGAGACCCAGCGGCCGACCTCGCCCGCCGCCCGCGCCAGGACCGCCGACTCGCGGGGCGCGTAGGCGACGAGCGCGCCGAGCACCCGGTCGTCCACCCTCAGCGGGACGGCCACGGCCCAGCGCAGCGGGCAGTCGGGCCCGGCGTCCGCGCAGGACAGCGCGAACGCCTTGTCGCGTCCGGTGTCGAGCAACGCCCGTACCTGGTCCATCACTTGGGCGCTGTGGTGCTGCTCCCCCGCGCCGTCCCAGGTGAGGATGGTGTCGCGGTCGGTGAGACAGAGCGCGTCGGTGCCGAGCAGCGAGCGCAGGCCCCGGGCCGACTTGCGGGCGGCCTCCGCGCTCAGCCCGGCACGCAGCGGTGGCGCGGCGAGCGAGGCGGTGTGCAGCGTTTCGAAGGTGGCGTGCTCGACGGGGGTGCCGACGTCGCTGGTGCGGGCGCGGCGCGCGCTGCGGCGGCCGAGCAGGAATCCGGCGGCGGCCAGGAGGGGGCCGAGGAAGAGCAGGGCGGCCAGGGTCACCGGCTCACCCCCCGGCGGACCAGCGCCTCGGGCAGGTGGAGGCGGGCCATGGCGGCGTTGGTGCCCGCCGGGATCCGGCCCGGCGTCGCGAGCGACACCCCGGCCATGGTGAGGAAGCCGACCGGCACCGACCACACCGCGGGCCAGGCGAGCAGGGTGCGCGCGGGTCCTGGCGGTACCGCTCCTAGAACGGTGGCGGCCACGGCCAGCAGCGCGGAGCCGCCGCCCAGGAGCAGCCCGGCGGCCGCGCCCGGCGGGGTCAGCCCCCGCCACCAGATGCCGAGCACGAGCAGGGGGCAGAAGGAGGAGGCCGACACCGCGAACGCCATGCCGACGGCGTCGGCGACCGGCAGCCCGCTCACCAGGAGCGCCCCGAGCAGCGGCACCAGGATGGCGAGCGGGGTCGCGAGGCGGAAGTGGCGCACGCCCCGGGCGGGCAGCACGTCCTGGGTCAGGACGCCGGCGACCGCCATGGTCAGGCCGGAAGCGGTGGACAGGAACGCGGCGAAGGCGCCGCCCGCGACCAGGGCGCCCAGCAGATCGCCGCCCGGGCCCCCGACAAGACGCCCCGGCAGCAGGAGCACCGCCGCGTCGGCGTCACCGGTGAGCGCGAGTTCGGGGGTGTAGAGCCGGCCGAGCGCGCCGTAGACGGGGGGCAGCAGATAGAACGCGCCGATCAGGGCGAGCACCACGACGGTGGCCCGCCGGGCCTCGCGGCCCTGGGGGCTGGTGTAGAAGCGGACGACGACATGGGGCAGGCCCATGGTGCCGAGGAACGTCGCCACGATGAGCCCGTACGTCGCGTACAGCGGGTGGCCGGCGCGGGCGGCGCTGCCGGGGACGCGCGCCTTGGCGTCGAGGCCGAGCCGGGTGCCGGCCTCCACACGGTGCTCGCCCGCGCCGAGCGTGAGCGGATCGCCGTCGTGACGGCGGCCGTCCACCACGCCGTTGACGTGGACGCGCAGCGGTTCGGTCAGGCGCAGTGCGAGCGGATCGCCGACGCGCACGGTCTGCTGCTGGCGCAGCGCGGCCGGTTCGCCGTAGACGGGGCGCGGCGCGCCGTCGCCACGCCAGGCGATGACCAGGAAGAACACCGGGACGAGCAGCGCGGTCAGCTTGAGCCAGTACTGGAAGGCCTGGACGAAGGTGATGGAACGCATGCCTCCGGCGGCGACCGCCAGGACCACGACAGCGGCGACGAGCACCGGCCCGAGCCAGCTGGGCGCGCCGGTCAGGATCTTCAACGTCAGCCCGGCTCCCTGGAGTTGGGGTACGAGATACAGCCATCCCGCGCCCACCACGAACACGCTCACCAGGCGGCGCACGGCCTGCGATTCGAGCCGCCCCTCGGCGAAGTCGGGCAGGGTGTAAGCGCCCGAGCGGCGCAGGGGGGCCGCGACGAAGAGGAGCAGCACCAGATAGCCGGCGGTGTAGCCGACCGGGTACCAGAGCATGTCGGGGCCCTGGACGAGGACGAGTCCCGCGATGCCGAGGAAGGAGGCGGCGGAGAGGTATTCGCCGCTGATGGCGGCCGCGTTGAGGCCGGGGCCCACCGTGCGCGAGGCGACGTAGAAGTCGGATGTGGTGCGCGACAGGCGCAGCCCGAACCCGCCGACGAGGACGGTGGCGAGCACGACGGTGGCCACGGCCACCACGGCGTACGTCTGGCTCACGGAGTGACGCGGCCTTCCGTCGGGCGGCCCTGGGGCGGGTGGTTCGGCGTCGGGTGGTTCGGCGTCGGGTGCTCCCGCGTCGGGTGGCTCTCCGACGCACGGCCCTCGACCGGGCGGTCGGCGACCAGGCGGGCGAAGTCGCGTTCGTTGCGCTCGGCGGTCCGCACGTACCACCAGGCGATGAGGCCGAGCGGCGGATACAGGGCGAAGCCGAGCACGTACCAGGTGACCGTGGGGTCGTCCAGGGCGCGCAGGGCCAGCGGCAGCGTGGCGACCGTGAGCGCGAGAACGGCGAACCCGGTGAGTGCGGCGCGCAGTTGACTGCGCATCAGGGATCGCACATAGGCGCCGCCGAGCGCGGTCTGCTCGTCTATCTCGGACTGGGCGCGGTGGCGCGGCAGCGGGCGGACCCCTCTCGGCTCCCCCGTGACCCTCTCGCGGCGCGCCGCCTGCTCTGCCGCCATGGCGCGGAGTGTACGCAGCGCCCGGGGCCTGGCGAAAGGGCCGGTTCAGTGCGGGGCGCGCCGCAGCAGCCGGTCGCGCACCGTGCGGGCGTGGCGTCGGCTGACGGGGAGTTCGGCCTCTCCGACGCGCACGCTCATGCTGCCACCTTCCAGGCGGAGTTCGTCGATCCGGTCGAGTGCGACGAGGTGGCTGCGGTGGATCCGGACGAAGCCCCGGCTGCGCCAGCGTTCCTCAAGGGTGGACAGCGCGATCCGTACGAGGTGACTGCCGCGCACGGTGTGCAGCCGCGCGTAGTCGCCCTGGGCCTCGGCGTAGATGATGTCGGCGATGGCCAAAAAGCGGGTGACGCCGCCGAGTTCGACGGCGATCTGATCGGGCTCCTGGACCGTGGTGGCGCGGTCGCCGACGAGCTCGGCGACCCGGCGCACCGCTTCGGCCAGGCGCTCACCGCGCACCGGTTTGAGCACGTAGTCGACGGCCTTGAGGTCGAAGGCCCGTACGGCGAAGCCCTCGTGGGCCGTGACGAAGACGATGAGCGGGGGCCGGGCGAACCCGGCGAGCAGGCGCGCGATGTCGAGACCGCTGAGGCCGGCCATGTGGATGTCGAGGAAGACCACGTCGAGTCCGCGCTCGCCCTCCTGGCACCCCTCAAGGGCCGCGCCGATGAGCCGCAGGGCCTCGGTGGCGCAGGTCGCGCCCTCGGCCGAGTGGATACGGGGGTCGGAGCGCAGCAGATAGAGGAGTTCTTCCAGGGCGGGGGCCTCGTCGTCGACCGCCAGTACGCGCAGCATGGGGCCGGAGTGTAAGGGCCCGGGCGGCGCGGTGTCTGAGCGTTCGGCACGGTCGCGCCGTATCTGTGGGCATGAGTTCGCCGCAGATCCACCGGGACGCCGGGGCCTACGCCCTGGGCGTGCTGGGCGCCGCCGACGCCTTCCGCTTCGAGGACCACCTCGACGGCTGCGCCCCGTGCCGGGCGGCGCTCGCCGGGTTCGGCGGGGTCGCGGCGCTGCTCGCGGCGTACTCGGCGAACGGGCCTGCGCCGGCCGGGCCGGTGTCGCCCGAGGTCCTTCACCGGATGCTGGGGGCGGTGGCCGGGCGGCGCCGGCGCGGGCGCGTGGCGCGGATGGGGCTGGCGGCCGCCGCGGGGGTGCTGGTGGCGGGCGGGCTCGGCGTCGCCCTCGATCCGACGCCTCCTCAGTGGCAGGTGGCCGCGCACGCGCCGGGTGTGACGGCGTCCCTGGCGACGCGGGCGCGGGGCTGGGGCACGGATGTGGAGCTCGCGCTGGCGGGCGCGGCGCCGGGGACGTGCACGCTGGTCGCGGTGGGACGGGACGGCACGCAGCAGACGGTGGCGACCTGGGCCGAACGGGGCGGCGCGCCGGTGCGGATGCTGGGCTCGGCGGCCCTGGCGCAGGACACGATCGCGCGGTTCGAGGTACGGGGCGGCGCGAGCGGGACGCGGCTGGCGACGCTCACGCCGGGCTGAGGACGAGCTCCGCACCCGGCGGGGCTACTTGAGGAACTTCGACGTGCGGCGGTCCGCGAGGATCTTGCCGTCGGTCTGACAGGTGGCGCAGTACTGGAGGGAGGAATCGGCGAACGACACCTCACGCACGGTGTCCCCGCAGACCGGGCACGGCTCGCCGGTCCTGCCGTGGACGCGAAGCCCGCTCTTCTTCTCCGCCTTCAGGCGCCCGGCCGCCAGACCGCGCGAGCGTTCGACCGCCTCGGTGAGGGTGGTGCGCATCGCCTCGTACAGGGCGGTGATCTCCTCGTCGGTCATGTGGGCGACGGGCTTGAACGGGGACATCCGCGCCACGTGGAGGATTTCGTCGCTGTAGGCGTTCCCGATGCCGGCGATGAGGGACTGGTCGCGCAGTGCGCCCTTGAGCCGGCGGCGCTCGCCCGCCAGGAGCGCGGCGAGCTCGTCGCGGCCGAAGCCGGGGGCCAGGGGATCGGGGCCGAGCCGGGCGATGCCGGGGACCTCGGCCGGGTCGCGCACGAGGTATACGGCGAGGCTCTTGCGGCTGCCCGCCTCGGTGAGGTCGAAGCCGGCGCCGCCGGTGAGGGTGACCCGCAGGGCGAGGGGGCCCTTGCCGGGCTTGGGCGGGGCGGCGGGCAGGGTGTCGTGCCAGCGCAGCCAGCCCGCCCGGGCGAGGTGGACGCACAGGTGCAGCCCCTCGGCGTCGATGTCGAGGAACTTGCCGTGCCGGGCGACACCGGTGACGCTCCGCCCGGCCAGCGCCGTGTACGGCGGGTCGTACGTCTTCAGGGCGCTGATCGCGACCGGCTGGGCGCCGGCGATCTCCTGCCCGACCAGGTGGTCGGAGAGGAAGTCCCGCAGGGCCTCGACTTCGGGCAATTCGGGCATACGTACCAGGGTGCCCCGGCCGGGCCCGCTCAGCGAGCCATGGGAGGCCGCGAAGGCCCCGCCGGGGCCGCGGTCACCGCTCGGCGCCGCGCTCGGGGACGACGAACTCGCACCACACGCACTTGCCGCCGCCGCGCGACTCCACGCCCCACACGTCCGCGATCCGGTCCACCAGCATCAGGCCGCGCCCGGACACCCCGGACGCGCCGGCCTCCCGACGGCGTGGCAGCGCGCTGGAACGGTCCTCCACCTCGACCCGCAGACGGCGTTCGGGGCCCGAAAGCACCCGGATGGTGACGATCGCCCCTCCGTCGGTGTGCATCAGGGCGTTGGTGATGAGCTCGTCGGCGGCCAGCTCGATCTCGTCGGAGCGCTCGCGCGCGCCCCAGGCGCGGACCGCCGCGCGGATCATGTGCCGCGACGAGCTCAGCGCCTCGGGGTCGTTCTGCGCCACGTGCTGGCGCAGCCGGCCGCCGCCCCTCGGCACTTCCGTGACGTCGCGGCGCAGGAGCAGCAGGGCCACGTCGTCGTCGCCGCCCCGCTCGTCGACCTCGTCGCACAGCCGGTCCGCCAGCGCCTCCAGCTCCTCGGGTCCCGATCTGACAAGCGACGCCAGGAGCCGCATGCCGTCGTCCAGGTCGGCGCCGGGCTGCTCCACCAGACCGTCGGTGTAGAGCAGCAGGGTCTGGCCGGGGTCGAGTTCGACGGTCGAGACCGGATACTCCAGCCGTCCGAACTCCGCCGAGAGTCCCAGTGGAAGGCCGCCCTCCACCGGCATTCTGCGGCAGCTTCCGTCCGGGAGGCGGACCAGCGGGTCGACGTGCCCGGCGCGCACGATCTGGAGCACCCCGGTGCTCAGATCGGCCTCGGCGTACGTACAGGTCGCGAAGCGGTCGGTGTCCAGCTCGTGCAGGAAGACCGAGGCGCGCGCGATGACGGTGGCCGGCGCGTGTCCCTCGGCGGCGTACGCGCGCAGCACGATGCGCAGCTGGCCCATCACGGCGGCCGCGTGCGTGTCATGTCCCTGGACGTCGCCGATGGCCACGCCGACCCGGCCGCCCGGCAGCGGCACCACGTCGTACCAGTCGCCGCCGATGTCGCGGCCGAACCGTGCCGAGCGGTAGCGCACGGCCAGCTGGGCGCCGGGCACGTCGGGGATGCGGCGCGGCAGCATGGCCTGCTGAAGCCCCTCGGCCAGGTCGTGCTCCTGCTCGTACAGCATGGCCCGTTGCAGGGACTGGGCGATCGAACTGCCCAGCGCCACCAGGAGGTTGCGCTCGTCGCTGCTGAATCCGAGTTTGCCGCTGTAGAGCAGTCCGATGGCGCCGATGGGGCGGGCCTGGGCGATGAGCGGGAGGTAGGCGGCGGAGGTGATGCCGAGTCCGCTGATGTTCGGCCACAGGACCGGATAGGACTCGGCGAAGTCCTCGGGCGATTCGATGAACCGGGGGGCGAGGGTGCGGACCACTTCGCTCATCGGGTACTGCTCGTCCACCCGCGTCCAGCGGGTGCCCGGCACGAAGCTGCCCTCGGGGCCCTCGGCGATCAGATGGATGCGGCCCGCTTCGAGCAGGCCCATCACCAGACTGGTGGCGCCGAGGTATTCGGGGCCCCGGGAGTCCCTCATGACGTCGATGACGTCCTTGACCGTCCGGGCGTGCGCGAGGGCGGCGGTGGTGGCCTCCACGACGCTGGTGGTGCGGCGCCGCTCGTCGTCGAGGCCGACCCGGGCCGTGGTCTCGGTCAGTTCCTCGGTGGCGTCGCGGACGATGCCGATGATGCGCAGGGGGCGGCCGCTTTCGTCGCGGCGCACGAAGCCCTGGGTGTGCGTCCAGCGCAGGCTGCCGTCACGGCGGCGGATGCGGAAGTACACGCCGTAGTTGACGCTGCCGTTCTTCAGCGCCTGCGAGACGAGCGCGTCCAGCCGCAGGGCCTCGGCGGGCGGCACCCGGGCGGCCAGCGTGTCGGGCCGGTCGTCGTATTCCTCGGCGCGCAGGTCGAAGACGCCGAGCGCGGGCTCGTCCATGTGCAGCAGACCGGTGGTCAGGTCCCAGTCGAAACTGCCCATCCGCAGGTCGGGGCCGTAGGAGTGCAGGAAGCGGCACTCCTCGCCGTCGGCCGGACCGCCGCAGTGGCACAGTTCGGCCGCGCCGGCGTCCCCTTCAGCCACGTCCATGGGGCCACGCTAGGCGCAGCCAGGACCGTGCGCACGCGCAGAGCGCGGGCCCCCGCCCGCGTGCCGCGGGGGCCCTGAACGGTCAGCGCGCCGGGGACGCCTGGCGCAGGGCGGTGATGCAGCTGCCGATGGCCGACTGGAGGGCTTCGAGGCGCTGGACCATGTCGTCCTCGTAGAAGTCGCCCGCGTCGTCGAGTGTCAGCTCCTCGAACACCTTGGTCGCCTTGTGCAGGCTGCTGTAGAACTTCGTGCGGCGTTCCTGGACGCGCAGCTCCGGGTCGGCCTCCACGGCGTCGGCGACCAGGCCCTTGACGGTGTCGTACGCCTCGGTGGCCCACTCGCAGGACTCGTCGGCGTCGTCGAGCTCGTCGAGCAGCGAGAGGTGGCGCTCGGCCTCCGCGCGCAGCTCGGCGGGGGCCTGGACGGTCTGACCGGCCGGTGTGCGGATCTGGCCGTTCTCGACGATCTGGCGGACGTAGCCGATGCGGTCGGCGGCCCGTGCCTCGGTGGCGACCGCCTTCTTCAGGACGTCGGTACGCGCGATGTCGCGGGCGAGTTCGGTCTGGAGCGCCGGGTCCTCGCGGACGCGGTCGAGGAGCGCCGTGCGGGCGGCCTGGGCCGTGCCGGGGTCGGCGAGGATCGCGGCGCGCAGCGCGGTGGGGTTCTCGGCCACCTCCAGGGCCTTGGTGGGGCGGATGCCCTCGGCCTCGGCGGCGGCCGTGATGGCGCTGCCCCGCTCGGAGGTGGCGCTGGAGCGCGACACGTAGTACGTCAGCCACACGTCCGCGTCGGGCAGCTCGATGTCCTCGCCCGGCACCAGCGCCTCGAAGAGCGGGACGAGACCGTCGTCGGATGCCTTGTCCCACGCCTTGTAGTAGCGCATGACGCGCTCGGCGGAGCAGCCGGCCAGCGCGCTGAACTCCTTGGCGGACACCTTGGGCGTCTCGCCGGCCGCCTGCCCGCCGGGGCGCACGCTGCGGGCCACCTTCAGGGCGAACGCCCAGCCGCCGGTGCGGGCGTAGGCGCCGAACTCCCGGGCGTCGCGGGCCACGCTCTCGGACACCTCGCAGACGGGCGGCGCGGACGGTTCGGGCAGGTCGATCGCGACGGTCACGGAGAAACGCTCCTGGCTGCTCAAAAGGGCGACGAACGAGTCGGACAAGGGGTGCAGCCTATATGCGCCCCTTGGTCCGCCTTTCCGTGACTCCCCGAGCCGGGCCGGGCGCCGGGGGTCTCAGACGTTCTCGGTCTCCGGCGACGGTCCGTAGATGTCGTAGTCGGGGCTGCTCGGGACGCCGCTCGGGACATCGGTGGGCGGCGCGGGCATGTCGCCGGACGAACTCGGTTCGGGCACGGGCGGCGACGACGGCGACGAGGGGGGCGGTGAGAGCGGCGGCGCGGTCACGGTGGCCCTCGGGCAGCCGCTGGGGGACGGCGCGGGCTCGCTGGCCGGCGCGGACGGCGTGGATGGCGCGGACGGGGCCGATGGGGTGACGGTCACGGTGGGCGCCGGGCTCGGGCAGTCGGGGCTCGGCGCCGGGCTGGTCGCGGGCGGCGAGGTGCTGGGACTCGCCGGCGGGGACACGGGCGCGGGCACGGGCGGCTCGGGGTCGATGTGGATGTCGGGGCGCCGCCGGTCGTGCCGGCCGTCGTCGCCGGTGGGCCGCTCGATCCAGGTGTTGTTGACGACGTTGACGATGATCAGGTTGTCGATGACCACCGTGGTGGGCCGCACGACGACCACCCGGTCGGCGCGGTAGCCCGGCCAGGGCTTGCCCTTGGCGTTCCAGCCGCCCTGGTGGGCGCCGGGCGGCTTCAGCGGGTTCCCGCAGGCGCACCGCACCCGTGGCGCGCCGTGGTCGTCCACCAGGACGGCGGTGCCCGCCTGGAGCACCGACTGGAAGCCGGTGGCCGCGCCGGCGCGGAAACCGTGGTTGGTGACCCGGGTGTCCACGCGCAGCACGACCGGGGTGAGGCCGCGCAGGAAGGACGGGACCGAGCCGGGATCGACGCCCGCCGCGCCGGCGAAGGCCCGGTTCTTGGCCCGGTCGCCGCTGAGGAAGCGGATCTGCTTCTCCACGTCGCAGCTGGCCACCGACTGCGTGCCGCCGTACAGGCCGGGAGTGGAGCCCGAGACCGGGCGCGCCGCCGGGACCGCGGACGGCTGCGCGGTGCCGCCCGGCGCGGAGGGCGTGGCCGGGGCGGGGGTCGCCGCCGATTCGGCGGTGGACCGCGTGAACGGGTCGGGGCCCGGGGCCGCGATCGGCTGGAGGTCGAGGTCCTGGCGGCTGTCGGCGCCGCTCGCGCCGCCACCGCATCCGGCGGCGAAGGCGCCGAAGGACAGCACGGCGGCGGCAGCGGCGATGGTGCGCAGGGTCGAGGGCACGTGGATCTCCCACCTGTACGCCCCGAGTTGGCCCCTCATTGTGTGCGGGAGCCTCCTGCCCCGCGCAAACGGACGGGGCAGAACGGGCGAGTCACAGCAGTTCGGGCCGCTGCCAGGGCGCCCCGAGCACGTGGTGGTCGAAGAAGTTGAGCAGCGTCGAGTACCACAGCCGGGCGTGGGTGGGCCGCAGTATCCAGTGGCCCTCGTCGGGGAAGTACAGGAACTTCACCGGTACCTCGCGGCGCTGGAGCTCTTGGAAGAGGGCCATGCCCTGGCCGACGGGCACCCGGTAGTCCCTGGCGCCGTGCACCACCAGCATGGGCGTGCGGATGCGGTCGGCCGCGAGGGAGGGGCAGTTCTCCTCGTAGCGCTCGGGCCGGGTCAGCGGGTCCCCGAAGATCTCGCGGAAGTACGGCGAGGCGTCCGACTCGGCCTGCAAGGAGCGCATGTCCCAGATCGTGGCCTGCGAGACGATCGCCTTGAAGCGGTCGGTGCGGGTGGCGACGCGGGCGGCCAGGTAGGCGCCGTACGAGGCGCCCGCGAGCCCGGTGCGGGTCCCGTCGATGTCGGGGCGGGTCTCGGCGGCGTCGGTCAGGGCCATCAGGTCGTGGTAGGGCCGCCCGCCCCACTGGCCCCAGCCGCGTTCGTGCATCCGGGGGCCGTAGCCCGCCGAGAGCGCGAGGTCGGGCAGCAGGACCGCGTAGCCGCGCGCCGCGAAGGGCCACGGGTTCCAGCGCCAGGTCCAGGAGTTCCAGGAGACCTCGGGCCCGCCGTGCGGGAAGACGATCAGGGGCGCGGGCCGCTCGGCGCAGGCGCCTTCGGGCAGCACGAGCCAGGACCGCAACGGGAACTCGTCGTCGGCCACCGTGTGCACCTCGGTCAGCGTGCCCGGCAGCCGGCCCACGCCACCGGGCGCCTTGAGCACCACGGGCTCCTGATCGGGCGCGGCCGCGTCGAGGCGGACCGGGGTGGGCGGCGCGTCGACGGCGGCGCGCAGGGCGTACAGCGTCCGGCCGTCGGGTGCCACGCACAGCGAGGTGTACGCGCCCGAGGCGGTGAGCCGGGTGACCGTGCCGTCCGGGTCGCGCCGGAACACCGGGGCGTGGCCGCGTTCGTCGGCGGTGAACCAGAGCGTCGCGTCATCGGCAAGGGGCGAGACGACGACCCCCATGGGCCAGTGCGCGAAGCCGGCCAGGAGCTCGCTCTCCGCGCCGCTCGCGAGATCGACGCGGACCAGGGTGTAGGAGAACGGCGTCTCGTAGGTCGCGATCCGCTGGCGCACGCACAGGAGCGCGGCTCCGTCGGCGGTGAACAGCGGGGCGCCGTACTGGTAGCCGTCCCGGTCGACGACGAGCAGCTGTTCGCCGGTGGCGGCGTCGGCCACCACGACGACCGCGTGGTGGTCGGCCGGCAGGCGCCCGGGCGCGTAACGGGTGTGGGCGACCCGGGTGCCGTCGGGCGACAGCGCCGTCTCCGCCTCGCTCGGTGCGCCCTGGCCGCCCGCGTCGACCGCGACGCCGTCCCCCGCGGTGGTGCGGACGAAGGTGTGCGGCTCGTCCGGGCCGAGGTCGCTGTCCCAGAACCGGGTCGTCCCGGTCTCGTAGAGGATCGCGGTGACCTTGGCGTCGGCACGGTCCGCGCGCAGCTTGCCGTGCGCCTCGGCGTCGGCGGCGCCGGGCAGCAGGCCGGCGGTGTAGGCGAGGACGGCGGCGTTGCCGGCGAGCGTGAACCCGGCGATGCCTCCGGGGTGGCGGGCCACGAGCGCCGCCTCACCGTGCTCGGGCAGCGCCCACACGGCGGGGCCCTCCGCCTCGTCCAACGTCGTCCCGGGGTCGTTGTCCGCGCGCCCGGAGAGGAAGAAGAGGGTTCCGTCGGCGTGGAAGGCGGGCGCGTACTCGCCGGCGCGGGAGCGGGTCAGCCGGCGGGGCTCGCGGCGCGCCGAGGGGTCGATGTCCCAAAGGCCCGGCACATATCCGTTGCCCTCGGCGTTGAGGCTCTGCACGGCGGCGACCAGCCGCTGTCCGTCGGGCGAGAGCGCGAGCCGGCTGACGCGTGGCGTCGCGAGGAAGGCGGACAGGTCGTGGAAGGCGGTGGGTTCACCTGATGTCTCGGGCATGGCGGCCATCGTGCCCCGCCGCGCTCCCCGCCCACAAGGAACGGGGAAGACCTGGGACAGTCCCGACATCACCGACAGTCCCGCGAGCTTCGACAGTCTGATGCTGCGTCAGCTGCTGTGCCCGGGAGGGGCGTTGAGATGGCGGCGCCTCGGTGGCGCGCATCCCGCAGAATGCGCGGTGGGTACGCCGTCGGCCCGTGCCCCCCTCGGGGGAACACGGGCCGACGGCCCGCGCGGGTCAGTCGATGCCGGGCAGGATGTGCGGCTCGGCCAGGTCGTCCTCGTAACCGGCGAGACGGATCGGGGCCGAGCGGGCCCAGACCTCGATGTTGCGAAGCTTCTCGGGTCGTCCGGGCCGCTCGCCGCCGCGTTCGGGCGTCCGGCGTTCGCGCTCTGTTGTCTCTGGTGTCACCGCGCACTCCTCTGTGTCGCGTAACCCTGGGCGTCCCGGTCGCGTCGCGCCGCGACCCGGTGTCCATCCGCCCTTGGGCAGGGTCTTGGGCAGTTCTGACGCGGTGGCGCCGGCACTCTGTCCGCATCACGGCCACAGGTTGCGGGACGGATCCGGAACGGGCCTCGAAGGTTGGTGGACCCGCTGTGGCTACCGTTCGCACCAGAGTAACCAAATGAGCGCGGTAGCGCTCGATAGCGCCGCTTCCTTTGCGTCAACTTTCCTTCTCCGGGCGTTCAGCCCGGTGTTCATCCCGCCATGATCTGCTGACCCGGTCGGCCGCCGCGCGCGGGGAGGAGCACAGATGGAGCTGTCCAGCGGACCCGGTGCCCAGGGGTCCGAGGTGCGGGTGGGGCCCGTGGCCGGTCGGCCGGCCGGCTCGGTCCGCTCGGTCGAAGAGCTGATGGAGCTGCTGCGCGCCTGCCGCGGCGCCTGGGACACCCCCGATCGCAGCGGTGATCCGGTCGATCTCCACGACCACGCGCTCCAGACCGCCCACCTGCTGCGCCGCTCGCACCCGGCCGACAAGGAGCTCCAGGTCGCGGGCCTCGTGCACGATCTCGGTCATCTGCTCCGTCCGGGTGATGACGCCGGGCACGCCGACACCGCGGCGCGGGCGGTGCGACCGCTCCTGGGCGCGCGGGTGGCAGGGCTTGTGCGGTTGCACGTGGCCGCCAAGCGCTATCTGGCCTCGGTCGAGCCGGACCGTACGCTCTCGTCGCGGAGCGCGTTGACGCTGCGCGCGCAGGGCGGGGTGATGGGGCCGAAGGAGGCGGCGGCCTTCGCGCGCGATCCGCTGGCCGAGGACGCGGTGACCCTGCGGCAGGCGGACGACGCGGGCAAGGTCGTCGGGCTGGACGCGGGGGTCATGGACGACTGGCGCGAGATCCTGGACATCCTCGCCCGGCGGGCCGGCCGGTCCGCGCACGGCCCCCGCTGACGCCGAAGGGGCGCCGCGCGGACACGCGACGCCCCTTGGGCGCGGGCTCTTCCCGGCGGACCGGCACCCGGCCTACCAGTTGGCGGGCGCGTAGTCCCTGCTACCAGTTGGCAGGCGCGTAGTCCTTGAGGAAGACGCTGTGCAGGTCCTCGCCCAGCTCGCCGCGCACGATCGGGTCGTAGACGCGGGCCGCGCCGTCGACCAGGTCGAGCGGGGCGTGGAAGCCTTCCTCGGCGAGGCGCAGCTTGTCGTGGTGCGGGCGTTCGTCGGTGATCCAGCCGGTGTCGACCGACGTCATGAGGATCTTGTCGGTCTCGAACATCTCCTGGCCGCTGGTGCGCGTGACCATGTTCATGGCGGCCTTGGCGGCGTTGGTGTTGGGGTGTCCCGCGCCCTTGTAGCCACGGCTGAACACGCCCTCCATCGCGGACACGTTCACCACGTAGGCGCGGCCGTTCGGAGCCTTGCGGGCGGCGTCGGCCATCGCCGGGCGCAACATGCTGATCAGGATGAACGGCGCCGTGTAGTTGCACAGCTGGGTTTCCAGGAGCTCGACCGGGGAGATCTGCTCGATGGACTGCACCCAGGTGTTGGTGTCGACGACGTCCGGCAGCAGACCGCCCGCGTCCAGGGCGGTGCCGTCCTGGTACTTGGCGATGCTGGCGTTGCCCGCGACCAGGGCGAGGTCGGCGACCCGCTGGGCATCCAGGCTCGACGTGCCGACGGGGAGGGCGGTCAGGCCGTCGACCGCGCCGGAGTTGAACGCTCCGATGACGTGGTGGGCGGGGAGCTCACCGGCGGGCAGCGGGGCGCTCTCGCCGTCGACCAGGGCGGCGTAGGCGGAGGGCAGCCGGCGCACCGTCTGGGTGGCGTTGTTGATCAGGATGTCGAGCGGGCCCGCCTCGGCGGTCTGCTCGGCGAGGGCGACCGCCTGAGCCGGGTCGCGCAGGTCGATGCCGACGACTTCGAGGCGGTGCATCCACTGCGCGGAGTCCTCCATCGCCTTGAAGCGGCGGATGGCGTCCTTGGGAAAGCGCGTGGTGATGATGGTGTGCGCGCCGTCGCGCAGCAGCCGCAGCGCGATGTACATGCCGATCTTAGCGCGGCCGCCGGTGAGCAGGGCGCGCTTGCCGGTGAGGTCGGTACGGGCGTCGCGCCGGGCCCGGTTCTCGGCGGCGCACTTCTGGCACAGCTGGTGGTAGAACGCGTCGACCTCGACGTACCGGCCCTTGCAGATGTAGCAGGAGCGCGGGCGCTGGAGTATGCCCGCGATCTCGCCGGTGACGGACGAGCTGGGCAGCAGGCCCTCGGTCTCGTCGTCGATGCGCTCGGCGGAGCCGGTCGCGGTCGCCTCGGTGACGGCCCGGTCGTGGGCGGTCTTGGCGGCCCGGCGCTCCTGGCGGCGGCGCTGCTTCACCGTGCGGTAGATGCCGGCGGTGGCGCGGCGCACGGCGATCGCGTCGGGGTGGTCGACGTCGATGGTGTCGAGCTCGGCGAGCACACTCAGGCAGAGCGCGAGCCGCTCGGGGTCGATGCCGGGGCCGAAGTCCTGGTCAACGCCCTGGGCGGGCCGCTCGTCGACACCAAGACCGTGCCCCTGGTCCTGGAAGTCCTCTGTCACCGTCATGGCCGCCGCGTCCTCGATCAGTCGTGGGATCAGTCATGGGATCAGTCGTGGATCCGTCTGGATCCGCCGTGAATACCACGATCCCAAAAGCGCCATGGTACGGAGCGAGCGGCCCCCGCACCAAACCGCCCGCCTTCGGGGCCGGGACCCGGCCGGCTCACGGCATACCGTGCCATGGCGACACGAACATGCCATGGCCGGATCCAGGCCCGTGGGCAGGGACGTTCCGGCCGGGCGCCCACTCACGCGCCCACCCGCGCGCAAGGCGCGCACCCCCTCCCTTGACGCCCCTTTTGAGCTGCGGTTTTACTGAAAGTCCGATATCTGGGACGACTTTGGTCGTACGCCCCTACTCCTCCTGGAGTACGGCGCATTCGGTGCTCAGGGACGACGACACGGGGTCGACAACGAGACATCGTGGGAGCCATGAGCGCCCTAGTACTGGCCGTGCTGCTGTCCCTGGTCTCCGCCGTCGCGTACGCGGCGGCGGCGATCATTCAGGAGCGCGTCGCCGCGGCCGGCCCGGGCCGTGCGTACGCTCCCGTCCGCCGGCCGGCCTGGTGGGGATCGGTCGGGCTCAATGGGCTCGGCGCGACGCTGCACGTGGCGGCCCTGGCGTTCGGGCCGCTGACGCTGGTGCAGCCGATGGGCGCGCTGACCATCGTCTTCGCGCTGCCGATGGCGGCGGTCTTCGCGCACCGAAGGGCCGGGGGTGCCGCGTGGCGTGGGGCCGTCCTGGCCACGGCGGGTCTGGCGGGTCTGCTGGCGCTGACCAAGGGGGCGGACGCCGACGCGCTGGCCACGGGGTCGCGGCTGGTGCTGGCCGCCGCCGGGTTCGGTGCGGTGGCGGCGCTGGTCGTGGCGTCCAGGGCGCCGCGCCGGGCCGCCACCCGCAGCGTCCTGCTCGCCGCCTCGGCGGGCACCGCCTTCGGCCTCGCCTCGGTGTTCACCAAGTCCGTCGCCGAGGACTGGCAGTCGGGGCTCCCCCTCGGCGAGGTGCCCCTGCTGTTCGTCGTGGCCGGGTTCGCGGCCACGGGGCTGCTGCTCTCCCAGGCCTCCTACCGAGGCGCGGGCCTCGCGGCGCCGCTCGCGACGGTCACCGTCGTCAACCCGGTGGTCGCCGCCGCCATCGGTCTCTGCCTGTTCGGCGAGTCCTTCCGGTACGGGACGGCGGGCACCGCGCTCGCCCTTGGCTTCGGCGTGGTGGCGGCGGGCGGCCTTGTCCTGCTCACCACGCGGCGGCCCGGCGCCGCCCGGCCGGACAAGCCGGTCATGACCTCGGGCGCGCCCGGCGCCCCGGCCCGTGAACGCCAGGGCGACCACCCGGATCAGACCGCGACGCCGCCCGCCCTCAGATAGGCCAGGGGGTCCACGTCCGAGCCGTAGGCGGGTCCGGTCCGTACCTCGAAGTGCAGATGGGGCCCGGTCACATTGCCCGTCGCGCCCGAACGGCCGATCCGCTGGCCGGTGTTGACCTTCTGGCCCGCCTTCACCGTGAGCGCGGACAGATGCGCGTACTGGCTGTAGCGGCCGTCGGGATGGTGGATCACCACCTGGTATCCGTACGCGCCGCCCCAGCCGGCCTCCACGACCGTGCCCGAGGTGACCGCCTTGACCGATGTGCCGGTGGAGACGGGGAAGTCGACGCCGGTGTGATAGCCGCTGGCCCAGGACGAACCGGCCCGGTGGTAGGGGGTGCTGGGGTGCGCGTCGACCGGCGCGGTGAACGCGGCCGACGTGGCGGGCGCCTTCGCCACCGGCTTGGCGGCGGGCGGCCTGGCCGCCGGTTTCGGCGCGCTCCTGGGCGGAGCCGTCGGCTTCGCGGGGGCGGCGCCGGGCAGCGTGAGGTGCTGACCGGGACGGATGAGGTCGGGGTCGGCGCCGATGACCGTACGGTTTTCGGCGTACAGGTGCGGCCAGCCGCCCTGGACGCGCTCGCGCTCGGCGATCCGCGACAGCGAGTCGCCGTGCAGCACGGTGTACGACTCCCGTGGGCCCGGCACCTTGGTCGGACTCGCCTGCTCGGCCTTCTTCGGGGCGGCCGGCTTGGCGGCGGGCGGCTTGGTCGCGGTGTGGGCGGCGGCCGGCTTGATCTCGGTGCGGCGTTGCGTCGTCGTGGTCAGCTGGGGGGCCGAGACGCCCCGGGACAGACCCGCCTCGCCCGAGCAGACCGGCCAGGCGCCGGGCCCCTGCCCCTTGAGCACCTGCTCGGCGACGGCGATCTGCTGGTCGCGGGTGGCCAGATCCGCGCGCGGCGCGTACCGGTGGCCGCCGTACGCCGCCCAGGTGGACTGGGTGAACTGGAGCCCGCCGTAGAAGCCGTTGCCCGTGTTGACGTGCCAGTTGCCGGTGGACTCGCAGGCGGCGACCTTGTTCCACACATCGACGGACGCGGCGTCGGCGGTGCCCGCGGCGATCAGTGGAAGGGCGATGCCCACCCCGCCGGCCGTCACCGTCAAGGAAGCCTGGTTGATCCGGCTCGGCTGATACCGGCGGTGCCGGCCGCGTAAGGCCATGAGTCCCCCTCGAAGGCATCAAGAGCCGCCAAAATAGGGGCTGCCAACCGGCCATGACAAGGGGTCGGACAAACGGAGGCCACACCCTGGTCCGGGCGGGACTTACGGCGCCCGTGTCGGGAATCGAGTCCGTGCCGTCTGACGTGGTGCGTTCCGTAGGGTGGAGGACAACCGCGCGTCGTGACGGTTGCTCGTGGCGCCGCGAACCCCGAGGATCCAGGAGCACACGCATGAGTGGAACAGCCCAGATCGGCGTCACCGGACTCGCGGTCATGGGACGCAACCTCGCCCGTAACTTCGCGCGCAACGGTCTCACGGTCGCCGTGCACAACCGGACGGCCGCCAAGACCCGTGCGCTGGTCGATGAGTTCGGCTCCGAGGGCACTTTCGTCGCGGCCGAGACACCGCAGGACTTCGTGGCCGCCCTGGAGCGGCCGCGCCGGCTCGTCATCATGGTCAAGGCGGGCGAGCCGACGGACGCGGTGATCCAGGAGTTCGCGCCGCTCCTCGAAGAGGGCGACGTCATCATCGACGGCGGCAACGCGCACTTCGAGGACACCCGCAGGCGCGAGCGCGAACTGCGCGAGCGCGGCATCCACTTCGTGGGCGTCGGCATCTCGGGCGGCGAGGAGGGCGCCCTGAACGGGCCGAGCATCATGCCCGGCGGCTCCGCAAAATCCTATGACTCCCTCGGCCCGCTTTTGGAGCGGATCGCGGCGAAGGCCCCGGACGGCGCCCCGTGCGTCACCCACGTGGGACCGGACGGCGCGGGCCACTTCGTGAAGATGGTGCACAACGGCATCGAGTACGCCGACATGCAGCTCATCGCGGAGGCGTACCACCTGCTGCGTACGGTCGCGGGCTACTCCCCCGAGAAGATCGCCGAGACGTTCCGCGGCTGGAACACCGGCCGCCTCGACTCGTATCTGATCGAGATCACGGCCGAGGTGCTGGCCCATGTCGACGCGGCGACCGGGAAGCCGTTCGTCGATGTGGTCCAGGACCAGGCGGAGCAGAAGGGCACCGGCCGCTGGACCGTGCAGATCGCGCTCGACCTCGGTGTCCCGGTGTCGGGCATCGCCGAGGCCGTGTTCGCCCGCTCGCTCTCGGGCCACGCCGAACTGCGGGAAGCCGCCGGCGCGTTGAGCGGCCCCACGGTCGCCCCGCTGGACGAGAAGGAGGCCGCGGCCTTCGCCGACCAGGTCGAGCAGGCGTTGTACGCGTCCAAGATCGTCTCGTACACGCAGGGCTTCCACCAGGTCCAGGCCGGCAGCCAGAACTACGACTGGGACGTCGACCCCGGCGCGGTGGCGGCGATCTGGCGCGCGGGCTGCATCATCAGGGCCGCGTTCCTCGACCGCATCCGGGCCGCCTACGACGCCCAGCCCGACCTGCCGAGCCTGCTCTCGGACAAGGGGTTCCGCGACGAGATCGGCGCGGCGCAGGACGACTGGCGCGCGGTGATCGTGGCGGCGGCCCGCCAGGGCGTTCCGGTGCCCGGCTTCTCTGCGGCGCTCGCCTACTACGACGCGCTGCGCGCCGAGCGGCTTCCGGCGGCGCTCACGCAGGGCCAGCGCGACTTCTTCGGCGCGCACACCTACCGGCGCACGGACCGGGAGGGCTCGTTCCACACGCTGTGGGGCGGGGACCGGTCGGAGCAGAGCGCGGGCTGAGGGGCGGCGGGCCGGGGGGCCGGGGCCGGGGGGCCGGGGCCGGGGGGCCGGGGCCGGGGGGCCGGGGCCGGCACCGGCTGACCGGCGCCTGCCCCGGGCGGCTTCCCGGATCCTCAGCCGGCGGGCTCGGGCTGGGGCGGGCCCGGTACGGGGTCGGGGCCCGGGGGCTGCGGTACCGGGTCGGGCAGATCCGGGTCCGGGTCCGGCCTCGGCGGTTGCGGATCGGGTCCCGGGCTCGGCGGCACCGGGCCCGGACCGGGACCGGGACCGGGCGTCGGCGGCACGGGGTCGGGGCCGGGGCCTGGCAGCGGGCCCGGTTGGGGGTCGGGCAGCGGCGTGGGCCACGGCGGAGAGGGTTCCGGGTGCGGCACGGTCATGGTCGGCCTCCTCGTTCGAGTCCAGCTTCACCTGCGCGCGTGCCCGGCGCCCGCCGGTTCAACCCGTCCGGGTCAGGCCTTGGGGACCTGCGCCTGTCGCGGGCCGGTCCGATGAGCCCCGTACGAGCGCGCCAAGTCCGCCGCCGCGCGCAGGCCGAGCCGGGGGCTGGCCAGGACGGGGACGCCGAGCGTGGTGAGCGCGGCGGCGGGAGCCATCGAGGCCTGCGCCAGCACGACGACATCGACGTCGCACAGCGCGTCCACGGTCCTGGCGATCTCGTCGTGGTACGCCCGCGGGTCACCGGCCTCGAAGTGCTGCCAGGCGCGGTCGGCCAGGACCAGCCGCAGGACGGGCGACGACGCGGTGGCGCGTACGGCGGCGGGGGCGTGCGCCGGGGCCGGGGCGTGCGCCGGGGCCGGGGCGTGTTCGGAGCTCGGGGGGTGGGCCGGGCCGACGTGGCCGGGTGGGGCCGGAATGTCGGCGTGGCCGGGTGGGGCCGGAATGTCGGCGTCCGCGCCCCGGGCCCGCCGCTGGGCTCCCGGCCCCGTGGCCAGGGCCGGCGGCTGGTCTCCGTGCTCCGGGGCCGTCGCCGGCGTCCGGGCGTCGGACTCCTCGCGGATCAGCGCGGCCGTCGGCTCCAGAGTGGAGGCGAGGGCGGCCACCACGGCGATGCGGTGGCCGAGCGCGACGGCGGCCGAGGCCATCGGCCGGTCCACCCGGAGCACGGGCACCCCGAGCGAGGCGGCGGCCGCCTCGGCGACGGCCCCGATGGTGGAGCAGGCGCACAGGACCGCGTCCGCGCCCTGGGCCACCGCGTCGGTCAGGACGGCCCGCACGGCCTCGGCCACCGCGTCCGGCCCCAACTCCCGCGCGCGGTTGAGCAGTTGCTCGTCCACGAGATGGCGCAGTTCGAGGCCGGGGGCATCCTCGTCGCGCAGGGCGTCGAAGACGGGGACATGGACGGGCGAGGTGTGCAGCAGGGCGAGCGTGGTCATGCGAGCTCCGGGTGCGCGGCGACCGCGGCCCGGGCCGCCTCCACCAGTTCCGCCGGGGCGACGGGCGCCTCGCCCGGGTGGCGCCCGGCCCAGGCGGCGGCGTACGGGCAGAGCGGCACGACGAAGACGCCCTCGCGCCCGGCCATGGCGTAGAGCTCCCGCACCAGCGCGCCCGCGATCCCCTTGCCCTCGTGCGCGGGCTCGACCACGGTGTGCACCGCCACCAGCGCGGGCTTTGGCGCGTCGAGGGCAAGGTAAACGATGCGTCCGACGACGCGCCCGTCCTCGAACGCCTCCAGGATGCCTCGGGGGCGGTCGTCACGGATCTGTGCCACGGGTACGGGGTCCTCTCCTCCTCGTGCCAACACTGGGCGGCCCTGCCACGCCGGCCGGGGCGCGGCCGGATCAGCTCTGCGGGCTGGGGATCCGCGCGTGCGGGCTGCGCTGCTGGTCGCTGCCGGGCACGGGCGCGGACGCGTCGGTGCCGAGCTCGACGATCCGGTTGGCCCCGTCGACATGCACCACGCTGGGCTTGAACGCGCGGGCCTCGATGTCGTCGACCTGGGCGTAACTGATGAGGATCACCAGGTCCCCCGGGTGCACGAGGTGGGCCGCCGCGCCATTGATGCCGATGACACCGGAACCGCGCTCCCCCTCGATGACGTACGTCTCCAGGCGGTTGCCGTTGTCGATGTCGACGATGTGCACCAGCTCACCGGGGAGCAGGTCGGCGGCATCCATCAGATCGGCGTCCACGGTGACGGAGCCCACGTAATGCAGGTCCGCCTGGGTCACGGTGGCTCGGTGGATCTTGGACTTGAACATCGTACGTATCATCGAGGACTCCTGGACATAGGCTCCCTGCCCGCGTTTTCGCAGGTCAAGTGCGGTTTTCCTACCTTACAACGAGTCGCGTGTCCGGTCAGTTCACCAGGATTGTGAGGACTGACGCTGACCAATTGCCGACTCCCCGCCGCACTGTCCGTCAGGCATTGCCGGAGAGCTTCGCCAGCCCTCCTGGACCTCACCGCGACGACCGCACAAGCCTACGCAGCAGCCCCCGAACAGTGTCCGTGATCACCGTCACTCTGGCGGTCCGGGCAGGTTCAGGAGCGAGGGCAGCGACCAGGGCTCCGGGCTGCGCACCGGTCGGCCGGACCAAGCCTTCCGCACCTCCTTAAAGGAAGCCCCAAGGGTGCAGGAGGCGCGTCGGATCACCCGGGCCTTCCTGCGCCACCAGCACATTGATGAAACCGTCGCGGAGGACGCGGTGCTGGTCGTTTCCGAGCTGGTCTCCAACGGCGTGGAACACAGCCGTGGCGAACTGGGGTTGCGGGTGCGGTGCCACGGACGCGGCGTGCGGGTCGAGGTGAGAGACAGTAATCCGGCACCGGCCACGCTGCGCGTCGCGGCCCCCGACGCTGAGTCCGGGCGCGGACTGTTCCTCGTCAACGCACTGGCGCACGACTGGGGCGTCAGCGACAACGGCGCAACTACGTGGTGCGAGCTGAGGTGGACGGATGCTGACAGCACGCACGACTCCGCCGACCACTCAGCACGAGCCGCCGCTCCCGGTACGCCGCAAGGACACGTCCGTCCCTACACGTCCATCAACGTCCGCACATGACGATGAGACGGTACGGCGTTTCGTGCACTCTTTGCATGAGTGGGCGAGCGTGGACTGGGACCAGGTGTACGAAGACCTCGACACCGTCCTGCACGGTGAGCAGGAAATGAGTCACTATGCCGCAGGTTTGTCTGACCCGGGACCGTTACGGCGATGCGCCGATGCCGAAAAGGTAATCGAGCGTCTGTGTATGGCTCTCAAGCTCCTCACCGCCCGAGCCCAGAATGACCGGGCCGAGGAGAAACACCCGGCTATCGCGCACCTGGTCAACCTGGCTCGTGCCCTGCGCGCTCAGGAAGGGCCGACGGTCCGGATCAGGTGCTTGGGCTCGTGCGGAAGCTTGCGGCGGTCACCATGGATCTCGTCGAGCGCCTGGAGGAGACCGGCACAGTGAGGGGGCTGGACGATGCTGACGAGTGACACGGTTGGCCGCCTCACGGTGTCCCTCCGTCCGGCCTCGGAGGCGTACGACTACGACTATGACTACGCCGCTCAACGCCTCGCCGATCCTGCGCTGCTCGCCGGCGCCGTCGCGGTGTGTGTCTTCCGCGCTCCCTTGCTGGCAGTGCCCGTGGGCGGTGTCCGCCTCGGCGGCTATCTGTCGGTCGCCGAGTTGTCGCGGGCGGTCGAGGCCGGCTCTCTCCTGGCGGACCGCCATGGCTTCCCTGACGTCCGCGTGTGCTGGTCGCCCTACCGCGACGCCTGCCACACCGTTGCATGGGGCTATCCGGCTCCACCGTGGTGGGAGGACGACGCGGTGGTCGGCCGCTTCTACGGCTACAGCGAGGCCGCCATCGCGGCGTATGCCCTGCGTCATCGAGCGACGGGGCACGACCCGCCGGCTCCCTAGTGCTGGTCATCTCTCCTGCGCTGCCCGGCGGGCGGGGCGGGGAGGTGACCGTTCAGACGGGGCCCCTTCGATCTCCGCAGCCGCACGGCTACTCCATTCCAGCCGCCGTGGCTGCCGGGGGATCGAACGGCGAAGGGGCCGGCGCGTCGCGCAGCTGGGACTCACCCCCGACCAGGTGCGCGACTGGCCCCGGCCGCCCTCTTGCAGGAGGAGCGGCGGCCGGCCCAAACCCTCCTGATGCACCCGCCGCTCTCCCCTCACAGAGCGCACCTCACATGAAGCTTGTGAGCGGCCGGACACTCCGCCGGCTGCTGTCCCTCCGAACAGCTGAGGATCACGACCACGATGTACGACACCATCTTCGACGACGAGGACTGGGCCGTCGGCTCGAGCACCCTGGTGCGCCGCCCGTCCGCCAGAGAGCGCGGGTACCGACCTTCCCGGCTCGGGCAGCTATCGGCGCTCCGACGGGAGATCAAGGCCGAAGCCATCGCGCGCCGTAAGGGCCTGTCCATCACGACGGACCTGTACGCCCTCGGCGTCGAACCGGTCAATTCCCTCCTGCGCGCCCAGGTCTACGCCGAGGGCGAGGGTTTCACCGTACGGGCAACGTTTCAGTGATCCGCACGGTGAGGAGGACCCCACTCTGCGCACCGGCTGGCAGAAGATGTGCAGTCACGTCGCCGGGGGATTCGCTCACGGCATCGTCGTGGTCGGCCCCTCCGACATCAGCAACGATCTCGACGAATTGGAGTTCACGCTGCGCTGGGCGCAGGCGCACTGCGCGTTCGTCGATTTCGTCCTCGCTCTCTTTCCCGACTCCACCGAGGCACCTCGCTGACGCCCTGGTGCCCGGCCCGCTGAAAGAAACCTTGTGATGACCGCTCTGCGCAAAGCAAGCCCGGCCTGGCTCGACAACACCTGCCATGTCCTGCTTCGCCAGATCGCTCGCGGTGACCGCCCGCCTGGCCTCCCCCGCGTTGCGGCGGCCGAGCAGCGGCCCAACACTCTGCGGAGTGAGGTCGTTTCGGATAGCTGGTACCGCACGGGGTGACGGTGCCGGACCGCATCGAATGCGGTGTCCGCGCGGAACTCCACTACCACCTCCGGCTCAACCGGCCGGAAGACCAATGCCTCGTTGGAACCCCAGCCGGCGGAGAACCGGGCGTTCTCCCAGGGGTGTCCGCTCTGGGCCGGGCTCAGGACCGCAGCGAGCTGCCGGGCGGCAGCTCGCGCCAGCGGCGTCGTTCGGGCGATGAGCCGCAGGCGTCCGTCCGCGTCGTAGCGGCCGAGCAGCAACGTGCCCGGCGAGGTGAGAGGACCAGTCACCCCAGCAACGATGCCTTCGGCACTCTCGAACGAGCACTGGTGAAGTGTCGGTATTCGAGAGTTGCAGTATTCGCCTGCGGAGTGGGCAGGCACGGCCGTTCACCCGTGCGGTGTTGTTACATCCTCCGCTTGAGATTCAGCCGCCCAGTTCGTGGGCTGCCAGGGCGGTGCCTTCGATGCGGGCGCGGATCTTGGCGAAGGCGGTGTCCCGGGAGGTGGAGGTGTCGTCGGCGAAGGGGGAGAAGCCGCAGTCGTCGCAGGTGCCCAGGCGGTCGACGGGCACGTGACGGGCAGCGGCCAGGACGCGGTCGCGGACCAGTTCGGGGGGCTCGATGCGGGGATCGATCGGGTCGGTGACGCCGATGAAGGCGCGGGCCTGGTCGGGAAGGTGATCGGCGAGGACGGCGAGGACCTTGTCCGGTTCGGGCTCGCTGGCGAGCTGCACGTAGAAGGCACCGGCTTTGAGCCGGAGCAAGACAGGCAGCAGGGCCGTGTAGTCCACGTCAAGACTGTGCGTGGAGTCCTGATCACCGCCGGGGCAGGTGTGTACGCCGATCCTGGCCTGCTCGGCGGCGGAGAAGCGTTCCAGGACCCGGTTGTTGAGCGTGATGAACTGCTCCAGCAGTCCGCCGCCCGGGTCGAGCTTCAGTGCCAGACGGGCCTCGGTGAAGTCCAGCTGGACGCAGTGCGCGCCGGAATCCAGGCACCGTCGGATGTCGGTCTCGGCCTCACTGGTGAGGTCATCGAGGAAGGCGTCGCGGGGATATCCGTCAATGCCGTCGGGCGGGTAGAGCAGGCTGAGAGCCGAGGGCGCGATGACGGCCTGTTTCACCGGTACGGTCGCGTACCGCAGGGCCGTGCGGAGATAGCGGTCGGCGTGGATGCCGTAGCGCAGCGGCCCGGCCGTCAGGCGGGGCAGCTGTCGCTGGTGTCCATCGGCGAAGGGAATGACGACGCCGTCGGGTGACAGCCGGTCCAGGCCGGACAGGGGATAGGTGGCGAAGCTGGGTTTGGCCTGTTCGCCGTCGGTGACGACCGGGGAGCCGATGTCCTCCAGGCAGCGAATGGTGTCAGCGACCGCGCGGTCCTGGGCAGCTGCCAGTTCCTCGTTGCTGGTCCTGCCCGCGGCATGGTCTGCCATGGCTGCGAGGAGCTCGGCGGGCCGGGGAATGCTGCCGATGGGTTCGGTGGGAATACCTAGCACGGCCGGGGTCACGCTCCGATCTCCAACAGCGCCTCACCGGCGCTTCCCGACAACCCGGACAAGAGGCACTGCGTGGGCAGTTGGCCGGGGAGCGCGGGCACGGTCCGATGCGCCGCCAGCCCTTCGCCGCGGCCCTCGACGACCCGGCCCGACAGCCTGACCACGAGGACGCCGGCGACGCGGATGCTGGTGCCGCTGTCGTAGGAGATCAACGACCGTTTGCCGTCGGCATAGCGGACGACTTCCCTGAGACGGGGGCTGTCTACCGCGATGCAGGACGCTGAGGGTGACTCTCCTTCCAGGTAGCCGGTGGCCGACACCGTCCGGCCGGGAGCGACCGCGCATCCGTAACTGGCGCGCGTGCGAACGCGGGTCGGGCGGGGCAACAGAGTCAATGACGGGTCGTACATGCTGGTGCTGGAACCCATGCACAGGACACTTTCTCTCTGCTCGGGCACATGGGCCTGGCTCGCCGGGGCCCACACCACCGACGAGCCCACCCGGGCCAAGGAGCTCAGCGCCACTGCCGCGCCACCTCTACCGAACATCCACCCTCCAGCGAATCGGCTCTGCCAACAGGTTGTGACTACCCCGGGCCACTCCTGCCACCCAGGCGCGTTGGCGCACATCACCCGCGTACGACCGGCACTGTGCGCGGGACGCGCCCCGCGCACACCCAATGGGTGTCTTGAGCCCGAGGCCGAGGGGTAAGCCGAACCGGAACACAGCACTCACACAGAACGTCCCCGTCAGGAAGGGATCCCGATGGACCAGGCAGCCGCGCAGAGACTCCTCTTCGCCATGCTGGACGCGGACGGAGACGGAGTCGTCTCCAGCGACGAATACATGGCACGCACCAGGAACGTGGCGCTGGCGACGGGGCGCAAGGAGGACGATCCGCTCGTCGTCACCGCACGCACACTCGGCGAGCGGGCGTGGGCATCGATGGACGCCGATGGCGACGGGGGGATGACCTTCGACGAATACGCGGCCTGGGCGGGCGCCGAGGCGTTCGACACCGTCTGCGCGCCCGTCCTCGGCGCCCTCTTCGACCTCGCGGACACCGATCAGGACGGCTCCCTCGACGCGTCCGAGTTCACAGCTCTGCGCACAGCACTGAACAACCCGGCCACCAACGCCGAAGCAGCGTTCGAGGCCCTGGACACCGATGGCGACGGACGCATCAACCGCGACGACTACATTGCCTCGATCCGCGCCTACGTCACCGGCGAAAGCTCTTCGATGGGCACGGCGCTGTACAGCAGGCCGCTCGAGGACACCCCAGCGCAGTGATAGACGGGTCCGTAAGGTCTGGACCGTGGACACCTTCCTCCAGGGACATGCCAGCGAGGAAGGCGGTGGCATCGACGCCGTCGTCGTCCTCGCCTTCCCGGTCGGCGAGGAGGAACAGCGGCGCCTGGTACTCACGGGCGTCACGATCATCGCCGCGGGCGGTCAGCACGCCCCCTACCCGAACGTCTCCATCGACGACGAGACCGCCGGCCGCCAAGCCATGGACCACCAGCTCTTCCTGGGCCAACGCCGCATCGCCATGATCGCCGCCGTCGACCCCGAGCAGCCCGACGAAGTCCAGCCTTCCGGTCCGGCGTCTCAGCCACCGGTATGAGTCGTCCCTGTTCGACACAGACGCCCGGATGCACACGCGAAGGAGTTCTGCGTAGACAGAAAGCCTTTCGGTGCGGTCAGACCGGACGGTGCGATCGCGTCTCGGGCCATAGTTGCAGCAGGTATTGCTCAGTGCCGTCGTATCGAGTCAAGGCGTCCTGCGGCGCGGACGACTGAGCGAGCTGCCGGGCCTCCTCGCGACCGCGGAAAGACAGGCGGGCCTGATGGCTTCCTTTCGGGACGGTGACATCCCATGCCCCTCTCGTACGCTCCGAGATGACGAGTAGCCCGGTCGGCAACTCCAAACGGAGGTCGCGGTGGCCTGCCCATCCATCGGGCAGTGGTGGCGCTCCCGTCCAAGTGTCGATTGCAAGCTTCACTTTGAACTGTGACTGAGCTGTGTCCACGGTGATTTCGTATCCGTTGCCTGCCGCAAAGTTTTTGATGGCGAGAGGAATCAGGCGGCTGTCACGGACGTCAAAATCCGGATCGTAGAGGTCGAATCCCCCGTAGTCGGGCATCACGAGGGTTACGTACGAAGTCAGCTGATCAGCCACGTCGCTCCTCGGGGCCGGGGACTGCCGGGCGTGGGCACGGGCCGCAAACCCGCTTTGAGGTTTCCGACCCGTGCCCATGGTGCCCCGTTGGCCAGGATCAGCTGATGGCCGTGATCCCGTTCCAGCCAGAGTTGCCTATGACGGTGGTTGGACTTCAACTCGCGGCGTGCCTCGGCCACGGATGGGTCCGTTCGCTTCTTCTCCGTGCAGATCCCGACCGGGCAGCGGAACCAGATCATGTACAGATGCGGGCACCGGGTGGGCCTGGCGCACTCGCAGTCCGCCGACCCCAGGGGTGACGCCTGCCAGGGGCGCCTCAGCCTGTCTCGGTCCGTATCAGCCGGCCGGCTCCTCTTCGGGCTCGGTGCGGTCCCTCGCGCGGCGGCCGACCACCGCTGCGGCCGCCACCGCGCTGCCGAGGAAGGCGAGGGCGACCGTCCAGGGCTGGTCGATCACGTGGTCCGTGGCGTGGTCCAAGGAGTAGCGTCCGGCCCCCGCCAGGCCGATTGCCGCGGCGGTGAAGCCGAGGAACGCCGGGTACTCGAACCCGCCGCCCTGGGCGAAGAAGCCGGCCGGGGCGTGGACGGAGACCGCCCCCGCCATGGCGCCGGCCGCGGCGGCTCCCGCCGCCGGGGTGGCGAGGCCCAGGGCCAGCAGTGCGCCGCCGCCCATCTCCCCGAGACCGGCGGCGACGGCGCTCTGCTTGCCCGGGCGGAAGCCCATGTGTTCCATGGCGAGCGCCGTGCCCTCGAGTCCGCCGCCGCCGAAGCAACCGAAGAGCTTCTGGGCGCCGTGCGCCATCAGGACCGCGCCGGTGCCGGTCCGCAGCACGAGCAGTCCGAGGTCACGTCGGTTGAGGCAGGTCATGGGTTCTCCCGGAGCGTGGGGCCGATGGGCTCGGGACCAGTCTCAGGCGCGTACGCGGGCGACCCTCAGCGATGCTGGGCCGTACGGGGCGGAGGCGTGCGGGGACGGGCACGTGTGGGGCGGGCACGTGCGGGACGGGCACGTACAGGGGCGGGGGCATGCAGGGGTAGCGGCGTGCGGGGGTGGGGGCACGCGGGGGTGGGTGTCTGGGGCGGGCGCGCGGCACGGCGTACGGCGGTCCGGGGCGCGACCGGCGCGACCGGGTGGGGGCCCGTGCGGGGGTCGGGCGCGACCGAGTGGGGCACGTGTGGGGGTCGGGGCGCGACCGAGTGGGGCACGTGTGGGGGTCGGGGCGCGACCTGGTGCAAGGGACGCGCGGGGCCCTGGGTCGACCAAGCGCGCCCCGGCATGCGTTGGTGCCCGGGGTCGGCCGAGCGCGCCCCGATATGCGTCGGCGCCCGGGGCCGGCCGAGCGCGCCTCGGCACGCGACGGGGTCCGGGGCCGTCCGAGCGCGCCCCGGCATGCGTCGGCGCCGGACGTGCGGGGGTGGCTCGGGGGCACCCGCCCGGCCCGTTCCGGCCGTGGTCAGCGGCCCGTCTCGCCCTGGGCCGTCTCGATCCCGCCGTGCAGATCCGCCGCCGCCTCGATCGCCGACGCGGCCGAGACGCACAGACAGCCCAGCAGGACGGTGCCTATCAGCCGGGCACCGCGCGCGCGGGCCTTGCCGGCCACGGGGCGCCGGTCGAGCAGGGCGGCCACCCGGCGCGGCACCGGTCCCGCCGCCGCGGCGAGCACCGCGCGGGGCCGGGGCGCGGGGACGCGGGAGGCGAGGGCGGCGCGGCCGATCGCGCGTGCGGCGAGGCGGCGGTCGCCCACGGCCGATGCGGCGTACTCGTCGGCGGACCGCTCCAGGGCGAAGGCGAGGGGGGCGCGCAGCGAACGCAGCGCGGGGTGGCAGTGCCCGGCGAGCTCGGCGGCGGCGAGGAACAGGTGGTGCCGGCCCAGGAGGTGGGCCCGCTCGTGGGCGAAGAGGGCTTCGCGCTCGGCGGGACCGAGGGCGCCCAGCATGCCGGTGGTGACGACGATCCGTCCCGGGCGCCCCGGCAGCGCGTACGCGTCCGGATTCCGGTCCCGCAGCACCGCGAGCTCGCCGGTGGCCGGGCCCAACTGGGCGCGGGCGGCGCCCAGTTCGGCGAGGTGACGCCGGGCGGCGCGCACCAGGGACGCGGCCGTGAGGGCGACGAGTCCGGCGGCGGTGACAGCGGCGGGGAAGGCGAGCCAGGCGGGAAGCGCGTCGAGCGGCGCCGTCAGCTTTCCGAGCGAGGCGAAGAACGGCAGCCGGAGCGCTCCGGCCAGCGCGATCAGACCGAGGGCGGCGGTCGAGCAGGCGGCGAGACCGGTGGCCGTGGCCGCGAGCAGCCAGCCGGCCGGCCGTGGCGGCAGCGCGTCGGCGAGCCGGCGGGCCGCGGGCGCCGCGAGGAAGGGCACGAGGAGCGGGATCCACACCCAGAAGATCATTGGCCGTCACCCCCGGACTCCTCCAGGAGCGCGCGCAGCAGCCGCTCGTCCTCGTCGCTGAGCTGGGAGACGAAGCGGGCGAGGACGGTGGAGCGGTCGCCCTCCTTCGCCAGCTCGGTGTGCATGCGGCGGGCGGTCAGGCCCGGCGCGTCCTCGGTGGGCGAATACGCGTAACCGCGCCCGGCGCGCCGGCGGGTGACCGCGCCCTTGTCGTACAGACGGGTCAGGATCGTCGTCACCGTGGTGCGGGCCAGATCACCCCCGAGTCCGGCCTGGACCTCGGCGGGTGTGAGCGGCGCTCCTGCGGCCCAGAGCGCGGCGAGAACCCCGGCCTCCAGCTCCCCCGAAGGGCGTCTCGGCTCCCCGTGCCCGACCTCTCCCCTGACAGTCATGGGGCACTCCTCCCGCCTCATTCGTCTACAGTGCTGTAGACCGCCTACTTCACTGTAGTCAGCCGGGCCGCGCACGTCTCCGGGACGAGCGGCCCGACCACCATTATGGGAGGGCCCACTGACATGGCTGTCGCACCCCTGTTCGCAGCCTCGGCCCCAGCGGCCGTGAACGTCCTCGACGCGGGCTCACTGCTGTCCACGTTCGGGGCCATCGGCATCGCCGTGGTGCTCTTCGCCGAGACCGGTCTGCTCGTGGGTTTCCTCCTGCCGGGAGACTCCCTGCTGTTCACCGCGGGCCTGCTCTGCGTGCCGGGCGGCAACGGCCCCGTTTCGCTCTCACTGCCCCAGGTCCTGCTCTGCTCGGTGGCAGGCGCCCTGGCCGGCGCCCAGGCGGGGTACTGGATCGGCCGGCGCGGCGGCCGCGCCCTGCTGGCCCGCAGCAAGTCGCGCAAACTGCATGAGGGCGCGGCCCGCGCCGAGGAACTGCTCGCCACCTACGGCCACGCGAAGGCGATCGTGCTCGCGCGCTTCGTGCCGATCGTCCGTACGGTGCTCAACCCCCTCGCGGGCGCCCTGGACGTACCGGCCCGCGTGTTCGCCCTCTGGCAGATCGCGGGCGGCCTGGTGTGGACCTGCGCGCTGGTGCTCGGCGGTTACGCGCTCGGCTCGTCCGTGCCGAACATCGACCGCTATCTGCTGCCGCTGGTCGCGGTGGTCGTCGCCGTGTCGCTCACCCCTGTCGCGCTGGAAGTACTGCGCGCCCGGCGCGCTCGTTCGGGCACCGAGGACGTCCGCTGATGGGCGCCCGGGCTCGTGGCGCGTGGGGCGTGACCGCGCGATGACGAGGGTCCGGCGCACGGGCGCGGCGGCCGGCCTCCTGCTCGCGCTTCTCGTCCTGCTCACGGTGACCGTCGCCGTACGCCACGGGGCGCCGCTGCCCGGCGACCGCGCCCTGCACCACTGGCCCCTCGCCCACCGGCCGCCGGTCGCCGTGGCCACCGCGCGCGCCATCACGGCGACCGGGACCGGCGTCGTGCCCTACGTCCTGGCCGTGGTCGCGGGCCTGATCGCGGGCCGTGGCCGCAAGGGGCGCCGGTACGCGGTGGCCGGCGTGCTCACGGTGCTCGCGCTCGGCCAGGTGGTGCGGTACGGCCTGATGGCGGCGGTGGCCCGGCCGCGCCCCGCCGCCGTGGACTGGGCGACCACGGCGTCGGGTCACTCCTTCCCCTCGGGACACACCGCCACGAGCGCCCTCACCGCCGGGCTGCTCGCCTGGGCGGTGGTGGCCCGCTCCGGCCGCTCGGCCGCCCGCCCCACGATCGCGGTGCTGTCCTTGTGGGCGGTGGCCGTCGGGCTCTCCCGGGTCTACCTCGGGGTGCACTGGGCGAGCGACGTGCTGGGCGGCTGGCTGTTCGCCTCAGTGTGGCTCTGCCTCGCCGCGCTCGCCACGACGCCCGGCGTGCTGATCGCGCGCCGGCGCGGGGCCGCACCGTCCGCGCGCGCCGCCGGGACCGACCCGGACGTGACCGCGCCCCCTGGGGGCAACTCCCGCGACGCACAAGCGGGTTGAGGCGGCTCAACAGCGGCGCAACAAGGCGGCCGACGCGGTCGAGGTCTCCCCGCCGGTCTCCGCTCCGGTTCCACGCCAGTGCTCCCCGCCGGTCTCCGCGCAAGGCCGGCGAGTGGCGCCGGCCGACCGGCCCTCAGCACGCGGCCATGCATATTCCGCAGTAGCGGTCGGCGTCGGTCAGCTCCGGCGGGACCGGCTTGGCCGCCTCGTGCCGCTCCAGGCTGCGGCCGCACAGGGTGGTGGGATCCCGGTCGCTCATGACGTGCCACAGGAGGGTGTCACCGCGTTCCGCGCCCGGCCCGTCGAGAACCGATTCCGCTCGCATTTCGTGCATGGCGTGCTCCCTCCGCCCCGGGCCGAGCCGGAGCCGCTTCGTGCTCCAGGGGCCGGGACTGCCGGTGGGCGCGGGGCCGCCGGCCGGTCCGGCCGGGGTCGCGCTTGCCTTCTTCGAGCAGACCCCGCGCGCCGCGCGCCCGCCTCCCGGCGCCGTGCGGCACGTCCGGCGAAATCCCCCGCGGCGCCCGCGACGGCGCAGGTCGTCGCGGGTACGCCGGTCGGAGTCGGCCCGGGCAAAATATGCGGGAGCGCGCCCGAACGGGTGAAGCGCGGAGACGAGGGGACACCAACTGCGCACCCCGCATGCCGCCTTCGCGCACCCCGGCCCCGACCGACTCGGCCGGCCGTGTTCAGGTCGCCTTGAAGAAGGCGTTCCAGCCGCCGGGCGGCGCCTGCCCCACTTCCAGTGAGCGCAGCCGGTCGAGGACCCTCGGGTCCTGCACGTCGAGCCAGTCCACGAACTGCCGGAACGAGACGAGACGTACGTCCCGCTTGCCGGCCATGCCCTTCAGGGCCTCCTCGACGGCGTCCATGTAGATGCCGCCGTTCCACTCCTCGAAGTGGTTGCCGATGTAGAACGGCGCGCGGTTCGTCTCGTACGCGCGCTTGAAGCCCGCCAGGTAGGAGGAGGTGGCCTGGGAGCGCCAGCCGGCGTAGCGCGAGGTCATGCCCTTGGTGCTGTTCTTCGACTGGTTGGCGAGGATGTTGTAGTCCATGGACAGGACCTCGAAGGAGTGCCCGGGAAACGGGATGCCCTGCAACGGAAGATCCCATACGCCATGGCGCTTGTCCGGCCACTTCTGGCGTCCGCCGGGCGACGAGGCGTCGTAGCGCCATCCCCGCTCCTTCGCCGCGGTCAGCAGGTTGTCCTGGCCCAGCAGACAGGGCGTACGGCCGCCGACGAGCTCTTTGTGGTAGTCGAACGGCAGCGGGTCCTCGTCGTGCCAGCCCGTGTTGGTGCGCCATTCGGTGACGAAGGAGACCGCCTGGTCGATCTCGCTGTGCCACTGCGCGGGCGTCCAGCCCGCGACCGATCCCGAGCCGCCGCAGAAGTGGCCGTTGAAGTGCGTGCCGATCTCGTGCCCGTCCAGCCAGGCCTGCCGGGTGTACTTCAGCGTCTCCTTGAGGTGTGCGTCGCTGAGGTAGCCGATGTCGGAAGCGCCGACGGGGTTGTTCGGCGGGCGGTAGAGGCTCCGCTTCGATTCGGGGAGCAGATACAGGCCGGAGAGGAAGAACGTCATGCCCGCGCCGTGGTCCCGCGCCACGTCGAGGAAGCGCGGGAAGAGCCCGTTGCCCACCTCGCCCGCGCCGTCCCAGGAGAAGATCACGAACTGCGGTGGGGTCTCGCCCGGTTCGAGCGGAACGGGTGGGTCGGGCTGGTTGGGCTGCTTGCCCGTGTCCGCGGTCGAGCCGTCACCGATCAGCTTGGCGTGCGCTTTCGCCGGCTTCCCCGGCCCCTGCCCCTGCCCGGGCCGGCCCGCCTCCCCGGAGCCTTCGCCTGCGAAACCGCACCCGGCGAGCCCCGCCACCGCGACCGCCCCAAGTCCCGCGCCCAGCAATCCCCTTCGAGTGATGTCTGGCATTCCCGCTCCCGTCACAGATCCCACGGACCTCAGATGTGTAGACCAGTGAGGGGTGAAATAACCCGATTTCCACCTAATTTGAGCCTCCCGCCTCGCCGTACGAGCCCCCCGGCCCAGCGCGCGTAACGAGACCGCCCCCCTCGCCCCCAGGGGAGGCAAAGCGCGACTAAAGAGCTCCCCATCCAGCACGGCGACCCTCCGCGCGCGCCCCAACTCGCACCGACCGCACCCGCCTTCCCCTCGTTAGCGTCATGTTGACGACAACAAGAAGGTCCCCTATCGTCGAACTGACGAAAAGAGAGGGGCATCCCCCATGGCCGACATCTCCCGGCGCTTCGGCTGGCGCCACCTGCGCTCCGCGCCCACCTCGCACATCCGCCACCACCGGAACGGGAGGCCGGCCCACGACGGCGCCGGCCTGAGCTTCTGGTTCAGGCCGCTGAGCGCCGCCCTGTCCGAAGTGCCGGTCAACGACCGGGAGCTGGCCATGGCCTTCCATGCCCGTACCGCCGACTTCCAGGACGTCACCGTGCAGGCGACCGTGACGTACCGGATCAGCGAGCCGGACACCGCAGCCGACCGGCTCGACTTCTCGATCGACCCCGACACGGGGGCCTGGCGCGGCGACCCCCTGGAGCAGTTGTCGACGCTGCTGACGGAGACCGCCCAGCAGCACGCTCTCGACGTACTGGCGCGCACCACGCTCTCGGCCGCCCTCGCCGACGGCGTCACGGCGGTACGGGAGCGGATCACGGCCGGGCTCGCGGCGGAGCCCCGGCTGCCCGCCACCGGTATCGAGGTCGTGGCGGCCCGGGTCGTCGCGATCCGGCCCGAACCCGAGGTGGAGCGAGCCCTGCGCACTCCCGCACGGGAGCGGATCCAACAGGAGGCGGACCGGGCGACGTACGAGCGGCGCGCGGTGGCCGTAGAGCGCGAACAGACCATCGCCGAGAACGAACTCGCCAGCCGGATCGAACTGGCCCGCCGCGAGGAGCAGTTGGTCGAGCAGCGCGGCACCAACACCCGTCGGGAGGCGGAGGAGGCGGCGGCCGCCGACGCGGTGCGCACCGAGGCCGAGGCCGCCCGCACGGTGCGGCTCGCGCGGGCGGAGGCGGAGGCGGCGCGCGCGACGGGCGAGGCGCGGGCCTGGGCGCAGGAGGCCTGGCTGCGCGTGCACGGTGGGACGGACACCGCCACGCTGCACGCGCTCGCCATGACGCGGCTCGCCGAGAATCTGCCCCGGATCGACAGCCTCACCCTCTCCCCCGACCTGCTCACCGACGTGCTGGCCCGGCTCGGCCGGGGTGGGCCGGCATGAGCCTGGCGCCCCGCGCGGTGCTCGTCCACCGCGTCTCGGAGTACGAGGAACTGCTGGCCCGGCACGGCACGCACGGCCAGGCCGCCTTCTTCCTCTCCTCGCGGGGCCGCGACATCAAGGAGGTGGCCGAGCGCCATCACCGGACCGCGCGGGCGCTGGCCGACGTGGCGGCGGCGATCCCGGCGACCTGGCGCCAGGCCAGGACCGAACGCGGGGACCTCGACCGCTTCCTGTTCGCGGCGCGTGACGTGGTCGTGGTGGTCGGCCAGGACGGTCTGGTCGCCAACGCCGCCAAGTACCTGTCGGAGCAGCCGGTGATCGGCATCGACCCCGAACCGGGTCGCAACCCCGGCGTTCTGGTACGCCACCGGCCCGCGTCGGCCGGGGCGCTCTTGACCTCGGCGGTCTCGGAGCGCTGCCCGGTCGAGGAGCTGACGATGGTGGAGGCGCTGACCGACGACCGTCAGCGCCTGCTCGCGCTCAACGAGATCTACCTCGGCGCTCCGGGCCACCAAACGGCGCGATACCGCATCGGACCCGACGACCCGGCCGCGGCCTGTGAGGCGCAGGCGTCGTCGGGCGTCCTGGTGGGCTCGGGCACCGGGTCCACCGGCTGGCTGCGCTCGCTGTGGCGCCAACGGGCCGGGGCCCCAGAGCTGCCGGGCCGCTCCGACCCCCGCCTGGCGTGGTTCGTGCGCGAGGCGTGGCCCTCGCCGGTGACCGGCACGTCGTTCATCGGCGGAGAGCTCCACGGGTCCGAACGGTTGCGCGTCACCGTCGAGTCGGACCACCTGGTTGCCTTCGGAGACGGAATGGAAGCCGACGCCCTGAACCTGACGTGGGGTCAGACGGTGAGCCTCGGCGTGGCGCGGACGGCGTTGCGGCTGGTGGCGTGAGGGCTGCGAGCGACGGCCCTGGGGGCGCCACCGGGCCCGGTGCCGAGATTCCGCGTCGCCGTCCGGGCGCCACGGGACCCGGACGACCGCGCGTCAGCGGGCCGTGACGGACGATTGTCAGTGGCGTACGGCATCGTGAAGGGTGAGGGCCCAACTGGGTCTGAGCCGGTTCCGATCCGGGTCCGATCCGGGTCCGATCCGAGTCCGAACTGCTGAGGGAAGGCTGCCGATGACCGCCACCGCTGTGATGACGTCCCATGAACGCTCCGCCGCCCAGGCGTATCTGCGCCTGCTGAGCACGGTGCGCGCCGCCCTCGACGCGCCCGTGGACCGCCCGCAGGCCCCGCTCGCGCTGGAGGGAGTCATCGCCGAGGCGGACGACGCGCTCGCGCGGGCGGGGCTCGCGGGCAATGAGACCGCGCTGTTCACGCTCGTCGGCAGCCTGCACACGGGCGGGGCGGCCGCGCCAGGACAGCCCCGGCCATGACCACCCCGCGCCTGGCGCCGGGCTCCGGGCGGGATCCTGCGCCGCCCTCAACTCCCGTTCCTGGCTCAGCGCTTGAGGCCGACGCCACCGAACATCGCGACCTCGTCGGGCAGCTCGCCCGCCTGCTCCGGGCGCCAGCGCGAGCACGACACCACGCCCGGTTCGAGCAGGTCGAGCCCTTCGAAGAACCGGGCCACCTGCTCCGGGGTGCGCTGTGTCAGCTTCGGCGTGCCGTGCTCGTTCCAGAACGCCACGGCGTCGTCGACGTCGGGCATCGCCGGGCTGGTGATGGTGTGGGACAGCACGAGGTAGCTGCCCGGGGCGAGTTCCTTCATCAGGTCGCGTACGAGCCCACGCGCCTCGGCCTCGTCCTCGATGAAGATGACGACGCCGAGCAGCATCAGGGCGACCGGCCGGCTCAGGTCGAGGGTCTTGCCCGCGTGCTCCAGGATGGTGGCGGTGTCGCGCAGGTCGGCGTCGAGATAGTCCGTGCGTCCCTCGGGGGTGCTGGTCAGCAGGGCACGGGCGTGCGCGAGGACCAGCGGGTCGTTGTCCACGTAGACGATCCGGGCCTCGGGCGCGAGTGCCTGGGCGACCTCGTGGGTGTTGTCGGCGGTGGGGAGCCCCGTACCGACATCGAGGAACTGGCGCACACCCCGCTCCCCCACCAGATGGCGTACGGCCCGGCCGAGGAAGAGCCGGTCGGCCTGCGCGTAGTCGCCGATGCCCGGGTGCAGCGCGCGGATCTGGTCGCCGGCCGCGCGGTCGACAGGGTAGTTGTCCTTGCCCCCGAGCCAGTAGTTCCAGATCCGGGCGGTGTGCGGCTGTGCGGTGTTGATGCGGTTACGCACATGGTCGGGCGTCGAGGAGGGCTCGGGGTTCTCGGTCACGGGTGTGTCTCCTGGGATACGTCGCTACGTCAACGGCCAATCTAGATACTCGCGTTGCGTGTGTCACAGGGGAGCGAGAGGCAATCTCAAGGGGTGTCGCGGGGAGCCCGCCGCCCTCCCCGTCGGCGCCGGGTTCCCGCCGGGCCGCGCTTTCGCCGGGCGACGGTTCGCGACGGGCGGCGGATCTCGACGGACGGCGGATCGCGACGGGCGGCGCCGGGCGAGCGGGCCTGTCGTCGTCAAGCCGTGCCCCGGGGCTCCTCCAGCGCGCCCGCGACCCGCTCGAAGAACGCGGCGTGGGCGGCGGCGCTGCCCGGCGGCTCGGGGTTCCAGGCGACGATGCGGGCGCCGGCCTCCAGGGCGCGCCAGGACGCGTCGGCGCGCACCACCTCCAGCGGGGCCGCGTTCGACCTGATGTCCATGAGGACCAGGCCGGGGCGCAGCGCGGCGGCGGCGCGCCAGGACGCGGTCAGCCAGTTGGTGCCAGGACCCTCCTCCGGCTCGATCAGTGCCACCCCGTGCCGAACGAGGTCGCGCAGATCGGGCCAGGCTCCCGGGCGGGCCAGATGGACCTCGTCCGGGCCTGCCGGGGAGAGTGCGAGGACGCGCGGCGCGGGTGCCCTCCCGGCGGCCGCCCGCAGCCGGCTCTCGGCGGTGTTCAGCGCGGTGACGTCCTCGGCGGGCGCGCCCAACGACCGTGCGAGGTCGCTGAACCGGGCCCTTATTCGGGCCGCCGTGCGCGCCTGGCCCACGTCGAGAACGACCACCGGGACCCGCTCCTCCAGCTGCTTGGCGACCTCCGCATCCAGCCCGTACACCTGTCCGCCGCCATAGCTGACGGCGACGACGAGGTCCGGGGCGACCGCGAGCAGTGCTTCCGCGGTGAGATCGCCTCCCGCGCCCAGATAGCCGACGTCGTCGAGCGGCAGCGCGCCGCTCTTGGCCGGGTCCGGCAGCGGCCCGTCGTGGAAGGAGCCGAACACCGCCACGGGGCGGATGCCCAGATCCTCCAGCGTGGCGCCGGCCTGGATGTAGGCCAGCACCCGGATGGGCGGGGCCGCCGCCGCCGCCGCCACCTGTCCACGGTCGTCCGAGAATCGCCAGGCCCTCTGCTCCATGACGTCATCCGCCCCCAATGCGGTCGGTTCACCGGCCCGGGCACGAGCCGGTCCCCCGCTTGCCTGCCCAACGCCCGGGGGCATCAAGCCAGTTCCCGGCGCGACCTCGCGGCCGCCCGCTTCCACCGGCCGCCGCGGCGGCGGACCACCCGTGCCGGGCCGGCCGTTTCGGGGGCGGCGCGCGTCCTGCGGGCGGATGCCGGGTTCTCACACCGCACCGGGCCGACCGCGCCGGGCCGGGCCGGGTTGCCGCGACCTGCACGGAGCCGCACCGCGCCGGGCTGCCGGAACGCTCAGGAGTCACCCGCCCGGGGCATCGGCCCGGTAACGACGGTTTCGAGCCGTTGGGCGCGAGGGGGGAGGACGGCGGGCCCGGTCGGCTTCTACTCTGCGGGGCCATGAAGACGACACGCATCGCGGGTCTTGGCCTCGCCGCGGTCCTTTCATGCGCCGGCGCCCTGCTGTTCGGCGTCGGCACACCCGCGAACGCCGACACGGCGGATCTGACGTTCAGCACGGACACGGCCTCGGTCACACCCGGCTCCACCGTGGACCTGACGATGACGCTCACCAACACCCAGTCGACCGACGTCAAATTCGTCTACCAATCCATCCAGCCGACCTGGGAGACCAGCCACCAGAGCGGTCTGAAGTACTCGCTTGCGTCCTGCCGGACCCAGGACGGCCCCTGCGCGGACCCCGGCACCGGCAATCTGGCCCTCAGCTACGCGCCGCCGCTCGCCCCCGGCGAGAGCCGCACGGTCACGCTGACCTACCTCGTCGCCCCGGACTCCGCGTGCGGGCGGGACCTGGGCTTCTCCTCCTACCTCTACTACGAGTACGGCGCCGGCCTGTTCTCCACGAGCGACACGTACTGGAGTCCGGTCGTCCGCGTGGAGTGCCCGGCCGCGCACCCCTGACCCGGCAGACGCGTGGCTGTGGCCCCGGCGTCACCACCGGGGCCACAGCCAGTGCGCGTACCGCGCGGCCACCTCGTGATCAGCGCGGCACCTCGTGGTCAGCGCGCGGCCCGGCGGAACCTCCGGTAGAGGACCCCGCCGCTCAGGATCAGCGCGGCCGAGGCGGGAAGCGCGAAGCCGAGCCCGTCGGCGCCGGTGTGCGCGAGGGCGGCCCCCTGCGTCTGCGGCGGCGGCGCCGGGAGGGCGGGAGCCGCGGGCGCGGGCGGGGCGGGCTTGGGCGCGGGGGCCGACGGCGGCGGTGTGGGGCGGTGCCGGACCGGCGGCGTCGAGTGGTTCGACGCGCTGTTGCCGAGGGCCGGACTGCCCACGCCCACCAGACTGACGGAGTTGCCCGCGATGTTCACCGGCAGGTCCACCGGCAGCTCCAGGCCATTGCCGGAGAGCAGCCCGGGCGAGCCCTTTTCGACCCCGGACGCGGAGGCACCCCCCGCGTTGCCGCTCCCGGAGGTTCCCGCGTGCCCCGGACCCGAGCGGGCGCCCCGGTGGGCGCCCGAGGCGTTGGCGCAGGTGTTGCCCGCGGCGGGGTTGAGCAGCCCGAGCACATCGACGGTGTTCCCGCACACGTTGACCGGCACGTTCACCGGAAGCCGCACCGCGTTGCCCGCAAGCAACCCTGGGGAGGAAGCGGCGCTCCCGTCGGCGCTCGAGTCCGCGTAGGCGTAGCCGGTCGCTGCCAGCACTCCGCCTGTGGCCACCGCCGTGACCAGGCCCTTCATGGCGACCCGTCTCATTGGTTTCCTGCCTTCCGGAGTCGGTCGCGGACCACACGCCCGCACCGCCATCAACGTGGGCAGGGCCAGATGGGTTATGCCCAGTACGTCTTTCACCCCATCGAGTGGCCTGATTTTCGATTGCGTCAGTAAGTGCCAGATACGTAAGCCCTATGTCGTTATGTACGCATGTGCGGTGCCAGCCGGGGCCTCGCGCGCGCGGCCGAAGAGGCCGGGGGGCGCCCCGGGTTCCGCGCGCGCCCCGTGACAGGATCGTCCGAAGGCCGGCGGGAAGTCCCTGGCCAGGGCGGTTGTGGGGGTTCATGGTGCGCGGGGAGACGGAAGTCCGGTCAAGGCCGGCGGAGCCGGCGTCGGAGCGCGCGGTCGGCGCGCGCCCCCTCGCGGCCCCGGCCGCCGAACCGCCGCGCACGACCGAACACGGCCTCACGCGTTGCGTACGTTTCCTCCGGCGGAACCTGCGCCGCGAGTTCCACGCCGTCGTCGTGGAGCCGGTCCGCGCCCTCGTGCGGCACGGTCTCTTCGGTGTCCCGGTGGCGGTGTTCGCCTCCGTGGCGGTCCTGGTGCTGCACGCGGTGGACCAGTCCCGCACCGGGGCCACGCTGGTGCGGCTGATCTCGCACGTCCGGGGCGACATCCCGATCCCGCTCGTGCTGCTGCGTACGCCGCTCTCGCTGTTCGTCCCGGCGCGCGACCTGCCCGCGCTGCCGGGCATCCCCGTGCTGTTCCTCGGATTCGCGCTGGCTCAGCTGGTACTGGGCCGCACCCGGACCCTGGTGGTGGCGTACGCCGTCTCGCTCGCGGGCACGTTCAGCGCCCGGGTCATGATCGCTGTTGGGCCCCGGTGGTGGGGCCTGCCACCGGAGGCGGCCCATGTGATCGACACCGGGTCCTCCGCCGCCGTGGTCGGCCTCTTCGCCCACATAGCCGTCCTGAAGCGGGCGCCCGTCCTGTTTCTGTGCGCCGTGGGCCCGACGGTGCTGCGGTCGTTCGAGAAGCCGAATCTGGCGGGCCGCGAGCACATCGTCGCGATCACGTTCGCGGTGCTACTCGGCCTCCTGGCCGCCCGCCCCCCGCGATGGCCCGCGTGGCTCGCTCCGAGGCTCGCGACCTGAGAACGGCGGGGCCCGACGCACCGGCCGTGGCGCGCTCACTCGTCCTCGTTGCCCCCTCGGCTGCACGCCACCACACCGGCGACATCGGCGAACCGGGCCGTCAGCGCGCCCGGATCGCCCCGGCCGACCGCCGAGATCAGGACCTCGCCCATCTCCCCGGTGCCGCCCGGCCTGAGGATCTGGAGCCCCGCCACGGCGAACCCGGCGCGCTCGCACTGCTCCATGAGTTCTCGCAGCAGCCCGGGCCGCTGTTCGTACGCGATCCGGAAGCTCGGCGCCACCGACCGCATCGCGGGCAGCCGGTGAACGACGGGACGCACCACATAGGCGGCGACGAAGTACGCGGCCGTCGCCAGGATCGCGAGCAGCGGCAGACCGGCTGCCGCTGCGGCGCCGACGGCGGCCGTCAGCCAGATCGTCGCCGCCGTGGTGAGGCCCTGCACCGATCCCCGGTGCACGAAGATGACGCCGGCCCCGATGAAGCCGACCCCGGACACGATCTGCGCGGTCACGCGTGACGGGTCCAGCTCGATGGTCCCGGAGTGCAGGACGTCTCCGAACCCGTACTTGCTGACGAGCGTGAACAGGGCCGATCCGACGCCGACCGTCGTGTACGTCCGCAGCCCCGCCGCCTTCTGACGGATCTCGCGTTCGAGACCGATGGCCGCCGACAGCAAGAACGCCAGGCCGAATTCACCGACCTGGAGCCAGCCCTGCCCGGACGGCTCCACCGCACCGACCGCAAGCACCATCCCGTGCCCCTTCCCACTCAGCCCTCACCCACAGCGCGTGAACAGGCTCTCCCTACCCATGGAGCCACACTCCATGACGTCCCGCGCGCACGAAGGGCGGGCCTCCGGGCCGCTCTGCGGCGGCACGGAGACCCGCCCTGATCATGGACTCCCATACGGCGGCCAGGGCATCCCGCTCCCCCGGCGCCTTCGACGACCGTCACCGCGTCACGGCCTCGGGGCCACCGGCGCGAAGACGCGCGCATCCGACGGATGACGGACGCGCGCATCGCCGCCGCGTTCGTCCGTCAGGCGGTGAACCCCCCGTCGACGTTGATCGCCGCTCCGGTGATGTACGCCCCGTCCGGGCTCGCCAGATGGGCCACGGTGGCGGCTATCTCCGCCGCGCCCGCATAACGCCCCAGCGCGGTGAATCCGGCGATCGCCGCCGCGTTGGGCCCGTCGGCGGGGTTGGCGTCCGTGTCGGTGGGGCCGGGGTGCACCACGTTGACGGTGATGCCACGCGGACCGAGCTCCCTGGCCAGGCCCTTGGTCATCCCGACGAGCGCCGTCTTGCTCATCGAGTAGAGGGCAAGACCCGGGAAGACGGCGCGCTCGGCCATGTTGCTGCCGATACTGATGATGCGGCCGCCCTGGCCCATGTGCCGGGCCGCTGCCTGGGACGCCAGGAACGGCGCCCGGATGTTCACCGCCAGAGTGCGGTCGATCTCCTGGGCCCCCATGTCCTCGAGGGGGCCCACGAGGAACGCGGCGGCGTTGTTGACCAGCACATCCAGCCGGCCGAACGTCTGGACGGTCTCCTCCACCGCCGCGGTCAGCCGCTCGGGCACCGCGCAGTCGGCCTGGATGGCCAGCGCCCGGCGGCCCACGGCCTTGACCCGCTCCACCACTTCGGCGGCGCGCTCCGCGTTGCTCTCGTACGTCAGCGCCACATCGGCGCCCTCTTCGGCCAGTCGCAACGCCACGGCAGCGCCGATGCCCCTGCTGCCGCCCGTCACCAACACCACATGTTCTTCAAGTCGGTTCATGAGTAAGAGCATCGCGTCGGCCGCCGCCGAGAGCTGGCGCCAATCGGACCTCACGTTCGGCCCTGTGCGGGGGCAACATCGACGGAGCCGAACCCGCCGCGCGCAGGGGTGGCCCGATACTGATGGCGTTCTCCCACGAGGCCACCTCCGGAGCCGGCCAACCGGCCCGCGCCCGGCGACAACACACGATGAGACGCACGTGCAGCGTCACCGGAAGACACCCATCGTCAGATCGCAGCCGACCCGAACCTGCGCCTGTACGCCGAGGGCGTGATGCCGGTCTCGCGGCGCATCAGCGCGCGCAGATTGGCAGCGGTGCCGAGCCCGCTGCGTCGCGCGACCACCTCGAACCGGGACTCACCTCGCTCGATCAGCCGGCACGCCAGAGCGAACCGTTCCCCCGTCAGCCACGCCAGCGGCGTCGTGCCCAGCTGCGCCTGGAAGCGTCGATGCAGAGTCGCCGGGCTGACGGCCGCACGCGCCGCGAGGCCGGACACGGTGAGGGGTGAGTCCAACCGTTCCTGGGCCCAGGCCAGGACGGGCGCCAAGGACTCGTCCGGCAGGTCCGGCATGGGACGCTCCACGAACTGCCGCTGCCCGCCGTCCCGGTGCGCCGCGAAGACCAGCCGCCGGCTCACGGAGTTGGCGACCTCCGCGCCGTGGTCGCGGCGGACCATGTGCAGCCCGAGATCGAGCGCGGCCGCGCTCCCTGCCGCGGTGAGGATGTCTCCGTCATCGACGAACAGGACGTCCGTTTCGAGCAGGACGGAGGGGAAGCGGGCCCGGAAGGAATCCGCCCATTGCCAGTGGGCGGTGGCCCGGCGCCCGTCGAGGACTCCGGCCTCGGCCAGTGTGAAGGCGCCGCTGCACAGGCCGACCAGGCGTGCGCCACGGGAGTGTGCCCGGCGGATGGCGTCGAGTACCGCTGGGCGGCGGGGGACCTCGATGTCCGGACGGTTGGGGACGATCAGGGTGTCCGCCGCGTCGGCCGCTTCCAGGCCGGCGACTCCCGTGAGGGTGAAGAATCCGTCTCGCATCAGAGTGCGGGGCTCGGGGGAACAGAGCGCGAAGTCGTACAGCTCACGCCCGATCTCCGGCCTGCGCAGACCGAAGACCTCGGTCACACAGCCGAGCTCGAAGGGGTTGGAGTTCTCGTCCACGATCACGACGATCCGGTGTACGCCCGCCGTGTCAGCCGTATGCGAGGATTCTTTCGCCATGTGCGATTCCTAGCACTCACGGCGGCTGTACGGAACAGCTCAGGATGAGCCCATGAGTAGCGAACCCATTCCCCTCAGCAAGGCGCTGGCCTCCTTCGACGCCCTCTGGAGCCCTCGTATCGTCATGCGCGTCAACAACTACGACGTGCGCGTCGCCAAGGTGGAGGGCGAACACATCTGGCACGCCCACGACGACACCGACGAGTTCTTCCTGGTGCTCGAAGGCGAGCTGCGCATCTCCCTGCGTGAGCCCGACGGGGAGCGCACGGTACTGCTCCCGCAGGGGGCCGTTTTCACCGTGCCCAGAGGCACGGAGCACAAGCCGTTCGCCCCGTCCGGCGCCGCGATCCTCATGTTCGAGCCCGCCGGGACACCGACCGTGGGCGACCGCCACGACGAGATCCCTCAGCATGTCGACTCAACGACCGGGCACGCCCTCACCACCTGACCGGCACTCGATCCTCGGCGGTGTCCGGATCGCGGTGGTGAGGTGGCGGCGGACGACCGGGCCGAATCGCCGGTCCACCTGGCTGTTCAGCACGGCGGCCAGCAGGAGGGAGAAGGAGAGGCCGACGGCGATCGAGGGGAGCAGACCAAGGGCCGGTACGCATCGCAGAACGCCCCGGGTGACGGGTATGCCCAAGCTCTGGTGCACGAGGTAGAAGGGGTAGGTCAGGGCGCCCGCGTACACGAGGAGGCGCCCTTGGACGTGGCGCAGCGGGCCGCAGGCCAGGACGAGCAGCGCCAGGAAACCGGTGAGGACGGCCGCGCTCGGCCCCCAGGTGGAGGTGGGGTGTGCGGCGACGCGGTCCTCCAGGACGGTCAGGGTGTAGCACCAGGCGAAGCCGGCCAGCAGCCACAGCAGCAGGTCGCATCCGAAGCGGTGCATGAGGTAGAGCGCGATCCCGGTCACGAAGAGGCCCGCGTACTGGCTCAGCAGGAACTCGTCCACGGCGCTGGAGCGCAGTTCACGGCCGGTGGAGGCCAGTACGAGCCAGAGGAAACCGAAGGCCACGACGCGCCGGTAGGTCAGACCGATCAGCAGCAGGGCGCCCATCAGGAGGTAGAAGCGGGCCTCCACCCACAGCGTCCAGGCGACGCCCGCGGTGAAGTCCACACCCAGTGGTCGCGGAATCATGGTGAGGTTGCCGAGCGTGGTGCGCAGATCCGTGGGCGCGCCCGACCGCTGGCCGATGAGTACGGTGGCGGTGCCCGTCACGACGATGATCAGGACGACGGCCCAGTACAGCGGGAAGAGCCGGGCGATGCGGGAGACGGCGAACCCCGCCGGGGTGCGGTCCCAGCAGCTCATGCAGATGACGAACCCGCTGATCAGGAAGAACGCCTCGACACCGAGCCAGCCGTAGCCACCGGCCGCGTGCAGCAGCGGCGCCGCCCGGGGCAGGTCGTAATTCTCGCCCCAGAAACGAGGGGTGGGGGTGCCCAGGTAGTGGTAGGCGGCCACGCCCGCCGCGGCGAGCAGCCGCAGCCCGTCGACGGCGGCCAGCCGCCCCGCCCCGCCCGGCGACGCGCCGGACAGGCGTCGCCAGGCGGCCCGGGGAAGACGGCTCATGCTGCCCCGCACGCCGCCGTGCGGGGAATCGGGCGCGGGCGCAGACGCGGGCATCGGGGCTCCAGAGGTGGGGCGGCCGGACGGGAGCGGGCCGCTGGCAGGCGAGAAGGCGGGAGAAGGTGAGCAAGGCGCGCGCCGGGCACCGCAACGCGCGCTCCCTCAGGCGGTGTTGATCCGGTCGACGTCGCCGGTACGGCGCCGCAGCCTCAGGACCACGGCGGTGACCGCGAGGGCGCCGATGAGGGTGAGGAGTTCGTCGGTGCGCACCCATCCGGAGAAGTACAGGATGGCGATGAACGGCGTTGCGGCGGCGGCGAGTTGGCCGGTGGTGCGGATCGCGGCGAAGGCGGGGCGGCCCGCGAGCACCAGGGCCGCGACGATGGGGACGCCGAAGCGCCACGGAACGCGCAAGCCGATACCGAGCGGGTCGCTGACCACGAGGGCCGCCACCAGGAGAACGGCCCACACCGCGAGCGCGACCACCCCCGCCGCTCCCCGCGCACGCCGGGCCGGGCGCAGATCCGGCGGACAGGCCAGCGGCAGCGCGGCGACCACGACCGGCGCGAGAAGGAAGCCCACGAACTGCCCGCTCACCTCGTCCGGGGAGGGCCAGACGGGGTGGAGGAAGCTCACCGAACCGACCACGGCCCCGGCGGTCGCCGCCAGCACGCCGGGGACGTAGCGTCCGGCCAGCGCCACCACCGCGCCGAGCAGGGTCAGCAGATAGCCGGCGTTCATGAGCGTCACGGCGTCGGCCACGGCCCCCACGCCGCGCATGACATACCAGTCTCCCGCGCTTCCGTTGAGGTTGAAGGCGGCGTACGCGGCCGTCGCGGCCAGAGCGAAGGGCGCGGCGGCCGCCATGAGACCTCCCCCCGCGTGGGCGGAGCCGATCCCGAGGCGCAGCCGCAGGGCGTGCGCCACGACGTCCGCAGCTTCACGGAGCCGGTCGCGTGGGCCGGCGCCCGCCGTCGCTTCGCGGTAGGACTCGGCTATCTCGTCGCCGAAAGCACGGCGGAAGCCGGCCGGGTACAGGCGCAGCAGTACGGGGTTCACGAGGTGGCGGCCTCACCGGTCACGCCGAGGCGCCTGGTGGCTTCGCGCGCGGTGGCGGCTATCCGCTTGGCCTCGGCGGCAAGGGCGGTGCGGCCGGGCGAGGTCAGTGTGTAGGTGCGCCGCAGCCGGCTGTCGACCACCTCTTCGCTGTGCACCTCGATCAGCCCCTGTTGCAAGAGGCGTTCCAGCGCCCCGTACAGCGTGCCGGTCCGCATCTTCACCCGCCCGCCCGAGATCACCTCCACCTCGCGCGCGATGGCGTAGCCATGGCGTGGCTCGTCGGCGAGCGCGGTGAGAAGAAGCAAGGTAGGTTCCTGCATGGCCCGGTCAGTCACGACACCACCATATGTCATTCACCGGCATATGTCGTGAGCGGCACCGCCCCGGCCGTGGCAGCGGGGGCGCGGGCGCGGGCGCGGGCGCGGGCGCGGGCTGCGCGACGGCTGGGCCCCGCGTGACCTCATAACTCCACAGCGGCGCCTAGGATCGACAACCCCCTACCGCTGGAACCACGTTGACCGTCGTCCTCAAATCCCTCGACCGCCAGCTGTCGGCGGACGCCAAGTACGGCGGTCGGTACGACGTGGACGCTGGGCGCTGCTCGAACAGTGGGGCGCGTAGGAGGAGTTGGCGCTACGGGCCGCCGAGCAGGCCGGCCTCGACTTCGGCTGGCGCGAAGTGGAGGGCCAGGACGGGCAGGGCGTGGTCGTCGACGGAACCGGTCGCCCACTCTGGGAGGGCGCCGTCCATCCACAGGACGGTTACGCCCCGTGCCGCCAAGGACCGGGCCGCGTCCTGCGCGAGCTGGCGGTGTGGCACGCGACGCTGTCCCGTCTCGACCCTTCCGAGGACGCCGACCGGGCGATCCTGCACCGCACGACCCGAGCCCGGGCCGCCGGCCGGGCCCGTACACCGCCGGAGCCGGACCACGAGCGGGCGCGCGGCCTCGGGGTGCGGCCCGCCGCCCGATGACGTGGCCTTCGGCAGCGGAACAGCTGCCGCACGACCACGCAAAAAGGCCGCTGACCTGGGATTTCTCCCGGCCAACGGCCTTTCCGACTCACGTCGGGACGACAGGATTTGAACCTGCGACCCCTTGACCCCCAGTCAAGTGCGCTACCAAGCTGCGCCACGTCCCGATGCCCGTCTGACCTGGGGTTTCCCCCGGCCGTTCGTGCATGAGAACCATACCGCACTCCGAGGGCGGACCAGGAACGGGGCACAATCGCCGTATGGACAGTTCTGCGGCCCGGGATCGTGACGCCGAGGGGCGGGCGCGCAATGCCCGGCCCCGGGACGGGCTCGGGCGGCCGTTGCCGTACGGCGCCGAAGGCGTGGCGCGGCAGCCAGAGGGCGTGACGCGCTCCCCCGAGGAGACGGTGCGCGAGGCGCAGCGGCTGCTGGCGGCGGGGATGCCCTTCCACGCGCACGAGGTGTTCGAGGACGCGTGGAAGTCGGGCCCCGCCCAGGAGGAGCCGCTGTGGCGGGGATTGGCGCAGCTCGCCGTGGGGCTCACGCATGCCGCGCGCGGCAACGCCAAGGGAGCCCGCTCGCTCCTTGAACGGGGTACGGGCTCGCTCGCCCGGTACGGGGCGTGTCCGGGCGCCCGGGACCATGGGCTGGATCTGGAGGGGCTTGCCGCGTGGGCGCGCGAGCTCGCGGGCCGGCTGCCGGGGCCGGTCGACGCCGTAGCCGACGCGCCCCGGCTCACCCGCTGAGCAGGATCACTTCGAGGGTGCGGGGTCCGTGCACGCCCTCCACCCGGTCGAGCTCGATGTCGCTGGTGGCGGAGGGGCCCGAGATCCAGGTCAGCGGGCGGCGCGGGTCGAGGCGTGACATGGCGCGCGGGACGGAGGCCACGATCTGCTCGGGGGCCCGTACGACGCAGATGTGGTGGTCGGGTACGAGGGTGATGCGCCGGCGCCCCTGGGCCGCTCCCGCGTCCAGGACGAGAGTGCCGGTCTCCGCGACGGCCAGGGCGCAGCCGGTGATGACGCTGTCCACGGCGTCGAGTTCGGCCGCCGTCGCCTCCGCGCGGTCCGCCACGCGTACGCAGTCGGTGTCCGCGAGCCACGCGTCGGGAAGCCCCGCAGGAACCAGGACGCTGTTCGCCCCGCGCGCCGCCAGCAGCCGCGCGACGAGCGGCGCCACTTCCGCCGGGTCCGCGCGGTGCACGAGGGCGCGGTAGTCGGCGAGGTTGTCGTGCAGCAGGTCGAGCAGGGCCGCCGGGTCGTCGCGGGTGTGGCTTGTGAGGTAGTCGCGGAGCACGGCGGGTGCCTCGGGCGCGCCGGCCACGGCGGCCCGGACCCGGGCGAGGACGCGGTCGCGTGAGCTCATGTGCGGTTCTTCTTCCACCAGTCACGGAAGGGTCGTGCGGGCAGCGGCGGCAGGTCGCGGCTCTCGGTCCAGGCTCCCGCGCCCGGAGGCCGCCCGGGATGCAGCGCGCGGGTCCTGGCCGCCGCCCGCTCCCCCGCCGCCAGAGCCGCGGGGTGGTCCATGACCCAACTGGCCGCCCGCATCACGGCCTTCTCCACGCGGTGTCCGCGCCCGCCTCGGTCCGCGACCCGCTCACGGAGGTGGACCAGGACCTCGGGGATGTCGATGGCGACGGGGCAGACGTCGTAGCAGGCGCCGCACAGGGAGGAGGCGTACGGGAGCGAGGCGTCGATCTCGCTCGCGGTGCCCCGGAGTTGAGGCGTGAGGATGGCGCCGATGGGGCCCGGATAGACCGAGCCGTAGGCGTGGCCGCCGGCCCGTTCGTACACCGGGCACACGTTGAGACAGGCCGAGCAGCGGATGCAGCGCAGCGCCTGGCGGCCGATGTCGTCCGCGAGGGCGTCGGTGCGGCCGTTGTCGAGCAGCACGAGGTGGAAGGTGCGGGGGCCGTCGTCGTCGGACGTGCCGGTCCACATGCTGGTGTACGGATTCATCCGCTCGGCCGTCGACGAGCGCGGCAGGGTTTGCAGGAAGACCTCCAGATCACGCCAGGTGGGGACGGTCTTCTCGATGCCGACGACCGAGATCAGGGTCTCGGGCAGGGTCAGGCACATGCGGCCGTTGCCCTCGGACTCCAGGACGACCAGGGTGCCGGTCTCGGCGACCATGAAGTTGGCGCCCGAGATGGCGACCTTCGCCCGCAGGAACTTCTCCCGCAGGTGCAGCCGGGCCGCCTCCGCGAGGTCGGCGGGCTCGTCGGTGAGGTCGTCGGGCGCGGGCCTGCCCCAACTGCCCATCCGCTCGCGGAAGATGGCGCGGATCTCGGCGCGGTTGCGATGGATCGCCGGGACCAGGATGTGCGAGGGCCGGTCGTCGGCGAGCTGGACGATGAGTTCGGCCAGGTCGGTCTCGTAGGCGTGGATGCCCTCGGCGGCCAGTGCCTCGTTGAGACCGATCTCCTGGGTGGCCATCGACTTGACCTTGACCACCTCGCGCTCCCCCGTGGCCTTGACCAGGCCGGTCACGATCCGGTTGGCCTCGTCCGAGTCGGCCGCCCAGTGCACGGTCGCACCGGCGGCGGTGACCTCCGCCTCCAACTGCTCCAGGTACCGGTCGAGATGGCGCAGCGTGTGGTCCTTGATCCGCTTGCCGGCCTCGCGCAGCCACTGCCAGTCCTCGAGTTCGGCGACGGCCTTGGCCCGTTTGTCGCGGATGGTGTGGGTGGCGTGGCGCAGATTGGCGCGCAGGGTGTTGTCGCGTACGGCGTCGCGAGCGGCCTCGGGGAACGCAGGGTGGTCGGGCGGGGGAAACACAGGGTGGTCGGGCGGGGGGAACGCAGGGTGGTCGGGCGGGGGAAACACAGGGTGGTCGGGCGGGGGAAACACAGGCATGCCGATGAAGGTGCCGCTCATACGTGGGGCTCCGCTTCCGTACGGAGAAGGATCTCGGCGATGTGGAGGGCCCGCGTCGGGGCGTCCTGGCGGTGCAGGATGCCGACGATGTGCATCAGGCAGGAGTTGTCGGCGCCGCACAGCACCTCGGCCCCGGTGGCAAGGGCGTTGCGCACCTTGTCGGTGCCCATCGCGGCGGAGACGTCGGGGTTCTTCAGCGCGAAGGTGCCGCCGAAGCCGCAGCACTCCTCGGCGCCGGGCAGTTCGCGCAGCTCAAGGCCCTTGACGGCGGCCAGCAGGCGGTGCGGGCGGTCGCCGAGGCCCAGCAGGCGCGCTCCGTGGCAGGAGGGATGGTAGGTGACGGTGTGCGGGAAGAAGGCGCCGACGTCGATCACGCCGAGCACGTCCACCAGGAACTCGGTCAGCTCGTAGGTGCGCGGCGCCAGCGCCTCGGCGGCCTCGGTCAGTTCCGGGTCCCCTCCTTCGGCGGCGGCCTTGCGGGCGATGCGGGGGTAGTTGTCGCGGATCATGGCCGCGCAGGAGCCGGAGGGGGTGACGATGTGGTCGTAGCCCGCGAAGACCCGGGCCATGCGGCGCACCAGGGGCTCGGTCTCGTGCCGGTAGCCGGTGTTGAACATGGGCTGTCCGCAGCAGGTCTGGCCGGGCGGGAAGTGGACTTCGACCCCGAGCCGTTCGAGCAGTTTCACCGTCGCGATGCCGGTGGCGGGATACACCGCGTCGTTGACGCAGGTGACGAAGAGTGCGACGCGCATGGTCGGAGGATATGCCGCCCACTCACCAGATCAGCGGGAGCTCTTCGGGCGAGCGGTGGATCATGGTGGGGCGCATGACCACGGGTCTCTCCTCGGCCAGGCGCAGTCCCGGCAGCCGCGCCGTGAGCAGTTCCAGGGTGACCCGCAGCTGTTCGCGGGCCAGCTGGGAGCCCGGGCAGCCGTGCACTCCGTAGCCGAAGGCGAGGTGGCGCGCCGGTGGGCGCGTGATGTCGAAGACGTCGGGGCGTTCGTGGCGGCTCGGGTCGCGGTTGGCGGAGCCGAAGGCGACGAACACCACGGCGCCGGTGGGCAGTTCGGTGCCGGACAGTACGACCGGCCGGGTCGTGATGCGGCGAAAGCCCTGGATCGGGCTGTCGTAGCGGGCGGCTTCCTCGACGGCGGCCGGAATCAGCTCGGGCTTTTGGCACAGCAGGTCCCACTGGGCCCGGTGGTGCATCAGGTGGAGCAGCGTGGAGCCGATCAGGGCGCTCGTGGTGAGGTGCCCGGCCAGCAGGAAGTTCTGTAGGTGGGCGACCATCTCGTGGCGCTCGTCGAGAGTGAGCTCGCCACCGCCCGGCTCGCCGGGGGGCACAAGCGCCGTGATCAGCGAGCTGCACAGGTCGTCCTCGGGGCGGGCGTGCCGCTCGCGCACATAGGTGTCCAGGAGGTGCTGCATCTCCACGACGTCGCGGGCGGCCGCGAGCTGGTCCGCCTCGGCCATCGGCCGGAAGAGCAGCTGCTCGGCGCGGTAGCCGCCGTGCACGGCGAGCGGGACGTCCGCCGGTGCGAGGCCGATCAGGTGCCCGATCACCTGGCCGGGGAGTACGAGGGCGAACTCGGCCATGAGGTCGGCGAAGCCCCGCTCGGCGAAGCTGTCGATGAGCGCGCCGGCCCGCTCCGCCGCGTACGGCACGACGGCGGCGACGCGGGAGGGCGAGAGGCCGTGCACGACCGGGGCGCGCAGCCGCTGGTGCAGCGCGCCGTCGGAGCTGACCACGACGGGGCGGCCGCCGAAGCCCCGGCCCATTTCGGCGAGCACCGTGGGACCCGGCAGGACGTCGGGGCGCAGCGCGTTGGCGGAGGAGAACGCCTCGGGGCGGCGCAGCACCTCGCGCACGTCCGCGTCGCGGGCCACCAGCCACGCGTCCAGCTCCGGTACGAAGGTCAGGCCCTCGGCGTGCCGGGCCCGCGCGTAGAGCGGATACGGGTCGCGCTGAAGCGCGTCGAGCCGAGCGTGCTCATGCCTGTCCACAGGGCCCATCGTCTATGACGCCCGGCCACATCGGAAGAGTGCCGCACTGGCGGAACGTGGCGCCCTGGCCGCCGGGGCCCGCGCGGGGACCGGCGGCGGGCGCGCGCGTCTCAGGCGTCGCGGTCGAGTACCCCGATCAGGCGGGTGACGGTGGCCGCCATCGCCTGCCGGCCGACCGTCAGATAGGTGCGGGCGTCGACCGCCTCGGGGTGGGCCGCGAGGTAGGCGCGGATGGCGTCGGTCATCGCCAGGTTCAGGGCGGTGCCGATGTTGACCTTGGCGATGCCGCCCGCGACGGCGGCCGCGAGGGCGTCGTCGGGCACCCCGGACGAGCCGTGCAGGACCAGCGGCACCTTCAGCGCGTCGTCGAGTCTGGCCAGCAGGGCGTGGTCGAGTTCGGCGGTGCGGGAGGTCATGGCGTGGGTGCTGCCGATGGCGACGGCGAGCGCGTCGACGCCGCAGTCGGCGACGAACTGCCGCGCCTGCTCGGGGTCGGTGCGCGCGCCGGGCGCGTGGGCGTCGAGCGGCGCCTTGCCGTTCTTGCCGCCGACCTCGCCCAACTCGGCCTCGATCCACAGGCCTTGGGTGTGGGCCCAGTCGGCGGCCGCGCGGGTCGCCGCCAGGTTCTCCTCGTAGGGCAGATGGGCGGCGTCGTACATGGCGGAGCTGAATCCCGCGTCGGCGGCTTGGCGCAGGAGTTCGTCCCGGGTGACGTGGTCGAGGTGGAGCGCGACCGGTACGGCGGCGGCCTCGGCGGCCGCGACGGCGGCGCGGGCCAGCGGCAGGACCCGGCCGTAGCGGAACTTGACCGCGTTCTCGCTGATTTGCAGGACCACCGGGGACTTGGCGGCCTCGGCGCCCGCGATGACCGCCTCGGCGTGCTCCAGCGTGATGATGTTGAAGGCCGCGACGGCGCGGCGCTTGACGGCGGCCTCGGCGACAAGTGTGCCGGTCCGTGCGAGTGGCATCTGTGCTTCCCCTTCACCTGTGGCGCGTTGTGCGGTGTCTCACCTGTGGAGCGTGGTGCGGCGTCTCCGCCTGTGCCGCGTTGTGCGGTGTCACCACCTGTGCCGCGTTGTGCGGTCGTGTCGTGCGGTGTCGTCCGCGGCTCAGGCGCCGTCGAGGATGACCGAGCGGGTGAGGTGGCGCGGGCGGTCCGGGTCGAGACCCCGGGCGGCCGCGACGGCGACGGCCAGACGCTGGGCGCGGACGAGTTCGGCCAGCGGGTCCAGGCGCCCCTCGATCCACAGCGCGCCGGTGGCGGCCACCTGAGCGGCGAGGCCTTCGGGTGCCTCGCCGAACATCCAGGTGGCGGTCGTGGCGGTGGAGATGGCAATGGGGCCGTGGCGGTACTCCATCGCCGGGTAGGCCTCGGTCCAGGACAGGGACGCCTCACGCATCTTGAGGGCGGCCTCCTGGGCGAGGCCGTTGGTCCAGCCCCGGCCGATGAAGGTGAACTGGGCCGATTCCACCAGGCCTTGGGGCAGCGGATCGGCCAGCGCGGTACGGGCGTCGGCGACGACCTGCTCGGTGTGCAGCCCGAGGTGGGCGCGGAGCAGGGTGAGGGCGGTGGTGGCGAAGCGGGTCTGGACGACCGACTCCTCGTCCGCGAAGTCGAGCACCACGATGTCGTCGGCGGCCCGCATGACCGGCGTCGCGGGGTCGGCCGTGATGGCGGTGGTACGGGCCCGGCCGCGCACCCGCGCCAGCAGGTCGAGCACTTCGGTGGTGGTCCCGGAGCGGGTCAGCGCGACGACCCGGTCGTAGGAGCGGTCCTCGGGGAACTCCGAGGCGGCGAACGCGTCGGTCTCGCCGAGGCCCGCGCTCTCGCGCAGGGCGGCGACGGCCTGCGCCATGAAGAAGGAGGTGCCGCAGCCGACGACCGCGACGCGCTCGCCGGGGGCCGGCAGGGCCTCCTTGTGCTGGACGGCCACCTCGGCGGCCCGCGTCCAGCACTCGGGCTGGCTGCTCAGTTCGTTCTCGACATGGCTCATCCGGGCACTCCCACCCTTGAGGTCACTGGACCTTGAGGTCACTGGACACTGATCACCTACGCGTCCACGTGCTTGTTTCTGCAAAATATAGCGAGATTTCGAGCACGATCAAGCATATGGACGTGCGCTAAGGTCATTACGGACGGTTACCGGTACGAAGAACGGGGATGCGGATGTCGCGCGACGCCCGCTGGCAGACGCTCCTTGAGCTGCTTGTGGATCAGGGCCGCCTCGACGTCGACGAGGCGGCGAGCGCCCTTGGGGTGTCGGCCGCCACGATCCGCCGCGACTTCGACCAGCTCGCCGAGCAGCAGATGCTGGTGCGCACCCGGGGCGGAGCGCTGGTGCACGGCGTCTCCTACGAGCTGCCGCTGCGTTACAAGTCGGCGCGCCAGGCGTCGGAGAAGCAGCGGATCGCCAGGGCCGTGGCGGATCTGGTGGCGCCGGGCGAGGCGGTGGGCCTGACCGGCGGCACCACGACCACAGAAGTCGCCCGCGCGCTCGCGGTGCGGCCCGAACTGGCCCATGGCGCACCGGCGTTGACGATCGTGACGAATGCGCTCAACATCGCCAACGAGCTCGCGGTGCGGCCGCAGTTCAAGATCGTGGTGACGGGCGGGGTGGCCCGCCCCCAGACCTACGAGCTCACGGGGCCGCTCGCGGGCGGCGTCCTGAACCAGATCACGATGGACGTGGCGGTGCTCGGCGTCGGCGCCTTCGACGTGACCCACGGGGCCTCGGCGCACGACGAGGACGAGGCAGGCATCAACCGGCTGCTGTGCGAGCGCGCCGAGCGGGTCGTGGTGGCCGCGGACTCGACGAAGCTGGGCAAGCGCTCGTTCGCCAGGATCTGCGCGACGTCCCAGGTGGGCACGCTGGTGACGGACACCGCCGTGACCGAGGAGACGGTCGCTCGCTTCACCGAGGCCGGGGTGGCGGTCATCGCCGTCTGAGGGAGCGTCAACTGGCCTACGAATACGTCGGGTTGACCCCGCGCCTCAGCCGATCCGCAGCGCCGGGAAGATCACGGCCTCCAGGAGACCGAGCAGGGTGTCCTCGCCGCGGAAGCGGTCCTCGAACAACCGCTCGATGCGCAACATGCCCATGATCATGGGGGCGACATAGCCGAGCGCGGGATGGTCCGCCGCCACCTCTCCGCGCTCGACGCCCCGTGCGAGCATCGCGTCGAGCGCGGCGATCTCGGGGTTCAGGACGGTCTCGCGCAGAGCTTCGCGCAGGTCGGGATGTTTGATGTAGGCCTGACCGACCGCTTCCATCAGCTCGGTGTCGGGGCCCTCGCGCCGGCCGACCGCACGGGCCGCCTCCCGCAGATCCCCGGCCAGGGTCCCGGTGTCGATGCCGGTGAAGAACGAGCAGCGCTTCGCGCCGAGCGCCGCCGTCACCAGGAGCGGCTTGTTCTTCCACTGCCGGTACAGGGTCGCCTTGCCGCACCGGGTGCGCGCGGCGACGCCCTCCATGGTCACGGAGTCGTAGCCGCCCTCTCTGAGCAGGTCGAGCACCGCCTCGTACAGCTCGAGCTCGCGCTCGGGGCTGATCTTGCTGCGGCGGGCAGCGGCCGTGGCGGCCTGCGTCGACATCGTCGCCTCCGAGGGAAGAACACGGGGTGCTTCTGCACGTACGAGAGTAGGCTCCGCTCAATCGAGACGCAAACGTATCGAGACGTTTGCGTCTCGATGAGTTTCGATCTAGCCTTCCTGTGTTCGCTTGTGCTTTTTCCACGTATCGATCCAGGTTCAAAGGGGCCGGAGCATGTTTGCCGGTATAACCACGGGGGCGCGTCGCCAGACCCGTCCCGCAGAACCGGAGACGACCGCTTCCCGGCCGCCCCTGGTGCGCGAGCTGCTGCTCGTGACCGCGCTCTTCCTCGTCTACAAGTTCGGCCGCCGGCTCGCGAACGGGCACGAGGCGAGCGCCTTCGACAACGCCGACCGCGTGTGGAGCTGGGAGCGCGCGCTGCGTCTGCCCGGCGAGGGCTCGGTGCAGCATCTGCTGCTGCACGGCGACACCCTGGTGAAGGCCGCCAACACCTTCTACGCGACGGTGCACTTCCCCGCCACGGTGGCCTTCCTGGTCTATCTGTACCTGCGCCGCCCCGGCCACTACCTCTGGTCGCGCCGGGTGCTCGCGGGACTCACCGCCGCCGCCCTCGTGCTGCACATCACGGTTCCGCTCGCCCCGCCACGCATGCTGACCACGGCGGGACTGGTCGACACCGCGCAGGTCTACGGGCCCTCCGTGTACGCCGCGACCCCGGACACCGACACCATGGCGAACCAGTTCGCGGCGATGCCCTCACTGCACTTCGGCTGGGCGCTGATGGTGGCCATCGGGCTGATCATGGCGACCCGGAGCCGCTGGCGCTGGTTGTGGCTGCTGCACCCGCTACTCACCCTCCTTGTGGTGGTCGGTACCGCCAACCACTACTGGCTCGACGCGATCGTGGCCACCGCGCTGCTGGGAGCGGTGCTCTGCTTCGTGCCCGCGCCCCTTCGGCCCGCACGGTTGCCTGCGGCATCCAAGTCGGCCGAATGGGCACGCGGGCCTCGGGCGGCGGCCGGTGTCGAGCGCCGGTCCAGGCCCGGGTACGCGCCGGCCCCCCTGCCCGGCGCCGAGGCCACCACGCCCGCGTCCCGGCAGACACTCACTCCCCCGCGCGCTCCCGCGCCCCAGCTCTCCGAGGCCGTGCGATGAACGAATCCGCGTTGCTCGCGATCCTGCTCTCGCTCGCGTCGGCCGCCGGTTACGCGCTGGCCGCCGTCGCGCAGTCCCGCCTCGCCGCCCAGGGCGGCAAGGGCGTCGGCCAGTTGCTCACCCGGCCGCTGTGGTGGTGGGCGGTGGGCCTGAACGCCGCCGGCGCCCTCATGCACGTGGCCGCGCTCCACTACGGCCCGCTCACTCTGGTCCAGCCGCTCGGCGCGCTCACCCTGGTCGCCGCGCTGCCGCTGTCGGCGTACTACGAGCGCCGCAGGGTCGGCCGGCGCGAGTGGCGCGGGGCGGCCTGGACGCTGGCCGGGCTCACCGGTCTGATCGCGGTCACCGGACCCGCGAGCCCCGGTGACGCGCTCAGCGTGAACGAGGCCCTTGCCATCGCGACGGGCACCGCGCTGCTGCTCGCCTTCCTGGTACGGGCCGGCGCGCACTCCGCGCACGGCGGCGGCCTCGGCCTCGCCACGGCGTCCGGTGTCGCGTCCGGCGTGGCGTCCGCCCTGACCCAGACGGTCACCGCCTCCCTCGCCAGGGAACTGCCCTCGGGACCGCCGGCCTGGTGGGGGACCACGCTGGTCGCCGTGCTGGTGGCGGCGTTCGCGGTCGGCGGGCTGCTGCTCTCGCAGGCCGCCTACCGGGACGGCCTCGCCGCGCCCCTGGCCGTGGTCAACCTCGCCAACCCTGCCGCGGCCGCGGTGATCGGGGTCGCGCTGCTCGGTGAGAGCTTCCACGGCGGCCCGCTCGGCTGGCTGACCGCCGCGGCGTCCGCGTGCGTGGCGGCCCGAGGCGTCCTCATGCTGACCGGCGCCACACCCCCGGCCCCGGCACTCGCAGCCACGCCGCCCCACCCAAACCACGCGCCGACACCCCCGGCGGACCTCCCGCCCACCCTTTCCCTGCCACCGCTGCCCCTGCCGCCGCTGGCCGGCGACGTGCACTCCACCGAACCGGCGGTACACATCCCCGCCTGAGGGCGTCCCGGGCGGGTGGCGCGGGTCAGGCGTCGAGTGTGAGGGCGTTCTTGGCGCGCTCCAGGGACTCCTCGCCGGCCGCACCGCCCGGATTCTCCGTCGCCAACGCCTGGTTGAGCGCGACGAAGGGCCGCATCCGCGCCTCGTACCGCGCGAAGGCGGCGCGGTGGTCGCCGCCGGTGCGCCGAAGCGCGTCCGCGAGGATGTACGCGCCCACGAGCGCGAGGCTGGTGCCCTGGCCCGAGAGCGGCGATGCGCAGTATCCGGCGTCCCCGACCAGCACCGCCCGGCCGCGCGACCAGCGGTCCAGCCTGACCTGCGCCATCGCGTCGGCGTAGAAGTCGGGCGCGGTCCACAGCGCGTTGAGCAGCCGGGGAGTCTCCCAGCGCAGCGCGCCCATCCTGTCCGCGACCTCCTGCCTCAGCACCTGCGGGTCGCGCGTGGCGGGGTCGAGCGCACCGGAAGCGAAGCCGAAGGTGATCCGCAGCTCGCTGTTGTCGCGCACGGGATATATCCCGTATCCGGCGTCCCCGTCGCGGTGCCACAGCTGCCAGTTGTCCAGGCCGAGAAAGTTCTCGGCGCTGAAGATCGCCAGGTGCGTGCCGAGGTGGTGCGGGGACGTTCCTTCGGGACCGAACGCGAGCGTACGCACCGTCGAGTGCAGCCCGTCGGCGCCGACCACGAGGTCGAAGGTCCGTGCGGGGCCGTACTCGAAGGCGACGTGGACCCCGTGCTCGCCCTCGTCGAGTGCGACGATCCGGTCCCCGTAGACGAACTCGGCCCGACCCGCGCCCAGTTGCTCCAGGACGCCCACCAGATCCTCGCGCAGCAGCTCGACATCCCCGCTGTCGAGTCTGCCGCCGCTGAACGTCGCCTCCGTGGAACGGTGCAGCTCCTCGCCGTTCGCGTCGATCACGGACATGCCCCGCATACGAGTGGCTACCTCCCTCACCCGGCCGAGCAGCCCCATCCGCTCCACGACGCCGAGCGCCACTCCCCTGACATCGACCGCCTGCCCACCGGGCCGCACCCCAGGAGCACGCTCGACGACCGTCGGAACGAAGCCGCACCGACCCAACCAGTACGCGAGGGCGCACCCCGCGACCCCCGCACCGGAAACGAGGACGGTCTTCATGGCAAAACTCCTTCGTCGAGCGGCGGGAACACCCTGTACGCGACTGAATGTACGGCGTACTCACACCCGGCCCAACCACCCCTCACTGCCCACTGTCCTAGCACACAAGGGCAGTTCAGGCCGCTTGTGCCTGCTAGCCTCTGCCCTAGTACAGCGGGGTGGCCGCGCGGAAAAATCGCGCTCTCCACGGAAAGGGGGACCGGGCATGGCAGGGGAAGGTGAGCAGCCGCCCTATCTGCGTATCGCCGGGGAGATCCGGCGGCGTGTCACGAGCGGGGAGCTGGCGCCGGGCGACCGGGTGCCCTCGACGCGGGGGATCGTCAAGGAGTGGGGTGTCGCGCTGGCGACCGCCACCAAAGCGCTCACCACCCTGCGCCTGGAAGGCGTCGTGGAGACCCTTCCCCGGGTCGGCACCGTGGTGAGCGACCGCACGGCCGCGTCCCCGGCACGGACGCGCGTCCGGCGCGATGAGGAGCACCCCCGGGAACGGGAGCTGACGCCCGAACGGATCGTGGCGACCGCCATGGAGATCGCCGACAGTGAAGGGCTGGGCGCGCTGTCCATGCGCGCGGTCGCCGCCCGGCTCGGCGTCGCCGCGATGTCGCCGTACCGGCATGTCGGCGGCAAGGACGACCTGGTGCTCCTGATGGCGGACGCCGCGTTCGGCGAGGCAAGCTATCCGGCCGTGCCCCCGGACGGCTGGCGCGCCCGGCTCGAACTGGGCGGTCGGACCCTGTGGTCACTGTTTCGCAGACACCCCTGGCTGGCCCAACTCGCCCCGCTCACGCGCCCGTTGCTCCTGCCCAACCTGATGGTTCACGCCGAGTGGGCGCTTGCCGCGCTCGACGGGCATGACCTCGCGCCGGCCACCATGATGGACCTTCATGTGCTCCTGTACGGCTATGCGCAGGGGCTCGCGGCCGGCCTGGAGCAGGAGAGCCAGGCCGCGGCCACGACCGGCGTGAGCGAGGACGGCTGGATGGAACAGCAGGCCACAACCCTCGCCGCGCTCGTGAGGTCCGGCAGGTATCCGGTGTTCAGCCGGGTCGCCTCGGCCCTCGATGACGGCTACGAGCTGCGCTTCGACGAGCTCTTCGAGTTCGGCCTCGGTCCGCTGCTCGACGGGTTCGCGGGGATCATCGAGGGCGGCGGTCCCGGACCGGCCGCCCCCGCGCCGTCGGTCAGGCGTTGACGTCCACCACCGTGCGGCCGCGCACCTGGCCCTTCAGGATGCGTTCGGCGACCGCGGGGACCTCGTCGAGGGTGACGAGGGTGGTCATCGTTTCGAGGCGGGCGAGATCGAGATCCCGTACCAGCCGCTCGTACGCCCTGATCCGGCGCTCCATCGGCGCCTGCACGGAGTCGATACCGGTCAGGGTCACCCCGCGCAGGATGAACGGCACCACCGTGCCCGGCAGATCGATGCCCTGGGCCAGGCCGCAGCTGGTGACGGTGCCGCCGTAGCGGGTGCCCGCGAGGACGTTGACCAGGGTGTGGCTGCCGACCGAGTCGACCGCGCCGGCCCAGCGCTCCTTGCCGAGCGGGCGGCCGGGCTCGGAGAGTTCGGCGCGGTCGATGATCTCGGCGGCGCCGAGGCCGCACAGGTAGTCGGCCTCGGCGGGCCTGCCGGTGGAGGCGAGCACCCGGTACCCGAGCCCCGCCAGGAGCGACACGGCGACCGAGCCGACGCCTCCCGCCGCGCCCGTCACCAGCACGTCACCGCTGTCGGGGGTGAGGCCCGCGTCCTCAAGGGCGAGCACGCTGAGCATGGCCGTGTATCCGGCGGTGCCGATCGCGGCCGCCTGCCGGGTGGTGAGCCCGGCGGGCAGCGGGACCAGCCAGTCGCCGTCGACCCGGGCCTTCTGCGCGAAGCCGCCGTCGTGCCCCTCCCCCACGCCGTAGCCGTTGAGCACCACCTGGTCTCCGGGCGCGAACGAGGGGTGCGTGGACGATTCGACGGTGCCCGCGAAGTCGATGCCGGGCACCAGCGGATACGTCCGCACGATGCCCTTGCCGTGGGCGAGCGCGAGGCCGTCCTTGTAGTTGACGGTGGAGTAGTCCACGGCGACCGTCACATCGCCGTCGTGGAGTTCGTCCTCCTCCAGCGTGACGGTCTCGACGTGGTGGCCCCGCTCGTCGTCCTTGGTGACACGGATGGCGCGGAATGACATCGGATCGATCTCCTGACGGTGGAGTGCCTGTTCAGCCGTACGCCGATCCTGCCCCAACCCGCCTCACGCACGTGCGAAGGGGCCGTACCGGACGGCTCACGGTACGGCCCCCGCCCCGGCGGCGGGCGTCAGGCCACCCTCACGCGATCTCTACGGAGAAGCCACGCCCGGTGGACTGCGACGGCGTCCTGATCTGCGTCACTCCGGTCGCGGGATCGAAGAACCAGCCCGTGCCCGCCGCGCCGAGCTCGGCCGCCGAACCGTACCGGCGCAGCCGCTGCCCGCCGAGCGCGACGATGGTGGGCGCGGTCCCGCCGTGCACGGTGAGACGGTAGGCGCGGCTGGCCGGCTTGCCCTGGTAACTGCCCACGCTGGCACCGACGTTGACGACCGAGGCCCGTCCGGCCGAGGTCACCTGGACCCGCTGCGTGGCCGAAGCGCCCTGGGCGAACTGCCGCGTGACACCGTCGTCCTCGTACAGCGTGTAGGAGGACGTGCCGAGGCGCGGATAGATGTCGTAGTCCAGCTCGCCCTTGTTCCGGGTCTCCCAGGATGTCGTGCCCTGGGGCCACATCGGCACGATCGAGCCGCCCTTCACGAACAGCGGCAACGTGTCCAGGGGCGCGGCGTAATGGTCGATGGTCGTGGGGCCCTGGTAGGTCTTGCCCGTCCAGTAGTCGGTCCAGGTGCCCTTGGGCAGGTAGATGCCGTCCCGGACGCTGGTGTCGCTGTAGACGGGCGCGACGAGGAAGTCGGGGCCTGCCAGGAACTCGTACTTGGCGTCGGCGCCCAGGGTGTTGGGGTCGTCCGGGTACTCCAGGGAGAGCGGGCGGACCGCGCCGACACCGGTCTTCGTGGCGTCCTTGGAGAGCCCGTACATGTACGGGATGAGACGTTCCTTGAGCTGGAGGTACTTGCGGTTGATGGAGGCGTAGGGCTCGCCGTCCAGCCAGGGCTGCTGGTCGGCGGCCTTGCCGGTGGTGAGGTCCTTGGCCCAGCCGTCCATCGTCATGATGGCCGGCAGGAACGCCTTCCACTGGAGGTCACGCGTGTACATCTTGGGGTCGTGGCCGAAGATGCTGCCGACGTCACCCGTGTTGTACGCGATGCCCGACAGCGTGGCGCCCGCGTACGTGGGGATCTGCCAGCGCAGATAGTCCCAGCTGAGCTTCTGGTCACCGCTCCACAGGACGCCGCAGCGCTGGGCGCCGGCCCAGGAGACGGGCAGCCATACGAAGCCGCGCGCGTCGCTGTTGTCCTCGATGCCGGCCTTCGCCTGGTCGCAGGCGTTCAGGGCGAAGCCATATCCGTTGCCGACCCACGCGACGTCCAGCTTGGCCACGCGCTGGCCCGCCTTGACCTGATCGGCGAGCTTGTCGAGGCCGTCCTGGGTCCACAGGCCGAGCTGGGCGTTGTGGGCCCGCAGGCCCTTGCCGGTCTCGGCCAGGTTCTCATAGCCGCAGCCATAGCCGTCGTTGACGAGCATCCAGCCGAGCGGCAGCTGGTTCTGGGTGTAGCCGTCGGCGACCTTGAGCGCGTCCAGCGTGTGGCGCTCGCCCCGGTTGGCGTTGTGCAAGTAGCAGTCCGAGTCGCCCGGTTCGAGGCCGTACACGGGCGGCATGAACGGCTTGCCCACCAGCGAGGTGTACTTGCCGATGACCGACTTCACGTCCCCGGTGAAGTAGTAGGCGTCCAGGCGCCGTTCCTGCTGTCCGGTGCGCACGTGAGGCCCGAAGTCGTAGACGCCCGGCGTGAAGGTGTCGCGGAACACGCCGTATCCGGCCGAGGAGATGTAGAAGGGCTGGGAGTTGTTCCAGCCACCCTCGTTCCAGTTGGTGTTGTTGCCCACGTTCATGACCTGGTCGCGGTGCGAGAAGCTGCCGTTCTGCTCACCGCCGCCGAAGAACTGCTCGTCGGCGCCCCGGGACAGGCTCTGACGCATCCCGCCGGAGGTCCAGCGCAGGGGGTCGGCCTCGGACCAGATGACGGTTTTGTTGTCCCCCTTGTAGAGGGCGAAGCGCAGCGGCTTCTTGTAGACGCGCAGGACGGTGTCCTTGCTCCGGATGCCGTAATAGCCGCCCGCGTCAAAGGACTTGGTGTCCTTCTGCGGTTTCGGCTGCGTCTGGATCATGTGGCTGCCGGGCGGGTCGGTGAAGGTGCCGTCCGGCGCGGCGCGCAGCCGCAGGGTGTCGTCGGCGAGAAAGTCCACGCGGGCCTTCAGCGCGCCGGCGGCGATGTCGTACGTACCGTCCTTGCCGGCGAAGGCGGTGAGGTTCCCCGCGTCCGTGGGCTCGGGCAGGTACGCCGTACCCGTGAAGGAGTCGTGGTGTACGTCGTAGGGGACGACGACCACGTGGTAGGTCCCCGACGCCTTCGGGATGACGGTCGCCTCGGGGTCGGCGGTACCGGCGCTGGAGGCGACCTGCTTGCCCGCGTCGTCGTAGACGTAGAGGTCGAAGTCGTCGGTGGGCGTGGCCCATTGGACGGAGACGGGCACGCCGCCCTCCGGGTTGTCGTCCCACTGGTGGGCCGGCGGACGCACCGTCAGGTCGAAGCGGGCGCAGACGGCGCCGGCCGGGTCCTGCGCGGGGGGCGGGCACTTGTCGGGTGCGTCGACAGTGCCCTTCTCGTAGACCGGGCTCTGCCAGGTCAATGACTTCGTCCCGCTGTCCAGGACGCCACCGGGCGGCGCCGCGGCCTCGGCCCGCGCGGCGGCCGGGACGCTCAGGGCGGTGAGGGCGAGCACGAGCGCCGAGAGGGCGGCGACGGCGGGCCGCCGGGGCGGGTGAAAGCGATACCAGAGGGTCCGCAAGAGTCGTTCTCCGTTCGTACCGAGCAACAGCCGGGCGCGGTGTGCGCGTTTACGCCGACAGCCGGTGGCGGTGTACGCGTCGGTGTGCGCGTTCATGCTTGGAACAGTGGAGTTTCGAGCATCAAGATTCACCGCGAGGCGGGTACATGTCAACGGGTGGGGGGTGGGTAAGTGCGGGTGGGTGGGGCGCGGGGAGCCCCCCGGGCGCGTGGGCAGGCAGGGCACGCGGCGCCGGGCCGGGCCGGCTGCCGTGCGGGTGGGTCCGAGGCGGGGTTGCCTGAAGCGTGGGTTGGCTTTCGAATTTGACCGGACTGAGAGCGCTCTCAGACGGGGCACGCGTCGGCCCTGCGAGGCTCCGGGTGCCCGCCGGCCCGCGTGGCGTGGGGCCGGGGAGCGGGGAGGGAAGCAGCCGAAGGCGGCCCGTCAGGGCAGGACGAACCAGTCCATGCCGAACGCCGCGGCGAGGCCCACCACGAGGAGCCAGGAGGCAAGCCGGGTCCGCCCGTTGCGGCTCAGCTCGATGACCACGCCGCACAGGATGAGAGCGATTCCATAAACGCCGACGACCAGCACCGAGGAACGGGTCGCCAGCCGTACGACGAGGATCACGCCGATCGCCACCATGAGCACACCGGCGGCGACCATGCGGATGCGGCGCGCCTGCCACGGGGCAAGTCCGCCCCGTGCACGTGCGTCCGGCTGTGGGGCGCCCTCGGCGGAAGCGTGCGGGGTTGCGTCGGCGCGGGCGGAAGCGTGCGGGGTGGCGTCGGCCTGGGCCTGGTCGTTGAGAGCGTCCGGGGTGCCTTCGTCGATCCGGGGATCATCGGCGCGGGGGTTCGCGGCCGCCCCGTCACGGGCGTTGACGGAGACGCCGGCCCGGGCGTCCGGGGCGCCTTCAGTCTCCCCGCCCCCGCGTTGGGCGTCCGGGGTGACCGCTCCGCGGATCTCCGGGCCACCCACTGCCGGGGCGCTCGGGGATATCTCACCAGGGTGGGCCGCCACACCCGTGACGGGCTCGCCCGGGGTGGCCACACCAGTCGCGCCCATGGCCGCCTCGACCGAACCGGAGCCCGAACCACCCTCCGCGCGCCCGCCGGACGCGGCCTTGGGGTGGGCGGTGGTGCCCGGATCAGCCGCCGGCGCGCCTTCCGGGGCCTGGGTGGCGATCAAGTCCCCTTCGGCACGCGGGTGTTGGGCGGCGCGAGGGGACGCCGCCCCGCCCTGCCGCTCCCCCGCCTCCGAGGCCCGCCCGGCGCTCGCGGATTCGGCCCGGGTGCCCTCGGAAGCGTTCCCGTCGCCGGCTGCCTCGGCCCCACCCCGGGTCCGCTCCGAACGCGGCTTCGCCGCAGGCGATGGCTTCGCTCCGGCCGTTCCGGGGGCTTCCGGGGTCGCGTCCACCGCTTGGTCCTGATCCGAGGTGCTCATGAGCCGGATCGTAATCGTTGCCCGTTACCGTGTCCCACCCCGGCCATGCCTTCTCCCAAACCGCCGCCACAACAGCTGACGTCCCGTCACCATGGCCGTACGGGCGCGTTGCCCTCACGGCGCGGGCGCGAGGGCGTCCAAGGTGGCGGGCCGCCCCGCCGAGGTGGCCGCGGAGCCGCGCAACAGGGCCGCCAAGTCACGGGGTTCGGCCTGCTCGGCGAGGGGTTGCGCCGTCGCGATCCGGTCGAGGCGGAAGCCCCGGCCCGCCCGGCGCGTACGGCACCAGGCGATGAGGTACCAGCGCCCCTCGGCGGTGAGCAGCCCCGCCGGTTCCACCACGCGGACGCTCGCGCGGCCGCCCGCGTCGAGGTAGGACAGCCGCAGGGCCGTGTTGGCGCTGAGAGCGCTCTCCACCGCGCTGCGGACACCGCGGTCGCCCGGCGAGCCGGCCGACTCGCCGCCGATCAGGAGCCGGCGGGTGCCGAATTCGGCTTCGGCGTTCTCCACCAGCCAGCGGGCGGCGGTCTCGCAGTCGTCGGGCCCGGCGGGGAAGGGGTGTTCGGGCGCGAGGCGGTACTCCACGCTCACCACGGCGAGCCGGGCGTCTCGCGCCAGGCGCCACAGGCGGTCGTCCTGCCCGTCGGCGGAGCCGAACGCCCAGCCGCCCCCGTGGATGTGCAGGTACACGCCGTCGACGCGCGGGGGTACGAAGGTCCGGATCCGCACCCCGCCCGCGAGGACGCGGTCGTGCCCGTGGGGCAGTCGTACGGGAGGTGTGTCGCCGCCCAGGCGGTTGCGGCGAAGGGCGGCCAGCATGGTGGCGTCGGGCGCTCCCCGGCGTACCGGGCTGCCCGCGTCGGCCGCGAACCGCTCGTTGAACGCCAGGGTCTCGGTCAGGCAGTCCTCGTCTTTGATCATCATGTGCGGCACGGTCGCAGCCGTCCGCGACACCGTCGTGTCACCCTTTTCGAGTGAGCCGCGTCACGCCCGCGCCGAGCCCGCCGCGCGCACACGACAGGGCGCGCAGCCGCGTCGCGGCGGTACGCGCCCTGGGGTGCTCGCACCGGCCCGCGAAGCGCCGGAACGAGGGGGTCTCAGTGGGAGTGGTGACCCATCCAGCCGCCCATCTGGCCCATCCACTCGGAGTGCTTACAGGCGCTGCCGAACGACGCGTTTCCGCCGTTCGCCGCGGCGAACGTGGCGCAGCTGCCCTTCCTGCCGCTGGAGTAGTGGTCGTCCCGGTCGTGGGCGAGCGCGGTGCCGGTGCTGCCGAGGATCGCGGCGACGGCGAGGACGCCGGCGGTGAGGGTGGTACGCATGCGCATGATTGCTCCTGTTCGAGCGGTTGGATGAGGAACAGGGTGATCCGTCCCCGGCGCCCGGGCCCGGCAAAACCGGTATCACCCGACCGCCGACGCGCCCGCTCCAAGTCCCCTCCGAGCCGCCGCGTCAGGCCGCCCCCAAGCCGGGCCAACGGGCAGGCCGTCAGCCCCTCGCCCGTCAACCCGTCAACCCGTCACGCCAGGATCTCCACGTACCCGTCCGTCCCGTGCACCCGGATCCGCTGCCCGTCCCGGATCCGGCGGGTGGCGCCCTCCACGCCCACGACGGCGGGCAGGCCGTACTCCCGCGCGATCACCGCGCCGTGGGTCATCACGCCGCCCACCTCCGTGACCAGGCCCGCGATCGCGACGAACAGCGGCGACCAGCTGGGGTCGGTGAAGGTGGTGACCAGGATGTCGCCCGCTTCGAGGTCGGCGTGCGCCATGTCCAGGATGACGCGGGCACGCCCCTCGACGGTCCCGGCCGACACCGGGATGCCGCTCAGCGCGCCGGGCGGTACGTCGTCGCGCCGGTAGGCCCCGTTCAGGGCCTCGCCCTCCGAGGTGAGCACCCGGGGCGGCGTGAGCGCCTGGTAGGCGCGGAACGCTTCCCTGCGCTCCTCAAGGAGACGGCCGTCCACCCGGCCCGAGCGTGCCACGTCGCGCAGTTCCTCGAACCGGAGGTAGAAGATGTCCTCCTCCTCGTCGAGCACCCCGGCCCGCACCAGCCGCCCGGCCTCCCTCAGGAGGGCCTGCTTGTAGACGAAGTACCGGCTGATGATGCCGTACTTGGGATACTCGCGGTATCCGACGAAGGTCCTGACGCGCCTGATCACGCGCTCGGTCTCGTCGGCCTTGTGCTCCCCGTCCGGCAGGGCCCGCAACCGGGTCAGCACGTCCTGTTCCTTGGCCAGCGCCTTCTGCCGCCCCTGCTCGAACCGCCGCCGCGCCGCGCCGGGTTGGAAGTTCCTGACGTTGTCGAGGATGACCGGCACGAGGGCCGAGGGGCGCTCGCTCCAGCGTGGCCGGGTGATGTCGATCTCGCCGACGCAGCGCATGCCGTACCGGTCCAGATAGGACTCGATGGCGGCACGCGCCTCGGCCCCGCCCGTGAGCTTTCCCAGCTCCTCCAGGAAGCCGTCGCCCGCGACATCCCCGACGCCCCCCAGGTATGCGACCACCTCCGGGTACGGGCGGATGGCGTCCGCGACGTCGAGCAGCGCCAGGCCCATCTCCGATGTGACGTTGTCGGGGGCGGACAGGGTGAGCGTGTCCGCCGCGTTCTTCTCGCCCAGCCACTCAAGGAGCTTGTCGTTGAGCCACCAGGTGGCCTCCATGCCGGCCATGATCGCCCGCATGCTCAGCGGGTCACCGAGCTCGCGCTTGTGCGTGGCGAACGCGTCGAGCAGGAAGTCGAAGAGCGCCGGTCCGCTCTTCGTCTCGATCTCGCGCTTGAGGGCGGCGACGGCGGCACGGTTGCGTGCGATCAGTCCGGTGACAATGGCCGGGTCGGTCTCGATCGGGGCGGCGGGCGCGCCGCCGGGCGCAGGCCCCGCGGGCTGCGCGTCGGGAAGCGACGGAAGGAACCCGTCGCGGGCGAGGACGGTTTCCAGCGCGTCCCTGGTCAGCGGATCGCCGCGCCCGATGAGGTCGAGCAGGCCCGCGCGGCTCGTGGGCGAGGCAAGCCGCCGGGTGGCGTCGACGAACAGCCTCCCGCCGGCCTCGGGCATCGGCGCCATCGCCGTCAGCTGCCACACCGAGAGCCCCAGCGGCCTCATGGCGTCGGTCATCATCTGCTGGTGGCCGACGGAGAGATAGACGTGGTTCTCCTCGTCCCCGCTGTCCGGGACCGGGAACAGCGTCGTGATCGGGCGGCTCTGCACGATGTGGAAGGTGTCGCCGGCCAGGCACCATTCGATGTCCTGCGGGCGGCCGAAGTGCGTCTCGATGCGCCGGCCGAGCTCCACCAGCCGTACGGCCTGCGCGTCCGTCAGGGCCGGCTCCTCCTGACGCCCCGCGTCGATGGCCACCTCACGCGTACCGCCGCCGGGCACGGCGTCGACGGCCCGCGCCTTCGCGGCGATCGTCCTGGTGAGGACCTGGCCGTCGCGCACCTTGAAGACGTCCGGGTTCACCAGGCCGGAGACCAGGGCCTCGCCAAGGCCGAACCCGGCGTCCACGGTGGCGATCGCGCGGTTGCCCGTGACGGGATCCGCCGTGAACAGCACGCCCGAAGCCCGTGGCTCGACCATCCGCTGCACGACCACGGCCATGCGCACCGCGCGGTGGTCGATGCCGTTGCGCCCCCGGTAGGTCACGGCCCGCTCGGTGAACAGCGAGGCCCAGCACCGGCTGATGTGCCGAAGGATCTCCGCCGGCCCCACGATGTTGAGGTACGTGTCCTGCTGGCCGGCGAAGGAGGCGGTCGGCAGGTCCTCGGCCGTCGCGCTGGACCGCACGGCGTACGCGTCCCGCTCGCCGTGCCGGGTGAGCGCGTCGGTGATCTCGGCGGCGAGGTCGCCTGGAAGGGGGATCTCCTCGATGGTCCGGCGCAGCTGTGCGCTGAGCGTACGGACGGCGTCCCGGTCCTCCGGTTCCACGCCGGCCAGCCGCTGAAGGAGTTGGCCGACCGGTGGCTGTCGGGTCACGACCCTGGCGAAGGCCTCGGTCGTCACGCAGAAGCCGTCCGGCACCTCCACCCCCTCGATCCGCGTGAGGGCGCCCAGGTGTCCGGCCTTGCCGCCGACGAGCGCGAGCGGCGTCCCGCCGGCCTCCTGAAGATCCAGCACGTTCTGCTCAGTCACTGCGTTGCCTCCGAGGCGTGGTGCTCTGTCGATGTGCGGCGGACGGTCGCGTCCTGGCCGCCCGGCCCTTTCGGCTGGTGTCGGGCGCCGATTCTGCGCTCCCCCCTGGGCCTTGTGGCAAGCCCCCCGGTGCGCTATACCTTGAGACAGGCGGGGAGAAGTGTCTCCCTGCCTTTGTCATGTGGTCTGCCTTTGTCGTGTGGCCTTCGGCGGGGCGCCCAGGCCGGGCGCGCGGTCGCACGCGCCGACCGCACGCGCGCGCCCGTGGCCTCTGACGGCTCCCCACCCCCATCCCCCTCGGGCAGCGCCCTTCGCGACTGCGCCAAGCGCGCCCGTGTCCACCCGCGCCGGCCCTCCCGCGAGCATGATCCGAACGTGACGGAGGCACATCCCGGTGGCGCTGTAGGCGTTCCGCCCATCGACAGATGACGAAAAAGCGCCACCAACCTTTCATACATCTGTACGAAGTGGGGGGCGGGGCGGTTCTGCGAGAGTGCGGTTCGCGACAAGGAGCCGGTCCGGTCGCGGAGTTGGGGGTTCCGGCGGCACCACGCGGTCCGTGATGAGCTGTGCTCACCTGCGCCGATGACCAGGCCCAGAGTTTTTTGCCGATGACCACGCCCAGAGATTTCTCCGGCCGTCGAGTCCCCCTCGGGACGCCGACTGTCGGCGGTCGAGGAGGACTTGAGTGACGCATTCGCCTCAGGAGGCTGTTGTGACGGATGAGACAGATGAGAACAAGACGCGCAAGAACGGCCTGTACGGGGGCGTGAGCACCGAGCTCACCGAGAACATGAGGCAGGGCTGGGCGGACACCGAGCGCCGCGACCTCCAGCCCATCGCACAGGCGCCGCACACCGCGCGCCGCCGGGCGGCGCTGTCCGCCCAGTTCCCCGGCGAGCTCCTGGTGATCCCCGCCGGCAACCCGAAGGTGCGCTCCAACGACACGGACTACCCTTTCCGGCCGTCGTCGGACTACGTGTACCTGACGGGTGATCAGTCGCAGGACGCCGTCCTGGTTCTCGAGCCGGGCGAGAGCGGCGGGCACCAGGCCATCGCCTACGTGCTGCCCCGCTCCGACCGCGAGTCCGGCGAGTTCTGGCTCGACTACCACGGCGAGCTCTGGGACGGCCGGCGCAACAGCCTCAGCGAGAACGAGCGCCTGCTCGGCCTGCCCTGCCGTGATGTTCGCACCCTGACCGGCCGGCTGGCCGAGGCGCGTGGACCGATCCGGCTGCTGCGCGGATACGACGCAGCCGTCGACGCCACGCTGAGCGACAAGGTCACCGCCGAGCGGGACATCGAGTTCCGGATCGCGCTCTCCGAAATGCGCCTGATCAAGGACGAGTTCGAGATCGCCGACCTGCGCCACGCCGTCCAGGCCACCGCGCGCGGCTTCGAGGACGTCGTGGGCATCCTCGGCACGGACCGGCCGACCCTGGAGCGGGCCATCGAGGGCACGTTCTGGATGCGCGCGCGGATCGAGGGCAACGACGTGGGGTACGCCTCGGTCTGCGCCGCCGGCCCGCACGCCACGACCCTGCACTGGGTGCGCAACGACGGCGAGGCCCGCCCCGGCGACCTGCTGCTGCTTGACGCCGGCGTGGAGAGCCGCAATCTCTACACCGCCGACGTCACCCGCACCCTGCCCGTGGACGGCCGCTTCACCCCCGCGCAGCGCACGGTGTACGACGCGGTGTACGCGGCGCAGTCGGCCGGCATCGCGGCCGTCAAGCCGGGCGCCAAGTACCGGGACTTCCACCACGCCGCCCAGCGGGTGCTGACCGAACACCTCGCCTCCTGGGGCCTGTTCGGCAGCCGTTCGGTGGACGAGGCGTACGAGCTCGGGCTCTTCCGGCGCTGGACCCTCGCCGGCACCGGGCACATGATCGGCCTCGACGTCCACGACTGCGCCAAGGCCCGCACCGAGCTGTATGTCGAGGGCACCCTCGCCGCGGGCATGGTGCTGACCGTCGAGCCCGGGCTGTACTTCCAGTCGGACGACCTGACCGTCCCCGAGGAGTTCCGGGGCATCGGCATCCGGATCGAGGACGACATCCTGGTCACCGAGGACGGCAACGAGAACCTGTCCGCCGACCTCCCCCGGGCCGCCGACGAGGTGGAGGCCTGGATGGCCCGGCTGCGGGGCTGACGGCGAGCGCCGTGACCGGCCGCACAACGGCGTGCGGCCGGCCACGGCCAGGACCCACGGGGTTCTTCGGCGGGAACGGACCACCACACGAGGGGACGCGAGTGATGGAACAGCAGGACGGTTCGCGCGGGTTGCGCAGCCACGATCATCAAGTACCGGACGCGGTGGCGGAGGTCTTCCGGCACGGCTGGGCCGACACGAGCCGGCCCGCGAGGCCCGGATCGGGAGCCGCGTGGGCGGCCAAGCGGCGGGCCGCGGTGTCCGAGCGGTTCCCCGGCGAGCGGATCGTCGTTCCGTCCGGTGGCCTCAAGACCCGCAGCAACGACTTCGACTACGCTTTCCGGCCGCACTCCGCGTACATCCATCTCACCGCCGAGCTGGGCACGCGAGCGGTGCCGGACAGCGTGCTGGTCTTCGAGCCGACCGGGCAGGGGCACGAGGTCACGCTGTTCACCCGGCCGCGCTCGCCCCGTGACGCCGGGCCGCGCGGCGCGGAGTTCTACAGCGACCGCCGGCACGGCGAGTTCTGGGTCGGCAGGCGCCGGACGCTCACCGAGACCGCCGGTGACCTCGGCATAGAGACGCGCTCCCGCGACGACTTGGAGCGGGCACTCGCCGGCGGCGTGCCGACCCGGGCCGTGCGCGGTGAGGACGCGGTCGTCGACGCTTTGGTGACGCCGTCCGCGCCAGGCGACGCCGAACTGCTCGCCTTCCTGGCCGAGTCGCGCCTGGTCAAGGACGAGTGGGAGATCGAGCAGCTGCGCACGGCGGTGGGGAACACGCTGGCCGGCTTCCACGACGTCGCCGCCGAGCTTCCGTACGCCACCCGCCTGGAACGGGGCGAGCGCTGGATCGAGGGCACCTTCAACCGGCGGGCCCGGCTTGAGGGTTACGGCCTGGGATTCGAGACGATCGCGGCGGCCGGGAACCACGCGTGCGTCCTGCACTGGATGCACAACGACGGTCCGGTGCGCGAGGGCGATCTGCTGCTCCTCGACGCGGGCGCCGAGGCCGACACGTTCTACACCGGGGACGTGACCCGGACGCTGCCGGTCGGCGGGCGCTTCACCGACGCTCAACGCCGCGTGTACGACCTGGTGTTCGCCGCGCAGTGCGCGGGCATCGCCGCTCTGCGGCCCGGCGCGCCCTACGGCGCGTTCCACGACGCCGCGACGCGGGTCATCGCCGAGGGCCTTGACGCCTGGGGCCTGCGGCCCGGCGGCGACGTGGTCGCGCACGAGTCCGCCCTGTACCGCAGGTACACCGTCTGCGGCACCGGTCACATGCTCGGTCTCGACTGCCACGACTGCGCCTCGGCCCGCAGCGAGAACTACGCCCAGGGCGTGCTCCGCGAGGGCCATGTGCTCACCGTCGAGCCCGGACTGTACTTCCAGCCCGACGACTTGACGGTCCCTCAGGAACTGCGGGGCATCGGCGTGCGCATCGAGGACGACTTCCTCATCACGGCCGACGGCGCCGAGTGTCTGTCGTCGGGCCTGCCACGCGCCGCCGACGACGTCGAGGCGTGGATGGGCGCGTCGCGGTGAGAGCCCCCCGCCCCCTGGTCGACCAGGTCTGCGGACAGCTGCGGCAGGCCGGTGCGGTGGCGGTGGTCGGACCCACCGGGTTCGGCAAGTCCGCGGTCCTCGACGCGGTGTGCACCGTGTGGGAGACCTCGGGGGACCCGGTGGTCAGGCTCAGTTCGGCGCCCGGCGACGCCCACCTGCCGTATGTGCCCTTCATGGATCTGTTCACCGTCTGCCCGGACGACGTCAGCGGTGAACTCTCCGACGTGCAGCGGTCGACGATCGACTGGGTCCTGCGGCGGGTCACAGGACCCGAGCCCGATCCCGCGGTCCTGCGCGTCACGGTCCTGTCGTGCCTGCGGGCCTGGGGGCGCAGGGCCCGGCTGCTGCTCACCGTCGACGACGTGCACTGGTGGGGGCGGGACAGCCTGGGCGTCTTCGGTTACGCGGCGCGCCGCAGCCGGGGCAGCGTGTCGTTGCTCGCCGCCCTGCGGCCCGGCGGCCCGCCCGCGCACGACGTCCTGGGCGGCGACGCCGTGGAGATAACGGTGCCCACGCTCAGGCCGCAGGAGTCGGCGGCCGTCGTACGGTCCTTCGGGATCCCGCTGCGCACCGCCGCACGCATCCACACGGCGACGGGCGGCAACCCCCGGCTCGTCTCGGAGATCGCCGCCGGGCTCGCCCGCGCCGGGACGCCGGCGGTGCTCGACGTCCAGCCGCTCGCCCCCTACGCCCGCAAGGCACTGCGCGCCTGGCTCTCCGGGCTCGCGGCGCCGGTGCACTGGGTGCTGCTGCTCGCCGCGCTGGCCGCCGACCCCTCGCTCGACACCGTCCGGCGCGCGGGCGGCCCGTGCGCCGACACGGCCCTGGCGGACGCCGAAGCCGCGGGCCTGATCCAAGTGGGCGCCACCGTGCGCTTTCCCGCCCCGGTCGTCCGTGAGGGCATCATCGCCGAGGCCAGCGGCGAGGCGGTGAGCCAGGCCCATCTCGCCCTGGCCACCGCATCCTCCGCCGATGACGACCGGGTCTGGCACCAGGCCTCGGCGCTGGCCCCGGCCGGGCTGCCCGCGTATCTGGTCCCGGCGCTGCTCGGCGCCGCCGCCGAGGCGCGGGCCGGCGCCGACCACGCCAGGGCCGCTGAGTTCAGCCTCCTCGCGGGCGCGCGGCCCGGCGGCGACCAGCACCGCCTGCTGGTCACCGCCGCCCACGACGCCGAGGCGGCGGGCCGCTTCGACCTGGCCCGCGCGGCGCTCGACCAGCTGGAGCGCGGCCGGGCCGCGCCCGAGGCCCGCGCCCGGGCCCGGCTCGCCGTGGTGGACGCCGCCGGACGGGGCGCCGCGCTGGTCGAACACCTGGCGGCGCAGGCCCTGGCCGAGGCCACGGCCGCCGACGATCCGGGTCTGATCGCGGCGGCTCATCTGCGGCTGGCCCGTGGCCTGCGGCTGAGCCGGGGCTGCCACCCCGAGGCCCTTGGCCACGCCTGGTCCGCCGAGGAGTGGGCGGGACGCGCCGGTGACGCCGCGACCCGTGCCGCCGCCCTGGCCCTGACGGCGCTGATCGAGCAGGGCTCGGGGTCGGCCGGCCACGGCGCGCTGCTCGGGCGGGCGTTGGCGGCAGGTCACGGCCACGGCGCGGGCCCTGCCCCGGGGACACCACGCCGTACCGCTGTCGCCTTCGCCCTCCTCGACGACCGGGTCGACGAGGCCGCCCGGCTCCTCGACGAGGCTCCGGCCACCTGTCGCGCCGACCGGCTGCGGCTGCTGGCCGGCTCCGTCCGCGTCCACGCCCTGCGCGGTGAGGGCGCCGCCGCCCGCGAGGAGGCGGGCCACCTGCTCGCCCTGACCCGCGATCTCGGGGCCTCCCCCGGGCCCGCCTGGCATGCGGCCGCGCTCGCCGAACTCGCAGGCGGCAGCCTGGAAGAGGCACTGGCCTGCGCCGATCTCGGCCTCACGGCCTCGCGCGAGGAAGCCGACACGGTCCTTGCCGCGCACTGTCTGCATCTGTCCGGTGCGACCCGGCTGCTGCTGCGCGACACCGGCGGAGCGCTGGCCGATCTGCTCGGCGTCCGTGACCTGGCACGGGAGTTGGGCATGCGCGATCCGGCGGAGATCCGCTATGACGCCGACCTCGCCGAGGCGCTGCTCGCCGCCGGCGACCTCCCGGCCGCGCTGCGGACGGTCGCATCGGCCCGGCGCAGGGCCGAGGACCTGCGACGCCGTGGCGTCCTTGCCTCGCTCGCCCGCGCGGAGGCCCTGTGCCACACGGCGGCGGGCGACTTCGACCGGGCCGAGGAACTGCTTGACGAGGCCCGGCGCGCCTTCGAGGCGCTGGGTCATCCGTTGCAGCGCGGGCGGGTGCTGCTCGCCCACGCCTCGGTCGAGCAGCGCCGCAGACGCCCCGCCCGCGCCAGGGAGCTCCAGGCCGCGGCCGAGGCGGTGTTCCGCGGGGCGGGCGCGCCGCTGTGGGGGCCGCCGCGGTCCGAGGCCGCCCGGGCGCAGGCCTGGCAGGCCGGGCTCACCGACGCCGAGCGGCGCATCACCGAGCTCGTCGTCGAAGGGCTCGCCAACCGTGACATCGCGGCCGCCCTGTACATCAGCGTCAAGACCGTGGAGGCGGTCCTCACCCGGATCTACCGCAAACTACAGGTGCGCTCGCGCGTCCAACTGATGGCGCTGGTACGCAAGGACGACCACCGGGCGGCCCGCTGACCCGGGCCGTCCGGACCGCCGTGTGCCGGGGCGCTCAGTCCTCGTACCAGCCGACCGATCCCAGGATGCTCGACGCCGCCGCCCCCGGTCCGGCCCCGCCCGGGGCGGGGACGTCGTAGCGCACCCCGCATCCCGTCATGCGGCCGCCCATGAACAGCGGTCCGAACACCGCGCCCGTGCTGATGCCGAGGTAACTGTCCCGGTCGCGGTCCAGGACGTCCGCGCGGATCCTGGTGCTGTGGACGGCCTCCTGCGCTATCCAGGTGCCGGCCGCCTTCGCCCTGGTGATCACGTGCTCCCAGGCGGCTGGTTCGGTCCTCGAGCCGATGTGCACGTCGAAGTTCTGGTCGCCGTCGGAGCGTTTGATGACGAAGTCCTCCCGGCGCCGGCGCAGCAGCTCCTCCAACTGCCGGCTCTCGCCCTGGAATTCCACCTTCTCCTCCCGTATGCCGCGCGACCACGGCAGATAGCGCCGGGTGAAAGCGCGGTCCTCGTCGCTCATCCAGTCCTGGCCCTTGGACAGCAGCGCGAACAGCTGCTTGTTCGCCGCCTGGTAGGAGCTCTGCGGGGTGAGCACGGCCGAGCCGCACTTCCTGATCCTCAGCAGCGGCCGGATGTCGCGGCCCGCGTCCAGCCACTCCTGCGGCACCGTGCGCTCCAGGACCAGTGGGTGGGGCACCCGGCCTGCGTCGAGGGCTTCGATGAACTCGTCGGTGTCGAAGTAATCGGCGGCGATGCCGGACTTCCGCAGCGACTCGACCTCGATGTCGTAGTACCTGCGGCTGCCCGTGTACCCGCCGACGAAGACGTCCGGCAGATGGCCGACGACCGCCACCCGCGGGTCGAGCCCGAGTTCGGCGAGCACGCTCCGCACGACGTCCGCGCGTGCCTTGAGGGGGTCGGCGAGGGTGAGCGTGCCGAGGACCGCGTCGGGCAGCAGCTGCCGCCACAGGTCGTTGAGCAGGTGGAGGTAGACCTGCCCACCGGTGGAGGAGCAGAAGTTGAACTCGATGAACTTCCAGCCCGCGTCGGTGAGGATGACGTCCGGGCGGCCCATCACCGTGGCGTAGGCGTTCTCGAACTCCTCGTCGCCGTAGAACGCCGTCAGGCGTTCGTCCAGGCCCAGTGCGCGGTGCCGGGCGCGGCAGTCCTCGCCCAGGTGCCACACCGCGCGGCGCAGCAGGTCGGCCAAGTAGACGACCGCGCCCTCCAGTTCGGCTCCTTGGGCGGCAGGCCTGACGACGGGTCCCGCCGGGGCGATCCGGTCGAACCAGAACGTCCTGAAGCCCCGCAACTGGTGGTCGAACGCGTTGATCAGGGTGCGGGGATCCGGTACGTGCGGCCCTCGCGCCGCACCCACCCGCAGCGCCGCCGAGGTGTGTTCCATGATTTCTTCCGCTCTGTCCGGTCTGTTGGGTCCGGACGGGTCTGCCGGGTCCGGCTTGTCTTCTCATGTCAGGACGGGCCGGGTCTCGCGCCGGCCGAACTCGGCCTCCAGCGCGAGACCGGCCCGCAGCAGGTTCGCCTCGCCGAAAGCGCGCCCCACCAGCTGCACCCCGATGGGCAGGCCGTTGCCGGCGAACCCCAGGGGCACGGACAGGGCGGGGTGTCCGGTGACGGCGAACGGGATGGTCTGCATGTCGTTGGCGAGCTTCGGCGGGGGCCAGTCGGTGCCGAACGCGTCGACCCGGGCCGCAGTGGTCTGTCCGCAGGCGGTGACCAGCACGTCGTACCCGGCGAAGATCCGCCGGTCGAGCGCGGCGGTGAGCTGCCCGCGCACCTCGTGGGCCCTGCGCAGTTCGGCCGGCCCGACGCCCGCGCCGGGCATCAGCTTCTGGTAGGTGTAGCGGCCGAACGAGCGGGGCGAGCGGCGCAGGTTCTCCTCGTGCACCGCGAAGCCCTCGGCCATGAGGATGACGCGGCCGCAGGCGTCGAAGATCTCGTACGGCGGCAGATGGCACTCCTCGACGATCGCGCCGAGCTTGTCGAGGTGGTCGAGGGCCCGGTCGATGCTCTCGGTGATCTCGCCGAGGGTCCCGGGGTCGGCCGCGTACCAGTCCTTGGCGTACGCCACGCGCAGTCCCTTGACGTCGCCGTCGAGGGCGCCGAGGAAGTCGGGCGCGGGGGTGTCGCGGGTGCGGGCGTCGCGGGGGTCGGGGCCCGAGACGACCTGGAGCGCGACGGCGGCGTCGGCCACCGTCCAGGCCAGCGGCCCGAAGTGGTCCATGGTGGGTGCCAACGGGGTCGCCCCGTGGCCGGAGACACTGCCGTACGTGGGTTTCAGGCCGACCGCTCCGCAGTGGAAGGCGGGGCCGCGCAGCGAGCCCGCCGTGTCGGAGCCGAAGGTGACGCGCAGGAACCCGGCGGCCACCGCCGCGCCCGCTCCCGACGAGGAGCCGCTGGTGATGTGGTCGCTGTTCCACGGGTTGCGGGCCGGCGGGAAGGGCAGGTCGTGGCTGGGGCCGCCGAAGGCGAACTCGTAGGTGGCCAGTTTGCCCAGGAGCACGCCGCCGCCGGCCCGCAGGCGGGCCTCCATGGCGCTGTCCTCGGTGGCGGCGCCGTGGAGGGTGAGGTGGGAGTGGTTGGTGGTGGGCAGGCCCTGGACGTCGAGGATGTCCTTCAGGGCGTAGGGGATGCCGTGCAGCGGGCCCCGGTCGGTGCCGGCCCGCAGTTCGCGGTCGGCCCGGGCGGCGCGGCGCAGCGCGAGGTCGCGGGTGACCAGGACGAAGGCGTGCAGGTCGCCGTCGTGCGCGTCGATCAGGCTCAGCGCGTGCTCCACCAGCTCCACCGAGGTGAGGCGTCCGGCCCGCAGCAGCGCGCCGGCCTCCACGACGGACAGTTCGGTGAGGGCGCCGGGGTCCGCGGTGACGGTCTCAGACATCGGAGACCTCCACTGCGCGCAGCAGCTCGCTCATCGCCCGCAGGGAGCGCGCGCCGGCCAGGACGCCGGGGGCCAGATCGGGCGGCATCACGATGTCGCGGCGCGCCAGGGCATCGGTGAACTCCCGGTCGGCGGACGCCAGTTGGGCTTCCTGGGCGTCAGGGGGTCCGGCGCTCTCCTGTGTGCCGGGCTGTGCCACGTACGGTCGTCCCTTCGGTGTGGTGGATGCCTGCCGCGTCACCAGGTGGGCGCAGGTGATGAGGTCGAGCGAGGCGTGCCCGGTGGAGCTGAAGACGGTGGTGCGCCCGGGCAGACCGGTGTGGTCGCCGCTCACCAGGGATTCCAGGTCGATGGCCCCGCGGTGGATCTCGCCGGCTTCGGCGACCGCGATCTCGATGTCCTCGACGACGAGCGCGGCACGTTCCATGAGCGTGCGGGACACCTCACGCGAGTCGGTGGTGTGGGCGCCCATGCAGTTGATGTGCACATGGGGCGCGAGCCGCGCCGCGATCGGCAGCGGCCGCACGGATGTGGTCGCCGTGGAGATGACGTCCGCGCCTTCGGTGGCCTCCCGCGCCGAAGCGCAGACCCGCACGCGCGCCGAGGGGTCCGCGCGCCGCACGCGTGCGCACAGCACGTCGGCGTGGGCGGCGGTGCGCGAGTGGATGCGTACGTCGGTGATCGGGCGGACCGCCGAGACCCCGAGGTACTGCTGCCAGGCCTGGACGCCCGATCCGATGATCGCGAGGCTCGTGGCGTCAGGAGCGGCGCAGCAGTCGGTGACCAGCGCCGTCACGGCCGCGCACTTCAGGTCGGTGACGAGTGCGCCGTCCAGTACGTCCAGCAGGTCCCCGGTAGCGGTGGAGAACACCGGAACCACCGAGGTCACGGTGGGGCCCGGGCCGTCGGTGATGGTGGCGGTCTTGTTGACGCACAGGCCGAGGTCGGCGCTGACGGCCGGCATGGAGAGGAACCGGGTGCCGTGGCCGTCCTCGACGACCTCGCGCAGCGGCACGGCCATCCGCCGCACCGCGCCGCCGCGCAGGCTCCGCCGCATCAGCGCGGCGACGGCCAGCACGTCGGTGCGGTCTCCCGTGCCGCCGTGCCCGGTCATCTTGCCGTGCGGGGTCATCCGACGTCCGCCAGCACCTCGAGGAGGTCCGTGGCGAAGCGCTCGGTCAGCTCGGTGGGCATGTCGCCGCGCAGCATCATCCGCACGCCGGCCTGGCCACGGGCCACGATGGGGAAGAACATCGCGGAGCAGTAGTAGCCGCGCCGGTAGAGCTCGGTGGAGAGGCGTACCGCCCGGTCGTTGTCGCCGACCGTCACGAACTTGATGTGCGACCCTTCGCCGCGCAGGCCGTGGCCGGCGAGCCGCTTGTCGAACAGGGCGATGTTGTGGGCGAGTTGGCGCTGGCGCTCACCGAGCAGGGGGCTCCGGTGGACTTCGAGCGCGCCGAGGGCCGTGCCGATCGCGGCCGTCCGCAGCCCCTGCGACCAGGCCAGTGGCCCGCTCCGGTACAGGAAGTCGAAGAGGTCGCGGTCGCCGACCATCGCGATGCCGCCGGTGGCGCCGAAGGCCTTGGCGATGGAGGCGACGACGATCGTACGGGGGCCGAGGGTGTCGAACACGGTGCGGGCGTAGCCCAATCCGCGCTCGCCCATGGCGGACAGGGCGTGCGAGTCGTCGAGGTAGACGAACATGCCGTACCGGTCCTGGAGGTCCTTGATGCCGGACAGGTCGGCCTGGCCGCCGGTGGAGTAGACGCCCTCGGCGACGTAGGCCACCCTCGGGTAGCGCTTGCAGACGTCTTCGAGGAACTGCGTGTCGTTGTGCGGGCAGGTCATCACCAGCGTCTCGTCGGCGATGACCGGCTTGAGGAAGTTCATGGAGAAGTGCGCGAACCGGTCGAAGACCACGACGAGCGGTTCCCCGTCGGTGAGGTGTCCGGAGGCGAGCAGCGGCAGGATCGCCGCGCTGAGCACACCGCAGGACACCGACGGCAGCACCTGGGCGCCGAAGTGCGCGCTCAGCTCCTCCTCCAGGCGTTCCATGATGCCGAGCCGGATCCGGAACTCCCCCATGGAAAGGCCGGTGATCTGCTCCTGTTCCAGCGCGGCGCGCCCGGCCTCGACCACCGTGGGGTGGCTGTTGAAACCGAGGTAGGAGCAGGACGAGAGGTTGGCGAACTCGTGCCCGGTGCGCAGGTCGCGCAGCCGGTTCTGGCCCTCGACGGCCTCGACGACGAGGCCGAGCATGCCGTGCTCGCGCGACAGGCCCCAGGCCTCCTCGCCGGCCGGCACCATCTTGCGGTTGTTGCGGTAGCGGTGGGGTCCTGTGATGTCCGCGACGTCCGTGATCTCTTCGCTCATCAGGCGCCCACCGCCTGGGCGCGGAGCCAGCCGCCGAGCCGGTTCACCGCTTCGCGTGCCTTGCCCAGGCGGGCGTGGTGCAGGTGCCACACGTGCACCATGCCGGGCCACACCTCCAGGACGCCGGTGCCGCCCGCGCGGCGCAGGCCGGCGGCGAAGCGCTCCGCGTCGCTGAGCAGGATCTCGCGGCTGCCCACCTGGAGCAGCACCGGGGGGAGCCCGGCGAGGTCCCCGAACAGCGGGGACACATACGGGTCGGTCCGGTCGGTGTCCCCCAGGTAGGAGGAGGTCACCAGGTCCACGACCGGCTTGTCCAGCATGGGGTCCTCATGTTCCAGGGTGCGGTAGCTCTCGCCGCTGCCGGTGAGGTCGGTCCACGGGGAGACGCAGGCCGCGGCGGCCGGCAGCGCGATCCCCGCGTCGCGCAGCCTCAGGAGCGTCGCGAGCACCAGGCCACCGCCCGCCGAGTCGCCCGCCAGGACGATCTCGCCGGCCGTGAGCCCGTCGTCCAGCAGGCTCCGGTAGGCGGCCACGGCGTCGTCGAGCGCCGCCGGATAGGGGTGTTCGGGGGCCCGCCGGTAGTCCACGAAGAACGTGCGGCAGCGGGCCGCCCTCGCGATCTCGGCGACCATGAGGCCGTGGCTGCGCAGCGATCCGTACACATAGCCGCCGCCGTGCAGGTAGAGCACGGTCAGGCGCCCTTCGGCGTTCGGCGGGGTCAACAGGTGGCCGCCGTCGCGCTGTTGGACCACGATGTCGTCGGCGATCGGCATGCCCCACGCGTCGTAGAACAGCCGGGCCCTGCCGATGTCCATCGGCCACTCGTCCGCGGCGAGCGCCGCGAGCAGCGCGTCGAGCTCCTGGTGGTCGTGGTCGGACATGGCCGGCACCGTGAAGTGCACGGAGGTGCTCATCGGCCCGTCCCTACGGGGTCCACGCCGCGGTGGTAGCGCTCGCGCGCCGCCTCGTCGGGGACCTGGAGGCTCGGCTGGGGGATCTCCAGGCGGTAGTGCCGGTACCACTTGTCCAGTTCCACGCCCTCGGCGAACTGGTACTCCAGGTGCCGGATGGGGCGGCGCGCCGGCAGCTTCGCGTCGGCGGGGCGGGGCTCGGAGCCGGCGTGCGCGAGGCCGCCGTCCACCTCGTTCAGGAGCACCACCATGACCAGGTCGGCCGAGAGGTCCACGTCCACGGCGGCGGCGTAGCCGTCGAGGACGGGTCCTGCGTGCTCCTCGCGGACGGCGACGTTGAAGCTGTGCGGCATCAGCTCCAGCAGGTCCGCGGGGTCCACGCCCCGCTCGCGGCAGTAGGCGCGGGTGTCGCAGACCAGCGGGATGCCGCCGACGATGTTGGTGTTGGGGCCGTAGATGTTCCCGATGAAGGGCGTGCCGGCGTCGAAGTGCACGCACTTGGTGGTCAGGAACTCGCGCTCGGTGGTGTGGTCGCCGTTGGGCGTGAAGTGGGTGTTCTTGTTGTAGCCGTCGACGTCCATGCCGGCGATCCGGTCGTAGTCCATCTCCACCGGGCTGAAGCGGGCGACGTCCACGCGCTCGCCGAAGGCGCGGAACAGGGACTCCAGGTAGTCGCGGGCGAGACCCGCGTGGTCCTGGTCGCGGATGTCGAGGCCGTGGCGCGCCAGCGTCTTGGCCAGGCCGTGGCAGACGGCGACGCCGTCGCCCTCGGCGACCAGGCGCACCAACGTGGAGACGATCTCGTCCCCGACGGCCTGGAGCCGGCCGTCGGCCAGCCGCGTCTCGTGGGCGGAGACGTCGATGATCACGTGCTGCGGAAGCTTCTTCATGGGATCCCCCCGTTACTTGGTGCGGGTGTTCGACTGGGCTTCGGGTGCGTGGAGCTGGAGCATGCGCTGGGCCCTCAGCACGAAGGGCGGGGCCAGCACACGGTCCTTGTCGACCGCGAAGCCGTACGGTGTGGAGTCGTAGTCCTCGACCACGCTGCGGAATGCGGCGAGGGCGTCCGGGCCGACGGTGAACGTCTCGGCGATGACGTCGACCTGCCGGGGATGGATGGCCGCCTTGCCGGTGAAACCGGCGTCGCGGGCCGCCCGGCACTGCGCGGCCACGACGTCGAGGTCGTGGAGCTCGAAGGAGTTGGTGTCGATGGCGGGCACCTGGTGCCTGGCCGCGGCGGCGCACAGCCGGGCCCGGGCGTGATCGAGGTAGAAGGCGTTCTCGGCGTACAGGTCCGCGGTCAGGTCCGCCTGCCCGAAGCACAGGCCGTCGCTCACCGAGGCGATCTCCAGGGCGTTCTCGACGGAGTCGACGCTCTCGATGAAGCTGCATATCTCGGGCGGGTTGGAGGTGTGGGACAGCAGCGAGCGGTAGATCATCACGTCGCCCGGACCGGAGATCTTCGGGATGAAGACCACGTCGAGGGGGATGCCGCCGATGCGGGCGTCCATCGCGATCACTGCCCGCAGGTCCTCCAGGCCGTCGGGCGTCGCCAGGGTGTTCACCCGCAGGCCGAGCGCGGGAATGCCGGAGCCGGTGAGGTCCGTGCTCGCCAGCAGCGCGCGTGCCTCGGCCTTCCTGCCCGGATGGATGGAGTCCTCGAGGTCCAGGACCAGCATGTCGGCGCGGACCTTGCCGGGCCGGGCGACCGACGCGAGCAGCAGCGCCGGGGTGTACAGCAAGCTTGCGTAGGACTTCATCGCGCGCCTTCCCTCCCGAACAGCAGATTCATCTTCTGAAGTGAGAAATCCTCGTAGCGGATCGGCTCGTACTTGGGGGCGCGGTCCGCGGCGAACTTGGGGAAGCACTCGATGACGGTGTCGTCGTTGGCCAGCTTGAAGAACACGATGGACTGGCGCTGCCGGTCCGCCAGGCGCACCCGGTGGGGCGTCGAGACGTATTCGTCGTTGGACCAACGGGCCATCAGATCACCGATGTTGACGATGAAGCTGTCCCGTTCCTGGACGTCGATGTCCAGCCAGCGTCCCGCGCGGTCCTGGAGCTGGAGCCCGGGGCCGTCCTGGGTGAGCAGGGTGATCAGGGTGCCGTCGGTGTGCTGCCCCATGCCCTGGTCGTTCAGGAACTCCGGGGCGACTCCCGGGTAGAGATGGGAGCGCAGCGAGTCGTTGGAGGTGTTGGTCCGGGTGGCGAAGAAGGTGCGGGGCAGATCCAGGGCGAGGGCGAGCAGTTCGGCGATGTGGCCCGCCACGCTCTCGCAGGCCGCGAAGTACGCCTTCAGACTGGCGCGCAGCCGCTGTCCCGACTCGTCCTCGGGGAAGGGGAGTTCTTCGTCGTCGTCGAGGATCAGCCGTCCGACGCTGAACTTCTCCACGTAGTCCGACGGCATGCCGGGCCTGCCGGTGTAGGCGTAGGCGTTCTCCGACAGCAGGGCGCTGTAGCCGTAGGGGCTGTAGTCGTTGTCGCCGCGCGCGGTCGAGGTGCGCATCGGCAGTTCGCGCTTGGCTTCGAGCGGGAGCTGGAAGAAGCGCAGCGAGGCGATGTAGGCGTCGTCGAAGACCTCGCGGGCGATGCCGTGTCCGCGTACGACGAAGAACCCGGTCTGCCGGCACGCCTGGGAGATCTCCTCGGCGGTCCTGCGCTCGTCGCGGTGGGCGGGGGCCAGGTCGATCACCGGAATCATGCGGCTGCTTCCTTGGTGGGGACGAGAATCGTCCGGTCGAATTCGATCACCGTCACGTCGTCCTGGTTGCGGCCCGTGGTGTGGACGGTCACGATGCCCTGGTCGGGGCGGGTGGCGGACTTCCGGCAGGAGACGATGCGGGTCGACGCGTAGAGCGTGTCGCCCACGAAGACCGGAGCGGTCAGGCGCACGCTGTCCCAGCCGAGGTTGGCCACGCACTTGGAGCTGATGGTCGACACGGTCAGGCCGTTGACGATGCCGAAGGTGACCAGGCTGGAGACGACGATCTTGCCGAAGCCCGTCTGCTCGGCCCAGACCGCGTCAATGTGCAGCGGGTGCTGGTTGAGGCAGAGCAGCGAGCTCCACACGTTGTCGGTCATGGTGATCGTCCGGCCGGGACGGTGTTCGACGATCTCGCCGGGGACGTAGTCCTCGTAGAGCATTCCGCTGTCTTCGCGGTAGATGCCGGGACCGACCGCGAGAAACGAGTTGTTCTTCACCGCTCTCCTTCGTGCAGGCCCGCGCGGCGCAGCGCGGAACGGGCCGATCTGTGGGCCGCGTCCGCGGCGGTGGCTGCCTGGCCGAGTCCCCAGACGGTGCGCCCCTCGAAGTCCAGGGCGATGAAGCAGGTCGCTCGCGCGCCGGCCCGTGCGGCGTCGCCGGTGGGGCGCGGCGGGGTGAAAGCGACGCCGTGCCGCGCGGCGAGCTGGGCCAGGACCTCATCGGCGTCGGCGCCGCCGGGCAGCGCGGGCGCGTCGTCGAGGCCGTACGTCTCCAGGAGCAGCCGCCAGATCTCGGCGCCTTCGAGCTCACGGCCCAGGGCGTCGGTGGTGGCCTGGACCACGGCCGCGAAGTCCCGGCGCAGTTCGACGGGGAGGTCCACGCCCCAGCCCGCCTTGAGCACATAGGCGATACCGCCCTTGCCCGACTGGCCGTTGACGCGGATGATCGCCTCGTAGTCGCGCCCGACGTCCTTGGGGTCGATGGGCAGATAGGGGACCTGCCAGGGCATCTCCTCGACGGCCCTGCCCTCCTGGGCGGCCCGCGCGTCCAGCGCGGCCAGGCCCTTGGCGATGGCGTCCTGGTGGGTGCCGGAGAACGCGGTGTACACGAGGTCGCCGGCGTAGGGGTGGCGCGGGTGGACGGGCAGCCGGTTGCACTCCTCGACGACCGCGCGGACCGCGTCGATGTCGCCGAGTTCGAGCTCGGGGTCGACGCCGCTGCTGAACAGGTTGAGCGCGAGCGTCACCAGGTCGACGTTCCCGGTGCGTTCGCCGTTGCCGAACAGCGTGCCCTCTACCCGGTCCGCGCCGGCGAGCAGCGCCAGTTCGGCCGACGCGACCGCGGTGCCCCGGTCGTTGTGCGGATGCACCGACAGGATGATCGCCTCGCGCCGGTCGAGGTTGCGGTGCATCCACTCCACCTGGTCGGCGAAGACCTGGGGGCCGTGGGTCTCCACGGTGGTCGGCAGGTTGAGGATGAGCGGGCGCTCCGTCGTGGCGTCGACCACCTCGGCGACGCGGCCCGCGATCTCCAGGGCGAGCTCCGGCTCGGTCAGGTTGAAGGTCTCGGGCGAGTACTCGAACCGGATGTCGGTGCCGGGCTCCCGTTCCGCGAGCCGCACCATGTGCTCCGCGCCGTCCACGGCCATCCGCACGACCTCGTCGGCCGTCAGGCCGAACACGACCTCGCGCCACAGACAGGCCGTCGCATGGCACAAATGCACCACCGCGCGGTCCGCCCCCCGAATCGCCTCGAAGGTCCGCTCGATCAGTTCCGCGCGAGCCGGCGTGAATACCGCGACCGTCACATCGTCCGGAATTGCGTCCTTGACGATCAGCTCCCGTACGAAATCAAAATCGTGCGCGCTCGCCGCAGGATATCCAATTTCTATGTCTTTGAATCCCGTCGCGGTGAGCAGATCGAACATCCGCCGTTTGCGGTGGGTGTCCATGGGATCGGCAAGAGCCTGATTCCCGTCCCGCAGGTCCACCGAAGCCCACAGCGGGGCCCGGTCGAGCGCCTTGTCGGGCCACCGCCGCGACCAGCCGACAGTCGGGGAAACGGAGTCCCGCGCATACCGGTGGAACGGCATGGATGACGGATGTTGTGCGGCTGTCCAAGAATCTCGATGAAAGGACAATGGTGATCCCCCTCGCACTTCCGTGCTGCACCTTTCGCGTTCTCAGCGCTTCGAGACTAGGGAGCGCAGGACCCGGCGGGGAAGTAGACCGTCCTCTATACCTGACCCTGGAATCGGGCTATTCGGACACTGGGACCGGACCGGCCGGTTCCACGGTTGACGCCTCCGGTTTGACCACTAGGATTTCGCAGTATTGCCCGGCATCTATTCACCGCCTCATGCGAAATGGCAGGCCATGGCCGAATCGACCAGCTTCGACAAACGCGCCCCGGACACCGTGGGTGCCCCTGTGCGCCCCGGCCGGGTCCTGGCCGTGGCCTGCCTGGCACACGGGATGATCGTCGTCGACACCAGCATCGTCCACGTCGCGATCCCCACCATCCGCGACCACCTCCACGCGAGCCTGCCGGCGATGCAGTTCGTCGTCACCTCGTACGTGGTGGTCATCGCCGGTCTGATGCTCGCGGGCGCGGCGGCCGTGGGGCGCCACGGCGCGGTGCGGATGCTGCGCCTGGGGGTCGCGCTGTTCGGGGTCGCGTCCCTGCTGTGCGCGCTGGCTCCCAACAGCGCCGTGCTCGTGGCCCTGCGGGCGGCGCAAGGAGTGGGCGCGGTCCTGGTCATGCCCGCCGCCCTGGTGATGCTGACCGAGACCTACCGGGACACCGGGCAGCGCGCCAAGGCCATATCCATCTGGTCGATGGTGGCCGGCAGCCCGGTCGCCTTCGGGCCCACGCTCGGTGGCGCGCTGGTGGAGACGGTGGGCTGGCGGAGCATCTTCTGGATCAATGTGCCCTTCGTCCTGCTCGTGCTGTGGCTCTCCAGGCGGCACATGCCGCGGGGCGAGCGGCCGGCCGCCGCCCGCCAACCGCAGGACGTCCCCGGCCAGTTGCTGTCCATCGTCTTCCTCGGCGGCCTCGCGCTGGCCCTCGCCGAGGGCCAGGACCTGGGGTGGAGCCGCCCCCTGCCGGTGGTGGCCTCGGTGACGGCGCTGGCCGCGCTGGCCGCGTTCGTCGTCCGCCAGCGCCGGTACGCGCATCCCATGATCCCGGCGGATCTCTTCCGCGCCCCGGGGTTTCGCAGCTATGTCACGGTCGGCCTGCTGCTCTTCGTCGGCTACAACGGCCTGATCTTCACCCTGAGCGTCTTCCTCCAGCAGGTGCGGGGCTACGATCCGGTCACCGTCGGGCTCTGCCTGCTGTCGTCCGCCGTGCCGATCACTTTCATGCCCCTGCTCGCGGGCCGCTTCGCCACCAAGTACGGGGCCCGCCCGGTGCTGGGCGCCGGGGTGGCGTTCTCGCTGCTCGGCGGGGTGGCGCTCGTGCTCGTCGGCGGCCACGCCCCGCTCGGCACCTGTCTGGGTCTGGTCTTCATCGGCCTCGGCTTCGGCCTGGTGACGGTGCCTCAGATCACGCTGACCATGGCGGCGGCGCCCGGGCACCGCTCGGCCATCGCGTCCGGGCTGCTGTCGGCGGGCCGCTCGACCGGATCGCTGGTCGGGATCTCGCTGCTGGCCGGCCTCCAGTCGGGCGCGGGCATCACCGGCCCCGCCCTCGCGCTCGTCGCCGTCTACGCCCTGATGGGCCTCGCGGCCGCGCTCGGCGCCCGGAAGCTGCCCGCCGAGGCGTAGGGGGTGCCTGGTGGACCATGGCCGGGGGCGCGGCGTCCGGCACGGCACCCTGACCGGCCCTGATCCACCGGACACCCCCTGGCCGCGCCGGCCGCCCGAACCGCCGTAGCCGCGCCGGCCGCCCGGACACCTCCCACCGCACGTTTCCACCACCGGAGCACTCATGTCAGAGCACAAGGCAGGCCATGACGTCGCGTCCAGAATCGCCCAACTGCGCTTGAATGACGGCGAGTTCGTTCGGGCCGCGCCCTCCCCCGAGGTCGCCGGGGCCATCGCGGGACGCACCACGCTGACCGGCGCCATCGCCGCGGCCATGGCCGGATACGGAGACCGGCCGGCCCTCGCCCGCCGCGCCCACCACGTCGTGCGCGACCGAGCCACCGGGCGCGCCGTCCGCGAACTCCTGCCCGCCTACGAGGCGTTGACGTACACCGAGCTGTGGCAGCGGGTGGGCCGGATCGCGGCCGCCTGGCGCGAGGGCGCGAGGGGACTGCGGGCCCACGACTTCGTCGCGACCCTCGGCTTCACCGGCGTGGACTACGCCGTCATTGATCTGGCCTGCATGTATCTGGGGACCGTGTCGGTGCCGCTGGCCACGGGAGCGCCCGCCGCGCGTCTCGCGCCGGTCGTCGCCGAGACGTCGCCCCGGCTGCTCGCCACCGACATCGGCTCGCTGGACGCCGCGGTCGGCGTGGTCCTCGCGTCGGACTCCATCGAGCGACTGGTCGTCTTCGACTACGACCCGCTGGTGGACGAGGAACGCGAGGCGTTCGAGGCGGCCGCGGAGAAGCTGGCCGGGCGCGCCGAGGTGGCGCCGCTGCACGAGGACCTGGCGCGCGGGGCCCTGCTGCCGGAAACCGAGCCGTACGAGAACGACGATCCCGACCGCCTGGTCGGGCTCATCTACACCTCCGGCAGCACGGGCACCCCCAAGGGCGCCATGTACACCTCCTCCATGATCACCAGGATGTGGCACAACGCGCGCGGCGGCCTCAACACCCCCGGCGGCAGCGGCAATCCGGTGATCGTGCTGCACTACATGCCCATGAGCCACGTCAACGGACGCTCCTGGCTGATCAACGGGCTCGCCTCCGGCGGCACCGGCTACTACACGGCCCGCAGCGACATGTCGACGCTGTTCGAGGACATCCGTCTCGCCCGTCCCACGGTGCTGAGTCTGGTGCCCAGGATCTGCGACATGGTGCACCAGCGGTTCCTGCTGGAGGCGGACCGGCTCGGCCGCGCGGGCACCCCCCGCCCGGAGGCGGAGGCGGCCGCGGCCACGCTGGTGCGCGACGGGATGCTCGGCGGCCGGATCGTCTCCGCCCTGTGCGGCAGCGCACCGCTGTCCGACGGCATGCGCTCCTTCACCGCCTCGCTCCTCGGCACCCCGGTCATCGACTGCTACGGGTCCACCGAGACGACCCGGGCCATCGTGGTCGACCAGGTGCTGCGCAACCCGCCGGTGACCGACCACCGCCTCGTCGACGTGCCCGAACTCGGCTACTTCACCACCGACAAGCCCTACCCGCGCGGGGAGTTGAGGGTGAAGTCGGTCGGTCTCTTCCCCGGCTACTACCGCCAGCCGGAGGTCACCGCCCGCGCCTTCGACGAGGACGGCTACTACCGCACGGGCGACGTGTTCGCCGAGACGGCCCCGGGCCGCCTGGTCTACGTCGACCGCATCAACAACGTCCTGAAGCTCTCCCAGGGCGAGTTCGTGGCCGTCTCGGGACTCGAGGCGCTGTACTCCACCAGCGCGGACATCGCGCAGATCTATGTGTACGGAAGCAGCGAGCAGGCGTTTTTGCTGGCCGTGGTGGTCCCCGACGCGGGGCGCCTGGGGCACGTGGACGACGAGACCGTACGGGCGAGGGTGCTCGACTCGATACGGGAACTGGCGCACGGCGCGGGCCTGCACGCGTACGAGATCCCCCACGACGTCCTCGTCGAGCGCCGGCCCTTCAGCATCGCGAACGGGCTGCTGTCGGGCGTCGGCAAAGTGCTGCGGCCCGCCCTCAAGGAGCACTACGGGCCGCGTCTTGAGCGGATGTACGCCGACCTCGCGGCGGGGCGCGCGGGCCGGCTCGCCCAGCTGCGGGCCCGGGGCCATGACGTCACCACGCTCGAAGCGGTCCTGGCCGCCGCGCAGATCACCCTCGGCTGCCCCTTGTCGCTGGTCCGGGCGGACGCCGCGTTCGCGGAGCTGGGGGGCGACTCCCTGTCGGCGCACACCTTCGCCACGGTTCTCGAACAGATCGTCGGCCAGGAGGTGCCCATCCAGGCCGTCCTCGCGCCGTCCTCGACGCTGGCCCGCATCGCCCAGGGGCTCGGCGCCGCCGGGGATCCCGGCGCCTCGGGCCCCACGTTCGCCTCCGTCCACGGCCATGGCGCGCGCGAGGTGCGGGCCGCCGATCTGACGCTCGACCGGTTCCTCGGGGACCACGTGCTCACGGCCGAGCGGACGGCGCCGGATGCCTCGGCCCGCGTCCGCCGTGTCCTGATGACCGGGGCGACCGGCTATCTCGGACAGTTCCTCGCCGTGGAATGGCTGCGGCGCCTGGCCGAGAGCGGCGGGGAGCTGACCTGCCTCGCACGGGCCGCCGACGACACCGGCGCACGGGCGCGCGTGCTTGAGACCCTGCGCGCGGCGGCGGGCGAGGACAGCGCGTGGTTCGAGGCCGCCGCCGCGCGGCACCTGCGGGTCCTCGCCTCGGACGTGTCGGCGCCGAGGCTGGGCCTGGGCGTGGCCGACTGGGAGGCACTGGCCGAGGAGACCGACCAGATCGTGCACGCCGCGGCGCTGGTCAACCACGTCCTTCCCTACCACCGCCTGTTCGTGCCGAACGTCGCCGCGACGGCCACGCTCATCGAGCTGGCCCTCACCCGCAAGGTGAAGCGCTTCGCGCAGATCTCGACGGTGGCCGCCGCGATGCTGCCCGGCGGGCCCGTCCTCGACGAGCGGGCCGACATCCGAACGGCCTCGCCCGTACGGCAGTTGGACGAGTCCGACGCCAACGGCTACGCCACCAGCAAGTGGGCCGGGGAGGTACTGCTGCGCGAGGCACACGAGCGTACGGGCCTGCCGGTCACCGTGTTCCGGCCGGACATGATCCTGGCCCACAGCCGCCTGCCCGGCCGCCTGAACCTCACCGACCGCTTCACCCGCCTGCTCCTGAGCGTCCTCGCCACGGGCATGGCGCCGCGTTCGTTCTACCGGCTCGGCCCCGACGGCGCCCGCGCGCGGGCCCACTACAGCGGCCTGCCCGTCGACTTCACCGCCGCCGCGATCACCGCTCTGACCCTGGGCGCGCCACGGGGGTACGTCACCTACAACACGGTCAACCCGCACGACGACGGCATCTCGCTCGACGCGTTCGTGGACTGGCTGACCGAGGCGGGGCACCCGATCGCCCGCTTCGAGGATCACGCGCAGTGGCACATGCGCGCCCTGGCGGCGATGCGCGGCCTGCCCGAGCGTCAACGCGCCCTGTCCCTGCTGCCGTTGATGGACGCCTACGCCCGGCCCGGCGAGCCCAAGTCTGGCACCGACGCTCCGGCGGCGCGCTTCACCGAGGCGGTCGGCGCGCTCGGCGTCAACCAGGGGGCGGTGCCCTCTCTGTCGCCCGAGTTCATCGCCAAGTGCGTGGAGGACCTGCGCCTGCACGGCCTGCTCTGATTCCGGGGAGCCGGGCGCGAACGCCGCGCTACAGGCGCCGCCAGCGCGCGGAGGCGAAGGAGAAGACGCCGAAGAGAATCAGGCCGAGGGCCACGGCGAGCAGCAGCCAGGGACCCATGGGGGTGTCCGCGAGGCTGCGCAGGGTCGCGTCCATGCCCTTGGCCTGGTTGGGGTCGAAGCGGACGGCTGCCACCAGGACGAAGACCCCGGCGGCGGCGAACACGATGCCGCGCGCCGCGCCGCCGCCCACGCCGAGCGCGGTGACGGCCATCTTCGTACGGGAGTCCATCGTGGCGGTGTTCAGCTGGCGCAGAAAGCGCCGCATGGCGGCCCGCACGGCGAGCGTGAGGCCGACGCCGATCAGGACGCATCCGGCCGCGCCCACCAGGAACCGGCCGAAGGAGAGCCCCAGGGCAGTGGCCGTCCAGTCACGCGACTTGGCGTTGCCGTCCGAGCCCCCGCTGTCGCCGGTGGCGAAGGTGGCGGTGGCCCAGCAGACGGAGGCGTAGAAGACGGCCCGGCCGGCGTCCAGGACCCGTGCGCCGGCCTTGCGGCCGGGCCCTCTGGTGATCACGGCGCGAGCCCCCCGCCACAGCGCCATGCATCCGAAGCCGACCACCAGCAGCCACAGCATCACCTTGCCGAAGGGCTGCGCCGCGACCTGGTTGAGGGCGCCCTGCCGGTCCGCCTGACCCCCGCTGCCCAGGGCTATTCGGATGGCCAGCACACCGATGAGGACATAGACGACACCCCGGGCGATGAATCCCGCCCGCCCGGCGGCGCTCAGCGTCTCGCGCTGCGCGGAGCGCCGGGTGAACCTCCGGTTGACCGAGGCCAGCGCGCGGCTCCCTGCTCCTGAGTGACGTGCGGGTGACGAGCTCACGATGCCCTCCTTCAGGCCCAACGCGCCGTGCGGGACGGCGCGTTGAGACGAAACGGTCAGCCGGTACGGCGGTCACGGGGCGGGGGCACACCCCGCGCGACGCGCGGACGACCGGCCCCGTGTGCACGTCGAGTGCCCCCACGGGCGGGCGTCAACCGGCCGTCAACTCGTCCGCCACCGCTGGTCGGGCAGGAACCGCACGTCGTAACGTCCGGGCACGGTCGCGAACTTCTCTGGTTCCGGCACAAGGGGCTCGGCCGGCAGCCCGTGCCCCGTGGTCGGGGCGCCGAGGGTTTCGAAGAACCGCTCGAAGGTGCCGCCCGGTCCGGCCGCGACGCCGACGACCTGACTGTGGTGGCGCTCCATGCGGTAGGCGTGCGGACAGTTCTTTGGCACGAAGCCGAAGTCGCCCGGCGTGAGCAGTTTCTCCTGCTGAACGCCCTCGGTGTCCTCCACGAACAGCCGCACCGCGCCCTGGGTGACGTAGAAGACCTCGTGCGTATCGGGGTGCAGATGGGCGGGGATGAGGTCGCCCTTCGGGCCTTCGACCGTGAAGAAATTGAAGGCGTTGCCGGTCTGCTCGCCGCCGGCGTAGATGGTGATCAGGTCGCCGAAGAGATGGGCCCGGTCCCCCTCGCCCTTCTCGATGAAGTACGGCTTGCCCGGGTCAGCGGGTATGCGCGAGGCGGCCCGGTACCGGGTGGCGTACTCGATGGTCATGGCGTCTCCAAGGTGAGGTCGGCGAGTCCAATGTCAGGCAGCCTGACACTAAACTGGGTGCGCGGGCAAGTGACGCCCGGCCGTCAGCCACCCTCGTGAGGATCAGATGCACTCCACCCACCGCAGCCTCCCCCAGCTGCTCACCGAAGCCCGGCGCTGGTTCGAGGAGGGCCTGCTCACGGCGATGGAGGCGACGGGGGCCACCCCGGTGTCGCCGACCCAGGCCCAGCTCTTCGCCGTCCTCGACGAGGACGGCACGACCGTCTCGGAGCTGGCGCGACGCATGGGAGTCACGCGGCAGACCGCCCATCAGGCGGTGCACGGTCTGGTCGGCGCCGGGCTGCTCGTCCAGTCCCCCGACCCGGACTCGGCCCGGCGCCGGCTCATCCGCCGCACCCCGGAGGGCGAACACGCACACCGCCGGGCCACGGCCGTCCTCGACCGCCTCGAGGAAGACCTCGCCGAACGCATCGGCCGGGACACGGTCGACGCGTTGCGCGCGGCTCTGGAGACCCCCTGGGGCGAGCCCCCCACGCCGCGGCGCCCCGGGCATCCGGTCCGCCCGGCGCAGAAAACGCCGGAGACAGAATGACGTGCGCCCACAGCAGCTGAGAGAGTGCGGAAACACCCGGCTGGGCGCTGGGGACCGAGGTTTTTGGTCCTGGGTCCGAGGCTAGGGGGTGTCTGGTGGATCAGGGTCGGTCAGGGCGCGGCGTCTGGTGCGGTGCATCGCAAGGCGCCGGAGCGTCTCGATAGCGGAGCTATCGGGGCGATTCGGCAACGCCGCGAGGTGCCGTGCCAGACGCCGCGCCCCCCGGCCACGGTCCACCAGACACCCCCTAGGTCCTAGGCCCTAGGTCCGAGGTCCGGACACGGGTGTACGCGGTGATGACCAGGGTCCGGGCATGCGAAAGGCCATCCTCTCCAGCGAGAGAATGGCCTCCGACCTGCTCAAAGCATGGTCGGGACGACAGGATTTGAACCTGCGACCCCTTGACCCCCAGTCAAGTGCGCTACCAAGCTGCGCCACGTCCCGATGCCCGTCTGACCTGGGGTTTCCCCCGGCCGTTCGTGCATGAGAACAATACCGCACTTCCCCGGGTGGTCACGAACCCCTTTGCCGAACGCCCCCGACGCCCCCCGACACCCCGGCGACCGCGCGGCCGGCCCGGCGCGCGCGGGCCCCGGCCTCGCCCCTACCGCTGCCCCCGCTCGAAGTACGCCACGAGGTCCGGATCCAGGCGCGGCACCTGGCGCGGGACGCCGCCCGCCCGCAGGGAGGCCGTGGCCTCGTAACCGGCGGCGACCGCCATCCGCGCGGCCACCGGCGAGGTGTCGGTGGCGCCGCCCTCCCGCACGAAGCGCAGGAACTCGTCCACGATCAGCGGATCGGCCCCACCGTGCCCCCGCTCGTCCCCGTCCTTGATCTCGTACGTCTCGTCGGGCTCGGCCCGGTAGGCGGAGCGGCGCGAGTTCCAGACCTTCACCAGGCTGCCGGGACCGTCGCCGAAGTTCTCCAGGCGGCCCGCGTCGCCGATGACCGTGTAGTTGCGCCAGTAGTCCGGGGTGAAATGACACTGCTGGTACGAGGCGAGGACGCCGTTGTCCAGGCGCATGTTGAGCAGCGACACGTCCTCGATGTCGATCACCGGGTTCAGCGCGCGCTGGGTGGCCGGGGGCCAGTGGCCGTCCTTGGTGTACCAGTCATCGGTCTTCGGCTCGCCCGGGGCCCTGCGGTGCGGGCTGTCGCCGTAGACCATGAGGTCGCCCATCGCCTGCACGTCACGCGTGTAGCCGCCGGAAAGCCAGTGCACCACGTCGATGTCGTGCGCCGCCTTCTGCAACAGCAGGCCGGTGGTGTAGCGGCGCTCGGCGTGCCAGTCCTTGAAGTACCAGTCGCCGCCGTACCCCACGAAGTGACGCACCCAGACCGTTTTGACGGCGCCGATGACACCCCGGCCGATCAGGTCGCGCATCATCCGCACCACGGGCATGTGCCGCATGTTGTGGCCCACGTAGAGGCGGGTGCCGGTCTCGTGGGCCGTGCGCAGGATCTCGTCGCAGCGCTCCACGGTGATGTCCAGGGGCTTCTCCACGAACACCGGCTTTCCGGCGCGCAGGGCGGCGCGGGCGAGGTCCGCGTGGGTGTGGTCGGGGGTGAGGACGAGCACGGCGTCCAAGTCCGCGGCCCCGGTCACCTCACGGTGGTCGGCGCCGACGCGCGCGCCGGGGAACGCGGCGGCGGCCGCCTCCCGGGCCCGGGGGTCGGGGTCGGCGACGGCGGCGACGACCGCGCCGCGTCCCGGCCGGTGCGCGATACGGGCGATGCTGCCGCGCAGGCCGTATCCAATGGCGCCGATACGGAGGTCGGTCATGTCACCTTCCTTGTGGTCCAGGGGAGTTGGGGCAAGTGCCCGCACCGACCGGGCGCGAGGTGCGGGGTGCGGGGTGCGGGGTGCGGGGTGCGGGGTGCGGGGTGTGAGGTACGGGGCCCCCGCACCGACCGGGCGCGAGGCGCGAGGTACGGGGTGTGAGGTACGGGGCCCGAAGTACGAGGCGCGAGGTACGAGGTGGCGGGTGCCAGGGCGAGGTGGTCGGCCCGGGTTCGCCCCTCGGTGCCGCGCGGCGTCCGCGCCGGAACGCGCACCTCGCGGCTGCCACCCGGGCGCGTACCCCACGCGCTGTCCGCGTCGGCGCCGGCCATCCCTCCGCACGCGAACCCCGGGCCCCAGAAGCACCGTCCAGCACCCCGCTCCGCCCCGCGCGATGGCCGGATTCCTCACCATTTCCCCACACCTCGGGGGCGGCCCGCCCACGCGAGCGCGGCGACCACCCCGTGCCTCCGGAGCGCGTGAGGAGAGCGAGTGTCCGGATGTGACCGGTCGGCGGCCGGAGCCCGACGGCGCGCGACGAGCACGGTCAGGGAGGCGTCCGGTTCCACATCGCACACTCCCCCGCGCGCCCCGCACAACCTTCGCGCCCCCTTCACGCCGGTCCGTGCCCCAACGCGCCTCCCCCTGGGGCAACCGAAAAGACACCGCCAGGGTCCCACAGCTGGACCCGAACCGTCCCCTTCCCCTTCAGGACCAAGTACGCCCTCGATCATGGGCGGACGGCCCGCCCGGGCCGGAGGGCCCGTGCCGACGCGCGGACGCGCCGCGCCACCCCTGACCCGCCCCCGCGCAATCGACCTCCGCCGTCCCCACACCCCTCCACCGCCAGCGGGCCCACCGACAAAACACCAGGTCAGATGGGCAGACAGGCGGCCGCAGCCCCCTCACGACCCGGCGCACAGGACACATACGCCCGGCGCGGCACGCCGACGGGTGCGCTCGGCCCGCCACCCCCCGCCACCCCGGGAGCGCAAGGGTGCTGGTGGGGGCGGTGGCGTGGGCCCCGTTCATTCACCCACACGCGTGAAAAAGAGTCCGTTTGCGTCAGATTCGAAGCTGAATCGGTTCTGCACTTGTTCTCAGATGTCACGTCCATGCTCATCCGATTCCGCTTGCTGTCCCTCAGTGCCACGTGGCCACGAAACTTTTGCCGTGGGCATGTGGCAGAAACGTGTGTGAAGGGGATGCAATCGACTGGGACCGGACGGGGCCGGGTCGCACACAACACATCGCCATCCAACGTCAACTCGGCTGCTTCTGGCCAACGTTGGCAAGAAATGGCACAGGAACCGATGGCGAACCACACCAGGAGCTGGGGAGCCACAACTGGAGAGGCCGGCCCCTTCAGGACGGGACCACTGCCGATGCACCACCTGCCGGGGCCACCCACGGCAGGCGTTTCGCGGAGGAGGCTCGCGGATGCACGGATACGTCAACAGCCGGCCGTACCAACAACTCAGGGAAGACGTCAGGCACTTCGCGGAGAGCGAGGTGAGGCCCCGGATAGCCGAGATGGAGACGGCCCGCACCGTCCAGCACGAGCTGTCGCGGCTCATCGCCCGCCAGGGCTGGATCGGCGCCACCGTGAGCCCCGCGTACGGGGGCATGGGCGTCGGCCACCTCGGCAAGACCATCATCATCGAGGAGCTGTCGCGGGTCAGCGGCGCGATGGGCGCCATGGTGCAGGCCTCGCAGCTCGGCGTCGCCAAGATCGTGCACTTCGGTGACGAGGAACAGAAGAAGAACTGGCTTCCGGCGGTCTGCGCGGGCGACTGCCTTCCGACGATCGCCGTCACCGAGCCCGAGTCGGGCGGCCATGTCCTGGGGATGGCCGCGAGCGCGGTCCGCGATGGCGACGACTACATTCTTCAGGGCCGCAAAGTCTTTGTGGGCAATAGCCATGTCGGCGATCTTCACGGAGTGATCCTGCGCACCGGGCCGGGCTCCCACGGGCTCTCGGCCTTCCTTGTCGAGTCCGACCGGCCCGGCTTCTCCCTGGGCGAGCACCGGCCGGCGATGGGGCTGCACGGCTTCAGTTTCGGCGAGGTCCGTTTTGACAACTGCCGTATTCCGGTGGCCAATCGGCTCGGCCAGGAGGGCGAAGGCCTCGCCGTGGCGTACTCCTCGAGCGTGCTGTACGGGCGGGCCAATCTCACCGCCGTGTCACTGGGCATTCACCAGGCGATCCTGGAGGAGACCACCAAGTTCTGCCGGGAACGCATTCGTTACGGCAAGCCGTTGTACGAACTGCCCAACATCAAAATCAAGTTGGGACAATTGCAGTCCCGGGTGATGACGGCGCGGCTTGTGGCCTACCACGCGGTCCAGATGCTCGACCAGGGGCTGCCCTGCGATGCCGAACTCATGAACGCCAAGGTGGTCAACGTCGAGTCGGCTCTGGACTCGGCGCGCAACGCCATGGAGATCCACGCGGCGGCGGGCCTGTTCACCGACCGTCCCATCGAGAGGTATCTGCGCGACGCCCACCACATCTTCGCGCCGGCCGGCACCTCGGACGTCCAGCTGCTGCGGCTGGCCGAGGTGGCGCTCGGCATGGCGAAGGGGCAGTGGTCGCAGCGGCTGTCCGACCGGGTGCGCCTCGAAGAGCCCGCACCCCTGCGCTGATTGTCACCGCGCGCGAGGACGTCAGAAACCGCCGTCCTCGCGCCGGTGGATCTGCTCGATCAGCTCCGCCGCCATGGACTTGATCGTTTCGAGCCCGGCCCTGCCCCAGGGCCGGGGTTCGGTGTCCACCACGCAGATCGTGCCCAGCGCGATGCCCGTGCGGTCGATCAGCGGCGCCCCGAGATAGGACCGGATGCCGATCTCGTCGACGACCGGGTTGCCCGCGAACCGCGGGTAGTCGCACACGTCCTCCAGGACGAGCGCCTTGCGTCGGACCACGACGTGCGGGCAGTACCCGTGGTCGCGGGCCATGATCCGGCTCACTCCCCCGGCGCCGACGGCCGCCGCGCCCAGGTCCGAGCCGGTGTGGGCGCCCTGGGGGGTGTGCAGGCCGGCGAAGAACTGCTGGTTCTCATCGATGAAGTTGACCATCGAGAAGGGGGCGCCGGTCACCTCGGCGAGCTTGTGGGCGAACTCGTCGAAGGCGGGATCGGGCAGTCGCCCCATGCCGAGCTGGCGCAGCCGCTGCACGCGGGCCGGCGCCTCCCGGTCGACGGGGGTGAGCAGCAGATGTCCGGTCGGGTCGTACGTCATAGTCAGGCTCCATGGCTGGTGGCTGCCGGGACGGTGGCGAGCAGATGCTGGACCAGGGTGACCAGCGTCCGGATGCCGGAGCTGCCGATGCGGGCGTCGCACAGCACGACGGGGACCTCGGGTTTGAGGTCTATGGCGGCCCGCACCTCCTCCGGGTCGTAGCGGTACGAACCGTCGAACTCGTTGACGGCGACCAGGAATTGCATGCCCCGCCGTTCGAAGAAGTCGACGGCGGCGAAGCACGCGTCGAGTCTGCGGGTGTCGGCGAGGATCACCGCGCCGAGCGCCCCTTCGGACAGCTCGTCCCACATGAACCAGAACCGCTCCTGGCCGGGCGTGCCGAACAGATAGAGCACATGGCGGTCGTCCAGGGTGATGCGGCCGAAGTCCATGGCGACCGTGGTGGTGGTCTTGGACTCGACCCCTTCGAGGCTGTCGTGCGCCACGCTGACCGTGGTCAGCAGCTCTTCGGTGGAGAGCGGTTCGATCTCGCTGACCGCTCCGACAAAGGTGGTCTTGCCGACCCCGAACCCGCCCGCGACGAGGATCTTCAGCGCGGTCGGGAACAGGTCCACGGCGTCCCGGTCGGGGCGGGTGTCACAGCCGTCGTCGTAGGCCATCGAGCACTGCCTCCAGCAGAGATCGGTCGGTGGGCGTGTGAGTGAAGCGGGGGGCCCGTGCGGTCACCGCCCCGCAGTCCACCAGATCGGACAGGAGCACTTTGGTGACGACGGCCGGCAGCCGCAGGTGGGCCGAGATCTCCGCCACCGATGTGGGTCCCTTGCACAGGCCGAGGGCCTGTGAGTGCTCGGGGCCCAGGTGCATCAGGGGAGGAGTGCCGGTCGCCATGACCTGGGAGAGCAGATCGAGCGTGGCGGTCGGCCTGGTGCGGCCGTTGCTCACCGTGTAGGGGCGGATCAGCCGCCCGGCCGCGTCGTCGAGCCACGGCCCGTCCTGAGGGGCCGCCACCGTCAACTCCTCAGACCGCTCGGTGTTCCGGCGCTCTGCCTCGCGGGCGTCACCAGGTAGGGACGTACGCTCTTGACGAGCATGGCCATCTCGTAGCCGAGCACGGCGGCGTCCGCCTCCCGGCCGGCGAGTACGGCGAGACAGGTGCCGGAGCCGGCCGTGGACACGAACAGCAGGGTGGAGTCCAGCTCCACCACCACCTGGCGCACCTCGCCCCCGTCGCCGAAGCGCGCCCCGGCGCTGCGGCCCAGGGAGTACAGGCCCGAGGCGAGGGCCGCCATGTGGTCGGCGCTGTCGGTGTCCAGACCGTGCACGGATTTGACCAGTCCGTCACAGGAGAGCAGAACCGCGTTGTGGGTGTAGGGCACCCGCTGGACAAGACCGCTCAGGAGCCAGTCGAGGTCCGAGACGTGTCCGGTCGGCGCATCGCTCGCCATGGTGCATCTACTCCTTGGAGTGTTCGGCGTCAGTTTCCGACTGGAGCGCCTGGGGGGACTGGTGGGTCGGCTCTGCGAAGTGGTGCTGCTGTGCCTCCGCGAGCCCGATGCCGCGCTGGAACGCGGCCATCAACCCCGGGTCGTGCAGGGTGTGTTCGTCGTTCCTGCGGGGCGCGGGGGCGTCGCGCAACTGGGGCACCAGGTGTTCCTGGCTGCGGCGCCGGGGCAGATCGGGGCGGCCCATGGTGCCGCGCACGGCGGCGCTCTGGTTTCTCGGCGCGCTGGAGACACGCGGTTCGGCGCTCTCGCCGGTCATGCCCGTCATGCCGGTCGCGCCGTGGTGGATGCCGGGGGGCGCGGCGGCGGGGTTGGGCCGCTGCGGGTCCGCCCCGCGCACGGGGAGCGGTCCGTTGCCGTGCCCCGCCGTGGTCGGCTCCGCGCGGTGCTGCCGGGGCGACGGCACCGGATCCTTGGGGAGCCGCGTCGCGGGGGCGGGGGCTGGGGCGGGATCCGGCGGTACGGATGCGGACAGCGGCCTCGCGCGCTCTGCCTGCGCCGGGTCGAAGGCCGGTTCCGAGTGGGCCGGTTCGCGGTGGGCCGGCTCCAAGTGGGCCGGCTCCCGGTGGGCCGGTTCGCGGTGCGTGGGCTCCAGGTGGGCCGGTTCGCGGTGGGCCGGTTCCAGGTGGGCCGGTTCGGCGTGGGCGGGGAGCGGGGCGGGGGCCGGCGCGGGAGCCGGGAGCGCGGGGCTCGCCTCGGCGGCGCCCGCCGGCCCGCCGGACGCCTTCGCCCCGGAGACCTGGCCCGCGCCCTCCCGCGCCTCGCTCCGGCCCGCCTGCGCGTCGGAGCGATGGTGCTGGTCGCCCTCGCCGGACTCGGCGCCCAACAGGTCCTGCGGCAGCACCAGTACGGCCTGTACTCCCCCGTAGATGTTGGTCCCCAGGCGGACCGCGATGCCGTGCCTGCGGGCGAGCGCGGAGACCACGAACAGTCCGATGCGGCCGTCCTGTAGGAGGTGGGCGACGTTGACCTGGTCGGGGTCGCACAGCAGGGCGTTCATCTTGTTCTGCTCGGTGACGGGCATCCCCAGGCCCCGGTCCTCGACCTCCACGGCGAGGCCCGCCGTCACGAACTGGGCCCGCAGCAGGACCTGGGTGTGCGGGGCCGAGAACACCGTGGCGTTCTCGACGAGTTCGGCGAGCAGGTGGATCACGTCGGCCACGGCGTGGCCGCGCAGCGTCCCGTCGATCGGCGGGACGAGCTTGACCCGGGGGTACTGCTCGACCTCGGCGATCGAGGAGCGCAGGACCTCCGTCATGGTGACCGGATGCGACCACTGGCGCCGGGAGATGGCGCCGCCGAGCACGGCCAGGTTCTCGGCGTGCCGGCGGATGCGGGTGGCCAGATGGTCGACGTGGAAGAGGCCCTTGAGCAGTTCGGGGTCCTCCACCTGGTTCTCCAACTCGTCCAGGAGCTGGATCTCGCGGTGGACGAGGGATTGCAGCCTGCGGGCGAGGTTGACGAAGACCTCGACCTTCTGTTCGTTGCCGACGCTGCTGGAGAGCTGGGACGCCTGCACCACGGCGGCCACGGCCGCGTCGTGGGAGCGGGTCAGCTCGTGCGCGAGCAGTTCGAACGCGTCCGCGCCCGGCGGCAGTTGGGCCGGTGCGCGGCGCGCGGGCGGCCCTTCGCCGCGGCGCAGCGCCTCCACGACCGTACGCAGGTCGGCGGCCGACCGCGCGCTGCCGCGGCGCAGTCCGTTGGCGCGGCCGAGGACGGACTTGGCCACCCGGTCGGCGCCGATGCCCGCCGCGACCAGCGCGGCGATCGCCAGCACGGCGAGCCCCGCGAGCAGCGCCCAGAGCCCGAGGGAGGGGTGCTTGCCCGTGGAGTGCAGGGTGAAGGCGACCGCGGCCGCGCCGCATAGGACCGCGACGGTGGCGGGCAGCACGGCGGCGCGCAGCAGTTGGGGTCGTATGCGGGACTCGTGCGGCGGGCGGGGCCGTTGGGGCGCCGGGGCCCGGCCCGCCGGGTCTTTGCGGCCGGCGTCGGCGGGGGCGTGCGGCCGGGTGGCGTTACGGCCGTGCCGCCCGCCCTCGCGGCGGTCCGGCCGCGCTGCGGATGCGCGGAGATGTGACATCGGCGTCCTCGGTGCGTGGGGTGCCATGGATCACTTCGGCAGGCCCGACACGGCTGCCGCAAGGCCCACGTTGCTCGTCGGCGCCTCACCGTAGTAGCCAATCCATCACCCTCGGTGCGCAGTTGGCAAACTTCCCCGGACGGCGTCCCACTCTGGTATGACGCCTCGTACGGCCGACCGATATCGGGCAGGGGCGCACGCCGTCGTTGCCCCTGCCCGACCGGTCGCGGGGTGCCTTCTCAGCCGCGGGGTACCTTCTCAGCCGTCCGAACCGGGCAGCGTCGTCGTGGTCAGCGTGCCGGCGGGGACCCCGGCGAGCGCGCCCTCGATCGAGTCGCGCCAGACGGGACCCGCGAGGGTGCCGCCGAATGCCTGGCCGACGACCGTGCCGCCGATGCTCTGGCCGTCGAGGTCGTGCGGGCTCTTGGTGTCGCTGACCACGGCCGCGCCGGACAGCTCGGGTGTGTAGCCGGCGAACCACACCTGCTTGCTGTCGTCGGTGGTGCCGGTCTTGCCCGCGCTGTCACGGTCGGTGAGCCCGGCGGGCTTGCCGGTGCCGTCCTGGACGACGCCCAGGAGCATGGTCGTGACGGTGTCGGCGGTCTCCGGCGACATCACCTGGTGGCAGTCGGCGCCCGGCACCGGGATGCTGGCGCCGTCGGGCTTGGTCACCGAGGTCATGGCGACAGGGGTGCAGTAGGTGCCGTGGTTGGCGAAGGTCGCGTAGACGTTGGCCATCTCCAGCGGCGTCAGGTCGTTGCTGCCCAGTGTGAGCGAGGGGACGACCTGCAATTTGGTGCCGCCGGCCTGGGCCTTGATGCCGAGCGAGTTGGCCATCTTCGCCACCTCGCACAGCCCCGTGTCCGCCTCCAGCTCCGCGAAGTAGGTGTTGACGGACTGCGCCATGGCGTCCGGCATGGCGAACGGCCCGACCAGGGAGTGGCTGTCGTTGTGGACCTCGCCGTTCTCCGGATAGGTGTTGCCCGCGCAGTCGGACATCGCGGGCCAGGGCATGGAGTACGGCGCCGGGTACTTCTGCGACGGGCTCGTGCCCTTCTCCAGCGCGGCGGCCGCCACGATCGGCTTGAACGTGGAGCCGGTCGGGAAGCCGAGGCCGCCGCCCATCTTCGTCCCGACGTTGAGGTTGATCTCCGTCTGGTGCGCGCCCAGGCCGTAGTCGCGGCTCTGGCCCATCGCGACGATCTTGCCGGTGCCCGGCTGGACGAGGCTCATCACGGCGGCGGCGTCGTCCGTGGTGTACGCGTGCGAGGTGACCGAGTCCTGGAGCGACTTCTGCGCCTTGGGCGACAGCGTCGTGTGGATCTTCAGACCGCCCCTGCTCCACAGCGCGCGCCGCTCGGCGGCCGTCTTGCCGAAGGCCGGATCGCTCAGGACGGTCCGGTGCACGTAGTCGCAGAAGAAGCCCTCGCCGTGGTGAGCGGTGATGCAGCCCTGGCGCGGCGCACTGATCTTGAGCTGGATCGGAGTGGCGATCGCCTCCTGGGCCTGGGCGGAGGTGATCGAGCCGTATTCGGCCATCTTGCTCAGCACGGTGTCACGGCGCTGCTTGGCCAGGGCCGCGTTGCTGACCGGGTCGTACATGGAAGGCGACTGGACGAGCCCGGCCAGCAGGGCCGCCTGCGGAAGGCTCAGGTCCTTGGCGTGCACGCTGAAGTACCGCTCGGAGGCCGCCTCGATGCCGTACGCCTGCTCACCGAAGAAGGTGATGTTGAGGTAGTTGGTGAGAATCTGGTCCTTGGGCAGCGTCTGCTCCAGCTCGATCGCGTAGCGCAGCTCCTGGATCTTGCGGCCGAGGGTCTGGCGCTGGGCTTCGAGCACCGCCTTCTGGTCGCTGCCCGCCTGCTCGACGAAGACGTTCTTCACGTACTGCTGGGTGAGGGTGGAGGCGCCCTGGGCGACGCTTCCGCTGGCCGCGTTCTTGTTCAGCGCGCGCAGTACGCCCTGGAGGTCGACGGCTCCGTGCTGGTAGAAGCGGTTGTCCTCGATGTCGACCAGTGCCTGGCGCATGACCGGCGCGATCTGGTCACCGGGTATGACGGTGCGGTCACGGTCGTAGACGGTGGCGATGAGCCCCCCGTCGGCGTCGTAGATCTGCGACGCCTGCGACAGCGGGGGCGTCTTGAACTCGTCGGGCAGACTGTTGAAGCTCTCCGCGGCGGATTTGGCGCCCACCCCCAGCGCACCCGCCACCGGCAGCGCGATGCCGGCGGCCATCGCGCCCGCCAGGACACTCACTCCGAGGAACCGAAACGTACGACTGAGGGCGGATCCGGATCCATCCGGACGGGAACGCGTGAAGGGCATACGGCGAAACATACGCAGTACACCTATGAATCACATCAAAGAATTATGTACGAGGAGTCGATCCGGCTGCCGGGGCGGGTGGCCGGATATAGGTGAGGGTGTGGTGGGAGACCAGCCTCCCCTCGGTGTCGGTCGTCTCGGCGGTGCCGTAGACGATCAGGCGGCCGGCGCGGACGATGGTCGCCTCGCACATCAGATCGGTGCGTGCGGGACCGAGGAAGCTCGTGGTCATCTGCTGCGTGACGCTGGGGTCGTCCGCGCCGGACAGCGACATGATGGCGATCCAGCAGGTCACGTCGGCCAGCGTCATGGCGCACCCGCCCTGGAGGACGCCGCCCGGCCGGAAGAGCTCGGGGCGCTGCGGCAGCGCCACCTTGGCCCACCCCTCTTTGAGAGCTTCGACCCGGAACCCCCACCAGGGCCCGAAGGGGCTGCTGTCAAGAACCGCTTGAGCCGCCGCGACATCCATCACCGGGGGAACATAGCACCGGATCTCGACGGCGGCGTGCGTGAGTCCGACGACGTCGAGTTGGTCCGCTTGGGTACGTCAACTGGCGGCTTGCATAAGGCAGTTACGCGCTGGCGTACGCTCAAGTGACACTGACGTGACCGCGCTCCCGGCCTCCACCTAGGGCCGCCCCACCTGGGACCGCCTCACGCGGGACCACCCTCGCCGAGCAGGGGCCTCAGATGGTCATGGGCCCACGCGGCGAGCGTGGTCGGGGTGGTGGTCCCCACGGTGCGCGGCTGTTCGGGTACGAAGTCCTCGCGCAGGCCGGTCGACATGCCGATGACGGCCACGACCAGGCCTTCGGTCATCCCGGCCCGCCGGAGCTGGGCGCGCATCGCGTCGTCCGTGACGCGCTCGACGCCGATCCGCCGCCCGGTGGCCGCCGTCAGGATGCCGGCGACCTGGTGCCAGGTGAGGTCGGCGGGGCCGTGCACCGCCTGTACGCACCGGCCCGACCAGGCCGGCGAGAGCAGCCGCCCGACGGCCACCTCGGCGATGTCGCGGGGCGCGACCCAGGCCATGGGCTGGTCGAGCGGCAGGATCACCTGGAGCTTGCCGGCCCGCAGGGCGTCGATCTGGAGGTCGAGGTTGGTGAAGAAGTAGCCGCAGCGCAGGTGGGTCACGTCGACACCGAGGCCGTCGAGAGCGCTCTCCGTATGGGCGAGACCGTCGATCTCGCCGGCGCCGTGCCGCTTCTCGGCGCCGACGCTGCTCTGGAAGACGACGCGGCCGATCCGGTTCTCGGTGACGGCGCGGACCACGCTCGCGGTGGCCCGCGCGTAGTCGGCGAGCGGGTCCTGGCCGCCGGTGGTCGGGTCCACCCAGAACAGCGCGTCCACGTCACGGGTGGCGGCGGCCACGGCATCGGCGTCGTACTGGTCGACCCGCACGGCATCGACCTCGCCCCGCACGTCCGGGGCGAGCCGTCCTGGGTCGCGCGCGAGGACGCGCGGCCGGACGCCGGCACGGATCAGGGCGGTGACGACGTGCCGGCCGACGTTGCCGGTCGGGGTGGTGACGGCGATCCGCATGATGTCCTCCCACTCGGTGGTCGTCCGCAGGATGGCCGACGGCGGCGGCAGCGCCCGCGACCAACACGAACCGCCTTCCCGGATGCGGTCGCCGGAATGCCGCCCGTTCCCCATTCCAGGGGCCGGGCTCCCCCGGCCCGGCCTCCGGCCCGGCCTCCGGACCCGGCCTCCGGCCCCGGCCCCGGCGCGGGTTCCCCTGGCCGCGGTACGGCCCCGGCCCCCGGCCCCGCCCCGGGTTCCCCTAGCCCCGGTACGGACCCCCTGGCCGACCCGGGCCCCCTGGCCGGCCCGGGCTCCCCTTGCCGGACCGGGCCCCGGACATCCACCGGAGTCTCCCCGGCGCCCGCCTCGCCCCGAGGCCGCCCACCCCCTCCGTCGCCCGCCCCGCCGGATGGTTGACTACCCCGCATGGCTCTCCCACCACCGCCCGACCCGGATCCGATCGACCCGGCGATCCCCGTGCCGGTGGACCCCGAACTCCTCGTCGTGCTGCGGGGTTTGGGGGACGCGGCCAGGGAGCCGTTAACCCCGGCGAACCTCGCGGCCCGGCAGGAGCAGGACGCGGCGGCGCGGCCGCGGCCGACCGTGCGGGACCTGTGCGCCGACGGCCGCTTCGAGGTGGCCGAGCTGCGGGTGCCGGGGGCCCGCGGCGGGCGGGAGGTCACCCTGGTGAGTGCGCGTCCCGCGGGCCTGACCGGTCCGCTTCCGCTGCTGTACTACCTGCACGGCGGCGGGATGATCATGGGCAACGCATGGTCCGTCCTGCCGAAGGTGCTGCGCCAGTGGGCGCTCCCGCTGGGCCTCGCCGTCCTCTCCGTCGAGTATCCGCTGGCACCGCGAGCGCGGTATCCGGTACCGGTGGAGGACTGTTACGCCGGGCTCCTGTGGACGGTCGCACACGCCCCGGACCTGGGGATCGACCCGGACCGTTTCGTCATCGGCGGCCGGAGCGCGGGTGGCGGGCTCGCCGCGGCGCTGGCCCTGATGGCGCGCGACCGGGGCGGCCCGGAGCCGACCGGGCAAATGCTCCTGTGCCCGATGCTCGACGACCGCGCCACCACCTTCTCCACGCGTCAGATGGCCGGCGCCGACCTCTGGGACCGTACCTCCAACGCCACCGCCTGGCAGGCCCTGCTGGGCGACCTGTACGGAACGCCGGACGTGCCGCCCTATGCCGCGCCCGCCCGGGCCACCGACCTGACGCGGCTGCCTCCGGCGTACATCGAGGTCGGGTCCGCCGAGACCTTCAGGGACGAGGGCGTGGCCTACGCGAACGCGATCTGGCGGGCCGGCGGCCGGGCCGAACTGCACGTGTGGCCGGGCGCCTTCCACGGCTTCGACAGCTTCGCCCCGACGGCGGCGCTCAGCCTCGACGCCCAGGAGACCCGCGTCCGCTGGCTGCGGCGCACCCTCGCGCCGTCCGGCGCAAACGAACAGCGCGACACTTGACCGAACCCCACCTGTACGACGCGGAGTTGACGGCACGTCACATCGCGGGGTCCAGCGTGCCTCACACCTGCCGCGCGACCACGAACAGCACCAACAGCACGGTGGCGCCCGCGCTCACCCCGTGGGCGACGACGGCGGTGAAGGGGAAGTGGCGCTCCGCCGTGGCGCCGCCCGTGGAGTGCCGTCCGGAACTGGGCAGCCACCGCAGCAGCATCGTGAAGCCGAACGCGGCCACCACCAGGACACCCGCGCACGCCGCCCAGGCCAGGCTCGCCAGGTCGCCCAGGAGGTAGCCGCTCCAGGCCGCGAGTCCCGCCACCGCGACCGCCACATGACCCCCGACCAGCCACAGCGGCAGGCGCGTCACACCGGGGGCCCGCTGGCGCAGCCCGCCGTGGCGGATCCACACGACGGCCAGATAGCCGCCGAGCGCGGCGGTGAGCAGCCACGCACCCAGCACGAACACGCCCATGCGCTCCCCCAAAGTCCCGTGACGGGATGTCGTGCACCAGCACAGCCCACGCCGGGGAGCGGTCCCGGACGCCCATGCACCGATTCACCCGTTGGCGTGAACAGACGCCCAAGTCCCCCGCGCGGCCGGGCCCGGCTGTGGCATGGCGCGACCGGCCGCCGCCGAAACCGAGACTCCACCCGGCACGCGCCCGCCCGCCGCCGGAACCGAGGCTCCGCCGAGGTGGGCGCAGGCCCCGCCCGTCGCCGAATTCGAGGGCCCGCCCCGCCCGGCGCGGTCGCCGCCCGCCGTCACCCGTCGAGCGCCGTCCCGCAGCTCCAGCAGAAGCGCGCCCCGCGCTCACCGGAGACCCGCCCGCACTCGGGGCACACCCGGGTGAGGAAGCACGCCGCCTCTCCGCCCTCCTCGCTCGGCGGCCCGCCGATGGTGAGCCCGGGCCTGCGCTGGTGCACGGAGAGGTAGCCCATGCCCTCGTCCCCGGCGATCAGGGCTCGCCGCGAACCCCTGGGCAGCCAGAGCGCGGTGACGGGGCGCAGCTCCTGGGTGCCCGCGCCGGTGCGGAGCCGGCCGCCGCCTTCGAGGACGACCAGGAGGACGTCGAGCCGGAGATCGGTGTGCTCCTCGATGGTCCGGCCCGGCGGCAGGCGCAGCAGGTTCGCGTCGAGCCCCCGCCCGCTCTCGCTCAGCCGCCACAGCGCGCCACTCGTGTCCGGCGCCGCCGCCGCGAGCTCCCGGCCGAGGTCGGCCACCACCCGCGCGGTCCCCTGCTCCATCTGTCCCTCACCCTCCCAATGACCGCACGGTTCTTCCGTGGGCCGCCCCGACGTCCGCACACACATGCCTATTGCAAGTATTGCAAAGAGCAAGACAAAAAGCGTATAGCTCGCATCAACTATCCGGAGTCGCACCCTTGCCCACCGCGCCCGGAATGCAGTCTGAGGCGAAGCGGAACACCGGCCACCGTAAGCCAGAACGGGGGACCGGCGTGTTCCGGGCAGCCCTGGAAGGAGCGACGGTGGCGGTACGGCGTGGTGCTCGGGTGGAAGCGGAGAAGATGGCGGGCTACGCCACGGAACAGCTTCTGCGGGCCGGGCGGATACTGCGGCGGACCACGACGACGCCGGACCTGCGGGCGGTGTACCGCGCGGACCAGAAGGTCAACGACGAGCCGTACCGCGAGCGTTGGGCCCACGACAAGGTGGTGCGTTCCACGCACGGCGTGAACTGCACGGGGTCGTGCTCGTGGAAGGTGTACGTCAAGGACGGGCTCATCACCTGGGAGACCCAGGAGACGGACTATCCCTCGGTGGGCCCCGACCGGCCGGAGTACGAGCCGCGCGGCTGCCCCCGGGGCGCCTCCTTCTCCTGGTACACCTACTCCCCCACCCGTGTGCGTCACCCCCTGGCGCGCGGCGTCCTCGTGGAGATGTACCGGGAGGCCAAGGCGCGCCTGAAGGATCCGGTGGCCGCGTGGGCGGAGGTCACCGGGGACCCCGAGCGGCGCCGGCGCTACCAGACGGCGCGGGGCAAGGGCGGCCTGGTGCGCGTCGGGTGGGAGGAGGCTTTGGAGATGGCGGCCGCCGCCCAGGTGCACACCATCAAGACCTACGGCCCCGACCGCGTCGCCGGGTTCTCCCCCATCCCCGCCATGTCCATGGCCTCGCACGCGGTCGGCGCCCGCTACCACTCCCTCATCGGCGCGCCCATGCTGTCGTTCTACGACTGGTACGCGGACCTGCCGATCGCCTCCCCGCAGGTCTTCGGCGACCAGACGGACGTGCCGGAGTCGGGTGACTGGTGGGACGCGGCGTATCTGATGCTGTGGGGCTCCAACGTGCCGGTGACGCGCACCCCGGACGCGCACTGGATGGCCGAGGCACGCTACCGGGGGCAGAAGGTGGTGGTGGTCTCCCCCGACTACGCGGACGCGACGAAGTTCGCGGACGAGTGGCTGCATCCGCATCCCGGCACCGACGGGGCGCTGGCCATGGCCATGGGACATGTCGTCCTGAGCGAGTTCTTCGTCAAGCGCCAGGTGCCGTACTTCACGGACTACGTACGCAAGTTCACCGATCTGCCCTTCCTGGTGGAGGTGACGGCCCGCGAGGACGGCAGCCGCGTCGCGGGCAAGTTCGTGACCGCGGCCGACCTCGGGCTCGGGGACGAGCCCGGCGCGGCGGCGGACCGGTTCCGGCCGGTCCTGGTCGACGAGGTGTCGGGGCGGCCGGTCGTGCCGGGCGGCACCCTGGGCGACCGCTGGTCCAAGGAGGGCGAGGGGCGGTGGAACCTGGAGCTGGGTGACATCGTGCCCGAGCTGACCTTCCACCGGGCCACGGGCGCCCCGAGCACCGAGATCCTGCTGCCGCGCTTCGACCAGGCGGGCACGGTGCGGCGCGCGGTGCCGGTGCGGGAGATCGGCGGGCGCCAGGTGACCACGGTCTTCGACCTGCTGCTCGCCCAGTACGGCGTGTGGCGCGAGGGCCTGACCGGGCAGTGGCCCGTCGACTACCAGGACACCTCGCAGCCCTGCACGCCCGCCTGGCAGGAGACCATCACCTCCGTCCCGGCGGGGGCGGTGGTGCGCGCGGCACGGGAGTTCGCGCACACCGCGGAGAAGACCCGGGGGCGCTGCATGATCGTGATGGGGGCGGGCACCAACCACTGGTTCCACTCCGACACGATCTACCGCTCGTTCCTGTCCCTGCTGCTCCTGACGGGCTGCCAGGGCGTGAACGGTGGCGGCTGGGCGCACTACGTGGGACAGGAGAAGGTCCGCCCCTACGCGGGCTGGCAGCAGACGCAGTCCGCGGCGGACTGGGTGCGGCCCTCGCGCCAGATGGCCGGCACGCCGTTCTGGTACCTCCACACCGACCAGTGGCGCTACGAGAGGTACGGCGCGGACGCGCTCTCCTCGCCGGCCGGCCAGGGCCTTTTCGCCGGACGGCACACCGCCGACCTGGTCGCGCAGTCGGCGCGCCTGGGCTGGATGCCCTCCTACCCCACGTTCAACGCCAACCCGCTCGACCTCGGCGCGCGCGTGCACGCCGGCGGCCACGAACCCGGGGAGTGGACGGCGACCGAACTCGCCGCAGGCCGACTCCAGTTCGCGGGCGCCGACCCCGACGACCCGGCCAACTGGCCCCGGGTCCTGACGGTGTGGCGGGCCAACCTCATCGGCTCGTCCGCCAAGGGCAACGAGTTCTTCCTGCGCCATCTGCTCGGCACCGGCGACAACGCCCGCGCCGATGAGGCGGCGCCCGACGAGCGGCCCCGCGAGGTGGTCTGGCACGATCAGGCACCGCGCGGCAAGCTCGATCTGCTGCTCGCCCTCGACTTCCGCATGACCTCCACCACGCTCATGGCGGACCTGGTCCTGCCCGCCGCCACCTGGTACGAGAAACACGACCTGTCCAGCACGGACATGCACCCCTATGTGCACGCGTTCTCACCCGCGATCGACCCGCCGTGGCAGGCCCGCACGGACTTCGAGATCTTCCACGGGCTCGCGGCCAAGCTCAGTGAGCTGTCCGCGGGACACCTGGACACCGCCTACGACCTGGTGGCGACCGCCCTGCACCACGACACCCCGGGCGAGGTCGCCCAGCCCGGCGGCGTGACCCCCGAGTGGCAGGGCGGCCCCGCTCCCGTCCCCGGGTTCAACATGCCCGACGTCACGGTGGTGGAGCGCGACTACACCACCGTCGCCGACCGGCTCGCGACGCTGGGGCCGCTGGCCGAGCAGCACGGCATGACGGTGAAGGGGGTCACCGTCCATCCAGGCCCCGAGCTGCGCTGGCTGGCCAGCCGCTGCGGGACGGCGGCCTCCGGACCCGCGAGCGGCCGGCCGCTCCTGGACACCGATGTGAAACTGTGCGAGGCGATCCTCGCGCTCTCGGGCACCACCAACGGGCGTCTCGCGGCGGAGGGGTTCGACCAGCTCGCCCTGCGCTGCGGCCCTGAGAGCGCTCTCACCACGCTGTCCGAGACGGTCTCCGAGCGGCGCGTGGTCTTCTCCGACACCCAGCGCGGGCCGGTCCAGGTCGGGGCCAGCTTCGAGTGGTCGGGCAAGGAGGCACCCGACCGCCGCTACTCCCCCTTCACCATCAACACCGAGCACCGCAAGCCCTGGCACACCCTGACCGGCCGCCAGCACTTCTACCTCGACCACGACTGGATGGCCGAGCTCGGCGAACAACTCCCGCTGTACCGGCCCCCATTGGACCTGGCGGCGCTCGGCGAGCACGCCCAGGCACAGGAGGAGGGCGCCCGCTCGGTCGCGGTGCGCTATGTGACACCGCACTCGAAGTGGTCGATCCACTCCGAGTACCAGGAGAACCTGCTGATGCAGACCCTGGCGCGCGGCGGACCCGTGATCTGGATGAGCGTCCAGGACGCCGAGGCCATCGAGGTGGCGGACAACGACTGGATCGAGGCGGTCAACGCCAATGGCGTCGTCGTGGCCCGCGCCGTCGTCTCGCACCGCATGCCGCCCGGCACCGTGTTCATGTACCACGTGCAGGAGCGCTTGGTGAACGTACCCAGGTCCGAGACCACCGGAAAGCGCGGCGGTGTCCACAACGCGCTCACCAAGGTCCTCATCAAACCGACCCATCTGATCGGCGGATACGGCCAGTTGTCGTTCGCGCCCAACTACTACGGGCCCACCGGCAACCAGCGCGACGCCGTCACCGTGATCCGCCGCCGCTCGCAGAACGTGGAGTACTGAGACCATGCCCCGTCGTGAAGCACGCAGGGGACGCGTCATGGCGCAGGTCGCCATGGTGATGAACCTCGACAAGTGCATTGGCTGTCAGACCTGTTCGGTCACGTGCAAGCAGACGTGGACCAACCGCAGTGGCACCGAGTACGCCTGGTTCAACAACGTCGAGACCCGGCCCGGCCAGGGCTATCCGCGCGGCCACGAGGACCAGGAGAAGTGGAAGGGCGGCTGGCGGCTCAAGAACGGCCGTCTCGTGCCGCGCTCCGGCGGCCGGGCCCGCCGCCTCGCCACCTTGTTCGCCAATCCCGAACTCCCCTCGCTCGCCGACTACTACGAGCCCTGGACGTACGACTACGAGACCCTGATCAGCGCCCCGCTCGGCGACGACGTACCCACCGCCCGGCCCCGCTCCCTGATCGACGGCCGGCCCACCGAGGTGACCTGGGGCCCGAACTGGGACGACGACCTGGGCGGCGGCCCCGACCAGCTGGCCGGCGACCCCGTCCTGCGGCAGATGAACGAATCGGTGCGCCTGGAGTACGAGCAGGCGTTCATGTTCTATCTGCCGCGGATCTGCGAGCACTGCCTGAACCCGTCGTGCGTCGCGGTCTGCCCCTCGGGCGCCCTGTACAAGCGCATCGAGGACGGCATCGTCCTGGTCGACCAGGACCGGTGCCGGGGCTGGCGGATGTGCGTGTCGGGCTGCCCGTACAAGAAGATCTACTTCAACCACCAGAGCGGCAAGGCCGAGAAGTGCACCTTCTGCTATCCGCGCGTCGAGGCGGGTGAGCCCACCGTCTGCTCGGAGACGTGTGTGGGCCGGCTGCGCTATCTCGGCGTGATGCTGTACGACGCCGACAAGGTCGGCGAGGCGGCCGCCGTCGCCGACGAGAAGGACCTGTACGAGGCGCAGCTCGGCTGTTTCCTCGATCCGCACGACCCCGAAGTCGCGCGCGCCGCCGAGAGGTCGGGCATCCCGCACGACTGGATCACCGCCGCGCGCCGCTCGCCGGTCCGCGCGCTGATCACCGACTACCGGGTGGCGCTGCCGCTGCACCCGGAGTACCGCACCATGCCCATGGTCTGGTACGTGCCGCCGCTGTCGCCCGTGGTGGACTCGCTGACCCGCAGCGGTCACGACGGCGAGGACCCGGCTCAGCTCTTCGGCGCCATCGACTCGTTGCGCATCCCGCTGGAATACCTCGCCGGCCTCTTCACCGCCGGCGACACCGGGCCGGTGGAGGCGGCCCTGTGCCGCCTGGCCGCGATGCGCGCCCATATGCGCCGCGTCAACCTCGGCGAGGAGCGCGACCCGGCGATCGCGCGGGGCGTGGGCCTCGACGAGCGGCGCATCGAGGAGATGTACCGGCTGCTCGCCGTGGCGAAGTACGAGGACCGCTATGTGATCCCCACCAGCTACACCGGTTCCGTCCCGAGCGATCCCGGGGACGGGTGCAGTCTGGACGGGGAGGGCGGCCCCGGCATGTACGAGGCGGGGCTGCCGGGCATGGATGCCTTCCACGCGCCGCCCGCCACCGCGTCGGCCGGGGCAGGCGGATCCTCGGACACCGCGCTGCGCGGCCGGGTCAACCTCCTCGACTGGGACGGCGCGAGCACCCCGCGCGGCCTCTTCCCGCGCCGCCGCGACGAGGAGGGCAAATGATCCGGCCCGCCCTGCACCAGGCGGCCTCGCTGCTGCTCACCTACCCGGACACCGACTGGCCGCGGCGGCTGGGCGTCGTCCGCGCGGCCCTGGCCCAACTGCCGCACAAGGACACCGAGTTGCTGCTGCGGTTCTGCGACGGCGTCGCCGAGGTTCCTCCGTTGGAACTCGGTGCCCGCTATGTCGCCACCTTCGACCGCAGCAGGCGCCGCGCCCTGCACCTGACGTACTACACCGACGGCGACACCCGCCGGCGCGGCGCGTCACTGGCCCGCCTCAAAGCCCTCTTCCGCGCGCACGGCTGGGAGCAGGGCGATGGGGAGCTGCCCGATTTCCTGCCCGCCGTCCTGGAGTTCGCCGCCCGCTGCCCCGAGCCGGGGCTCGCCGTGCTGGTCGAGCACCGGGCCGCCCTGGAACTGCTCGGACACGCACTGGAGAAGTTCCGCAGCCCCTACGCCGACGCGGTGCGGGCCGTGTGCCGCACCCTGCCGGGGCCCGCGCCCGCCGACCACGCCGAGGCGCTGCGCCTTGCGCGCACCGGGCCGCCCACCGAGAGCGTCGGTCTCGCCCCCTTCCCGCCCCACGGTTCGCGGCCCACCGAAGGAGCCCGCAGGTGACGCATCTGCACATCGCCCTGTGGGGCGTCCTGCCCTACCTGGCCCTCACCGTCCTCGTGGCCGGCACCGCCTGGCGCTACCGCTACGACCGCTTCGGGTTCACCACCCGCTCCAGCCAGCTGCACGAGTCGCGGCTGCTGCGGGTGGGCGGCCCGATGTTCCACTACGCGCTGCTGCTCGTCATCGGCGGGCACATCATGGGCCTGCTGGTGCCGGAGGCGGTGACCCAGCGCCTGCGGGTCAGCGAGGAGATGTACCACGCCTCGGCGCTCGCCATGGGCGGCGTCGCGGGCCTCGCGGCCGCCGCCGGCCTCGGCATTCTGCTCGTACGGCGTCTGCGCACCCCGGGCGTGCGCCGCGCGACCAGCCGCAGCGACCGGTTCGTCCACCCCCTGCTGGCGCTGGTGCTCCTCGCGGGTCTGACGGCGACGGCGACCAGCGCCACCAGCCCCTACGACTACCGCCTCGGCGTCTCGGTGTGGTTTCGCAGTCTGTTCGCGCTCGACCCGGACGTGGACGCGATGGCGCACGCCCCGCTGGTGTACCGGCTGCACGCGCTGCTCGCCATGACACTGTTCGCGGCCTGGCCCTTCAGCCGGCTCGTCCACGCCTTCACCGCGCCGCTCGGCTATCTGGTGCGGCCCTACGTCGTCTACCGCTCGCGGGCCCGCTCCACGCCGTATCGCCACCCCGCCGCCGGGGTCACCCCGGGGCACGAGCGGCCCGCACCGCGCTGACCGTCCCGGGCCGGCGTCAGCGTCCTGGCGCGAGGGGGTCCTCGACGAGCCCGCCGATGCGCCGCACCTGGTCGAACGGGTCGACGGCCGGCTCGCCCGCGGCCCGGGTCAGGGCGCGCAGGGCGGGCACGAGCCCGGCCCGCTCCTCGGCCGGCACGCGGGCGACCAGCGCGCCGACTTCGGCCCGACGGTGCGCCATCACCCGGCTCACCAGGGAACGGCCCGCGTCGGTCAGGTTCAGGACGACCTCACGCCGGCTCGCGGGGTTGGTCCTGCGGTCCACGAGACCGGCGGCCTCCAGGCGGTCGACCATGCGCATGGCGGTGGAGGGGTTCACGCCGAGCGTCGTCGCCATGGCGGCCAGCTTGAGCGGTTCGCAGCTCTCCAGGACCACCAGGGCGCGCAGCTGCGGCAGCGTCATCGTGTCGTCGATCGACGCGAGAGCGCGGGCGGAGATCGCGACCAGGAGACGCGAGGCCGCCATGACGGCCACGGCGACCTCCTCGGCCTCCTGGTCGAGTGCCTGCCGTTCGGGCCCCGCGGCGCTGCTGGAAGGTCTCCGCGGCTGCTGCGGCGCCGCTTGGCCGTGCGTCTTGGACATCAGTACACCCCGCTGTGTCAAGGCTGCCTCAAGACGGAGGGGCGGCCGCCGTAATCATTGCAGTCTGCAATGTTAGCCTGTGTTCGGATCGGCCGGACCTACGCGGGCGCGACGGGAACGGTCAGCCAGGAGTGATTGGCGATGAGGGCGGAGCCCACACGCGAAGCCTGTTCGCTCGTGGCGCGACATCCCCCGGATCCTCATCGTCAGCCGTGACCAACTGCCGCGCCTGGAAGGGCTGGTGAGTTTGCGTCAGCTCCTGCACGCCCGCCGGGTCGATCTGCGCGAGGAGCAGCACATGCAGCGCCATCTGAGTCTGCGGCCGCGCCGGGGCCGCTCGCTCGTGGTCGCCTCGGACAGCGGATCGGCGCCACGGCCGGGCCCCGACGAGCCCGCGACGCCCACCGAGCCCGCCGCGCTCCCCACCCAGTCCGCCGACTGACGGCCCCGCCTACCGCGCCGGCCGCCGGGGCCCTGCCGGGCTTCAGCACCCGGTCGGCGCGGGCGCGGCGGCGGGCCCCGGGGGCCGGCCCCCGGGCAGAGCGCAGGCCGGGGTGCCGCCCGGCATCCGGTCGCGGTGATCGGCGACGAGGCGGTAGACGCCGTGGGCGATCCAGCGCGCGGGCGGCAGGGCGAGCAGCGCCCCGAGCACGCTCCATCCGCCGCCCGAGCTCAGCAGCAGCTTGGCGACGGCCCGCGCCCCGCCGTACACCGTCCCGACCGGGGTGACCCACAACACCTCGTACTGCGCGCGCCGCTGGGTGACGCCGAGCGCGTCCAGATCGGCGAACTGCCACGGGACGCTCTCGCAGCGGGGCCCGATGCGCCGCTCGGCGAAGCTCACACAGCTGCTGCAAAAAGCGCAGTCTCCGTCATAGACGAGCAGGGGCCTGGTACGCATGCCCCCATCATCGCGCACCCCCACTCCGCCCCTATCCTTAGGTCCTGTTGTTGCACATCGTTCGCAACAACAAACAACAGGCAGAAGAAGAGGTGTGCGGGTGGGCAATCCAGTGGTGCTCGGGATCGAGTCGTCGTGCGACGAGACCGGCGCCGGTCTCGTGCGCGCGGGGCGGCTGCTGGGTCACGCGGTGGCGTCGAGCATGGACGAGCACGCCCGTTACGGCGGGGTCGTCCCCGAGATCGCCGCACGGGCCCACGTCCACTCCCTCACCCCGGTCGTCCGGCGGGCACTCGACGAGGCGGGGCTCACGATGTCCGACATCGACGCGGTCGCCGTGACCACCGGGCCCGGCCTGTCCGGGGCGCTCCAGGTGGGTCTCGCGGGCGCGAAGGGCCTCGCGTACGCCCTGGACGTACCGCTGTACGGGGTCCACCACCTGGCGGGACACGTCGCGGCCGACACCCTGGAGCACGGCCCGCTGCCCGACCCGTGCGTGGTGCTGATCGTGTCGGGCGGCCACACCTCGCTGCTGCTCGTACGGGACCTGGCGCGCGACCCGATCACGCACCTCGGCGACACGCTGGACGACGCGGCGGGCGAATGCTTCGACAAGGTGGCCCGCGTCTTCGGGCTGCCCTACCCAGGCGGCCCCGCCATCGACCGTGCGGCCAGGGGCGGCGACCCGGGCGCCGTGACCTTCCCGAGGCCGCTGACCGGGCCGCGTGACGACCCGTACGCGTTCTCCTTCTCGGGGCTGAAGACGGCGGCCGCCCGCTGGGCCGAGGGGCACGCGGGCCGCCAACTGCCCGTCGCCGACGGCTCGGCGGCCCTCCAGGAGGCGATCGCCGACGTCCTGACCCGCAAGGCGGTGGCCGCCTGTCACGCGCACGGGGTCGGCACGCTGGTCGTGGTGGGCGGGGTTGCCGCGAACTCGCGGGTGCGCGCGCTGGCCGAACAGCGCTGCGCGGCGGCCGGGATCACCCTGCGTGTGCCACCCCTGAAGCTGTGCACCGACAACGGGGCGATGATCGCCGCCGTGGGCGACCTCCTGGTACGCGCGGGCGCGCGCCCGGTCCCGCTGGACGTGTCCATCGACCCCTCGGCCCCCCTGGAGTACGCCGCCCTGCACCCGCGCGCCAGGGCCCTGGGCGCGGCGTAGATCCGGGCCCCCGCCCCCGGCGCGGCGCCGCCGGATCAGCCGCGCGTCACCGCTCACCCGCGAGGTCGAGCTCACCCAGCGGCTCCGGCGTCAGCTCCGGGGCGGCGGACGCGCGCCAGGGGTGGTCGAGCGGCGCGGACAGCGGCTGCCACCAGGGCGCCGTGGGCAGCTCACCCCCCGGCTCGAACGGCTCGCCCGGGCGGGGGAAGGCCGCCGCCTGCTCCGCTTCCTGGGCGGCGTCCCGCGTCCACTCTCCGGGCTCGGCCCACGCGTGGGGGGCGAGGTTGAACGTGGCCCAGTGGATCGGAAGCAGCACCCCGTGCGGCGCGCCGCCCTGGAGGTCGAGGTGGGCTCGCATGCCCTCGGCCGGTGTCATGTGGATGTCGGGCCAGAATTCGCTGTAGGCACCGATCTGGATCATGGTCGCGTCGAACGGGCCGTGCGCCGCGCCGATGTCCTTGAAGCCGCTGAAGTACCCCGTGTCGCCGCTGTGGTAGATCCGGTGGTCGGGCCCGGCCACCACCCAGGACGCCCACAGGGTGTGCTGCTGGTTGCGCAGGCCCCGGCCGCAGAAGTGGCGGGCGGGGGTCGCGGTGAGGGTGATGCCCTCGACCTCCACGGCCTCGTTCCAGTCCAGTTCGTGGATCCGGTCGGGGCGCACCCCCCAGTGCTCCAGGTGCGCGCCGACCCCGAGCGGCACCGCGAACACCGTGCTGGTCCTGGCAAGCGCGCGGATGGTCGGCAGGTCGAGGTGGTCGTAGTGGTCGTGGGAGATGACGACGACGTCGACCGGCCCCAGGGCGGCGAGCGGCAGTGGGACGGGGTGCAGCCGCTTGGGCCCGGCGAAGGCGAACGGGGAGCAGCGCTCGCCCCACACCGGGTCGAAGAGCACCCGGCGCCCGTCGATTTCGGCCAGCACGCTCGAATGACCCATCCAGGTGAGGCGCAGTCCGCCGGCCGCCGGCTCGGCGATGTCCGCGAGCGTGGTGGGGTGGACCGGGATGGTGCCCACCGGGGCGCGGCGCAGGCGCTGCTCCTTGGCGAAGAACTGTTTCGCGAACTCCATGGTCGACCCCGAGGGACGCACGCGCGCGCCCTCCGGGTTCTGGAACACCCCGTCCGCGAAGTTCGGCGAACCGAGGATCCGGGCCCACCGCTCCCCCTTCGAGTCGGCGCCGAACGCGTCGGGCCGCAGCTCGCGGAGTCTGGAGCGGAGCGGAAGCAGAGAACCAGCGCCGGTCACGGCACCTCCTGGGGGTTCGGGTTGAATTCCATTATGTGCGCCCCCCGTGTCCGCCCCCACGCGACCGCCCCCGCGAGCCGCCGGTGGGCGGCGGGTCAGGCTCCGTCCCGGCGTGGCTGGCCGTACGCCCGCTCCACGCGCAGCCGCACCACGAGCCGCCGGTCGCGGACCATGGCGGCGCGGTACTCGTCCCAGTCGGGATGCTCGCCCTGGACGGCCCGGTAGAGGGAGATCAGTTCTTCGACCGTCTCGTCGTGGGGGTCGTGGGCGACCGGTGTGAGGTCGGCCGTTCCCTCCGCGACCGTCCACGCCCAGCGGTCCTCGCTGGTCACGTGGTAGCTGGCCCGTGGGTCCCGGCGCAGGTTCCTGGTCTTGGCCCGGTCGTCGGTGACCGAGACCTTGATGACGCCGTCCCCCGGCGAGTAGACGTGGGTGACGTTGGAGAGCTGGGGCCGCCCGTCCCGCTTCAGGGTGACCAGTACGCCGCCCTTGGCCTCCGCAAGGAGGTCGAGCAGCGCTTCTTGAGGTGCCTCGAATGCCGTCATGGCTGAGGAACGCCGACACGGGGCGTCCGGATTCCCCGGCGACGTCCGGATACCCCGGCGACGCCCGGACGGACGGCCGGACGCCCTGCCACGGCGCGGGGATGATCGCTCCGGTGGCCCCGGCGTCCCTCGGTGCTCGCCGGTGTGCCGGGCACCCCTTTCGATTACGCCCAGAGCAAGACACGTCCCCCACGGGCCACCCCGCGGGCACAGTGGCGGCCATGAGAGTGCTGATGCTGGGCGGAACGCAATTCGTCGGCCGGGCCGTGACCGTGGCGGCGCTGGCACGCGGACACGAGGTGACGGTCTTCCACCGGGGACACCACGAGCCGCCCGCGCCGGCGGTGTCGCTGCGCGGCGACCGCACCGAGCCCGGCGGACTCGCCGCGCTCGCGGACGGCACGTGGGACGTGGTCGTCGACACCTGGTCAAGCGCCCCGGCCTCGGTGCGCGACACGGCCCGGCTGCTCGCGGGGCGCGCGAAACGGTACGTCTATGTGTCGAGCCTGTCGGTGTACCGACACCCCACTCCCCGCACGGCGGACGAGCGGGCACCGCTGGTGGAGGGCTCACCCGACGAGGCGGGCGTGGTGCCCTATCCGCAGGCCAAGCGCGGTGGCGAGCTGGCCGCCGTCGCGGAGTTCGGCGCCGAGCGGACCGTGTTGGCGCGGGCGGGCTTGATCCTGGGCCCCTGGGAGAACATCGGCCGGCTGCCGTGGTGGCTGGGCCGGGCCGCGCGCGGCGGCGCCATGCTCGCGCCGGGCCCGCGCGATCTGGGCATCCAGTACATCGACTGCCGTGATCTCGCGGAGTGGATCCTGGACGCGGCGCAGGGCGGGCTCCACGGCGCGTACAACCTCGTCAGCCCGCCGGGCCACGCCACGATGGGCTCCCTGCTCGATGCGTGCGTACGGGTCACCGGCGGGCGGGCCGCGCCGCGCTGGACGGCCCCGGAGGCCATCCTCGCGGCCGGGATCGAGCCGTGGCTTCAGCTTCCGGTGTGGGTTCCACCGGGCGAGCAGCACGACACGGTCCACGGGACGGCTGTCGCCAAGGCGCTCGCGGCCGGACTGCGCTGTCGGCCCGTGGAGGAGACGGTCGCCGACACCTGGGCCTGGCTGCGCTCGATCGGTGGGACCGCGCCTCAGCGCCCGGACCGCCCCCGGGTCGGCCTAGACCCGGAGACGGAGGCCAAGGTGCTGGCCGGATGACGGCGCGACGACTCCCTCTGCCCCACGCCCTGGTGACGGACCATCAGATCTGACACGACCTCAGAGCGGAAGCAGATCGGGGCGCTTGGCGGACACGGCGTCGCCCGACGACTCACCGCGCAGCCGCCGCCCGATCCACGGCACCAGATACTCGCGCGCCCAGTGGATGTCGTCGCGCCGCACCTCCAGGGTGCCGCGCGGCGGCAGCGGGGGCCACGGCTGGTCGGGGTCGGCCGGCACATCGAACCCGAGCACCTGGGCCGCGCGCAGCGCGACCCGGGTGTGCCCCTCGGCGGACAGGTGCAGCCGGTCGCCGTCCCAGGCCCGCCGGTCCTGGACGGACTTGAGCGACCACAGGTCCAGCACCGGGCAGTCGTAGCGGTCGGCGATGGCCCGCACATGCCCGTTGTACGTCGCGATCTTGCCCCGCAGATGGCGCAGGAGCGTGACGCCCCGGGTGTCGAAGCCCGTGGTCACCATGACCGTGCCGACCGCAGGCTTCAGGTCCGCCAGAGCCCGCTCGAAGCGTTCGGCCACCTCGTCGGGGTCGGTGCCGGGGCGGATGATGTCGTTGCCGCCGGCGCAGAAGCTCACCAGGTCCGGAGCGAGCTCCTTGGCCCGGGGCACCTGGTCCTCGACGATCTGGTCGAGGAGCTTGCCGCGCACCGCGAGATTGGCATAGCGGAAGGACCCCTCCGGCCGCTGGTCGGCGAGGAGGACGGCGAACCGGTCCGCCCAGCCGACGAACGTCCCGTCCGGGCCGGGGTCGCCGACGCCTTCCGTGAAGCTGTCACCGATCGCCGTGTACGACCCGAACGTGCCGTTGCTGAATGATCTCGAATCGTCTGCCACGAGGGCTCATACTCCTCCAACGCGAGTGACCTACGCCACCGTAGGGAGGGGTTGACGAGGGGTGATATAGACCACCTGGTCAGTTTCCCGGGACCGGGAATAGTGCCGGTGGCGATCACAACAGCGGTACGGGGAGCGGGCGGAGGGCCGGCACGGCCGAGGGGGCCGCCGCGAACGCGACGGCCCCACCCGATGTCGGTGGTCCGGGTCAGCCGGTGAAGGCCGCGGTGCCGTTCGGGGTGCCGAGCCCGGTCGGGCCGTCATAGCCGGAGCCCGCCGTGCACAGGTAGGCCGGGCTGCAACTGCCGTTGGCGCCGGAGGTCACGTCGTTGAGGGCGGAGGTGTGGGCGTAGGGGAAGGAAGAAGGGGTGGAGTTCGCGCCGGGGGCGCCGGCCAGCGCGTACACGCCGGCGATGATGGGCGAGGAGGCGCTGGTGCCGCCGTACACGTTCCAGCCGCTGGCCTGGTAGCTGTCGTACACCGCGACGCCCGTGGCGGGGTCGGCGACGGCCGCCACGTCGGCGACGGCCCGCTTGGCGCAGCCGGTGTCCTTCTGCCAGGACGGCTTGGTCTCGTACGCGGAGCAGCCCGAGCCCGCGCCTTCACCGCCGCCGCTCGACCCCCACACCGACTCCGACCAGCCGCGCGTGCTGCCGTCCTGCTTCAGCGAGGTGCCGCCCACCGCCGTGACATACGGGGAGGAGGCCGGGTACTCGACGCCGTAGCCGTTGTCGCCGGAGGAGACGGTGATGGCGACGCCCGGGTGGTTGAAGTACTGGGTGTCGGCCGCGGTGTCGCCGGTGTCCTCGCCGCCGCCGTAGCTGTTGGATACGTACTTGGCGCCCATGGCCACCGCGCGGTTCACCGCGGCGCCCAGGTCGTCCATGTTGGCGGAGTTTGCCTCGACGAGCAGGATGTGGCACTGCGGGCAGGCGGCGCTGACCATGTCGACGTCGAGGGAGATCTCACCGGCCCAACCCGCGTCCGCCTTGGGGTAGTTGGTGCCGCCGTTCTGGTCGGTCTTCTGGAAGCAGCCGTTGGCGGTGGTGCAGGCGGGCAGACCGTACTGGGAGCGGTAGGTCGCCAGGTCGGACTCCGCGCTCGGGTCGTCCTGCGCGTCCACGATCGCCACGGTCGCGCCGGAACCGCCGCCCGCCGGGAGGTTGTAGGCCTTCTGGAGATCGGCGGGGCCAAGACCCGAGGGGGCGGCGTCGGCGGTGATGCCTCTGTGCTGCTTGACGTCCGTACGCTCCAGGGCGAGGCAGTGCATCATGCCGGGCTGCGCCTGGGTCGCGCACAGCTGCTTGACGTTGGAAGCGGGATCACCGGCCTGCTGGGCCGAGGCCGAGGGCGCCGCCGCGAGCAGTCCACCCGTGACGAGGGCGAGCAGGGACAGCAGCGCGGGGGCCGTACCGGCGGAGCGCCGGTTGGGCCGGGAGGTTCGTATGTGGTGCACGTTCTTCCTCCATGGAGGGTCGTCCGCTCCTGGGGCGGAGCGGACGCGAAGAAACGTCGAGTGCATGACAAATTGACGTTCGGGGATCGCCACCACGGCGAGTGGGGGCAGTCCTGAACGTACCGACGCGCACCACTGGTTGACAGGAGCCTCAGAGCAAAGGCTTTCTCTCGACTCTGTGTCCGCTCGCGCCGTTGATGGCGGCGCGGTGAAGAGATCACACCGGAACGCGCAAGCCCCTTGTCACGGCGGTGAGTTCGGGCGTAGAAGGCCGAAATCGTTCGGTGGGGCGTCTTGTTCCCCGACCGGGGCGCCCGGCCGCCGGGGCACGTCTGTGCGGTGTCCGAGGAGATGGTTGCCCCAGGAACGCTTGTCGTATCGTCGAACGACGCGCAGGCCGCGCCGCCAGGATCGACGTCAGGAGTCCCCGTGACCCAGCAGATTCCGCAGGCCCCCTCGACCCCGTCCGAGCTGACGGGCGTGCGCAACTTCCGTGATGTGGGCGGGCTGCCGACCGTGGACGGACTGCGGGTGCGCCGTGGGCGGCTGTTTCGCAGCGGTCATCTCGCCCACGCCACCGCGGCCGACGCCGCCTTCCTCGCCACGCTCGGACTGCACACCGTCTTCGACTTCCGCAACGCGGGCGACCAGAAACTGGAGGGGCCCGACATCGAGCTGCCGGGCGTTCGCAACATCAACATTCCGCTGACCGATCCGGCCGACGGCGCGGAGTTCTGGAAGATGGTCCGCGAGGGCGAACTCGCGGAGTTGCGGGCCGCCTTGTCGGGCAGCAGGGGCGCGGACCGGATGATCGCGTCGTACCGCGAGCTCGTCCTTCGACGCACCGCCGAACACGGCCGGGTGCTGCACGCGCTGGCCACGGACAGCGTGCCCGCCCTGATGCACTGCGCGGCCGGAAAGGACCGGGCGGGCGTGTCCATAGCCCTGGCCCTGCTCGCGGTCGGCGTGGAGCGGGACGCCATCGAGGCGGACTACCTCAAGTCCAACGCCCCGCACCGTCGCTACCCGGTACGCCGCGCCGCCACGTCCGCCGACGCGATGTCCGCCGAGGTGATGGAACTCCTCAGCCCCCTCTTCGATGCCCGCGCCAGCTATCTGCGGGCCGCGTTCGAGACCATCGAGGAGACCTGGGGCACCTCGGAGCGCTACTTCAGCCAGGGCCTCGGGCTGACTCCCGAGACCCGCGAGCGGTTGCGTGAACGGCTCCTGGAGAGCTCCGTGTGAGCCTGCGCTCCCGCGCGGCGGGCGCTACTTGCCGCCCACCGCGAAGAGCAGATAGAGGAAACCGGCGAAGACGTGCCCCGCGACGAGGTAGGCGAAGAGCCTGACCACCAGGCCCCTGGGGAACTTGGTCTCCGCCGTCTCCTCGATGTTCTTGCGGGGTGTCGCCGAAAGGGGAGCGGTCTCGTGCTCGGACATGGCGGTGGCGTCCTCTCAGCTGTGCGGGTGGTACGGATGCGGGTCGGGGCTCTGGAGCAGGGTGTGCACGAAAAGGAACGCGGCTCCGCCGTGTGAGGCGGCGGAGATCCGGTGCGGGGTGAGTGAGTCGAAGTGCGCGCTGTCGCCCGGGTCGAGTTCATGGGTGGCCTCGCCCAGGCTCAGCCGGAGCCGTCCGGTCAGGACGTAGAGCCATTCCTCGCCGGGGTGGACCCGGACCAGCTCGCGCTGGGTGCCGTAGGGGACCTCGACGCGCAGCGCCTGCATGGCGCGGCCCGGTCCCCCGGTCTGGTGGTACGTCCAGCCGTCGGCCTCGCTAGGTGCGGCGCGGCCGGCCCGGATGACGGGCTCGCGCTCCGGCGGCATCTCCCCGAGCAGTTCCGAAACCGTCGTACCGTAGATGCGGGCAAGCGCGAGCAGCATCGGCAGGGAGGGCTGGCGCGCGCCCGTCTCCAGGCGGGACAGATGCGCGGGTGACAGGCCGGCCCGCTGGGCGGCGGCCTCCAGGGTGAGACCGCGGCGGCGGCGCAGTTCGCGCAGCCGGGGCGCGACGCCCGGAAGCGGCGTGACGACTTCGTCGCCAGGAGTGCTCATGCACTCATTCAGACAGGCGGTTGCCTCAGAGGCAAACTTTTTGCCTCTGAGGCAAAACCGGCTGGGAGGGATGTGCCGGGGCCCCGCCGAGCGGTCAGCGGTTGGCGACCGCCTGCTTCACCAGGGTCCGCCCGAAGTCCCACATCAGGCCGCCGCCACCGTGCGCGTCGTCCATGACGGCGATGAAGGCCGCCACGAACCGGTCCACCTCGCGCTCGGTGATGGTCAGCGGCGGAATCAGCTTGATCACCTCCAGGTGGTCGCCGGACACCTGGGTGAGGATGCGGTGCTTCTGGAGCAGCGGCACCACCACCATCTGCGCGAACAGGCCCTTGCGCGCGGCCTGGAGCATGGTCCAGCGTCCGCGCAGCTTGAGCGAGGACGGCCGGCCGAACTCGATGCCGATCATGAGACCGCGTCCGCGTACGTCCGCAAGGAGTTCGTAGCGGCCGATCAGGTCCGCGAGCCGGGTGCGCAGCAGATCGCCGGTGGTGCGCGCGTTCTCGACGATTCCCTCCTCCTCCATGACCGAGAGGACGGCGAGCCCGGCCGCCATGGCCTGGGCATTGGAGCCGAAGCTGGCCGAGTGGACCAGGACGCGGTCCATGGACGAGTAGACCTTCTTGAAGATCCACTCCTTGCCGAGGGTCGCGCCGACCGGCACATAACCGCCTGAGAGCGCTTTCGCCACGCACACCAGGTCGGGCTCGACCCCCGCGTCGTGCTGGTAGGCGTAGAAGTCACCGGTGCGCCCGAGACCGGTCTGCACCTCGTCGGCGATGAGCAGCGCCTTGTGGCGGCGCAGCAGCTCCTGCGCGGCGAGCAGATAGCCGGGGGGCGCCTCGTGGACGCCCTTGCCCTGGATCGGCTCGACGATGAGCGCGGCCACGTCGCCGCGCTTCAACTCCCGTTCCAGGGCGGCCAGATCACCGAGCGGCACCGCCGTGTCGGGCAGCAGCGGCGCGAAGCCGTCACGAAAACCCGACTCGCCGTTGACCGAGAGCGAGCCGGTCGTCAGGCCGTGGAAGGCGTGCGAGCAGTACAGGATCCGGGGTTTGCCGGTGGCGTAGCGGGCGAATTTGAGAGCGGTCTCCACGGCTTCGGTGCCGCTGTTGCCGAAGAAGACCCGGTCCAGGTGCGGGCTGTGCGCGAGCAGCCGCTCGGCGAGCAGACCGGGCAGCGGCTGGCAGTCGAAGCGGGTCAGGTCCGCGAGCGAGGCGTCCAGGACGTCGTGCAGCGCCTTGCGCACGACGGGGTGGTGGCGTCCAAGACCCATGACGCCGAACCCGGCGAGCATGTCGAGGTAGTCATGGCCCTCGGCGTCCCAGAAATAGGCGCCCTCCGCGCGCTCGTACACCTTGTCGAAGCCGATGGTGTGCAGCATGCGCGGCAGCTGGTGGTTGAGGTAGCGGGTGTGCAGGTCGTAGCGTTCGGCCCCGCGTTCGGCGAGGAGTCGCGTCAGGTCGAACCCCTTGCTCGCAGGGGCCGGGGGCCCAGGGGCCTCGAAGGCCTTCGGCTCGCCGTCGGTCATGCGTCGTTCTCCTTCCGGGCCGCGGTGGCGGCATCCTCCATGGCCGCGAGCGCGGCGCCGATCGATCCCGCGATCCCCACGGGGGTGAGCCCGGTGTCGGCCGGCACCTCGCCGCGCCAGGCGTGGAGCGGAAACCGCCTCGGGGATGCCGAGACCGCGCGGCGGCGCGTCCAGGCCGGCGTTCCGCAGGGCCTGCCGGCGGCCCAACCGGCGCCTCCGGTACGGTCGTTGTCCTCCACGACGGCGCCCAGGCGGCGCGCCGTGGTCGGCGGGGCGGGCGCTTCCTCGACGGGCTCGGCCCAGCGGGAGCCGCCGACCGCGCACCGCAGGCCGTGCCGTCGCGCCGTCGTGCCGACGTGCCGACGTGCCGACGTGCCGACGTGCCGACGTGCCGACGTGCCGACGTGCCGACGTGCCGACGTGCCGACGTGCCGACGCGCCGTCGAGGATCGTCACGTCCGGGCCCCCTCCTCCCGATCCTGTCGGTTCACGGTCACCCCGGGGCCGCGTCATCGCGGTCCCGGCCGCCCCGGGGAGGCCCGCTCCCCGGGGCTCGTGACGTCAGCCCCGGTTGCCCTGGATCGTCTCGCGGACCGCCCTGATCGACTCCTTCAGGGACCCCATGGTGGCGAGCACCGCGGTCGGCTCGTAGCCGCAGTGCGCCATGCAGTTGGCGCACCGGTCGTCCTTGCCGCGGCCGTACTTGTCCCAGTCGGTGTCCTCGACCAGTTCGCGGTAGGTGGGCACATACCCGTCGCTCATCAGATAGCAGGGGCGCTGCCAGCCGAAGAGGGAGTAGTTGGGGATCGCCCACGCCGTGCACGGGAAGTCGGCCTTGCCCTCGAGGAAGTCGAGGAAGAGCGGCGAGTGGTTGAGGCGCCAGCGGCCGCGGTTGCCGCCGGAGAACGCTTTCTTGAAGAGTTCCCTCGTCTGCTCGACGCCGAGGAAGTGTTCCTGGTCGGGCGCCTTCTCATAGGCGTAGGCGGGCGAGATCATCATCTCGTCGACCTTGAGATCGTCATTGAGGAAGTTCAGCACCTCGATGATGGTCTGCGGGGTGTCGGTGTTGAAGAACGTGGAATTGGTGGTGACCCGGAAACCCTGCCGCTTGGCTTCCTTGATGGCCTCCACGGCCTCGTCGAACACACCCTCCTTCGCCACGGACTCGTCGTGCCGTTCGCGCAGACCGTCGATGTGCACGGCGAAAGCGAAGTACGGCGACGGGGTGAACTTCTCCAGTTTCTTGCGCACGAGCAGCGCGTTGGTGCACAGGAAGACGTACTTCTTCTTGGCCACCAGCTGACGCACGATCTCGTCGATCTGGGGGTGCATCAGCGGCTCGCCGCCCGCGATGGACACCATCGGCGCACCGGATTCCAGGACCGCCCCGACGGCCTGGGCCACCGGCATCCGCTGCTTCAGGATCCCGGCCGGGTGCTGGATCTTTCCACAGCCCTCGCATTTCAGATTGCAGGCGAAAAGCGGTTCCAGCTCGACGATCAGCGGAAACTTCTCACGCTTGCGCAACTTCTGTTCAAAAAGATAGGTCCCGACCCTGATGGACTGGCGAAGCGGCATGGCCATCTGGCTCACCTCCTGGGGAGCGGCAAAGAACGGTGCCATTCAAAGAAAGCGGGAAGAACGGCACGAAGAACGCGGAAGGCTGATATTCCACCGCGCACCGTGCCGATCCGGACGAGTTCATGTTCTGGAGCGTCCACGACCACCCGGACGGCCGCAACCGGACGCGGTCCGCGCCGCTGGGCGGTCCAGAGCGTGGCGGCGGACTCCATGTCCACCGCGATCGCTCCGGTCGCCCGCAGAGCGGCCCGCTCGGGCCCCCGTACGACATGGTCGGACCCGGCGAGCGGGCCGGTGTGGACCGTGCGGCCCGGCAGCGCCTCGGCGAGCGCCTTGGCGAGCACGTCGACCCCGGCGCACACGGTGGCACCCCGGGGGTCGCGGGTTTCCTCGGCGACGACCAGATCCCCGGGGTGCATCCCGGGGACGAGACCGGCGCAGAAGCCTGAGGCGATGACCGCCGCCTCACGGGTCGCGGGCGCGCCCAGCGCCTCGTGGAGAGCGCGTTCGGCGGCTTTCGGGCCCATCCCGCTGCGCACCACGGTGACCGGCGCCGCCGCGCCGCCGTGGGCGCCGCGCAGCGCCAGGCGCTCGATGGTGAGCGCACACGCGATCACCAGCGGCACGTGCGGCGGCTGGGGTGTGTCCATCAACTCCCCTTGGCGGCGTTGGGGGAGAACGGTTCTCCATGGACGTAACGCCCGAGCGCGGTCAGCGGGAAGACCTGCCGGTAGAGGTGGTAGTTGATCGAGAAGTCCCAGGGGAATCCGGTGCCGGTGAAGTACGGCTCGTCCCAGGACCCGTCCTCGCGCTGGTTCTCGGCGAGCCAGGCGATGCCGCGTTCGGCGGCCCTGCCCTCCCGCTCCCCCGCCGCGAGGAGCGCGAGCAGCGCCCAGGCGGTCTGCGAGGCCGTCGAGGGCCCGCGGCCCATCCATTCCGTCTCGCCGTACGAGCGCAGGTCCTCGCCCCAGCCGCCGTCGTCGTTCTGCACGGATTCCAGCCAGCCGACCGCCCGGCGGATCGCCGGGTGCGAGGCAGGGATGCCCGCGGCGGTCAGGGCGGGCACCACCGAGCCGGTGCCGTAGACGTAGTTGACGCCCCAGCGCCCGAACCAGGCGCCGTTGGCCTCCTGTTCGGCCAGCAGCCACTCCACGCCGCGCCGGGTGCGCGGATCGTGCGCCTTGCCCTCGTAGGCCAGCATCTCCACGACGTGGGCGGTGACATCGGCCGACGGCGGGTCGATGACCTCGCCGAAGTCGCAGAACGGCAGCCGGTTGGGGAAGGCGCTGGTGTTGTCCGCGTCGAACGCGGCCCACGCGCCGTTCTTGGACTGCATGCCCGCGCTCCAGCGCACCCCGCGCGCGATGGCCGCCTCGACCTCGTTCTGACGGGGATGCTTGACGCGGCGCAGCGCCAGGATCACCTCGGCGGTGTCGTCGATGTCGGGGTAGTTGTCGTTGTGGAATTCGAACGCCCAGCCCCCCGGCTCGAGTTGGGGCCGGCGCACCGCCCAGTCGCCGGGCCGGGTGATCTCCTCGGCGAGCATCCAGTCGGCCGCCTTGACGAGGGCGGGGTGGTCGGGCGGCACGCCCGCGTCGGCCAGCGCGATGACGGCGAGGCAGGTGTCCCACACCGGGGACTGGCAGGCCTCGATCATCCGGGAACCGTCCTCGCGCCACACCGCGAACCGGTCCAGCGACTCCAGGCCGGCCCGCATCACGGGATGCTGGAGGTCGTAGCCAAGCAGATGCAGGGCGATGACGGAGTACACCGCGGGTGGCTGGATACCGCCCCAGCAGCCGTCGTTCTCCTGGCGTTCGACGATCCAGCGGGCGGCGCCGCGCATCGCCGCCCGGCGCAGCTTGCGGGGCGCCACCTTGCGATAGGCGTGCAGCACCTTGTCGAGCCGCTGGAAGGTGCCGCTCCAACTGGCGAGCGGGGCAAGGGGTTTGGGCGGATTGGGCCGCCGCGCGTCGGTGTGCAGCTCATCCAGCGCGAAGGGCGCGGGCCGCACCGGGCGCTTGGCCGAGACCACAGTGAGCGGCACGATGGTCTGCCGCGCCCAGCAGCCGAAGTCGTAAATGTTGAGGGGGACCCACGGCGGCAGGAAGATCAGCTCGGGCGGCAGCTCGGGCAGGTCGTCCCACTTCCACCAGCCGAACAGGGCCAGCCAGATGCGGGTGAAGACCCGGGCCGAGGCGATCCCGCCCTTCGCCCTGATCCAGGCCGAGGCGCGGGCCATGTGCGGTGCCTCGGGCAGGTCGCCGGCGAGCCTGAGGGCGACGTACGCCTCGATGGTGGCGGACAGTTCACCGGGCCCGCCGTAGAAGGTGGCCCAGGTCCCGTCGTCGCGCTGCTGGCCCCGGATGAACAGGGCGGCCGCGGCCAGCACCTTGTCGTCCTGGATTCCGAGGAACTGCCGCAGCAGCAGGTCCTCGGCGTCCATGGTGACGTTGGTCTCCAGGTCGCCCTTCCACCAGCCCTGGGCGTCCTGTCTCGCCAGCAGGTGCTCCACCCCGCGCTGTGCGGCCAGCTTCGCGGCGTCGAGCACCTGGTCCGCGCCGGGTGCCGTCCCGGCGGTCGTCCTGGCCGCGGCGGCCCGGGGCGTCGGGGCCCCGGTGCTTCCGTCGGTCGTCGCTGTCATGGCTTCCCCTTCGTGCAGTGGCTACTTCTGCTGTGCTGGGGTGTGACGTCGGCGCGAGCCCGGTTGCCCGGACCCTGCCGGCGACTGCGCGTCATATGGGAATCGTGATCATCTCTTTCGTACGACGACGAAGTCCGCCAGCGCGGTGAGCTGGGCGCGGACGGTGTGCGGCATGTCGACGGCGCCGAGCGCGTCGATGGCGATGGCGTGCTGCCTGCGGGCCTCCTGGGAAGTCCACTCGCGGCCGCCGGCCTCCTCGATCAGGGCCGCCCGGGTGGCGAACTCCGCCTCGGAGAAGCTGTCGAAGTCATTGCTCTTGGCGTCGGCGGCCAGGAGCTCGCCGAGCCGGGTGGAGGCGGCGCCGCCCGCGGCGAGCGCGGCGACGACGGGCAGGGACTTCTTGCGCTGGCGCAGGTCGCTCCAGGTCTGCTTGCCCGTGGCGTCCGGGTCGCCCCAGATGCCGAGCAGGTCGTCGACGGCCTGGAAGGCGAGGCCGAGGTGGTAGCCGTACGCCTCCAGGGTGTCGGCCATCGCCTCGTCCGCGCCGCCGAGGACCGCGCCGATGGAGACGGCGCAGGCGAGCAGCGCGCCCGTCTTGTTGCCCTCCATCTCCAGGCATTCCTCGACGGTGACCCGCTCGCGGTGCTCGTAGGAGATGTCCTGGGCCTGACCGTCGATCAGCTTGCGGGTGGCGGTGGTAAGCCGACGCGTGGCGCGGCCCGCCTCGACCGTGCCCAGCTCGAGCAGGACCTCGTTGGCGAGCGCGAACAGGGCGTCACCCACGAGAATCGCCTGCGCCGGGCCGTGCACCTTCCACACCGTGTCGCGGTGGCGGCGCTGCTCGTCGCCGTCCATGAGGTCGTCGTGCAGGAGCGAGAAGTTGTGCACGAGCTCCACGGCGACCGCGCCGGGCACGCCGACCTCGGCCGCGGCCCCCGCCGCCTCCGCGGAGAGCAGGGCGAGCGCGGGCCGCACCGCCTTGCCGCCGTCACCGGCCGAGGGGCGCCCCTCGGCGTCGATCCACCCGAAGTGGTAGGCGGCGACGGTGTCCATGGGAGCCGCGAGCCGGTCGACGGCCGCGCGAAGCTCCGGCGTGGACAACTCGCGCCCCCGCTCCAGCAGGGCGTTGACGTCCACGGTGTCCACAGCCGGATTCGCCGAAGCCGAAGGCACAGTCGGCACAGTCTCTCCTCTTGTTCCAGTACTGCTAACAGTCATGCCGCCTCCTGAAGCGGATGAACAGGTGGGCGGCCCAGCGCGGCGAGCGCCGCGCCCGCGGCGCTGAACCCGCTGCGCACGGCGCCCTCCATGGTCGCGGGCCAGCCGGTCGCGGTCCACGCGCCGGCCAGGTACAGACCGTCCGCGCGGGTCCGTGCCGGCGGCCGCAGCCGTCCGACGCCGGGGGTGGGGGCGAACGTCGCTGTCCGCTCCCGGGTGACGAAGAAGTCGAGGATCTTCGCGCCGCGCGCCGCGGGCAACAGCTTTTCCAGTTCCGGCAGGTAGCGGGCGCGCAATTCGGCCACCGGCAGTTCGATCTCGTCCCCGGCGTCCGACTGGGAGACGGCCAGGTACTGGCCGCCGCCGATCAGCCCCGAGGAATCCGTCCGGTCGAAGACGAACTGCACGGGGCTGCCGAGCGCGGCGAAGAAGGGCTGTCTGAGGACCTTGCGGTCGTAGACGACGTGGACGTTGAGGATCGGCGCGGTGCCGATGGCGAGCAGCTTGCCCGGGTCTTCGAGCGCGCCCTCGGGCAGCAGGCCGTGGGCCTCCTTCTGCGGCACGGCCAGCACCACGGCCTCCGCCTCGAGCGTCTCGCCGGTCAGCTCGACGCGCCAACCGCCGCTCTCCGTACGGGAGATGGCCTCGGCCTTGGCGCGCGTCAGGGTGCGTACGCCCGCCGCGTCCAGGGCCTTGCGGGCCAGCGTGTCGTGCAGATGGCCGAGCGGGACGCGGGCCCAGCCGATGTCGCCGGCGCCCGGCGCGGAGAGCAGCCCGGTCTTGAAGACCTTCGCGGCGAGCCCGAGCGAGGCGTGCGGCGCGGTGGCGTTCAGGGTCGCCACGCCCACCAGGTCCCACAGGGCCTCGATGGTCCGCGCGGACTGGCCGTGCCGGGTGAGCCAGCCGGCGAAGTCCTCGTCGTCCAGGGCCGGATCGTCCGGGTCGAGGCGCCCGAGCGCCAGTGCGGCGCGCCCCACACCGGCGCGTTCGGCGAGCGAGAGGTGGGGGTAGGCCGCGAGGCCGCGCGCCAGGTGCAGCGGTACGGGCAGCGGGTCGCGGCGCAGCCGGCCGAGCCGGGGGCCCCTGGGGTGGCCCACGTCCAGGACGGGCACGTCCATGCGCTCTTGGACCGGGGCGAGGTCCGCGCCGTCGACGCGGTCGAGGAACCACCGGTAGGCGGTGCAGCAGCGCAGGTAGACGTGCTGGCCGTTGTCGACGGTGAGGTCGCCCCTGCGGAAGGAGAAGGCGAGTCCGCCGAGCCTTGGGCGGCCCTCGACGAGGGTCACTTCCACGCCCGCGTCGGCCAGTTGGAGGGCGGCGGTGGTGCCGGCGAGGCCGCCGCCGACCACCACCGCGCGGGTGGGGCGCGCGTCGTTCATGCCGTCTCCCGTGGGGACGCGTGGGGCGGCCCGCCGGGGCGCGCCGGGCCGGTGGCACGCTGCGCGGCCCCGGCCGCGGCGAAGGGGCCGTGCGGGGCGCGCCGGGGTACCGGCGTGGTGCCCGGTCCTTCGTCGAGGTGCGGGTGGTGCATCAGGCGCGCCTCCTGGCGGTGCCCCGCGAGACATACCGGGTGTCGAGTCCGGACAGGCCGCGCACCGCGACGTACGCCTTCTCGCGGCCGGGCAGCGAGACCCGGCCGCGCAGCACCGCCTCGGGGTCGCGCTCGATGCGGTCGAGCAGGCGCCGGTAGATGCCGGCCATGGCGGCCACGCAGGCGCCGCTGCGCCGGTCCAGCATGGGCAGCAGCCGGTAGCCCTCGGCGAACAGGGCCCGGGCGCGCCGCACTTCGAAGTGGACGAGGCCGGCGAAGTCGGAACCGGGAGGCGGCAGGGGGCCGTCGAAGCCCAGGGAGCAGCCGAACTTGGCGAGGTCGTCGGAGGGCAGATAGGTCCGCCCGGTGCCGGCGTCCTCGCGAACGTCCCTGAGGATGTTGGTGAGTTGGAGTGCGAGCCCCAGCGTGTCGGCGTACTCCGCGGCGCGTTCGGTGCCCGGCGCGCCGGGCTGGGTGCCGAACACGCCGAGCGAGAGCCGGCCGATGGCGCCCGCGACACACCGGCAGTAGCCCTTCAGGTCCTCCCACGTCTCATAGCTCTCGCCGTGGACGTCCATCAGGACGCCGTCGATTAGCTCGTCGAGGCCGCCGAGCGGGATCGGGAAACGGCGCGCCGCGTCCGCCAGCGCCACCGCGACCGGGTCGGTGTCGTCCTCGGGGACGGCGCCGTCGCGGATCCGCGCGAGCAGCGCCCGGGTCTCCTCCAGACGGGTCTCCTTGGCGTCCTTGGCCAGCGTGCCGTCACCGATGTCGTCGACCCGGCGTGAGAACGCGTACAGCGCCGACATCGCCTGCCGCTTGTCGGCCGGCAGCAGCCGGATGCCGTACGCGAAATTGCGCGCCTGCTGCCCGGTCACGGCCTCGCAGTAGCTGTATGCGGCCTGTACCGGTGCGGACACGGGTGCCTGTGCCTCCACTGTCCGGCTCACCCCTCTCTACGCGCTCTTCGCAAGACGGCTCCCACCTCGCGCATCAGCCTTGCCTTGGTGGGCTTGGGCGGCCCCGGGAGTACGTCGTGGCCGGCGGCGGCGACCGCGTCGAGCGCGGCGCGTCCCCCGGCCACGAATCCGGCCAGCAACAGCTTGAGTCTGCCGTGGACGCTACCCACCAGGGGGGTGCCTTCATTCAGCAACGACCCGGCGCGTTCCGCTTCGAACGCGACCAGGGCACGCACCGAAGCGCTCCCTCGCGGCGCGGCCAGATCGGCCGGCGTGACATGGAAACGTGACATGTCCTCGGCCGGCAGATAGATCCGGTCACGGCCGAGGTCCTCCTTGACGTCCTGGAGGTGTTCGACGATCTGAAGCGCCGTGCAGATCGCGTCGGAGCGGCGGATACGCTCCGGGCTCGTGGTGCCGGTGATGGCGAGGACGAGGCGCCCTACAGGGTTGGCCGAAAGTTCACAGTAGGCGAGCAGTTCCTCATACGTCTCATAGCGCCGCACCCGCTGGTCCTGGCGGTTGGCGGCGATCAGGCCGAGGAAGGGTTCCGGGGTGAGCGCGCAGCGCCGCACGGTGGGCTGGAGCGCCTTGAGGAGGGGGTGGCGCGGGCTTCCGTCGAAGACCCGGCGCAGATCCCTCTCGAAGGCGTCGAGCAGGGCGAGCCGGCCGTCGGGGTCGCCGGGGGCGCGGGGGTCGCCGGGACGGACGCCGAGGTGGCGGGCGTCGGCGCCGCCGGGGGTGAGGTCGCCGTCGCCGATGTCGTCGACGAGGCGGGCGAAGCCGTAGACGGCCATCAGGTCCTCGCGCCAGGCGCGCGGCAGGAAGAAGGGGGCGACGGGGAAGTTCTCGTCCGCGGCCTTGTCGAGGGTGGCGCGCGACGCGGATCCGGTGCGCACGTCCGGGACTGGGGTCACCGGGTACCGCCCGGGGCGGGAACGGCGGCCGTCCCTTGGAGCTGGAGATCTTCCGTAGCCATGGCCGTCACATCTCCCGTTCTACACCGCCGACCTAAAACATCCTATTTCGGACACGCCGCCTGACCTCCCCGGACGGGAGGGCCCGTCACGCGCGGAGCCGGGAGCGTATTGCCCCACTTGCCGCGAATCAGCACCGGTACAGCTTACGTTGTACAACGACCGCCACCGCGCCGGGGTGTTGCGAGCATTACAAGAACACGGCGATCCGGTCCAACCTTCCCCCCGTACTGGCAACTTGACGGGATCTTGACGGTCCGAACACACCCTAGGACGCAACGGCCCCCGCCGGGGTTGATCGGCGGGGGCCACGACTGCGGAGTTCTTGAGGTGACGGCGCGTCAGCGGCCGGATTCCCTCTGGTAGGCCTTGACGACCTCGTCGGTCGGCCCGTCCATCAGCAGCTCGCCGCGCTCGAGCCAGAGCACCCGGTCGCAGGTGTCCCGGATGGAGCCGATGCTGTGGCTCACCAGGAAGACGGTGCCCGCGTGCTTGCGCAGCTCCCGGATGCGCTCCTCGGAGCGGATCTGGAACTGGCGGTCGCCGGTGGCAAGCGCCTCGTCGATCATGAGGACGTCGTGGTCCTTGGCCGCCGCGATGGAGAACCGCAGCCGGGCCGCCATGCCCGAGGAGTACGTCCGCATCGGCAGCGAGATGAAGTCGCCCTTGTCGTTGATCCCGGAGAACTCCACGATCTCCTCGTAGCGCTCCTTGACCTCCTCGCGCGACATGCCCATGGCCAGGCCGCCCAGGATGACGTTGCGCTCGCCGGTGAGGTCGTTCATCAGCGCCGCGTTGACACCGAGCAGCGAGGGCTGCCCGTCGGTGTACACGCGCCCGCTCTCGGGCGGCAGCAGGCCGGCGATGGCCCGCAGCAGCGTCGACTTGCCCGAGCCGTTGGAGCCGATGAGCCCGATCGCCTCGCCGCGGTAGGCGGTGAACGACACGCCCTTGACGGCGTGCACCCGCCGCATGCCCCGGCTGGCGCCGCCGGTCTTGTCCTTCTTGACCATGCGGCTCAGGGCGGCCGTCGCACTGCCCCGCCCGCCGCCGCCACCGTTGACGGTGTACACGATGTGCACGTCGTCGCAGATCACGGTGGGAATGCGCGCGTCTTCGACCGCCACGCGGTCCTTGATGTCCTCAGCCACGGCCATACCGCTCCTCCGCCTTCCAGAAGTACACGAATCCCAGGGCGCCCACGACGACGGCCCAGCCGACCGCCAGGGCCCAGACGTGCGGGGGCAGGGACCCCCTGCCGTAACCGTCCAGCAGGGCGTAGCGCGCCAGATCCATGTAGATCGCGGCGGGGTTGACCTGAAGGACGTGCTTGAGCCAGCTCGGCTTGTCGTGGAGCACCGCGGTGATGCTGAACATCACGCCGGAGGAATACATCCACGTACGCATGATGAACGGCATCAGCTGCGCGAGGTCGGGTGTCTTGGCGCCGAGCCGGGCGAAGATCAGCGCCAGGCCGGTGTTGAAGACGAACTGAAGCGCGAGCACCGGAATGATCAGGGGCCAGGTCATGCCCGGCGCGAAGCCGGAGGCGACCACCACGATCATCAGGACGATCATCGAGAAGAGCAGCTGCTGGAGCTGCTGGAGCGCGAAGGAGATGGGCAGGGACGCGCGCGGGAAGTGCAGCGCGCGCACCAGGCCCAGGTTGCCCGAGATGGCCCGTACGCCGGCCATCAGCGAGTTCTGGGTGAAGGTGAACAGGAACACGCCGGTCACCAGGAACGGGATGAAGACATCGTTGGGGATGCCCTTCCTCGTTCCCATGAGCACGCCGAAGATGAAGTAGTAGACCAGCGCGTTCAGCAGGGGCGTCGCCACCTGCCAGATCTGGCCGAGCTTCGCCTCGCTGTACTGGGCGGTGAGCTTGGCCGATGAGAACGACAGGATGAAGTGGCGCCGACCCCACAGCTGCTTGATGTAAGCGGTGAGCCCGGGACGGGCACCGCTCACCGACAGCCCGTGCTTGGCGGCGAGATCCGCCGGGGACAGGGTTGTGTCACTCACAAGTGGAAACTTTCGTGTTCAAGAAGTACGCCCGATGGTCGTGGAGCCGAAACTCTCAGATCACGGGGGGACGGCCAAGGCGGGTGAGCTTGAAGACCGTACGCCACTTCATGGGGCGGCGCGGCCCGCAGGGCGTGGTCCAGCCCTCCTTGAAGCCGCCGAACCAGGCTCTGAGGGCCGGGCCCGAGGGCTTGCGGGCCAGCGTCAGGAGCAGCCAGACCCCGAGGTAGACGGGGACCAGGAGCGCCGGCAGATTGCGCCGGGCCAGCCAGACGCGGTTGCGGGCCACCATCCGGTGGTAGACCGCGTGCCGGGACGGGGCGGTCGTCGGGTGGTGCAGGACCATGTCCGCGCGGTAGTCGATCATCCAGCCGCCGTCGAGCGCGCGCCAGGCGAGGTCGGTCTCCTCGTGGGCGTAGAAGAACTCCTCCGGCAGCGCTCCGACCTCGGCGAACACCCGGGTGCGCACGGCGTTGGCGCCGCCGAGGAAGGTGGTCACGCGCGAGGAGCGCATCGGGTCGGATGCGCGCAGCCTCGGGACGTGACGGCGCTGGGTGACGCCGGTGTCCGGGTCGGCGATGCGGAAGCTGATGATGCCGAGCTCGGGGTCGGCCGCGAAGGCCTGGCGGCACAGCTCGGCGGTGTCGGTGTTCGCCAGCGAGCCGTCGTCGTCGAGGAAGAGCAGCACGTCGACCTCGGAGCCCGAGGGGCCGAACGCCTCGATGCCGACGTTGCGCCCGCCCGGGATGCCCAGGTTCTCCGGCAGCTCCACGGTGCGTACGCCCTCGGGGACGTCCGGGACCGGGGCGCCGTTGCCGACCACCACGACCTGGACCGCGTCGCCGTCCTGCCCGGCCACCGAGTCGAGCAGGGCGCGCAGCTCGGCGGGGCGGTTGCCCATGGTGATGACGACCGCGCCGACCTTCAGGGGGGCGCCCTGCGCCGGGGCGCTCACTTGAGCCTGCTCGAAGCCAGGACGGACACGAGGTGCAGCAGCGTCTGAAGGAGCGCGATGCCGGCGAGCACCGCGACGCCCAGGCGCGAGAAGTACAGGTCGCCGCGGACCTGGTCCACGACCGCGAGGACCAGGATGAGCAGGGACGCCTCGATGCCGAGGACGAGACGGTGGAACTTCAGCGCGGCGGCGGCCCTGCGGGCCAGCGCCATGCCGGAGGAGCGCGGGGTCGCGGCCGCGTCCTTGACCTGCGGCAGGCCCGCCTGGTGGCGGGCGACGCCGACGAGGTCGGTCTCGGCCTTGATCAGGATGGCGCCGAGCGCCGCGAGCGTACCGAGGAAGGCCCACAGCCAGTCGATGCGGCCGGGGCCCCACAGGTCGGCGGCGCGCAGGCCGAAACCGACCAGGACCGCCGCGTCGCACAGATAGGCGCCGACGCGGTCCAGGTAGACCCCGGAGAGCGAGAACTGCTTCTTCCAGCGGGCCACTTCGCCGTCGACGCAGTCGAGCAGCAGATAGCCCTGGACGGCCACGACGCCGAGGACGGCGCCCCAGACGCCCGGCACGAGCAGGGCGGGCGCGGCGAGGACACCGCTGAGCGTCATCACGTAGGTCAGCTGGTTGGGCGTGACCTTGGTGGTGACCAGGAGGCGGGTGACGCGCAGCGAGATCTCGCGCATGTACAGGCGGCCGCCCCAGTGTTCTCCGCTGACCCGGTCCTTGACACCCGCCGGGTGCACGACCGGGCGGAGTTCAGCTACGGATGGTCTTGGCATAGTCGGCGTACGCGTCCCTGATCTGGTCGGTGGACAGGTCGAGATGTTCGAGGATGGTGTAGCGGCCGGGGCGGGTCGCCGGCGCGAACTCGACGGCCCGGACGAACTCCTCGGCGCTGAAGCCGATTTCCTCCGTCGTCACCGGCAGGGCGTGCCGGCGCAGCACCTCGGCCATCAGCGCGGACTGCTCGGTCGCGCCCCGCAGGTGCATCGCGAACGCGGCGCCCAGACCGCACTGCTCGCCGTGGCTCGCGGCGCGCCGGGGGAAGAGCAGGTCGAAGGCGTGGCTGATCTCGTGGCAGGCGCCCGACGAGGGCCGGGTGTCGCCACTGATCGACATGGCGATGCCGGACATGACCAGGCCCTCGGAGAGCGTGATCAGGAAGTCGTCGTCGCCGACCGTGCCGGGGTGGCGCAGGACCGCCTCGCCGGCGCTGCGCGCCATGGCGGCGGCCAGGCCGTCGACGGGCTCGCCGGTCTCGCGGTGGGAGAGCTCCCAGTCCGCGATGGCCGACAGGTTGGAGATCGCGTCACCGATGCCGGAGCGCACATAGCGCGCCGGGGCGTCGCGGATGACGTCCAGGTCGATGAGGATCGCCAGCGGGGTGGGCACCCCGTAGGAGCCGCGGCCGTTGTCGTTGTCGAGGGTGGAGACGGGCGAGCAGATGCCGTCGTGGGAGAGGTTCGTGGCGACCGCGACCATCGGCAGACCGACGCGGGCCGCCGCGTACTTGGTCACGTCGATGATCTTGCCGCCGCCCAGCGCCACGACCGCGTCGTAGCGCTTGCCGCGCATCTGGTCGGCCAGGGTGACGGCCGCGTCGATGGTGCCGCCGTCCACCGCGTACCACTCGGCGCCGGGAAGGACTGGGGCGAACCGCTCGCGCAGCTTCTGCCCCGAGCCGCCGCTGACCGCGATGGCGAGGTTGCCGTTGGCGGAGATCCGCTGGTCGGCCAGGACGACCGCGAGATCGTCCAGGGCGCCGCGCCGGATGTCGACGACGACGGGTGACGGGATGAGCCGCGTCAGTACTGGCACGCGATCTCACGGCCCTTCGCCAGGTCGTCGTGGTTGTCGATCTCGACCCACGACACCTCGCCGATGGGCGCCACGTCGACGGTGAAGCCGCGGCCCACGAGCTCCTGGTAGCCGTCCTCGTAGTAGAGGTCGGGGTCGCGCTCGAAGGTGGCCTTCAGGGCGTCGGCCAGCTCCTCGGCGGCCTCGGCCTCGATGAGCGTGACGCCGATGTACTCACCCGTGGCCTCGGCGGGGTCCATCAGCTTGGTGATGCGCTGGACGCCCTTGCCCTCGGCGGTGATCACCTTCATCTCCTCGTCGGCCAGGCTCTTGACCGTGTCGAGGGCGAGGATGATCTTCCGGCCCTCGCCGCGCGCGCCGAGCAGCGTCTTCTCGACGGAGACGGGGTGGACGGTGTCGCCGTTGGCGAGGATCACTCCGCGCTTGAGGACCTCACGCGCACACCACAGGGAGTAGGCGTTGTTCCACTCCTCGGCCTTGTCGTTGTCGATCAGCGTGATCGTGACGCCGTACCGGGCCTCAAGGGCCTCCTTGCGCGCGTACACGGCTTCCTTGCGGTAGCCGACGACGACGGCGACTTCGGTGAGGCCGACCTCGGCGAAGTTCTTCAGCGCGATGTCCAGGACGGTGGTGTCACCGTCGACCGGCACGAGAGCCTTCGGGAGCGTGTCGGTGTAGGGGCGCAGACGCCGTCCGGCACCGGCTGCCAGAACAAGGCCAATCATGCTGTCTCTCCTTCGTCATGTACGGCAGGTGCTCCGGAGGAGACCCAGAAACGGATGGACTCCACGAGCACCACGAGCGCGACGGCCGCCGCCAGGGCGGTGAGCGCCAGGGTGAAGTCTGTCTCGCGTGCGGCCAGGACGGCGGCGAGCACCGTCACCACGAGCGCCCGGCCCTCGTGCCCGCCGACCGCCCGGACCAGCCAGGCCGGCGGCGCGCCGGATCCGCCCTTGATGCGGTAGACCGTGTCGTAGTGATGGTAGGCGACCGCGCTGACGAGCCCGAAGGCCGCGGGAAGGGCCCCGGGGACGTCCGAGCGGGCCGCGAGGATGAGGATCACGCAGTACTCCGCCACCCGGAAGAGTGGCGGAACGAGCCAGTCCAGGGCGCCCTTGAGGGGGGCGGCGACGGCGAGGCCGGACAAGAGCGCGTACAGCGCGGCGGCGCCGATCACCAGGCCGCCGCCGGGCGGCACCGTGAGGGCGGCGGCGATCAGCACGGCCGCGCCGATACCGGCGAGAACGGGGGCGCCCGGGATCCGGGGGGCCCTGGCCGCGATCAGCTGGGCGAGCGGGCCGCTGTCGGCGAGGTCGGCCAGCGCCCGGGCGGCGCGGTCGGTGCGGGTGGCCCGGCGGGTCACGGAGCGCAGGACGCGCCCCGCGGTGGTGTAGCAGGCGGCGAAGGCGCAGCCGATGAGCAGCGCGTAGAAGACGACGCGGGGGGTGGTGAGGGCTGTGAGCACCGCGATCATCGCCCAGCGCTCACCGATGGGCAGCACGATCATGCGGCGTACCCACACCGTCCAGCCGACCGAGTCGAGCCGGTCGGACAGGGCGGCGGTGGGGCTGGTGTTGGCGGTGGCGTCGGTGCCTACGACGTGTGCCTCGTTGTAGGAGAAGTCCACGACATGGCGGCAGGTCTGGAGCACCATCGCCCCCAGCGCGAGCGCCCATACGTCGTCGCCGCCCCGGGCGGCTCCGAGGGCGAGGCCCGCGTAGTAGGCGTACTCCTTGGCGCGGTCGAACGTGGCGTCGAGCCAGGCGCCCATCGTGGAGTACTGCAACGAGTAGCGGGCGAGCTGCCCGTCGGTGCAGTCCAGGACGAAGGACAGGAGAAGCAGCACGCCGGCCGCGACGTACCCGCCACGGCTGCCGGTCGCCGCGCAGCCCGCCGCGATCAGGGCGGTGATCAGCGAGGCGGTGGTGACCTGGTTGGGGGTCAGTCCCCTGCGGGCGCACCAGCGGGCGAGGTAGCGGGAGTAGGGGCTGATGAAGTGGGTGGTGAAGAAGCCGTCGCGGGACTTGACGGCGTTGCGCAGGCGTACGGCCTCGTCGTCGACGGCGGCGACGGCGCGGGCCGCCTCGGCCGCGGCCACCGCGTCGGCGGGGACGGTCGCGACGAGCGAGCCCAGCTCGGGGTGGTGCACGGCCACGCCGTCGGCTTCCAGGGCGCGGACGACGTCGTCGGTGAGCACGGCGGCGACGGGCACCTGGGCCACGGGCGCGGGGGCGGCCCCGGCCAGGGCGCGCACCAGCGCCGGGCGGGCCTCGGCCTGGACCGTCAGGGCGCCGGGGACGGCGGCGGCCGAGAAGCGGGGGTCGGTCAGCGCCAGGCGCAGCGCGTGGACGTGGCCGAGGAAGCGCGGATCGACCAGGGCGACGCGCTCACCCGCGGGCACGCGCTCGAGCAGACCGGGCAGGTCGTCGGGGAGGAAGGCGTTCTGTACGTCGAAACCCAGCGCGCGCAGGTCGGGTCCGAGCTGCGATCCGGGCACCGGCGGACCGGTAACGATGGCGGTCGACAGACGAACTCACTCCTTGCGACTGACATGGCGGTAGTCCAACGGCCCGGCCCGAACGGGAGGCGGGCGGCACGTCGGCAGAGGCTATCGGATGCGCGGAAGCGGGAATTCACTGGCCGTTCACGCCCGCTGAGGCCCACCGGCTCCCGCTGCCGCACGGCAGCGATCATCATCGTCGATCGGGGGCGCCGCTCACAAACCGCCTGCCCATGGCGGCCTCCCCGCCCGCGCGCCGCCGTCGCCCCCCAAGGCCGCCAAAAGATCGCCGCAACGCGCTGACCTGCGGGCATTTGCGCAGGTCAGAGACTATGACAACGGTGTTCAGTGCCGTGTTGCGGATACCCCCTACCCGTAGTTCACTTGCCCCTCGTACGAGACGCCAGGATTGATCGGGAACGGATCCGGGAGGGCCTTTCATGGGGGCTGGGCACGACCACGGACACACACACGGCGCACCACCGCCGACGGGCACCGCGGCGGCCGCCTACCGGGGACGGCTGCGCATCGCGCTCGCCATCACACTGACGGTGATGGTCGTGGAGGTCGTCGGCGGCCTGCTCGCGGACTCCCTGGCGCTGGTCGCGGACGCCGCGCACATGGCGACGGACGGCCTCGGGCTCGCGATGGCGCTGCTGGCCATCCACTTCGCCAACCGCCCGGCCGGCGCCAACCGCACCTATGGCTACGCCAGGGCCGAGATCCTGGCGGCGCTCGCCAACTGCCTGCTGCTGCTCGGCGTGGGCGGCTACATCCTGTTCGAGGCCGTCTCGCGGTTCGTGGAGCCGGCCGGCACCTCGGGCGGCACGGCCGTGGTCTTCGGCCTCGTGGGCCTGGCCGCGAACTCGGTCTCCCTGTGCCTGCTGATGAAGGGGCAGCAGGAGAGCCTGAACGTGCGCGGCGCCTTCCTCGAAGTGCTCTCCGACGCGCTCGGCTCGGGGGCGGTGGTGGTGGCAGGCCTCGTCATCATCACCACCGGCTGGCAGGCGGCCGACCCGATCGCCTCCCTGGTGATCGGCCTGATGATCGTGCCGAGGACCGTCAAGCTGCTGCGCGAGACCTTGAACGTGCTGCTCGAGTCGGCCCCCAAGGGGGTGGACATGGCGGAGGTCCGCTCGCACATCGTGGCGCTGGAGGGCGTCGAGGACGTCCACGATCTGCACGCCTGGACGATCACCTCGGGCATGCCGGTGCTCTCCGCCCACGTGGTGGTCAGCCAGGACGTGCTCGACTCGGTGGGACACGAGAAACTGCTGCACGAATTGCAGGGCTGCCTGGGCGACCACTTCGACGTGGAGCACTGCACCTTCCAGCTGGAGCCCGGCGGGCACGCCGAGCACGAGGCGCGGCTCTGCCACTGACCCGCGGCGGGTTCCCGGGGCGACCCGTGGGGCAGGACATGCGGGTGCCGCTCAATGGCGAAGACGCCGCCGTTGTACGGCAGACTGGGCAGCCGAGGACCGAAGCGAAGGATGGTTATGCCGAGCACACCAGCCACCACGGCGAACAACTCGTCGAACGGGACCATGGGCGCCGCACCGGAGATCATGCTCGAACTCGTCGACGAGAGCGGCAACACCATCGGGACCGCGGAGAAGCTGGCCGCGCACCAGGCGCCCGGTCAGCTGCACCGGGCGTTCTCCGTCTTCCTCTTCGACCAGAAGGGCCGGCTGCTGTTGCAGCGGCGCGCGCTCGGCAAGTACCACTCCCCCGGTGTCTGGTCCAACACCTGCTGCGGCCACCCCTACCCCGGCGAGTCCCCGTTCGCGGCGGCCGCCCGGCGCACCCATGAGGAGCTGGGCATCTCCCCCACACTGCTCGCCGAGGCGGGCACGGTGCGCTACAACCACCCCGACCCGGAGTCGGGTCTGGTGGAGCAGGAGTACAACCACCTCTTCGTGGGCCTTGCCCAGTCCGCGCTGCGGCCCGATCCCGAGGAGATCGGCGAGACGGCGTTCGTGAGCGCCGACGAACTCGCCGAGCGGCACGCGAGTGCGCCGTTCTCGGCGTGGTTCATGACGGTCCTCGACGCCGCGCGGCCCGCGATCAAGGAGCTCACGGGGCCCGACGCGGGCTGGTGATCCCCGGCAGAGGGGCCAGCGGGAGTGCGGCCCACACGATCTTTCCGCCGCTCGCGGTCTGCTCGACGTCGCACACCCCGCCGGCCTCCTCGGTGATCTCACGGACCAGGAGCAGTCCGCGCCCCCCGGTCCGCGCGCAGTCGGCCTCCAGGGCCTTGGGCCGGTAGGGGTGCTCGTCCTCGACGGACACCCGGATCCACTCGGCCCCGATCGCCACCTCGACGGCGACCTGCGGCGAGAGCAGCGCCGCGTGTCTGACCGCGTTGGTGACCAGCTCCGAGACGATGAGCAGCAGGCCCTGTACGAGGTCGTCGTGGGCCGGCACGTCCTGGCGGCGCAGCAGGTCGCGCACCGCGTGCCGGACCCCTGGGACCGAGACGTCGACGGCGGGAGCGGTGAACCGCCACACGCCTTCGTAGGACCGCGCGCCGCCAACAGCGGCGGTTTCGGGCGGGAGGCTCCCGCGGATCTCCATGTTCTGGCACCCACCCTTACGGCTCGACGGGGGACCCCCACTCCTGACGAGTGTCCAAAGTGCGCTGGTCCGGACCGCCCGACTGACCAGAAGTCCCCATCTATCGCCGCTTTTTGACCGCCTGAGGAAGAAGATGTCACCTCGGCGGCGGGTACTGTTCGCCGTCTGACGGTTTTGCCACGGCTTGCGGGGGTGTCGGAGACATCGGGGGCGTGTCCTTGGCAACGTTCGGCGAGGCCACCGCGTCGCTCACAAGAGTGACGATTCTGCGCCCGCCCACGCCGATGGCGATCAGCCCGAGACCGTCGAACAGCAGCGCCAGCGAGAAGAAGCAGCCGATGACGTACCGGCTGTTGCTCGGCCAGCTCGCGAGCACCAGCACGCCCAGGAGCACCCCGAAGGCGCCCTGCACCAGCGTCCAGCCGAACTGCGGCCCGCGCACCACCACGCTGCCCGCCAGGCGGAAGACCCCGCCGGTCAGGAACAGCAGGGCGGCGAACATCGTCAGCGCCTCCGCGCTGCCCTCGGGGCGGCGGATGATGACTACGCCGGCGGCCAGGTTCAGCGCGGCGACCACGACGGCGAGCCAGAAGAAGCCCGAGCCGCGCGACTGGATCGCGTGCGCCAGGCCCACGACGCCGCCGATCAGCAGCAGCCAGCCGAAGAGCAGCATGGTGGTGAGGGTGGCGAACTCGGTGTAGCCGAGGCCCACCAGACCGGCCACGACCAGGATCGCGCCGAGCAGGGCCAGCAGCCCGAAGCTCCGGCTCAGTCTCCTGCCTTCGCGTACGCCGTCGCGCCCGGTGCCTTCGCGTCCGGTGCCTGCGGTTGCGACGTCGCGCCTGGGTCTGGCCATCAGCGTCTCCTCATCGATCCGCGTGCGACCCCCCTTGCGATCATAAGGAGCGGGTGCCCGGATAGCATCCGGCGCATGCAGCCGCAGCTACGGCACAGCCTCAGCGAGGGCGTCGCCACCGTCGTCATCGACAACCCCGCCAAACGCAACGCGATGACCTCGGCCATGTGGCGCGCGCTGCCGCCCCTGCTCGACACCCTGGCGGCCGATCCGGGCGTACGGGTGCTGGTGCTGACCGGAGCGGGGGACACCTTCTGCGCGGGGGCCGACATCTCCTCACTGCGTGAGCCGGGCGAGGACCCGAGAGCGCTCGCGGTACGGGCCGAGGAAGCACTCGCGGCCTTTCCCCGCCCCACGCTCGCCGCGGTGCGCGGGCACTGCGTGGGCGGCGGCAGCCAGCTGGCCGCCGCCTGCGATCTGCGGTTCGCGCGCCAGGACGCCCTCTTCGGCATCACGCCCGCCAAGCTCGGCATCGTCTACCCGGCCTCCTCCACCCGGCGCCTGGCCGCGCTCGTGGGGCCCGCGAGCGCCAAGTACCTGTTGTTCTCGGGCGAGTTGATCGACAGCGGGCGGGCGCTGCGCACCGGCCTGGTGGACGAGGTGCTGCCCGAGGGCGAACTGGGCAGGCGGGTGCAGCAGTTCAGCCGCCTCCTGGTGGCGCGCTCCCAGCTCACGCAGGCGGCGGCCAAGGAGTTCACGGACGGCAGGACGGGCCGCGAGGAGTACTGGGCCGCACAGGAGCGTGCCTGCGGCGACACCGAGGAGGGGATCGCCGCGTTCCTCGAGCGCAGGCCCCCGTGCTTCCTCTGGCCGCTCAGTCCCGGGGAAATCCGTTCGACCTGAACTGCTCCACCAGGTCGGCGGGGGCCTTGTCGGGTGAGCCCGCGTCGTAGGGCGGCTGCGGGTCGTACTCGATGAGCAGCTGGACGGCCTGGGCGTAGCGGTCCCCGGCGATCGCGCCGAGCAGGGTGAGCCCCATGTCGATGCCGGAGGAGACGCCGGCGGCGGTGACGTACTTGCGGTCGACGACGACCCGCTCGCCCGTCGTGTGCACGCCGAACGCCGCGAGCCGGTCGAGGGCCAGCCAGTGCGAGGTCGCCCGGCGTCCCTTGAGGAGCCCGGCCGCGCCGAGCAGCAGCGAGCCGGTGCACACCGACGTGGTCCAGGTGGAGGCGATGTCGGCTTCGCGCAGCCAGTCAAGGAGCGGTCCGCCGTCCAGATACGGCTCGACGGCCTCGGGCGGGGCTCCGGGCACCACGACGATGTCGGGCCGCGGCACCTCTTCGAAGGACTTCTCGGCCATCAGGGTCAGGCCCCCGGCGTCGTTGCGCACCGGCCCCGCCTGCTCGGCGACGAACACCGTCTCGGCGCCGGGGAGGCGGGCGAGGGTGTCGTAGGGGCCGACCGCGTCAAGCGCGGTGAAGCCGGGGTAGAGGGCGACGGCGATCAGCATGGGCTGTCCTTCATCGAAAAAGGTCGGGCACGGGCACGCGGCGGACCCCGAGGCCGCGAACGGGCCGGTGCGGGCGTGCGCGCCGCGCGCGTGGTCCTCGCGCGAGCTACGCGGGGGTGGGACGGAAGCGGCGGCGGTACTCGGCGGGAGCCGTGCCGAGCGTCTTGACGAAGGCGCGCCGCATCGCCTCGGGGGTGCCGTATCCGGCGGCGCGGGAGACCTCCCGCACGCCGTCCGGGGTCTCCTCCAGCAGGCGCCTGGCGTGTTCGAGGCGGACCCGCTCGACGTAGCGGCCCGGCGTGGTGCCGGTCTCGGCGTGGAAGGCGCGGGCGAAGTGGCGCGGCGAGAGTCTGGCGCGCCGGGCCAGGGCCTCCACGCTGAGGTCGTCGCCGGGGTGCTCGGTGATCCACTGCTGGAGTTCGCGCAGGGGTTCACGCCGCGCCGTCTGCGCCGCGAGCTGGGCGCTGAACTGGGCCTGGTTGCCCGGGCGGCGCAGGAACACCACCAGGATGCGGGCGACGGCGAGGGCGACGCCCCTGCCGTGGTCCTCCTCCACCAGGGCGAGCGCAAGATCGATGCCCGCGCTCACCCCGGCCGAGGTCGCCACGCGGCCGTCCCGCACGAAGATCGGATCGGCTTCGACGCGTACCGCCGGATAGCGCCGGGCCATGTCGGCGCAGGACGCCCAGTGCGTGGTGGCCCGGTGTCCGTCGAGCAGTCCCGCCTCGGCCAGGAGCAGCGAGCCCGAGCAGACGGAGACGAGCCGGTCCGCCCCTGGCCCGTGCGCGCGCAGCCAGTCCAGGAGCCCGGCATCGGGGTGGTGGGCGCCGTCGCCGCCCGGGACGAGCAGGATGTCCGTTTTTCTGGGTCCCGCGTCCTTGAGCGAGGCGTCCGCCATGAGGCGCAGTCCGCTGTGCGCGGTCACCGGCGCCCCGTCGAGCGAGGCGAAGCGCAGCCGGTAGGCGGCGGGGTCGCCAAGGACGCGTCCGGCCGCGGTGAACGCCTCGGCGGGGCCGGTCACATCGAGGCTCTGGACGCCGTCGAACAGGACGACCAGGACGGAGCGCTGCGTCATGCTCCCCATCCTTGGGGCTCCGCGACGGTGGCCGCAATGACAAGAATCCCACCTTTCCTGCCATGGGCCCAGGGTTCCCGGGGTCTTCGGGGTTCCGGCCCGCCCCTTCCCGGGCGTACCGACCAGTCGGTAACGTGCGGGGCATGAGCTCTCTCCCCTCGCGCGCCGGACGCCGCTGCCACAGCCCCGTCAACTCCCTGCACTCCACGATCTATTTCTCGCCCGACTTCACCAGGGAACTCGCCGCGATCGGCATCGAAGACCGCGCCGCCGCCTACTTCGCGGGCCGGGCCGCCGCCATGGGCGCCGTCGGGCCAGGAGTGGTGGCGGCCTCCTTCTACAACTTCAACCACGCCCTGATCGCCCGGCACCTGCCGATGGTGTGGCGCACCGCCTCCCCCGAGACCGTCCTGGCCGCGCGCCTGCGGGCCGCCGACGCCACCCTGCGCCGCCTCCTCGGCGACGAAGCGCTCGCCTCGCCGGAACTGGCCGAAGCCGCAGAGCTCGCCCTGCGCGCCACCGAAGGCTGCACCCGCCACGCCCGCCCGCTGTACGCCGCCCACGCCGACCTGCCCGTGCCCGACCAGCCCCACCTCGCCTTCTGGCACGCCGCGACGCTGCTGCGCGAACACCGGGGCGACGGCCACCTCACGGCCCTGCTCGACGCCGGACTCGACCCGCTGGAGGCCCTGGTCAGCCACACCGCGACCGGCAAGGGCATGGTGCCGCACTGGGTGCTCGCCACCCGTGGCTGGCAGGAATCGGACTGGGACGCCGCCGCCGGGCGCCTGCGCGAGCGCGGACTGCTCGACGCCGAGGGCGAGTTGACCGAGGCCGGAACCGCGCTGCGCGCCGGCATCGAGGACCGCACCGACCGCCTCGACCTCGCCCCCTACGAACACCTCGGCGAGCAAGGCGTGGCCCGGCTCACCGAACTCGCCTCCAAGTTCCTGACGACGGCCGCCCTGGCCGGGGGATTCCCGGCCGACCTCATCGGCAAGGGCTGATCGCCGATTGTCACCGCCGCCTGCCACAATGGCGCCTCAGGCTCAGCGAGAAGGCGGTACGGCAACGTGACGACGTCCATCGAAGGCAGGATCGCCGAAGAACTCGGCGTACGGGAGCGGCAGGTGAAGGCCGCCGTCGAACTGCTCGACGGCGGGTCCACCGTCCCGTTCATCGCTCGCTACCGCAAGGAAGCGACCGAGATGCTGGACGACGCCCAGCTGCGCACCCTCGAGGAGCGGCTGCGCTATCTGCGGGAACTTGAGGACCGGCGCGCGGCGGTCCTGGAGTCCGTACGGGAGCAGGGCAAGCTCACCGACGCCCTGGAGGCGCAGATCCGGGCCGCCGACACCAAGGCCCGCCTCGAGGACATCTATCTGCCCTTCAAGCCCAAGCGGCGCACCAAGGCGCAGATCGCGCGCGAGGCCGGTCTGCAACCGCTCGCGGACGGCCTGCTGGACGATCCGTCCAGCGACCCGCTCGTGGCGGCCGCGGCGTACGTGGACGCCGACAAGGGCGTCGCCGATCCGGCGGCCGCCCTTGAGGGCGCACGCGCGATCCTGGCCGAGCGGTTCTCCGAGGACGCCGACCTGATCGGCGAACTGCGCGAACGCATGTGGACGAAGGGACGGCTCGCGGCGAAGGTACGGGAGGGCAAGGAGGAGGCCGGCGCCAAGTTCGCCGACTACTTCGACTTCACCGAGCCGTTCACCGCGCTGCCCTCGCACCGGGTCCTGGCGATGCTGCGCGGCGAGAAGGAGGGCGTCCTCGACCTCGTCCTCGAACCCGAGGAGCCCTCGGCCGAGCCCGGCCCCTCGACGTACGAGAACATGGTGGCGCGCCGCTTCGGCGTCGCCGACCGGGGCCGGCCCGGCGACAAGTGGCTGGGCGAGACGGTGCGCTGGGCCTGGCGCACCCGCATCCTGGTCCACCTCGGCATCGACCTCAGGCTGCGCCTTCGTACCGCCGCCGAGGACGAGGCGGTCCGTGTGTTCGCCTCCAACCTGCGCGACCTGCTGCTCGCCGCCCCGGCCGGCACCCGCGCCACCCTCGGTCTCGACCCCGGCTTCCGCACGGGCGTGAAGGTGGCGGTCGTGGACGCGACCGGCAAGGTCGTGGCCACCGATGTGATCCACCCGCACGTCCCGGCGAACAAGTGGGACCAGGCGCTGAAGAAGCTGGCCGCGCTCTGCCAGGAGCACGCGGTCGAGCTGATCGCCATCGGCAACGGCACCGCCTCCCGCGAGACGGACAAGCTCGCCGGGGAACTCATCGCCGGGCACCCGGAGTTGAACCTGGCGAAGGTGATGGTGTCGGAGGCGGGCGCCTCGGTGTACTCGGCATCCGCCTTCGCCTCGCAGGAGTTCCCCGACATGGACGTGTCCCTGCGCGGCGCGGTCTCCATCGCCCGGCGCCTTCAGGACCCGCTGGCCGAGCTGGTGAAGATCGACCCCAAGTCCATCGGGGTCGGCCAGTACCAGCACGACCTGTCCGAGGTGAAGCTGTCGCGCTCGCTGGACGCGGTGGTCGAGGACTGTGTGAACGGCGTGGGAGTCGACGTCAACACCGCCTCGGCGCCGCTGCTTTCGCGGGTGTCCGGCATCAGCTCGGGTCTGGCCGAGAACATCGTGGCGCACCGCGACACCAACGGCCCCTTCCGTTCCCGCCGGGCGCTCAAGGACGTGGCACGGCTCGGCCCCAAGGCGTACGAGCAGTGCGCGGGCTTCCTGCGCATCCGCGACGGCGAGGACCCGCTCGACGCCTCCAGCGTGCACCCCGAGGCGTATCCGGTGGTGCGGCGGATGGTGAAGACGGCGGGCGGCGAGGTCGCGTCCCTCATCGGCAACACCGGGGTGCTACGCTCGCTGCGGCCCGACGACTACGTGGACGAGAAGTTCGGCCTTCCCACCGTGACGGACATCCTGCGCGAGCTGGAAAAGCCGGGCCGTGACCCGCGTCCCGCGTTCAAGACGGCCACGTTCAAGGAGGGCGTCGAGAAGATCGGCGACCTGGAGTCCGGGATGGTCCTCGAAGGCGTCGTCACCAACGTGGCGGCGTTCGGCGCGTTCATCGACATCGGCGTCCACCAGGACGGGCTCGCCCATGTCTCGGCGCTGTCGAAGACCTTCGTGAAGGACCCGCGCGATGTGGTGAAGCCGGGCGACATCGTCAAGGTCAAGGTCCTCGACGTCGATGTGCCGCGCAAACGGATCTCGCTGACGCTGCGGCTGGACGACGACGCGTCCGCGCCGGGCGGCGCGCCCCAGCGCGAGCGCGGCGGCCGGGGCCAGGGCGGCCAGGCCGGCCAGGACCTGGGCGGCCGGCCCCCGCGCCAGCGCCAGGGCGGCGGACAGGGCCACGGGCAGGGGCAGCAGCGCCGGGGTGGCTCCGGCGGCGGCGAGGCGCGCGGCGCCGGCCGGCAGGGTGGCGACCGGCAGGGTGGCGGACAGGGCCGAGGCGCCGCGCCGGCCCCCGCCAACAGCGCGATGGCGGACGCCCTGCGCAAGGCGGGCCTGATCGACCCGAAGGGCCGCGGCGGCCGCTGACCTGCCGGATGACCGGTGCGGGCGTACGGCAACCGCGTGCTCCACCTGCCGTACGCCCGCACTCACATGACGGCTTCAGCCCTTCCGGGCGCGGGGCTCAGCGCTCGGTCACCCTGCCGTCCGCGACCTCCAGACGGCGCGTGGTGTGGATGGCGTCCAGCATGCGCCGGTCATGGGTGACCAAAAGCAGCGTGCCGGTGTAGGAGTCGAGCGCGGACTCCAGCTGCTCGATGGCGGGCAGGTCCAGGTGGTTGGTCGGCTCGTCGAGAACGAGGAGGTTGACCCCCCGGCCCTGGAGCAGCGCGAGCGCGGCGCGGGTCCGCTCCCCCGGCGAGAGCGACCCGGCCGGACGCAGCACATGGTGCGCCTTGAGGCCGAACTTCGCGAGCAGCGTGCGGACTTCGGCGGGCTCCGTTTCGGGTACCGCCGCGCAGAACGCCTCCAGCAGCGCGTCGTCCCCGAGGAAAAGCCCGCGCGCCTGGTCGACCTCACCGACGACGACACCCGAGCCGAGCGTGGCGTGCCCGGCGTCCAGCGGCAGCCGCCCCAGGAGGGCGGCGAGCAGCATCGACTTGCCGGACCCGTTGGCCCCGGTGATCGCGACACGGTCGGCCCAGTCGATCTGAAGCGAGACCGGCCCGAAGGTGAACGCCTCCCGGTGCACCTCGGCGTCGCGCAGCGTGGCGACGACGGCGCCGGAACGCGGCGCGGAAGCGATCTCCATCCGCAGCTCCCACTCCTTGCGCGGCTCGTCCACCACGTCAAGGCGCTCGATCATGCGCTGGGTCTGTCGCGCCTTGGCCGCCTGCTTCTCGCTGGACTCGCTGCGGAACTTCCTCCCGAGCTTGTCGCTGTCGGTGGCCTTGCGACGGGCGTTCTTGACGCCCTTGTCCATCCACGAACGCTGCATCTGGGCGCGGCCTTCGAGGGCGGAACGCTTGTCGGCGTACTCCTCGTAGTCGTCGCGCGCGTGGCGTCGCGCGGTGGCGCGCTCTTCGAGGTACGCCTCGTAGCCGCCGCCGTACAGGTTGATCTGCTGCTGCGCGAGGTCGAGTTCGAGGACCTTGGTGACGGTACGGGCCAAGAACTCGCGGTCGTGGCTGACGACGACCGTGCCGGCCCGCAGCCCCTTGACGAAGGTCTCAAGGCGCTCAAGGCCGTCCAGGTCGAGGTCGTTGGTCGGCTCGTCGAGCAGGAAGACGTCGTAGCGGGACAGGAGCAGCGAGGCGAGCCCGGCGCGGGCGGCCTGGCCGCCGGAGAGCGCGGTCATCGGCTGATCGAGGCCGGTGGTCAGACCGAGCGACGCGGCGACCTCCTCGGCCCGCTCGTCCAGGTCAGCGCCGCCGAGCGCGAGCCAGCGCTCCAGGCTGTCAGCGTAGGCGTCGTCGGCGCCGGGCGCCCCGTCGACCAGGGCCTGCGTGGCGGCGTCCATCGTCTCCTGGGCGGCGGCGACACCGGTGCGCCGCGCGAGGAAGGCGCGGATCGTCTCGCCGGGGCGCCGGTCGGGCTCCTGCGGCAGGTGTCCGACGCTCGCGCCGGGCGGGGAGAGCCGCAGCTCGCCCTCCTCGGGGGTGTCGAGCCCGGCGAGCAGGCGCAGCAGGGAGGACTTGCCCGCCCCGTTGGGTCCGACGAGGCCGATGACGTCGCCGGGGGCGACCACCAGGTCGAGCCCGGCGAAGAGGGTGCGGTCGCCGTGGCCGGCGGCGAGGTCCTTGGCGACGAGAGTGGCAGTCATGAGATGACCGATCCTAAGCGGTCACCGAACCGGGCCGGACCCCGTCCCCGGCCCCTCCACCCACCCGGCCTGGGGCCGGCCGCCTCCGGCCCCGCCGTCCCGGCGCGCGCACATGGCCAGAACCAGCCAGGTACGCGCCGGATGAATGGGAGACTCATCGGCATGGGGCCGACGGGGAGGCGCCCCGGCGCGTGGCCGGCTCCCCGCCCGCCGCTTCGCCCGCCCGCTCACCCGGAGGTTCCCGCACCATGCACTCCCCCGCGTCGCCCAGCTGGCTCATCGCAGGACAGTCGCGCCCCGGCGCCCCCAAGCTCTACTGTTTCGCGCACGCCGGCGGTTCGGCCACGGAGTACATCCGCTGGGGCCGGAGCGTGACGGACACCGAGCTCCACGCCGTACAGCTGCCGGGCCGAGGGTCGCGCTTTCGAGAGCCGATGTTCCCCACGATGCAGGCCCTGGTGGCGGCGTTCCTCGAAGAGGTGCCGTTGAGCCCCCAGCCGTACGCCTTCTTCGGCCACAGCCTGGGCTCCCTCGTCGCCTACGAGATCACGCGCGCCCTGCGCGACGCGGGCCGGCCGCTGCCCGCGCGGCTGATCCTTTCGGGCTGCCCCGCGCCGCACCTGCCAAGGGCGCGCGTCTCGGGCCCGGTACACCAGCTGTCCGACGACGCCCTCATCGAGCGCGTCGCCTCGATGCACGGCGGCATACCGCAGGAGGTCCTGGACAGCCAGGAGCTGCGCGAACTGATCGTCGGCGCGCTGCGGGCCGACTACCGCGTCCTGGAGACCTACACCTGGCAAGAGGCGGAACCCCTCCCCGTCCCCCTCACGATCCTGGGCGGCAGCGCCGACCACACACCTGAACAGCTGAACGGCTGGCAGAGCCACACCAGCGCGCCCCTGACGGTACGTCAATTCCCGGGCGGCCACTTCTACTTGCGCACCGACCCCGACCCCGTCCTACGCGCCCTGGCCGAGGCCGTCAGGACAGTACAGGCGCCGGCTACAGCCTGAGGGGGGTGACACCGGTTCCGGCCTGAGCGGCGCCGGCTACCGCCTGAGACGCGTACGGAGCCGGGCGGCACCAGATCCGGGAGCGCTCCCGAACGTTGCGGCGGGCGGGAGCGCTCTCGGCGGGTGACTCCCTGGGAGCACTCCCGGCCGGTCGGCCGCCTGGGAGCGCTTTCGGCGCGCCGGTTGCTTGGTAGCGCTCCCGGCCTGCCGACTGGCTGGGAGCGCTCTCCGCTGGCGGCCGGCCCGGGAGCGCTCTCAGGGACGGAGACCCTTGAGAGCGCTCCCGACCTCAGCGCGACCGAGAGCGCTCCCGACCTTGGCGGAGGTCGCAGCGCGCTCTCCGCCTCACCGTCGTCAACGACCGGCACCGCCCGGCAGGCGCTGCGCCGCCATCCGGGGAACCGGGACCCCTGGCGAGGACGGCGTACCGTCCGGGACGCCGGCCGCGACGTTCGGGCGCGCGCCGGACGTGGCCCGCGTGAACGCGCCGGCCCCTCCGACGAACGGCACCCTGGCACCCGAGCGCGCCAGGTCGAGCGTGAGGGTCGGCCTGCTCGGGGGCGGGTCGATGAGGCCGTTGTCGGTGCCGGCCACGATCAGCGCGAGGCGATGCCCGGCCGGTACGACATGGTCCGTGGCCGCGAGATCGAGCGTGATGGTGTACGCCTTGCCCGGGGTCAGCGGCACACCCTTGCGGTCGGAGGCGTAATTGCCGAGGTCGGCCCAGCCACGGCTGAAGACGGTGAAGCCGACGTCCGCCTTGTCCGCCGACGTCGTCAGGTAGCACGAACTGTCACCGGCCGTGCTCGCACCCCAGCAGGTGCGGTCGGTGCCAGTGAGGATGCCTTCGCCTTCGCCCGCGTAGTTGCGGATGGTGTCCGGCCCGACGTCGACGAGGACCGCCGAGAGGTGGGCGCTGCTGGTGGTGGGCGTCACCGTGACGCTCACCCTGGACGAGCCGGACACTCTCAGATCCTTGGTCAGCGGGGCGGTGGCGAACCCGGCCTTGTCCGGCGTCGCTTTGTCGATGTTCGCGGCCCAACTGTTCTCGTCGAGAGCGGGGTTGTCGGTGAAGGTGGCGGCCGTCCCGGCAGGAGCGGGGCTTGCTGTAAGCGCTCCCACACCCGGCACGGGACCGTTCACCGGGTGCACGGTGGCGGCCGAGGTGCCGGACGGGGGCCACACCCGGTCGGTGGACCACTGGTCGGGGTGGCGCTCGATGTCCGCCATCGGCCGGCGCTCGATGCCGTTGTCGTAGCCGAGGAGATAGTGGTCGAACCACTGGTGGAGGACGGGGACCCAGGCGTCGCGCCGGTAGTCGAACGGGTCCACGTGCCCGGTCTGCGACAGCCAGATCTTCCGCTCGACCCCGTTCGCGGCGAGCGCCTCCAACCACTGGCCGAAGTTCTTGGTGCGGACGTTGAGGTCCTGCATGCCGTGCACCACGAACACGCTGGCCTTGACGTGATCAGCGCGCAGCACGTAGTCCCGGTCGTTCCACAGTTGCGTCCAGTCACCGCTGCGTGGCGAGCCGTCCACCAGCTTCTGCCGCGCCGCGGCGCAGTGTGCCCGCGCGTCCGGGCTTTCGACGGCGTCGGCGAGTTCGGCGGGACCGCCGTCGTACAACGGGGCACCCTTGGCGAAGTAGTAGTCGTACCAGGACGAGATCGAGCTGATCGGCACGATCGTCTTCAGGCCCTCGACGCCGGTGGCGGCCACGCCGTTGGCGATGGTGCCGTCCCAGCTCTTGCCGATCATGCCGGTGCGGCCGTTGGTCCACCCTGCGGTGACGCGTTCCGTGCCCGTACGCGATGTGTAGGCCCGCGCGCGGCCGTTCAGCCAGTCGATGACCGCCTTCGCCGACAGGATGTCGGAGCGGCCGCCCACGTCGACGCAGCCGTCCGAGCGATTGGTTCCGGCCAGGTCCACGCCCACGAACGCGTAGCCGCGCGGCACGAAGTAGTTGTCGTAGAACAGCGGCATCTGCACGACGTCACCCTTGGCGTCGTACGTCTTGAGCTGGCTCTCATTGCCGCGTCCGCAGCAGGAGTAGTACGGGCTGGCATCCATGATGACCGGTACCTTCCGGCCCTGCTGTGCCGGTTCGCGCGGGCGGACGATGTCGACCGCGACGCGGTCGCCCCTGCCGTCCCCGTCGGCGTCGAGCCCGGTGTCCACCCAGACCGCCTCGCGGATAGCGCTCTCATACGAGTAGATGGGCCGGCTCTCCGTGGGACGGGCCGCCGCCTGGGCGCCCACCGGCGCCGGCAGCACCGCCGCCAGAGCGGCCACGGCCGCGAAGACGAATGATCTGAGGAATCCGGGAGACCTCAGGAGTCCTGTTCTGTGGCGGGCGCCCCGCGCGCGTATCGGCATGGGCGGAAGGTACCCCCGGTCAACTGCCCTGCGACAGGGGGCGGTCGGGGAAGAAAGGCGGACGAACGGGAGCGGGCACGCCGCGCGAGTGCGCACGCACCATGTCGGCCGAATGGCGATCGTGTGACAAGAGGGGCCATGGACATGACCGGGGCGGCGGGGCTGAATAAGGTCCGAAGAGATCGTTCACCATCGTTCACCCCACGACGACACTGACGACTTGGAGCTTTTGTGTACCGCAGAATTCTCGCCCCGAGCGTGCTCGCCGCCTCCCTGCTGCTGGTGATCCCGGCATCGGCCGCGGACTTCACTCCGGGCGCCCCGGGCATCGGCGACCCCTACTACCCGGCCAGCGGCAACGGCGGCTACGACGTCTCGCACTACGACCTGAAGCTCAAGTACCAGCCCGCCACCGACCTGTTGGAGGGTACGGCCACGCTGCTGGCCACCACCCAGCAGGACCTCTCCCGCTTCAATCTGGACTTCGGGCTCGCCGTCAGCGAAGTGCGGGTGAACGGCGTCAAAGCCACGTTCGCCACCTCCGGCAGTCACGAACTGGAGATCACCCCGGCCACGCCGCTCGCCAAGGGCAAGTCGATCACTGTCGTGGTCAAGTACGCGGGCAAGCCTTCGGAGTTGAAGGTCGACGGCTGGACCGCCTGGCAGCGCACCCCGGACGGCGGCGTGGCCGCCCAGGAACCGGACTCGGCCGTGTGGTGGTTCCCCTCCAACGACCACCCGCTGGACAAGGCCACGTACGACGTGTCGGTGAAGGTGCCCAACGGTACGCAGGCGATCAGCAACGGCGTTCTCCAGAGCCAGAGTTCGAAGCTCGGCTGGACGACGTACAACTGGCGTTCCAACAAGCCGCAGGCGTCCTACTTGACCACGCTGGCAGTGGGCAAGTTCGACATCACCACCGACAAGACCGCGAGCGGGCTGCCCATCCTCAATGCCTATAGCAAGGACCTGGGCGACAACGACGGCGCCGTTCGCGCCAGCATCGAGCGCACCAAGGACGTCACGGAGTGGCTTGAGAGCGTTTTCGGCACGTACCCGTTCAACGCCGTCGGCGGCTACGCCCCCAACGTGCCGAGCCACTTCGCCCTGGAGACCCAGACCCGCCCGTTCTACAGCCCGGCGCAGTTCGCCAACGGTGCCAACGTGTCGGTGATCGTGCACGAGTTGGCGCACCAGTGGTACGGCGACAGCGTCTCCGTCAAGGGCTGGAAGGACATCTGGGACAACGAGGGCTTCGCCTCCTACGCCCAGTGGCTCTGGTCGGAGAAGGAGGGTGACGGCACCGCCCAGGAACTGGCGAACTGGGTGTACTCCCAGCACCCCGCCGACGACCCGTTCTGGAAGGTGAAGCCGGGCGACCCGGGCCCGGACAACCAGTTCGACGGCGCCGTCTACGACCGGGGCGCCCTCGCCATCCAGGCCCTGCGCAACACGGTGGGCGACGCGTCGTTCTTCAAGATCCTCAAGGGCTGGCCGACCGAGCACGCCTACGGCAACGCGGCGGTCGGTGACTTCGTCAAGTACGCCGAGAAGATCTCGGGCAAGCCGCTCGCCGAGCTCTTCGACACCTGGCTCTTCCAGCCCGCCAAGCCCTCCAACTCGGCTGCGTCCAAGGCCAAGTTGGGGACTGCGGCAGGACTCGCCAAGTCGCCTTCCGCCAGGTCGGCGCAGCCCGCCGAGCAGGGTGCGCCCGTCGAACCGAAGTCCTGGAAGAAGATCGTCGAGTCGCACACGGTACCCGCTCAGCACTGAGGCCTTACCAGGCCGCGGGGCCGGTCGGGCGCCGAACGGCCACGATTGTGCCGTTCGGCGCCCGGCCGACGGGCTCGGCGGAGTCTCCCCGCCGGGCCCGGCGGACGGCCGAGGGGCCCGGCGGCCGAACGACCAACCGCGCGGCCATCACCCAGACCGATGAATGGACATAGGAAAAGGCCGATGACTGGACACGAGAAAGGGGTGGGGCCCGGAGCGTGAGAAGCGGTGCGAGGGGCGGAGGAAAGCGCTCTCACAAGGTACGGCCGGACGCAAGGCCGCCGGGCACGCGTGGAGGTGAGAGCGCTCTCACGGGGCGCGACCGGACACAAGGCTCGCCGGGCGCGCGTGGAGATGAGAGCGCTCTCACCAGGTGTGGCCGGACATAAGGGCCGCCAGCGCGCGGAGGCGAGAGCGCTCTCGCGGACAGCGGGCACCCGATACCCTGCCGGGCAACACGGTTCTGGCCGCCGGGCTACTACCGTGCGCGACAGGGCAGTTGTGCGCCTGCTCGCTCACCCGGGGGCCGCCGACCCGCGTCCGCTCTCCACCTGCCGATGAGGAGAACTCGCCTTGACCGAGTGGTACTTCGGGATCCGTCCCACCCTCGACGCCGTCGCGGCACACGCCGGCGTGTCCCGGGCCACCGCCTCCCGGGTGGTCAACGGCGGTACAGGGGTGCGCCCCCATCTGGTGGAGAAAGTGCGCCAGGCCGTGGAGGAGTTGCGCTACATCCCCAATCCGGCGGCCCGTTCACTCGTGACCCGCCGCACCGGCGCGGTCGCCGTGATCGTCGCCGAACCGGAAACCAGGTTCTTCTCCGACCCCTTCTTCTCCCAGCAGATTCGCGGCATCGGCAAGGAACTCTCCGCCCATGACACGCAGTTGGTGCTGCTTCTCGTGGAGGACGCCGACGATTACGGGCGGGTGTCCCGGTACCTGGCAGGCGGTCACGTCGACGGAGCGCTCGCCTTCTCGCTGCACGAGGAAGACCCGCTCCCGGCCATCACCCGGGGAGCAGGTGTGCTGACGGTCTTCGGCGGCCGACCCGGCTTCCCGACCTCCGTCCCCTACGTCGACGCCGACAACCGGGGTGGCGCACGCGAGGCCGTACGCCACCTGCTCGCGATCGGGCGCAAACGCATCGCACACATCGCTGGCCCATTGGACCAGACCGCTTCGACGGACCGTCTCGCCGGATACCGTGATGTACTCCCTGAGGCGGATCCGGCACTGGTCGCCGAGGGCGCGTTCACCTCCGAGAGCGGGGCCGAGGCGATGAGCCAACTCCTGGCCCGGCGACCGGACTTGGACGCCGTCTTCGCGGGCAACGACCTGATGGCCTCGGGCGCGCTGCGAGTATTGCGGGACAGTGGCCGGCGCGTACCGGAGGATGTCGCCCTGGTCGGCTTCGACGACATGGCCTCGGTCGCGGAGGCCACCGACCCGCCTCTGACGACCGTGCGCCAGGAGATCGAGGAAATGGGCCGCCTGATGGCCCGGCTGCTGCTGCGGGGACTCGATCAGGGCGGCGCCGTCGTAGCCCCACCCGCCTCCGTGATCACCCCGACCGCCCTGGTCCGCCGGGCCTCGGCCTGAGGTCAGCTGCCGGCGGCCTGGGTCAGCCCGAGGTCGCCCCCCGGAGCCGACCCCTCGGCGGACCGGGGCCCTCGGGTCATTGAGAGCGCTTCCCGCGAGCCGCCGAACGCCGGAAGTCGGCGCGTGCCCGGCGCGCGAGCGGCAAGTAGCGCAGCCGCTCGGGCAGCAGGGGTACAACCACGCGGACCACCCGGCCCAGGCGGCGCAGCGCGAGTTCCTGCTCGTCCGTCCAGTCGAGCCCGATCGCCTCGCGTGCGTCCGGCGGCATGAACCCGATGGTCACGAACCGCCGGAAGCGCGCCAGCGGGGGCAGGAGTACCGGCCAGAGCGCTCTCAGCAGAAACCGCAGAGGCAGCGGACCACGGTCGGGAGCCGGTACGGGGCGGTCGGTGGCGACAAGGTCCTCGACCACGACGTTGGACCGGATCTCGTCCGCGAGGACCTTGCGGTAGTAGGGCCAGAACTCCTCGATGCTCTGCGGCATGTCCCGGTCGCGGATCCCGAGGATCCGGCCTACTTGCAGCCACTCCGCGTACAGCTTGCGATGCTGGGCCTCGGTGAAGGGCCGGCCGATGTACTGCTGGGCGTGCGCGTACACGGGGTAACCGGTGGCGTGCACCCAGGCGTAGTAGGCCGGGGTCAGCGCGTGGTAGCGCCGCCCGGTGGCATCCGTGCCCTGGATCTTCTTGTGCAGTTCCCGCAGCCGGCGTCCCTCCCGCGCGGCCTGGTCGCCTCCGTATACCCAGAGTTGGAGCGAACGCAGAGAGCGCTCTCCGCGACCCCAGGGATCGGTGCGGAACACCGAGTGCTCGTCCACACCCGCTCCGACGGCGGGGTGCGCGACCTGCATGGTAAGCGCGGCGGGCAGGGTGAGCAGCATCCTCACGTCCCCGGCAAGGCTCCAGAGGACGCCTCCGGGCGACGGGGGCGCGGGCGCGCACTCGCGGCGGCTCATGACTGGGCTCCCTGGGACTGACCGGACTGTGGTGCACTGCCGTGTTTGTAGGGATTCCAGTATGCAAGCGCCCCGATCACGACGGCACCCAGGGGGCGGCGGAGCCGGCCGCGCAAGGGGCGGGCTCCGCAGCCCCGCTCTCCAGCGACCACGAACCAACGTGTCGGCGCTCAAGGCGGTCACCGTGAGGCACATTCAAGTCACGCGACGCATTCGCCGAGCATGGAGGCTGCCGGGCGGCGCGGTCAGAGCGTGCGGGCGCGGTCTCGGGGTGCGGGCGCGATCAGGGCGAGTGGGGCGGTCGAGCACGACTCGGGTCAGCGGTCTGCCGGGGCCGGGAGTGGTTCGCCGAGGATGCGGCCGGCCAGCTCGGCGGCGAGGACATGGACGTACGGACGAAGCTCGGCCTCGGCGGACGCGCGGGCGGCGGCGATGTCCGCGGCGCCGGACGCCAGGATGTGATCGCGCTCTCGCGCGCCCTCGGCACGGGCGGCGGCGATCGCCGCGGTGCCCTCCTCCTTGGCCTGCTGCCTGATGCGCGCGGCCTCGTGTCGCGCCCCCGCGAGTTCGGCCTCGTACCGGGCGCGCACCTCAGCCGCCTCCGCGAGGGTAGCCTCCGCCTCCTGTGTACGGCCCGAGGTCAGCGCTTCCCGCTCCTCCAACGTCCGCCTGATGCGCGGAAGCAGCACACCCGCCAGCACCCAGAAGCAGAACACGAACGACACCAGGCCGATCGCGAGGTCCTGCACCGTGGGGTTGAGGGGACCCACGTTTATCGGGATGAGATTCACTACTGACACCCCTATCTCACGCGCCCCGGCGCGGTGTCGCCCGGGCTGTCGCACCCCTGATCGTATGACAGAGACAAGTGTGCGGACGCAGGGAGGTTACCTCTAGGTAACCGGAGCTGATTTGATGAGGCACGCCGTTCAACATCCGTTGTCCATTGAGGAGTTCGTGTGTCGCCTTCTTCGTTCCGCCGGGCCTCCGGGGCCGCCTTCGCCGTCGCGCTCAGCGCCGCCACGTTCGCGGCCGCCACCCCCGCGACGGCCGCCGCGGCCGAACCGCCCCACTTGAAGGTGCTGACGTACAACACGTTCCTGATGAGCCAGAGCCTGTACCCCAACTGGGGCCAGGACCACCGGGCTCAGGCCATTCCCGCGGCCCCCTTCTTCCAGGGCAACGACGTCGTGGTGCTTCAGGAGGCGTTCGACAACACCGCCTCGGACGCGTTGAAGCGGAACGCCTCGGCCCAGTACCCGTACCAGACACCGGTGGTGGGGCGGAGCAAGGACGGGTGGGACGCGACCGGTGGCTCCTACTCCGCCACCAGCCCCGAGGACGGAGGTGTCACCCTCCTCAGCAAGTGGCCCATCGTGCGCAAGGAGCAGTTCATCCACAAGGACGCCTGCGGCTCGGACTGGTGGTCCAACAAGGGTTTCACTTATGTGGTGTTGGACGTGAACGGCACCAAGGTGCACATGGTGGCCACCCACACCCAGTCGACGGACTCCGGGTGCGGCGCGGGCGAGGCGGTCAAGGACCGCGCCCTCCAGTTCAAGGCGATCAAGTCCTTCCTCGACGCGAAGAACATTCCGGCAAGCGAGGAGGTCATGGTCGCGGGCGACTTCAACGTGGACTCGCACGGGTCCGAGTACGCCTCGATGCTCGCGAACGGCGGCCTGGTCGGCGCCGACTCGCGCACCGGACACGCGTACTCCTTCGACACCACCGAGAACTCCATAGCGCGCTTCCGCTACCCGACGGACCCGAGTGAGGACCTGGACTACGTCCTGCACGTCGCGGGCCACGCCCGCCCCTCCAACTGGAACAACAACGTGGTGCAGGAGACCACGGCGCCTTGGAAGGTGAGCAGTTGGGGCACCGACTACACGTACACCAACCTCAGCGACCACTACCCCCTCCAGGCCGGCCGGACCGCATAACGCCGCAGCCCCCCGGCTGACGGCTGACAGCTGACGGCTGACAGCTGACGCCTGACGGCTGACGGCTGACGGCTGACGGCTGACGGCTGACGGCCGGATCAGAACGCACCGGGAGAGCGCGTTCAAGCAGAGCGTGATCAGACCCTGGTGAGGTCCACGGCAAGCCGGCCGGCGCCCACTTCGCCGCGCGGGCCGGCCCCACCCGGCCCCACCCGGCCGGACCTCGGGGCCCCAGGACCCTCGGGGCCCAGGACCCAAGACCCCGGAGCCCCTGGGCCCCGGCTCCCGACCCCCGACCCCCGACCCCCGACCCCCGACCATATTGAGCAGTGCTGGTGAGACAGCAATACTGTTGCACCGGATCGGCCACGCACACCGGCGGCCGGAAACACCGGGGAGGCACTGCCATGGCGACGGAGACCGAGGAGCCGACACTCACGGTTGACGAGTTGGCCGCGCGCGCCGGTGTCACCGTCCGCACCATCCGGTTCTACGGCACCCGGGGCCTGCTCCCGCCGCCCGTGATCGGACCGCGCCGGGTGGGGCACTACGGCCCCGCGCACCTGTCCCGGCTCGCGCTGATCGAGGAGTTGCAGCACCACGGGATGACGCTGGCCGCGATCGAACGCTACCTCCAGCAGCTGCCGGCCGACCTGAGCGCGCACGACCTGGCCATCCACCGGGCCGTGGTCGCCTCCTGGGCACCCGACTCGGCGGACGACGTGAGCCGAGCCGAGCTCGAACGCCGGGCCGGGCGGCCACTGTCCTCCACCGACCTCGACCGGCTCGCCGCGATGAACGTCCTTGAACCCATCGCGGACTCCGCCGACACCTTCCGCGTCGATCCGGGTCTGCTCGCGCTCGGCGTCCAGCTCCTGCACGTTCCCATCGCGCACGAGACGATCCTGGCGGCCCGTACGGTCCTGATGGAGCACACCCGCTCGGCCGCGCACGAGCTGACCCGGCTCTTCCGTGACGAGGTGTGGAACCCCTACCGGGAGCGGGAGTCCGACCCCGATCACGTCGAGGCGATGAAATCGCTCTCGGCGCACATGCAGCCCATGGTGTTGCAGGCTCTGGTCACCGCCTTCCAGCGCTCCCTGAAGGAAGAGCTGAGGGCGGCCTTCGGTTCGGCAGAGGCTGCCCGCGAGACCTGAGGCGTCCGCGAGAGTCCTGACGAGCCGCCAGAAAAACGGGCACGCGGGAAGCCGCACGGGCGCGGGGAGCCGCACCATCAGGCCCCGCGCGGGGAGCCGCACCACCAGCCCCCGCGCCCGCCGGCCTGACTCCAGCCCCGGACCCGAAACCGCAAGCCCCGCACCACCGAGCCCCCCGCGCCCACGCCCACGTGTCCACGCCCCCGCGCCCACACCCCCACCCCGCGCAGCGCTACGCGTCCCGGAACGTCTCCCCCTGCTCCGCCTTCCGCACCAGCAGCGCAGGCGGCTGGAAGCGCTCTCCGTAGCGCTCGGCGAGTTCACGGGCGCGGGCCACGAAGCCGGGCAGTCCGCCCTCGTACCCGTTGATGTACTGGAGGACGCCGCCGGTCCAGGCGGGGAAGCCGATGCCCATGATCGAGCCGATGTTGGCGTCGGCGACGGAGGTCAGAACGCCCTCCTCGAAGAGGCGGACCGTGTCCAGGGACTCCGAGAACAGCATCCGCTCCTTCATGTCCTCGAACGGGATCGCGTGCCCCGCCTTGGTGAAGTGCTCGCGCAGGCCGGGCCAGAGCCTGCCCCGCTTGCCGTCCTCGCCGTACTCGTAGAACCCCGCCCCGCCGCTGCGACCGGTGCGGCCGAACTCGTCGACCATGCGGTCGATGACCGCGTCCGAGGGATGACCGGGCCAGACCCCGCCGGCCTCCTCGACCGCCCGCTTGGTCTCGTTGCGGATCTTGCGCGGCAGGGTCAGGGTCAGCTCGTCCATCAAGGAGAGCACCTTGGCCGGATAGCCGGCCTGGCCCGCGGCCTGCTCGATGGAGGCGGGCTCGACGCCCTCCCCGACCATGGCGACGCCCTCGTTGATGAACTGGCCGATCACCCGCGAGGTGAAGAAGCCGCGCGAATCGTTCACGACGATCGGGGTCTTCTTGATCTGACGTACGAGGTCGAAGGCGCGGGCCAGCGCCTCCTCGCCCGTGCGCTCGCCCTTGATGATCTCCACGAGCGGCATCTTGTCGACGGGCGAGAAGAAGTGCAGGCCGATGAAGTCGCTCTGCCGCGTGACGCCCTCGGCGAGCCCGGTGATCGGCAGCGTCGAGGTGTTGGAGCAGAGCAGCGCGTCAGGCTCGACGATGTCCTGGATCTCCTGGAACACCTTGTGCTTGAGAGCGGTGTCCTCGAAGACGGCCTCGATGACCGCGTCGCAGCCCGCGAGCGCCCGCGGGTCGGCGGTCGGCGTGATCAGGGCGAGCAGCGCGTCCCGCTGGGCCTCGGTCGTACGCCCCCGTGAGAGCGCTTTCACCAACAGCTTCTCGGAGTACGCCTTGCCCTTCTCGGCCGCTTCGAGCGACACGTCCTTGAGGACGACCTCGATGCCGGCCCGGGCACACGCGTACGCGATGCCCGCGCCCATCATCCCGGCGCCGAGGACCGCGACCCTGCGCACGGGGCGCGGTTCGATGCCCTGGGGACGGCTGACCCCGGAGTTGACGGCCTGGAGGTCGAAGAAGAAGGCCTGGATCATGTTCTTCGAGGTCTGCCCCGTCACCAGCTCGGTGAAGTACCGCGCCTCGATGGTGAGAGCGCTCTCGAAGTCGACCTGCGAGCCCTCGACGGCGGCCGCGAGGATGTTGCGCGGCGCCGGGTAGGGCGCCCCCTGGAGCTGCTTCTTCAAGTTGGCCGGGAACGCGGGGAGGTTGGCGGCGAAGCGCGGGTTGGACGGCGTGCCGCCCGGGATCTTATACCCCTTGACGTCCCACGGCTGGTGGGATTCCGGGTGGGCGTCGATGAACGCGCGTGCCTTGGCCATCATCTCGTCGGGCGTGGCGGCGATCTCATGCACGAGAGCGTTCTCAAGGGCGCGTCGCGGGGAGTACTGCGTGCCCTGGAGCAGCACCTTCAGGAGCGCGTCCGCGATGCCCATCAGGCGTACGGTGCGGGTCACGCCGCCGCCCGCCGGCAGCAGCCCGAGGGTGACCTCCGGCAGGCCGATCTTGGAGCCGGGCGCATCCAGCGCGATGCGGTGGTGGCAGGCGAGAGCGATCTCGTAACCGCCGCCCAGGGCCGCGCCGTTGATGGCGGCGACGACCGGCTTGCCGAGGGTTTCGATGCGGCGCAGCGAGTTCTTGATGGCGGTGCCGGTGTCGAAGGCCTGCTGGGCGAGTTCGGGGCCGACCTGGATCATGTCCTTGAGGTCGCCGCCCGCGAAGAAGGTCTTCTTCGCGGAGGTGTAGATGATGCCCCGGATGGAGTCCTTCTCGGCTTCCGCGCGCTCGGCGACGGCCGCGATGGAGTCCTTGAAGGCCTGGTTCATCGTGTTGGCGGACTGGTTGGGGTCGTCCAGGACGAGGGTGACGATGCCACTCTCGTCCTGTTCCCAGCGGATGGTCGTGCTCTTGGTCATTGCTGCGATCTCCGTATGAGCCGGGTGAGCCGGATGGGCCGGGCGAGCCATATGGGCCAGGTGAGCCATATGGGCCTGGTGAGCCGTATGAGGCGGCGCCGGGAGGGGGCGGTCAGACCCGCTCGACGATGGTGGCGACGCCCATGCCGCCCCCCACGCACAGGGTGGCGAGGCCGTAGCGCAGATCGCGCCGCTCCAGCTCGTCCACGAGGGTGCCCAGGATCATGGCGCCGGTCGCGCCGAGCGGGTGGCCCATCGCGATGGCGCCGCCGTTGACGTTGACCTTGTCGAGGCTGAGGCCCATCTCCTTGACGAAGCGCAGCACGACCGCCGCGAAGGCCTCGTTGATCTCCACGAGGTCGATATCGTCGATGCTCAGGCCCGCCTTGGCGAGCGCCTTGCGGGTCGCGGGCGCCGGCCCTGTCAGCATGATCGTGGGCTCGGAGCCGGAGACGGCGGCGGCGACGACGCGGGCGCGCGGCGTCATTCCGTACCGCTCTCCGACCTCGCGGGAGCCGACGGCGACGAGGGCCGAACCATCCACGATTCCCGAGGAGTTGCCCGCGTGGTGGACGTGGTTGATCTCCTCGACCCAGTGGTACTTCTGAAGGGCCACGGCGTCGAAGCCGCCCATGTCGCCGATGCCGGCGAAGGAGGGTTTGAGTGCGGCGAGCGAGTCCGCCGTGGTGCCGGGGCGGGTGTGTTCGTCGCGGTCGAGGACGACGAGGCCGTTGCGGTCCTTGACCGGCACGACGGAGCGGGCGAAGCGGCCCTCCTTCCACGCCTCGGCGGCCCGTTCCTGCGACAGGGCGGCGTACTCGTCGACGTCGCGGCGCGTGAAGCCCTCGATGGTGGCGATGAGGTCGGCGCCGATGCCCTGGGGCACGAAGTTGGTGGCGTAGTTGGTCATCGGGTCCGCGAACCACGCGCCACCGTCGGACGCCATCGGGACGCGCGACATGGATTCGACGCCGCCCGCCAGCACCAGGTCCTCCCAGCCCGAACGGACCTTCATGGCCGCCAGGTTGACGGCTTCCAGGCCCGAGGCACAGAAGCGGTTCTCCTGGACACCGGCCACCGTGTCGGGCAGTCCGGCGGCGATCGCGGCGATGCGGGCGATGTCGGACCCCTGGTCGCCGACCGGGCCTACGACGCCGAGCACGATGTCGTCGATGGCCGCCGGGTCGAGGCCGGGGAAACGGTGCTGGATCTCGTGGATCAGACCCACCACGAGGTCGATCGGCTTGGTGCCGTGCAGGGCGCCGGTCGCCTTGCCGCGTCCGCGCGGGGTGCGGATCGCGTCGTATACGTACGCTTCGGTGCTCAACGTCGGGCCTTTCGGATGAGGGTGGTTCGGGATGCGCGGTCAGCCGAGCAGGGAGCGGCCGATGATTTCCTTCATGATCTCGGTCGTGCCGCCGTAGATCGTCTGGATGCGGCCGTCGGTGAACGCCTTGGCGACCCGGTACTCGGTCATGTAGCCGTAGCCGCCGTGCAGTTGGAGACAGCGGTCGGCGACGCGCTTTTGCAGTTCGGTGGCCCACCACTTGGCCATGGAGGCGTGGACGGCGTCGAGTTCGCCGTTGGAATGGTCCACGATGCACCGGTCCAGGAAGGTGCGGGTGACGGCGCACTCGGTGGCCATCTCGGCGATCTCGAACCGGATGTGCTGGAGTTTGGCGAGCGGCCGGCCGAAGGCTTCGCGTTCCTTGACGTAACTCGTGGTGATCTCCAGGAGGTGTTCGGCGGCGGCGATGCCGGCGACCGCGATGCCCATCCGCTCCTGGGCCAGGTTGGTCATCAGGTGGATGAAGGCGCCGTCCAGTTCGCCGAGGAGATTGTCCTTCGGTACGCGTACGTCGTGGAAGAACAACTCGGCGGTGTCCTGCGACTTCTGGCCGATCTTGTCGAGGTTGCGGCCGCGTTCGAAACCCTCGGCGCCGCGCTCCACGACCAGGAGGGACAGGCCCTTGGCGCCGCCCTCCGGGGTGGTTTTCGCGACCACGATCACGACGTCGGCGAGGATGCCGTTGGAGATGAACGTCTTGGAGCCATTCAGCAGCCAGTGGTCGCCCTTGTCCTCGGCGGTGGTGCGGATGCCCTGGAGGTCGGAGCCGGCGCCGGGCTCGGTCATGGCGATGGCGGTGATGAGCGAGCCGTCGCAGAACCCGGGGAGCCAGCGCCGTTTCTGCTCCTCGGTGGCGAGCCCGGTCAGATACGGGCCGACGATGTCGTTGTGCAGGCCGAGCGCGAGCCCGGCCGCCCCGGCGCGCGTGAACTCCTCGGCGAGAACGGCGCTGTAGCGGAAGTCGCTCTGCCCGCCGCCCCCGTACTCCTCGGGCACCGCGAGGCCGAGCAGCCCCTGCTTGCCGGCGGCGAGCCACGCCTGGCGCGAGACGATGCCGTCCTTCTCCCACTGTTCGTAGTACGGCAGGACCTCCTTGGCGAGGAAGGTGCGGACGGTCTCGCGGAACGCCTCGTGCTCGGCACTGAAGATCTGCCGTTTCAACTCAAGCCTCCTGTACGGGAGTTGGTGTCGCCGGATCCGCCGTGAGCGAGGGCACGTCCCAGTCGCGGGCGACGTCGGTGGTGTGGGCGCCCGGCAGGGCGGGGGGCCGCCGGATGGATGCGGGGGTGGCGGAGAAGCGGGGCGCGGGCGCGGGCTGGGTGACGCCGTCGTACGCGGTGAAGGTGGCGCGGGCGGCCAGATGCGGGTGGCGCGGGGCCTCGGTGAGGGAGAGCACGGGCGCCACACAGGCGTCCGACCCCTCGAAGAGGGCCGTCCACTCCTCGCGGGTGCGGGTACGGAACCGGTCGGCGACGGCGGTACGCAGCTGGGGCCACGCGGCCGGGTCGTTGCGGGCGGAGGCCACGTCCTGGATGGCGAGGAGGCGGACGAATTCGTCGTAGAACCGCTGCTCAAGGGCGCCGACCGCCATGTACTGGCCGTCCGAGGTCTCGTAGGTGCCGTAGAAGGGGCAGCCGCCGTCCAGGAGGTTGACGCCGCGCCGGTCCTGCCAGCCGCCGGCCGCGACCATGGCGTGGATCATCGTGGCGAGGTGGGCGCTGCCGTCGACGATCGCCGCGTCCACGACCTGGCCCGCTCCTTGCGCCCGGGCGTGCTGGAGGGCCGCCAGGACGCCGATGACCAGGTAGAGCGAGCCGCCGGCGTAGTCACCGACGAGGTTGGCCGGGACGACCGGGCCGCCCGTCGCGTCGCCGATCATGCCGAGGGTGCCGGTGACGGCGATGTACGCGATGTCGTGTCCGGCCCGGGCGGCGAGCGGCCCGTCCTGGCCCCAGCCGGTCATCCGTCCGTAGACGAGGGCGCGATTGCGGCCCAGGCACACCTCGGGGCCGACCCCCAGGCGTTCGGCGACGCCGGGCCGGTAGCCCTCGATGAGGATGTCGGCGCGCTCGACCAGGTCGAGTACGAGGCCGGGGCCCTCGGGCACCTTGAGGTCGATGAGCACGGAGCGTTTGTTGCGGTTGGTGAGGTCATGGGCCGGGTCGACGCCGAGGCCAGGACCCCCTGGGCGGTCCACCCGCACCACGTCGGCGCCGAGGTCGGCGAGGAGCATGGCGGCGAACGGGCCGGGCCCGATGCCCGCCAGTTCGACCACGCGCACCCCGGCGAGCGGGCCGGTTCCTGTCGCTGCCATCAAGCCCCCAGCACTGTGACACAACTGATGTAACATCAATGATGCTAAGAACACGTTCCACTGTGCACAAGCCCTCATGAGCAACGCGCACAAGCCGTTCATGAGCAACCACTCAGCGCGCCGCGACACCGCAGGGGCGGGGGTTGCCCCGGTACGCCCGGCTTGACGACTGGCCCACCCCGGCGCACGCCCGGCGCACCGCGTGCTCCACCCCCCGTCGCCCGTCGGCCGGCTCCGCCCGGGCCCGGATGCCGCGACCGGTCGCCGCACGCTAGCCTCACAACCCGGCATCGGCCGACGGCGTCACCCAGCAGCAGAAGTGCGGAGGCACAGGTGGAACCCTCGAAGCGGAATTACGACATCGTGTTGTTCGGCGCGACGGGTTTCGTCGGGGCGCTGACCGCCCAGTACCTCGCCCTGCACGCGCCCGACGACTGCCGGTGGGCCGTCGCCGGCCGCAACCGCACCAAGTTGGAGCGGCTGCGCGAGCGCCTGACGGAACTCAACCCGGCCTGCGCCACGCTGCCCCTGATCACCGCCGACTCCACCGACCCCGCCTCACTGCGCTCGCTCGCCGAGTCCAGCCGGGTCGTCGCCACCACCGTCGGCCCCTACGTCTGGTACGGCGAGGGCCTGGTGGAGGCGTGCGCCGAGGCCGGTACCGACTATCTCGACCTGACCGGGGAGCCGGAGTTCGTCGACACGATGTACGTCCGTCACGACGCGCTGGCCCGTGAGCGGGGCGCCCGTCTGGTGCACGCGTGCGGCTTCGACTCGGTGCCGCACGACCTCGGCGCCCTGTTCACGGTGCGCCAACTCCCGACCGGCGTACCGCTGCGGGTGGACGGTTTCGTGCGGACCAACGCGATGTTCTCCGGAGGCACGTTCGCCTCCACGCTGACCGCGCTGAGCCGTGGCACGCAGACCGCGCGGGCCGCGCGGGAGCGCCGCCTGCACGAGCCGCGTCTGGTGGGGCGGCAGGCGCGCGCCCAGCTCGGCGCGCCGCACTTCAGCAAGGAGGCCGGCGCCTGGGCGTTGCCGATGCCCACCATCGACCCGCAGATCATCGCCCGTTCGGCGGCGGCCGATGAGCGGTACGGGCCCGACTTCCGCTACCGGCACTTCGCCGCCGTCAAGCACCTGCCGTTCGCCATCGGCGGGGTGGCGGCGGTGGGCGCCGTCGCCGCCGCCAGCCAACTCCCGCCCGTCCGGGACTGGTTGATGAACCGTTACGAAGGGGGGCAGGGGCCGGACGAGGCGCGCCGGGCGCGCAGCTGGTTCACGGTCCGCTTCGTCGGCGAGGGCGGCGGCCGCCGTGTCTTCACGGAGGTCTGCGGCGGCGACCCGGGCTATGACGAGACCGCGAAGATCCTCGCCGAGGCGGCGCTCTGCCTCGCGTTCGACGAACTGCCAGAGCGGGCGGGCCAGTTGACGCCCGCGACCGCGATGGGGACCGCCCTCATCGAGCGCCTGCGGGCCGCCGGGATGCGCTTCCGGGTCGCGCACACACGCTGAGGCGGCCGGAAGACCGCGTGCGGTCGGAGGCCTCGTACGGTCGGAGCCCGGCAAAGCCCCGCAACACGCGCCGCACCCGCCGGTCACGAGCCACCCAACTACTGCTGCGCCAGCGCCTGTTGAGCTTCCTTGAGAGCCCGGCGGCACAGCGAGTCGGCGCGCCGGGTGGACTCGGGGAGGCGGTAGCGGCGGGCCAGTTCGAGGGTGTGGGCGCACGCGCCGTCCAGGCTGATCCGGTGACCGACCGACACGAAGACGGGTTTGGTGGCGTCCTGGGTACGCAGGGCGCGGCCTACCTCGGCGCCGTCGTCGGCCAGCAGCGGTGAGCTCTCGCCGCGGCGCGGCCCCGGTGGCTCGTAGGTGAACGTGAACGGGTTCTTGGCCACCCCGATGACGGGCAGCCCGGTGAGGACGCCCAGGTGGCTCGCGAGGCCGAAGCGGCGCGGATGTGCGAGCCCGTACCCGTCGCACACGACCGTCCCCGGGCCCGAGCGGAGCCGATCGAGCGCGGCGAGCACGGTGGGGATCTCCCGGAAGGCGAGCAGGCCGGGAACGTAGGGGAAGGCCACGCGGCCCACCGCGGTCGCCTCCTCGACGACCTCGTGGGTCACGGCGTCCAGCACCACGGCGGCCGCGACGACCAGGTCGCGCTCGTCGTCGTAGGCCACGTCGACGCCGGTGACGAGCCCGCTGCCCGGCGGAGGCCCCGGCTCGTCCCGTACGACGCGGCCGCGCAACTCGTCCTGCACGGCGAGCGCGGCCGCCTCATCGCCCGGCCAGCCCTGCGGAATCCCCGTGATGATCTCCATGGCGCCCACCATAGGCGCTGCGCCGGGACGCCCTTTTTCGGCCGTCCGCCCATTCGCACGCCGTGGGCGGCGAGCGAAGGGCGCGTGACGGACGCGGACGCGCAGGTATGACGGACACGGGCGCGCAGGTGCGGCTGACGCAGGCGCGGAAGCAGGCGAACCCGGGCGCGCAGATGCGGCTGACGCGGAGGCGGAGGAGGACGAACCCGGGCGCCGCGCAGGTGCGGCCAACGGAGCGCCCGGCGACGGACGCGGGCCCACGGCCCGGACTTTGCTCCGGACCGCCCCCGAGCCGTCCCACGGGCTGCGCGTAATCTGGCGATCATGTTCATACTCGAGCTGAGCTACACCGCCCCGCTGGACCGCGTCGACGCGCTGCTCGACGCCCATGTCACCTGGCTCAACCGTCATTACGAGGCCGGCGTCTTCATCGCGTCGGGCCGAAAGGAGCCGCGCGACGGCGGGATCATCCTGGCTGTGGGCGACGACCGCGCCGCCATGGAACGGCTCGTCGCCGACGACCCCTTCCTCGTCAACGGCGTGTGCGCTTACACGATCACCGAGTTCATCGCGACCAAGGTCGCCCCCGAACTCGCCTCGTACCAGCAGACGTTGCCCGTCTAGTCCGCATACGCCCGCATGTGGCCGGTACGCACCGGGCCAGTCCGCGAGCGCTCGTCCAGTGCGTAAGCGGCCGCCCGCCGCGTGAGCGCTTCTCTAGTCCGTGAGCCGCGCCACCCGGCCCTGCTCGCCGGCGGCCCAGCAGCCGCCGTCGTGGGCGCAGTCGACCGTGTCGTACGAACCGGTGTCCACCGTGGTCCAGGTGCGGCCGCCGTCGCGGGTCACGTCGGTGCCGGTCGGTCCGACGGCGAGCGCGGACGCCCGGGTGTGCGGGAGCCAGGCGACGCCCGAGCGGTAGCCGGCCACGGGCGTTGCCGCCGGGTCCCAGTGCCGGCCGCCGTCCCCGGTGACCGCCGCTGCCCTCGGTGAGGGCTGTCCCGCCCGGTAGTCGCCACCGACCGCGATACCGTGCGTACGGTCGCGGAAAGCGAGCCCGAACACGCCACGGGCCGGGTCTCCCGCGTCGATGCCCGCCTCCGCGGCGGTCCAGGTCAGGCCCCGGTCGCCGGAGTGCAGCACGCGTCCGGTGGCGCCGCCTCCCGTGGCCAGCCACACGTCCTTCGGCCCGGAGGCGACCAAACACTGGCCGCTCGCGGCGAAGCCCGCCTCGCCTGGCTCGGCGGCCGGCATCCCTTGGCTGGGCAGGACCTTCCAGGATCGGCCGCCGTCCGCGGTGGACAGGATGCGGTACTTGCCGTCGACGGGGTCGCTCATCGCCAGGCCGTGCCGGGGGTCGAAGAACGTCAGACAGTCGTAGAACGCCTTCGGGTCGGTGTTGCGAAACGATTCGCTCCAGGTGTCTCCGCCGTCCTCGGTGCGATAGACCCGGGACGCCTCGCCCTCGCCGATGGCCAGCACCACGGCGCGCCGGGCGTCGAACGCCTCGACGTCGCGGAATTCGAGACCGGCCGCGCCGGGCGGGGAGACGTTCTTCCAGGTGCGGCCGCCGTCCAGGGTCCGCAGGACCGTGCCCTTGGTCCCGGCCACCCAGGCGGTGGACCGGCTGACGGCGGCGAGCCCCCGGAAGCGGGCGTCACTCGCGGTGTCCTTCATCTGCCAGCCCGGCGTGCGGTGTTCGTGTGCCTGGGCCGGCACCGCCAGCGCGGCCGCGAGCGCCAGCGCGCCCGCCCCCACCGACAGCATGCGTCGCGTCTTCCCCATGGACCTCATGGCGTCGGAAGCTAGCCCAGCCCCACTCGCCCGTCCAGAGTGCGTACGCCACGGGTCCCCGGCGACCGAGCGGCGGGGCGTAAGGCAATCGCGCACCGCTCACTGAAGCCCACCGGGGAACGAGGGGCAAAGAGGAGCGACGAGGGGCAATGAGGGGCCAGCCGTTGAGCCATACGAGACGCGAGTGATCCAGTGTGGCTGGAGTGATAGGGGGAACCAGCGCCATGACGACCAATGTGCTTCGCGCGCCGCGCGTTGACGGTCGGCAGTGACGCAGGTCACGTGAACCTCCGGTGCACGCAACGCTGCGTTTCGACGTCTCTCCGGGCGGCAGGAGAGAACCCCCGAGGCTGAGGGAGCAGGGCTTTGTCCACCGTCATCGAGCAGCCCGTCCAGGTACGCCTGATCGCGTCCGCGCCCCGCATGGAGACCGTGCCCGCGACACTGCGCTACGACCCGGACGACCCCTTCGCCGTGCGGATGGCCTTCCCTGCTCCCGCCACTCTGGAAGGCACCGACGTCTCCTGGGAATTCGCCCGCGAACTGCTCGAAGCGGGCGTCGACGCCCCCTCGGGGGTCGGCGACGTACGGGTGCGCCCCTACGGTTATGACCGCACCGTCCTGGAGTTCCACGCCCGTGAGGGCGTCGCCATGGTGCACATCCGCACCTCCGAGGTCCGCCGCTTCCTCCAGCGCGCCCAACTCCTGGTGCCGGCCGGCCGCGAGCACCAGTACCTCGATCTGGACAAGGACCTGGCCGTACTGCTGCGCGACGCCTGCTGAACGGATCCGCCGGGGCCGGCGCTCCTCTCCCGCACCGTCTCCGATCCTGCCCGGCCGGGCGGTGCCACGGCTCCCCGGATATCCTCGATCTCCCGGCTTTCCCGGCTCCTCCCCGCCTGGCGCCCGGCCCGCCGACGTCGGCCGTTAAATGGTTTGCCCGGACTCCGGGGGGCGGCGTACGTTCGTGACTGGCCCTGTTGTCGTCGAATGGAGCAGGACGTTGCTCGTCTGAGGCCCTGAGACACCGCCACGCGCACTCCCTTCCGTGCGGCGCGTCCGGTGTGACCTCTGCCTCCGAGCCATGTCCCTCACACGACCAGGGCCTTCTTCGTGCCCTGAGCGGTGTCTCAGAACCCCCGTTGCCCGCATTCCTCTTCCCCGCAACCGGGAGACCCGCATGTCATCTTCCCCCCTCCAGATCAGCTCCCCCGCGCTGTCCTTCGCGTGGCCAGACGGCACGCCCGTCTTCGAGGACCTTCAGCTCGCCGTCGGTCCCGGCCGCACCGGCCTCGTCGGCCTCAACGGGTCAGGTAAGTCAACCCTGTTGAAGCTCGTCGCGGGCACCCTGACCCCGAGCTCGGGGTCGATCAGGACGGCGGGCGAGGTCGGATACCTGCCGCAGAACCTGGTCCTGGACACCACCTCACGGGTGGACGAGGCCCTGGGCATCGACGCGGTGCGCGCCGCGCTGCACGCCATCGAGGGCGGCGACGCGGACGAGCGGCACTTCGAGACGGTGGGCGACGACTGGGACGTCGAGGAGCGCGCCCGGGCCGCACTCACCCAGCTCGGTCTCGGCGCCATCGGCCTGGACCGCACGATCGGTGAGCTCTCGGGCGGCGAGTCGGTGCTGCTGCGCCTGGCCGCACTGCTGCTGAAGCGCCCCGATGTCCTGCTGCTCGACGAGCCGACGAACAATCTGGACCTGCCCGCCCGGCGACGCCTGTACGACGCCGTCGACTCCTGGAACGGGGTACTCGTCGTGGTCAGCCACGACCGGGAGCTCCTGGACCGGGTGGACCGCGTCGCCGACCTGCGCGATGGTCAACTCGCCTGGTACGGCGGCAACTTCACGGCGTACGAGGAGGCGCTGCGGGCCGAACAGGAGGCGGCCGAACGGATGGTGCGCGTGGCCGAGGCCGATGTGCAGCGCCAAAGGCGTGAACTGACCGAGGCTCAGGTAAAACTGGCGCGGCGTCAGCGCTATGGGCAGAAGAGCTACGACAACAAGGTGGTGCCGCGGATCGTCGCCAACAACCGCCGGCGCGAGGCGCAGGTGTCGGCGGGCAAACACCGCGCCATCCAGACCGAACGCCTCGACCAGGCGCGCGAACGCCTCGACCATGCGGCGGAGGCCGTACGTGACGACGAGGAGATCCGGATCGAGCTGCCGCTCACCACGGTCCACCCGGGCCGCCGGGTCCTGACCCTGAGGGACCTTCGCCTTCCCTACGGGGCGCGGGTGGAGGGCGAACTCGATGTGCGCGGCCCCGAGCGGATCGCGCTGGTCGGGCGGAACGGAGCGGGCAAGACCACCTTGCTCAGAACGCTCGCCGGGCAGCTGGAGCCGGTGGCGGGCGAGGCGGAGGTCCATGTGCCGCTGCGCTTCCTGCCCCAGCGTCTGGACGTACTCGACGACGCCGCGAGCGTGGTGGAGAACGTGGCCCGCCATGCCCCCGGAGCCACCGACAACGCGATCCGGGCGCGGCTGGCCCGGTTCTTGTTCAAGGGGGCGCGGGCGGAACGGCCGGCGGGGACCCTCTCGGGCGGAGAGCGCTTCCGGGCCGCGCTCGCCGCGCTGCTCCTGGCGGAGCCCGCGCCGCGGCTGCTGATGCTGGACGAGCCGACCAACAACCTGGACATGGCCAGTGTGAGCGCTCTCAAGGCCGCGCTCGAAGCCTATGAGGGCGCGCTCGTCGTGGCGAGCCACGACGTGCCGTTCCTGGAGTCGATCGGCGTGACCCGCTGGCTGCTGCTCGACGGGAAGCTCACCGACACGACGGCGGAAGCGGTCAGGGACGGCCTGGCGGTGCGCTGAGCCGGGCGGGGCCCGGGGGGGGTGCGTCGAGCCGGGCGGCGCCCGGGGGGGTGCGCTGAGCCGGGCGCGGCCCGGGGGGGGTGCGTGCGGTGCGCTGAGTCGGCCGCTGTCGGCCGGTGCGTGGAGCAGGCCGCTGTCGGGGCGTGCGCTGAGCTGGCGGCCGCCGGGCAGTGCGCCGAGTCGGCCGCCACCTGGGGGCGCGCCGGGTCCGCCGCCGCCCGGCGGCTGTCACGGGGCGGGGGCGGGGCCCGGTTGGGTCGCACACGATCCGGCCGGGCCCCGCGCGCGTCTTGTTTCCGCATGGGCCCAGCGCGTGTTTCGCTTCACAGGAGCCCTCGTTCGAGAAGGTGACTTGCCTCTCCTCCGGCCCCGCCTGCCTGCGCCTACAACAGAACGTAACCGGACGAAGGGAAGGACGGACTTGGCTGGGGCTTACGGCCGCCTTAACCTACGGTCTCGTAACCTACGTATGCGTAGGTACGCCTGCCGTCCCCCTTTTCCGTCCCCCTGGAGCACCCTCGTGACGATCACTTCTCCCCACCTCGGCAGTTCGGACGCGTGGACTGACGCCCGACTGCTGTTCGCGCTGGAAGAGGTAGTCGAAAAGGAGCTCAACCGGCACCTCAAGGTCGCCAAGGACTGGATGCCGCACGACTACGTGCCCTGGTCCGACGCCCGAAACTTCCCCGGCCTCTTCGAGGACGGCGAGGCCTGGGACCCGCAGCAGTCCAAGGTCACCGACATAGGAAAGATCGCCCTGGTGGTCAACCTGCTCACCGAGGACAATCTGCCGAGCTACCACCACGAGATCGCCTCGCTGTTCGGCCGCGACGGCGCGTGGGGCACGTGGGTGCACCGCTGGACCGCCGAGGAGGGCCGGCACGGCATCGTGATGCGCGACTACCTGCTCGCCTCGCGAGCGGTGGATCCGGACAAGCTGGAGCAGTTCCGGATGGCGCACATGAGCGAGGGCTTCGAGTCCGACAACCGGCACTCGATGCTGCACTCGGTCGCCTACGTCGCCTTCCAGGAGCTCGCGACGCGCGTCTCGCACCGCAACACCGGCCATCAGTCGGGCGACCCGGTCTGCGACCGGATGCTGGCGCGCATCGCGACCGACGAGAACCTGCACATGGTCTTCTACCGCAACCTGCTCGGAGCGGCCTTCGAGATCGCCCCGGATCTGACGATGCAGTCGGTGCGGGACGTCGTCGTGAACTTCCGGATGCCCGGTCACGGCATGCCCGGCTTCGAGCGGGCGGCGGCGCAGATGGCGATCGGCGAGATCTACAACATGCGCATCCACCACGACGACGTCCTTCAGCCGGTGCTGCGCTACCTCAGGGTCCTGGAGATCGACGGGCTCGGCCCCGAGGGCCTGAAGGCCCAGGAAGAGCTCGGCATGTACATGGGTGGGCTGGACTCCGAGGCGGCCAAGTTCGACGAGAAGCTGGCCGCACGCAAGGCGCGGATGGCGGCTCGTCGCTGATCTTCCGAGGGCGCTGCCGGGTACACGGCGGCGCCCTGGGGTGCGTCGGGACATGCGTCCGGGCGTACGTCCGGGTGCGCCGGGCGGAGGCCTGGGCAAGCGCTGGGGCAGGCGTTCGGGCGGGCGGACGCCGGGAAGGGCCAAGGGCCAGGGCAGGTGCGCGGGCGGGCGCCGGGGTGGGCGCCGACGCATCCCCGAGAGCGCTCTCAGCGCTGCCGGGCGCGTTGCAGGTCGAGCCGTTCCCGCTCGGAGAGGCCCCCCCACACTCCGAACCGTTCGTCGTTGGCCAGGGCGTACTCGAGGCAGGCTGTGCGCTGCTCGCAGGCGCCGCAGAGCTGTTTGGCCTCGCGCGTCGAACTGCCCGGCGCCGGGAAGAAGAACTCGGGCCCGGCCTGCGCGCACAACGCGTTCTCCTGCCAGGCGAGTTCCGTGCCGGTGTCGATGGTCTTGTTCAGCATGTCCGCCACGCTCCCGGGCGCCGATCAACGTCCGGTCAACGAACGGTGAACGCCGACGTCGATCACCCCGGGGGCGCGGTCGGCGTCGCGGGCCGTATCGACCCCGCCGCGCCCGACCCGGCGCCGCTGGGGACCCGGCACCACTGAGGCCTCCGCGGGAACGTCCGCCCGGCCCGCGCCCGACCCGCGGTTAGGACGCCGCCGAACTCGTGACAAAGGCGATGCGCGCACCGAACGGATCGGCGATCCTGCCCAGCCGCCCCACCCCCGCCACGTCCATGGGCGCCATACGGACGGTGCCGCCGAGTTCCCGCGCCCTGGCAGCCGTCGCGTCGGCGTCGTCCACCTCGATGTACGGCATCCAGTAGGCGCCCGCCTCGGCCTCCACCGCGTCGTTGTCCAACGGAACCATGCCGCCGAACATGGAATCCGGCCCCGCGGTGGCGGGGTTGACGGTCGTATAGGTGCCGCCGGGGAAGGGCACCTCGGAGGTCTCCCAGCCGAACACCGCGTGGTAGAACCCGGTGGCCGCCGTGACGTCCGGGGTATACAGCTCGACCCAGCCCAGAGTGCCGGGGTCGCCGGCCGCCTCCATGCCGTTCATCCGCTGCGGCTGCCAGGCCGCGAAGCCGACGCCCGCCGGGTCCCGGAAGAAAGCACTGCGGCCGAGCTCCATGACGTCGATGGGGGGCGCGGTGACGCTGCCCCCGGCCTGCTCGACGGATCGGGCCGTGGCTTCGATGTCCGAGGTCTGGAAGTACACCTTCCAGGCGGGCTCGCCCTGCCCGGGGGCGGCCGCCATGCCGCCCGCGACGGTCTTGCCCCCGGCCTGGAACGTGCCGTACCCGCCGACCTCAGGCCCGCCAGGCTGAAAAGTCCAGCCGAACACGCCCGCGTAGAAGGCCGCCGCTGCGTCCATGTCCGGTGTGCCGAGATCGAACCAGCTGGGAGAGCCCGTGACATAACGGGTGGTGAGCATGATGAGCTCCTTCGTGAATCGTGAGCTCCGTCGGGGATCCCGTTGTCCTGCCATCTTGAGTCTTGTACCGGGGACTGACAATTCGGTACGGATGGGTCGGGGGTGGGGGCGGGTGGGGGCTGGGAGCTGAGGGGGCTGAGAGTGCTCCCACGGTGCCCCCGGGCCGAGGGTCGGCGGGCTGGCCCAACCGTTGAGAGCGCTCCCAACGGGACCGCCGGCCCGAACTCTCCCCGGCCTGGCGCAGCCCTGAGAGCGCTCCCACCACGGCCTCACCCGCAGTGCGCCGACCGACCGACCCAGCGGTACCGCCCGCCGCCTAATCACCACCCGTAACGTCGCCTCTGCCCGCAGCCTGGGCATCGCACGCCTGCCTGAGAGCGCTCCCAGCGCCCGGGCCGTCCTGGAGACGGTAGTGGCACAGGACTTGGTGGCCGCGCTCAGCGACGAACGCAAGGTGCCCATCGGCTCCTCCGTGTTCACCGACGCCGACACCAAGGAACGCGGGATGGGCTCGGCGGCCTTCGCGCCCGCCTCGCCAGTCCCGGCCGCCCGACTCGCCTCCGGTCCGCACGGCCGCGCTGACGTGCTGCCCGAGTGACGTGCTGCCCGACTGTCGTGCCGGGGTGCCGCCGTGTCCGTGTCGGCGAGCTGCCGTGCTCAGGTGTCCTTGGCCGGGCTCTTGGCGGTGTCCTTGGCCGCGCGGCTCGGCTGCACCCGTTTGGGCTCCCCCGGCATCTTGGGATAGTCCGGCGGGTACGGCATGTCGCCGAGCCGGTGATCGCGCTCGTCCCGCTCCGCGAGTTCCAGCAGCGGCTCGAGTCCGAAGGCGTGGTCGTCCATGTCCGCGTGCAGATCGCCGAGTTCGGCGTAGCGCGCGGGCATGGACCGCAGGTCGAAGTCCGTGGGGTGCACGTCGTCGAGTTCGTCCCAGCGCAGCGGCGCCGAGACCGGGGCGTGCGGCTTGGGGCGCACCGAGTAGGCGGAGGCGATGGTGCGGTCGCGCGCGGTCTGGTTGTAGTCCACGAAAATCCGCTCGCCGCGTTCCTCCTTCCACCAGGCCGTGGTGACCCGGCCCGCCATGCGGCGCTCCAGCTCACGCCCGATGGCGATGGCGCAGCGGCGCACCTCGGTGAACGTCCAGCGCGGCTCGATGGGCACGAAGACATGGATGCCCCGCCCGCCGGACGTCTTCGGCCAGCCAGTGATGCCCAACTCACCTAGAAACGCCCGCAGTTCATGAGCAACGGGGACGGCGTCGTCGAAGTCGGTCCCGGGCTGGGGGTCCAGGTCGATACGGAGTTCGTCGGGGTGGTCGGTGGCTTCGCGCCGTACCGGCCACGGGTGAAACGTCAGGCACCCGAGCTGCGCGGCCCACACAACGGCGGCCGGTTCGGTGGGGCAGATCTCGTCCGCGTGCCGTCCGCTCGGGAACTCGATCCTGGCGGTGGGAATCCATTCGGGGAGGTTCTTGGGGGCCCGCTTCTGAAAGAACGACTCGCCGTCGACCCCGTCGGGATAGCGCTCCAACGTGGTGGGCCGGTCGCGCACAGCACGGGTGATGCCGTCGGCGACGGCCACGTAGTACCGCGCCACGTCCAGCTTGGTGTAGCCGGGCTCGGGAAAGTACACCTTGTCCGGATTCGAGAGCCGCACGGTCCGCCCGCCGACCTCCAGCTCGATCGCCTCACCCTTACCCATGCAGGCCACGGTAGGCGGAGGGCGACAATGCCGCATATCGGTAAGAATCGACTGCATGGATCTCCCGGTCATGCCGCCCGTCAAGCCGATGCTCGCCAAGTCCGTGGCGAAGATTCCGCCCGGGATGCAGTACGAGGCGAAGTGACCGGACGTGCTGAGTGAGCTGGTACGACAGCGCAACCGCCCGACCTCCAGGGCACTTGCAGGGCACACGACCCCAGAACTTCGGGCAGGTCCACCTCGACCAGGGCGGCCAGGATGGCCTTCGTCGCGTTCGCAGCTGCCTCACGGCCGTCCCGGTACGTCTGCATGCCCATGGTCGATGGGGTCCCCGGCAGCGTGCTCGCGGACCCTCGCGGCCTGCTTGGCGGCCTGGTCGATGTCTCCGGCGCCCTCGGCGGCCTTGGTGCTCCGCCACTCGGTCTGACACGTCCCGCAGCCGGGGGCTGGGGCACAGTCCAGCAACCATGCGCTGAAGCCACCGGCAGCGATGCCGGTGGCTCTTGGGTGGTCTTGTGGCGCTTCGCGTCTCCCCGGGCGTTCTCAGCAACGGGAGCCCGACGGTAGCGAAAGGGGAACGGCAGCGCCCACGAAGTTGCACACGGTCGCACGCACGCGTGGACAGCCTTGACGCCCAGACTGGACGCCGTGAGGCTGCTGCGGCCGACTGCAACCCGGCTCGACTTGAGGAGGGGCCATGCGTCTACGGTTCGCAGGAAAGGACCCGGAGTCCGGAGATCACGGCTGCCCGGCGGTCTGGGTGGATGAGGAAACGCATGATCTCGTCGTTCAAGGCGCGACGGCGGATGCCGACACGATCGCCCGGACCGTCAAGGACAGTCCGCTCCCCGCCCACGAGAGCGTGGTACGGCTGCCGCAGCGCATGTTTCCACTGCTGAGGGAGGCACTTGATGGCGCAGAGTCTGAGTAACTTCACCGACTTGATCCAGTCGGCAGAGAGGTCCGCCGTTCATCTGGAGATGCGTGACGTGTACGCCATCCCGAACGAGGACGAGCGCTTCGCGGCGTGGCGACAGGGCCACCGGATCGACCCGGACGACCGCGAATCATGGTGGCGTCCCTGGCTCGACGTGGTGCAGGAGATCACCGACAAAGGGGTGCGGCTGCGTCGGGCCCGGATCGTGAGCGAACCGCCCAGCGAGTACATCCGCTACGAGCACTCATTCACCTTCACCAACATCGCAGCGGGCGAGGAAGTCCGCTGGCTCCCGCGCCGGTTGGCGTCTGGGCTCGCTCTTCCCGGAAACGACTTCTGGCTGTTCGACGGCAAGCTCGTCCAGTTCAACGTGTTCGATGGCGATGGACATTGGGTCCACACCGACCAGACCGACGACCGGACAACAGCCGGCCTCTGCACCGACGCCTTCGAAGCCGTCTGGGAGCTGGCCACGCCGCACGACAAGTACACCGTCTGAGAAGACCAGTTCATGCCCACGTCGTCGCTGTCCACCGCCCAGGCTGCCCGCGCGGCCATCGCTGCCCAACTGGACGGCATACGGCGAGATGCCGGGCTCACCGGGCATGAACTGGCCGTGCGGTGCGGCTGGCACAAGTCGAAAGCCTCCCGCATCGCACGGGCCAAGACAGCCCCCTCCGATGCCGACATCCAGGCCTGGTGCCAAGCCTGCGGAGTGAAGAACCGGGCGGCCGATCTGATCGCCGCGTCCCGAACCGCCGAGTCCATGTACGTCCACTGGCGGCAGCTCCACCGGGACGGGATGCGGCGGGTCCACGAGAGGACCGTTCCCCTGTACGAGCGGACAGCCCACTTCCGCGTGTACGCCTCCAACCTGGTCCCGGGGATGCTCCAGACCGCCGACTACGCCACAGGGGTCATGCAGTCCATCACAGCGTTCCAGGGCACTCCCGACGACGTGGCCGACGCCGTACAGGCCCGCCTCAACCGATCCCGCGTCGTCCATGAGGGCAACCACCGGTTCGGGTTGCTGCTCGAAGAGGCCGTTCTGTACTACCGGGTGTGCGATGGCCCCGAACTGGCCGCACAGCTTCGGTACCTGCAAGAGGTCATGTCTCAGCCGAACATGTCCCTGGGGATTATCCCCTTCGGGGCTCGACGTGCGGTCTGGCCGCTGGAAGCGTTCTACGCGTTCGATGACGCCCAGGTGGCTGTAGAAACCTTGACGGCAGAGGTGAACATCACCGCGCCTGGCGAAATCCATACCTATCTGAGGGCATTCGCTGTACTGGCCCGGTCCGCCGTTTACGGGGCAGCGGCGCGTGACCGTATCACTACAGCGCTGGCAGCTCTGATCAACCACCCATGCAGCTGAATGTCCTTTCGTGCGTGTCACGCGTGACGATGCCATTTGCGCCATGGCCTCAGTGAGCCCGCCTGCGGTCGCCCTGGGCGCGCACCCGGCGGAAAATATTGACCGACGCAAACGGCCACCTCTGATCTGGCTCAGCCAGCACGCCCTGGTTAGCCGTTGAGCAAGGGGGCTGAGTAGACCATGGGCAGCAAAGACAGGGAGCATTCAAGGGCACAAACCCAGCAGAATCCACCGGAACCCGGCGGGAAGCAGCGGGGAGCAACGGGTGTAATGGGTGTAGCGGGAGAGATTCTGATCACGGACAGTAATAGATAAAGGTGAAGTCTCATGGATCTCCCGGTCATGCCGCCCGTCAAGCCGATGCTCGCCAAGTCCGTGGCGAAGATTCCGCCCGGGATGCAGTACGAGGCGAAGTGGGACGGGTTCCGGGCGATCGTGCACCGGGACGGCGCCGACGTCGTCATCGGCAGTCGCAACGGCAAGCCCCTGACCCGCTACTTTCCCGAACTGGCGGCCGCCCTGGCGCAGCGGTTGCCCGAGCGCTGCGTGGTGGACGGTGAGATCGTCATCGCGTACGAGGGGCGCCTGGACTTCGACCGGCTCACCGAGCGCATCCACCCCGCCGCGTCCCGCGTGAGACTGCTCGCCGAGCAGACCCCGGCCAGTTTCGTCGCCTTCGACCTGCTGGCGCTCGGGGACACGGCGCTGCTCGACACACCTCTGACCGAGCGCCGGGCCCTGCTGACCGAGGCGTTGAGAGCGGTTTCAGCGCCGGTCTACCTGGCCCCGGCCACGACCGACATCGACGTGGCGCGCCGCTGGTTCGACCAGTACGAGGGCGCGGGACTCGACGGCGTCGTCGCCAAGCCGCTCGATCTGCCCTACCGGCCCGACGCCCGCCTCATGTACAAGATCAAACACGAGCGCACGGCGGATGTCGTGGTGGCCGGTTACCGCCATCACAAGAGCGGTCCGATCGTCGGCTCGCTCCTGCTCGGCCTGCACGACGCCGAGGGCGCTCTGCAGCACGTCGGCGTGTGCGCCGCGTTCCCGATGAAGCGCCGAGCGGAACTGATCGAAGAACTCGCCCCGCTGCTCATGACCGATCCCGTGGCCGAGGGCCACCCGTGGGCCGCCTGGGCCGAGGAGGCCGCACACGAGGGCGCACGTCTGCCGGGTGCCACCAGCCGCTGGACCGGCAAGAAGGACCTGTCGTGGGTGGCGGTGCGGCCCGAGCTGGTGGTGGAGGTGGCGTACGACCACATGGAGGGAGACCGGTTCCGCCACACCGCGCAGTTCCGGCGCTGGCGTCCTGATCGCGCTCCCAGCAGCTGCACCTACGCCCAGCTGGAGGAGCCGGTCGGTTACGACCTCGCGGAGGTCCTGTCGCCGGAAGTCCTGACGCCGGGGACCGGTTCGCCGGGGGCCCTTTCGCCGGAGGAGACGGCAGACGGCGAGTGAGCCTCGGGGGCCGACCGGAGCCTTCCCGGGGCTCCGGAAGGCTCCGATCGGCGTCAGGGAGTACGTCAAGGAGAACGTCAGGGAGTAGGCGACGGGCAGCCCGGGCCGGATGGTGGAACGCTCGGGTCCGGCGTCGCGGAGGCCGAGGGCGGCCCGCTGGAGCAGGCCGGCCCGCCGGGGCTCCCCGACAGCGAGGGGCCCTTGGTCGCGCTCTCAGAGGGCGCCGGCGACGGAGACCGACCGGGGCCCTCGGACGACGAAGGCGAAGCCGAGGGCGACGGTGAACCGGAGCCGGAGGGGGACGCGGAGGGCGGATGCGGCGGCAGCGAGGAGGTGGGGCTGCCCACGGGCGGCGTCGGCACCGAGGCCGAGGGCCGCACACCTCCCGGCTGGGGTCCGATCACGATCCCGCCACCCTGCTTACGGCCGTGGTCGGCGTCCATCTGCCCGGCGCTGCCGGCCCCCGGCGTGCTGGGAAGCGCTCCCTTCCCGTCCGGCACGGTATGGGTGCCCCGGCGGTAGAAGTCCAGCCACGACAGGACCGTCCGCAGATAGTCGGCGGAGTGGTTGTAGCTCAGGACCGCGCGCTCCAGGTCGGCCGGGACGGCTAGGTTCCGGGCGTCCGCGCACAGATACACGCCGGCTGCGAGCGCCGCGTCGAAGACGTTGTTGGGGTCCTTCCTTCCGTCGCCATTGCCGTCCTGAGCCCAGGTGGCCCAAGTGGACGGGATGAACTGCATCGGCCCCACGGCACGGTCGTAGTGGTCGTCTCCGTCCAGCGTCCCGTGATCGGTGTCGGCGATGTGCGCGAAGCCCGCGCCGTTCAGCACCGGACCGAGGATCGGCGTGAGGGTGGTGCCGTGCGCGTCGACTCGCCCCCCGCCCGCGTGCCCCGACTCGACCTTGCCCAGGGCCGCGAGCAGTTGCCAGGGAAGATGACAGCCCGGCATCGTGCGTGAGAGCGCTCTCTGCGCCTGCTGGTAGGCGGCGAGCACGGTGGCCGGAATGCCCTCCTGGTCCCACACCGGATCGGACACCGCCGCCCCGGGAGAGTCCTGCGGGGGTGGGGGGGACTGCGCGCTCTGCGAGTCCTGCGGCGAGATGAGTGGCGGGAGTTCCGTGTGGTAGGAGCCGTCGGACGGCGGTTGCTCGCTCGGCGTGACCCCGGATCCGGCAGCCGCTGCCTCCTGCCGCTGGGGCACGGTACCCAGCAGGCCGGGGGCCTGCGAGGCAGTGAGCGCGGCCATCGTGACGGCCGCCACCGCTGTACCGGTGAGGCCCCGCTGAAAGCGCTTTCCTCCGGGCAGCCGGAGCGCGGTGGGCCAGACACCGACGCGCCGTCGCGGGGCCTTCATGATCCCTGCCCGAAGGTGTCGATGCCGGAGATCTTCCAGGTGGAACCGCTGGAACCACTGGAACCGCTTCCGCGCACCACGTCGACGGCGAACATCGCGGCGGCGTAGGACGTTTCGGGCTTCTTGCCCGCCGTCCGCGTGCTGCTCTGGTCGGCGTAGACGAGAACCCGGGCGCGGGAGCCGTCGATCATCTCCACTCCGGTCTCGGTCACGGTGGTCGTCAGCACCAGTTTCTGGTCCTTGCCCTGGGACCGGACGGCGGCCAGCATGTCGTGGTATTGCTGAACCGCCTTGCCAGTCAGCAGAGTTGAGGCCGCTTTGTCGGTGGGGGCGGTGTCCGCGTAGGTGTACGAGAACAACGCGGCGACGGCTTTGGCGGTCTGGCCCTTGACCTCACTGGTACGGGCGGGATCGGTCAGGGCGGCGTTCCGGGCTGCCGGGTCGGAACGCAGCGCCTCGGCCCGGGTGACGGCGAGCCCGCCGAACGCGCCGAACAGGACGACGAGTACGCACAGAACGACGGGTAGGGGGACGCGAGCGACCCGGCGCAGAATCGAGACGACACGTCCGCCGCCTGCCCCGTCGCCGGCCTCTGCGCCAACCTTCCTGGCGGCCTCACCGTGGTCGCCACCTCCGGCACCGGTCGCCGCGCCCGCTTCTTCGCCGACTCCCCTACCGGGCCGGCGTCGCAGGGCGGCGAAGCGGCCGCGTGCCTGAGAGCCCGGGGCAGTCGAAGACATCGGCGACGCCGAGGATGCCGAGGGCTCTGCCCCTGCCCCTGCCCCTGCCCCTGCCCCTGCCCCTGCCCCTGCCCCTGCCCCTGGGACTTTGCCACGCGAATTCCCCTTGCGCGCAGGGGACTTACCAGACTTCACGAGAGATGCTGGGGATATAGGGGATGTAGGAGATTTCCCAGCGCCCCGCCCCGCCTCGGGCGGCGACTCGACTGCGGCTCGGGCGGCGTCGGCGTGAGCCAGGCGGCGTTGGCGGTTGACCAGGTGGCGGGTGGTCGACATGTGCGGCTCCTGTCCGGAGTACGAGAGAGGGATCAGTTGGCCGCGCTGTTGCCGACCGGGGCCTGGCCGAGTGCGCTGAGTTTCCAGCCGCCCGGCGTGCGGGTGAGCTCGCCGAGCATCCGGCTGTCCTTGGCTGCGGGCTGCTGTTTGGGCGCCTGCACCATGATGCGCAGCGCCACCATGACCCGGGCCCGGCCGGCCCGGTCGTCGAGCTCGGTGACCGCGCCGTCGAGCACCTTGGCGGTGGTCACGGTCTGCGCCTGCCGCACCTGCTTCTCGAACTCGCCGCGCCCTGCTGCCAGTTGCCGGTGCAGGTCGCCGGTGGTGGAGTCCTGCCACATGTCGAGACCGTGGGCGAGGTCCTTGTGGTCGAGGGTGGAGAGGTTCTGCACGGCCTGCTCGCCCGCCGCGAGAACCCTGTCCCGGGAGCGGGCGTAGGCGGCGGAGTCGTCGTGCGCGGCGCCGTACCAGGACCAGCCCGCCCACATCGCGAACCCGCCCGCGAGCAACGTGAGCGCCAGAGCGGCGACGAGCAAGGGCTGGATCGTCATGCGTGCCATGTTCTTGGGGCTCCCTCTGTGTGGCGGCTGCGAGGTCTCGGTGGGTGGTGGGCTTGGGGACGAGGGGCGCCGGGCGGCGCCGTCTAACGTGCCTGCATGTCGGTGATCTGCCAGTGCCCGTCGATGTGTTGGGCGGTGATGTGCAGTTGGGCGGCGGCAGCCGTCGCCGGCTTTCCGTCTCGTTGCGCCCGCTGGTCGAGGAAGACCAGCAGCTCCGCCTGGTCGCGAGTCAGCCGCACCACTGCGGCCCGCACCACATGAGTGGTCAGGCTGAGCTTCTGCTCCGCCACGCGCTGCCTCAACTCGCCGAAGAGCGCGGCGTATTGACGTGCGGCGCGCCCGCCGAGCAGGTCCCGCGCCGCGTCCTCGGTGACGCCGGTGTCCTGGGGCACATAGGAGAACACCTTGCCGAGCGTGTCGCTGACGTCCCCGATGACTTGCGTGGTCGCCCCGGCGTCGGTGAGTGCCCGGTTGTTCGCGGCCGGCGCCTCGGTCAACTGCCTTGCCGCGAAGAGCAGTCCGCCACCGCCCAGGAGAAGAATCAGGACGCAGGCGAGGACGAGCACCCGACGTGGACGTCCGGACGGCACGTCGTCGGCGGGGCGGACGCCGTCGGGTTCCATCGGGTCGGCGGGGCGGTCGCCGTCGGAATCCGTCGGGTCAGCGGATTGGGCGCCTTCGGAATCCGTCGGGCCGGCGGGGCGGGCACCTTCGGAATCCGTCGGGCCGGCGGGGCGGGCACCGTCGGAATCCGTCGGGCCGGCGGGGTGGGCGCCGTCGCGGTTCGTCGGGTCGGCGTGCGAGGCCTGGGCCGGGGCCGGGGCCGGATCCTGCGAGCCCGGGCCCGGATGTTCGGGTCCACTCGCTCGTCCGGCGCCCTGGTCCTCGTCGGCTGCCCGGTCTCCGTCCGGGCCCGGGGTGGCCTCCACCTCTGCTGTGCTCACGCTGTCTTCTCCCTATCGCTGCGGGGTCAGGGGGCGGCGACCGGGACCGCGTTGAGTGCCTTCAACTTCCAGCCGGAGTCGGTGCGTTCGAGCGCCGCTTCGAAGCGCTTGCGGTCGGTGGTGGCGGCGCCGCTCTTCGGAGTGAGCCGGACCTGCACGGTCGCGATCAGCTTCGCGCTGCCCGCCCGGTCGTCGAGCGCGGTGAGCGCGGCGTCGGTGACATCGCCGCGTGCCGAGGTGGACGGCTTTACGATGCCCGCCCGACGGAGCTCGTCGTGGAGGGGCCCCGTGGAGGCGTCGAGCCAGGTGCGCAACGCCGCGTCGGGGTGGGCGGCGTCCAGTGTCGAGAGCGCTGCGATCTGCGTACGGCCCGCCTTCAGCGCGGCGTCGCGTGAGGCGGCGTACGCCAGGGACGAGTCGCCGCGCGCCTCGATGTAGGCCCATCCCCCGAACACCGTGAAGGCCGCTGAGAGCGCGATCACGGCCACCACGAGGACGCGACGGAGCCGGACCCCACTCGGAAACCGCATCACGGCCGCCCGTCCTGTCCGGGAGCGTTTCCTGCCGCATCACGCCTCAGACCGAGTAGTCCGGCCAGGTCCGATGGGCCGCCGCCGGGCAGGGCCGGCAGTCCGAGTGCGCCGGGAAGCCGCTCCTGTACGGCCTCGGGTGACTCTCCCGGCGCGGAAGACCGGTCGGCCGCCTGGTACGACCCGGCAGGCAAGGACCCCGGTCGGGCCGGGTCCGGAACCGGCCCTCCGCTCGGGGCATGCGCCGAGCCCCGTACGTCGATGCCGCTGCTCGCCGGCGCGGCACATCGGGCCTTGGTGTTGAGCTGGGGGGTGTCGAGGGTTTCGAGGCCGTTGCGGTAGGTGGTACCGCCGTACCCGTCGGTGCAGGGAAGCGGCGCGAAGAAGGTGGTCGCCATGCCGAGGTGGGCGCCCTTCGCGTCGATGGCGGTGGCGCCGGCGGCGGCCAACGGAGGTACTTTCACGAGTAGTTCCTCAATTCCACGCTGCCGGGTCACGGCCACGTCCGCCGTGGTGAGGAGGTTGGCGAGCACCACACTGAGCTGCGGGTCGAGATCCCTGAGCAGCCCGCTGACCTGCCCGGCGGCATCAGGCGCGGCGGCGATCAGACGGCGCAGATCGGTGTCCGAATCCTTCAGCGTGGCCGCCAGGCTCCGCGCTCCGGACGCGAAGGTCTTGATGGCCTCCGCCTCGTCGGCCTGGGTGCTGAGAACGCTTTCACCGTCGGCGAGCAGCGTCTTCGTACTCGGCAACGCCCTGTCCGCGGCCCGCACGAAGTCGCTGCCGTTGTCGAGCAGCGCCTGGAGGTCGTCTCCGCGCCCTTCGAAAGCCTTGCCGAACTCGTCGACGACCGTGCGCAGCGACTCCAGCGGCACGGAGGCGGCGAGATCGTTCACACTGGTCAGTACGGTGGTGACGGGCGCCGGGGTGCGCGTGTCGGACTGTGCGATCACCGCGCCGTCTCCCAGGTAGGGCGCGCCGGCGGAAGTGGGCCGCAGGTCGATGTACTCCTCTCCGACGGCCGACAGGTTGGCCACCACCGCCTGCAACGCGCTCGGGATGGGCGGCGCCGAGTTGTCGATGCGCAGCTCGGCGACGACGCCGTTGTCGGTGAGCCCGATCGGCCCCACCCGTCCGACCGAGACGCCCCGGTAGGTGACGTTGGAGTGGGTGAACAGCCCGCCCGTCTCGGCGAGATGGACCTTCACCGTGTAGTAGTCGCGGATGCCGATGTAGTGGCCGACGTCGGCATACCGGAATCCGGTGTAGCCGAGCACCAGGACACCGATGACGAGGAACGCGACGTTCTTGAGTCTGGTCGCCAGGGTCAGCATCAGCGCGTACCTCCCTGGCCCCCGAGGGGCGGCAGCCCGAGTGGCGGACTTTCCGTGCCTCGCCCGCCGCCCTTACCGGGATCACCCTGGCCGCTCTGCCCACTTTGGCCGCTTTGGCCTCCCCCACCGCCCTGACCGGCCTGACCACCTTGACCGCTCGGCGTGTCCGGCGCCTTGGCCGCCGCTTTCGGCGCAGTCGACGACGGTGACGTCGGTGACGCCGTCGGAGTGGAGGACCCCGTCGTGAGCGGTGGAATGATCTGCGTGCCGGGCGCGGCCGTCACATCGAGGTAGACGTTGAGGTAGTCGCCCTTGACGCCCCGCAGCACCTCGTCGGTGAACGGATAGGTGAGCAGCACCTGGAGCGAGTCCGGCAGGTCCTTGCCTGAGTCCGCCAGCGACTTGAGGGTCGGTGCGATCGCCTTCAGGTCGGCCACCATGTCGTCCTTGCTCTTGTTGACCGTCGCGACGGCGACCGTGGAAAGGGAGTCCAGCGACTTCAGCATCGTCAGAAGTGAACCCCGTTGATCCTCAAGGACTTTGAGCCCCGGGGAGAGTCCGGTGAGCACCGTGCCGACCTGTTGCTTGCGGGTGGCCAGGGTCGCGGAGAGGCGGTTGACGCCGTCGAGGGCGTCGGTGATGTCACCGCGGTGGCCGTCGAGGTCGGTGACGAGGGTGTTGACGCGCTGGAGCATGGAGCGGACCTGCGGCTCGCGGCCCGCGATGGCCTTGTTGAGCTCGGTCGTGATGGTCTTGAGCTGATTGACACCGCCTCCGTTGAGCAGCATGGAGAGCGCTCCCAGCACCTCCTCGACCTCCGGGTTGCGGTTGGTCCGCGCGATCGGGATGGCGGCGCCAGGACCGAGGCGTCCCTGGGGTGCCTCCTTGGTCCCCTGCGCCGGCGCGGAGAGCTGGATGAACTTCTCCCCCAGGAGGCTGGACTGTTCCAGCTGGGCGTACGCGTTGGCGGGCAGCGCCACATCACCCCGGATCCGCATGGTGACCTTGGCCGACCACCCGTCGGGGGCGAGGGACACTCTGGTGACGCGGCCGACGGCGACGTCGTTGACCTTCACCGCGGCCTGCGGGACCAGGCTCAGCACATCGGCAAAGTCGGCGGTGATGTCGTACGGGTGGCCCCCCAGGTCGGCGCCTCCGGGCAGCGGCAGCTGGTCGAGGCCGGAGAACGACGGGAGCGAGCAGCTGCCGAGGGTGAGGGCCAGGGCGACGACGACCGCGACGCCTGCCCCCAGCGCCGCGCCCCCGCGCCGGCCAATACGCCGCTTCATCCCTGGCCCCCGCTCCTGGCCCCTGAGCCCGGGGACGAGCCGGCTGGAGAGCTGCCCGACGGCTCGCCCGGGCGGCCTGAGGGGGCTGGGCCACCCAAGGGGCCCGGGGTGGCGGAGCTCTTCGCGGTGTCGGCGGACGTCCCGTACACCGTGCCCACGGGGGGAAGCGGCAGCGCTGGGAGCGCTCTCAGACTCGCCTGCGGCACCGGCACGAGCGGCGCGTCGCCGGCCACCGCCGGGTTCGGGGCACGGACGAGGTCGCCCCCCATGCTGATCTCGTTGATGTCGCCGCGCCCGTCGAGCGTGCGGTGCACCGGGTCGTAGGCGTTGAGAGCGTTCCCAGCGGCCAGCGGCGCGGTGTCGAGGGCTTCCGCGAGCGAGGCGCGCTGATCGACCAGGATCTGCGTGAGCGGGGTGAGCTTGTCGACCTCGGCCTTGAGACCGGCGCGGTTGTCCTGGATGAAGGTCTTGACGTCGCCGAGCGCGGTGCCGAGTTCCTTGAGCGCGCCCGCGAGGTTGTTCTTGTTGTCGGCGAAGAACGCGGTGACGTCGGCGAGTTGGTTCTGCGCGTCGCGCACCGCGCCGTCCTTGTTCTTCAGCATCGTGGTGAACGTCTGGAGATAGGACAGCGTGCTGAAGAGGTGGTCGCTGCTGCCGTCGAGCGTCTTGGCGGCCTTGCCGAACTGCTCGACGGAGTCGCCGATCGCGGCGCCGTTGCCGTTGAGGTTGCGGGCGCCGGTGTCGAGAAGCCCTGAGAGCGCTCCCGTCGAGTTCGCCCCGGTGGGGCCGAGCGTTTTGCTGAGCTCGGTCAACGAGGCGTACAGCTGGTCGACCTCGACGGGGGTGGCGTTGCGGGAGGCGGGCAGTTGCGCCCGGTCGGCGATCTCGGGTCCGCCGGTGTACGCGGGGGTGAGCTGGACGTAACGGTCGGCGACGACGCTGGGCGAGACGACGGCGGCCCGCGCGCCCTTGGGCACCTTCACGCCCGGGTCGAGGGTGACCACGACCTTGACCTGCCGGCCCTGCGGGGTCACGGAGTCGACCTCACCGACCTTGACTCCGAGAACCCGCAGGTCGGAGCCCGGGTAGATGCCGACCGCCTGGTCGAAGTAGGCGGTGATGTGCTTGCCGCCGGAGCCGGCGAACACCCGCAGGCCGCCGACCACGGTGACGGCGACGGCCGCGAGGGCCAGCACGATGGAGAGAGCGCGTCGCCGGCTCATGCGTAGCCTCCGTTCTTCGGCGGCATGCAGCCGGTGCCCGGGAGCGACTTCGCCGGGAGGTAGTTCCTGGGGACGAGGCCGCAGATGTAGGTGTCGAACCAGCGGCCGTTACCGACGGTGTTGCCGACGAGCCGGTAGTAGGGGCCGGCCAGCGCCAGGGTGCGGTCGAGACCCGCCTGGTTCTTGATCAGGACGTCCGTGACGCGCCCCAACGCCGCCAGTGTCGGCTCGAGTTGGGCATTGTTGTCCTTGACCAGGCCGGTGAGCTGGGTGCCGAGTCCCCGGGTTCCGGTGAGGAGTGCCTGGATGGCGTCGCGGCGTTGCTTGAGTTCACCCAGGAGGAGACCGCCGTCGTCGATGAGAGTTTCGAAACTGCTCTTCTTCTCGGCCAGCGTCTTCGTCAACTGTTCGCTGCCCTTGAGGAGTTGGGCGAGCTGACTGTCGCGCTGCGAGACGGTTTTGGAGAGCGCCGACAGACCGGACACCGCCGTGCGCACCTCGGGCGGCGAGTCCTTGAAGGTGTCCGAGATCGTCTCGAAGCTCTTGGCGAGCTGAGCGGTGTCGATGTCGCCGATCGTGTTGCTGAGCCCTTCGAAGGCCTGGGTGACGTCGTACGGAGAGGTCGTGCGGGACAGCGGGATGCGGCTGCCCGGGTTCTGCCGTGCGCTGCCGAGCGGGTCGATGGCCAGGTACTTCTCGCCGAGCAGTGTCTTGATGGCGATGGCCGCGGTCGACGCGTCGCCGATCCAGGCGTCCCGCACTTTGAAGGCGACCTTCACTTTGGCGCCGTCCAGGGTGACCGCCTTGACCTCGCCGACCTTGACCCCGGCGATCCGCACTTCGTCGCCGTCGCGCAGCCCGGCGGACTCGGAGAAATCGGCGCTGTAGGTCGTGCCGCCGCCGATGAACGGCAGCGAGTCGGCGTTGTAGGCGGCCAGGCCGATGAGCGCCAGGACCAGCAGCCCCACGAGGCTGACCGCGACGGGGTCGCGTTCCTTCATGGGCTTGAGGCGAAAGCGCCGCACGGCGGGGCGCGGCCGCCGTCCGGGCCGTCGCCGGCGCGGCAGGGGGGATCTCATCCCTGGCACCTCGATTCGCTGACCGGGATTCCGGTGGGCGGCGCGCTGCCGTCCTCGGTCTTCACGCCGGACACCTTGGCCTCGCAGAGGTAGAGGTTGAGCCAGGATCCGTATGACGCGATCCGGGTGACGGCCCGCATCTTGTCCGGGGTCCTGGTCAGGAAGTTCTCGATGGTGGGAGCGCTCTCAACGAGGTTCGAGGACAGCCGGCCCAGTTGTTTGATGTCCTCCTTGAGCGGGGCCCTGCCGTCCTGGAACAGGCCGGCGGTCACCGTGGTGAGGTCACCCATGGCGGCGATGGCCTCGCCGAGGGGTTTGCGGTCCCCGGCGAATCCGGAGACCAGCTTCTGGAGGGTGACCACCAGGTCGTTGAAGCCCGCCTCACGGTCGTTGACGGTGCTCAGGACGGTGCTGAGGTTGGTGATGACCTCACCGATCACCTTGTCCTTGGCGGCGACGGTGGTGGTCAGTGAGCCGATGTGCCGCAGGAGGCTGTCCACGGTGGTGCCCTCGCCCTGGAGGACCTGCACGATGGAGCCGGCCAGCTGGTTGACGTCCTTGGGCGAGAGCCCTTCGAACAGCGGCTGGAAGCCGTTGAAGAGCTGGGTGAGGTCCAGGGCGGGCGTGGTGCGTTCCAGGGGGATCGTCGCGCCGGGTGCCAGCGTCGCCCCGACCTGGCCCGTGCCCCGGCCCAGCTCGACATACCGCTGCCCCACCATGTTGAGGTATTTGATGGCGGCGGTGGTCGTGCCGGGCAGGGTCTGGCCGCGCCGCACGGAGAACGTGACCTGGGCGAGCCGGTGGTCCACGACCCGAACCTGGTCGACCTGGCCGACCTTCACGCCGGCGATACGGACGCTGTCGCCCTCGATCAGGCCGGTCGTGTCGGTGAAGCGCGCCCGGTAGGAGACGGTGTCCCCCACACCGGTGTTGGCGATGGACAGCGCGAGCACAGTGGTGGCGAGCGCGGTCACGAGGACGAAGACCAGGGACTTGACCAGGGGCCCCGCGATGCTGCGACGGTTCACCCGATGCTCACCTCCGCTCCGCGCAGAGCCGGCCCGACGAGCAGACTGCTCCAGTCCGGCAGGGACGTGGCGGACTCCTTGAGGCCGGGCGCGAGCAGCTCGTTCACCAGCTGGTTCTCCTGCGGCGAGTTCGGCAGGCCGAGACCGGTGTTCGAGGTCCCGGCCGGGTTCGTGTCCGTATGCGTGAGAGCGCTCTCAGCGGGGAGCGGGGCGCCGAGGTAGGGCACCGGATAGCACTGCGGGCCGCCACCGGCGGTGTACGCGGGGGTGTCGCGTCCGGGCACGTACGTGCCGAGCGAGGGCACCGTTTTGACGCTGACGTGGAGCCCGGGTTGGCCGGTGCCCTTGCCGAGCGCCTTGTCCATGGCGGGCACGAAGCCGGCCAGCGTCCGCAGGGTGCACGGGAAGGACGGCGCGTACTTGGCGAGGAGTTCCAGGGTCGGTCGGCTCACGGCGCTCAGCCGGATGATGTTGTCCTTGTTCTGCTGGAGGAAGGCCGTGAGGTCCTGGGCGGTTGTGGTCGTCTGCCCGTAGACACCCAGGAGTTGGGAGCGCTCATCCACCAGGGTGCCCGTGGTGGTCGTGGCGTCGGTAAGCGCTCTCAGGATGTCGGGGGCGGCGTCGCTGTAGGTCTGGGTGACCTTGACGAGTTGCACCAGGTCGGCGTTGAGCGTGGGCAGCTCGGGGTTGAACTTCCTCAGGTGCGCGTCCAGGGTGGCGAAGGTGTCGCCGAGCTCGGTGCCGCGTCCGCGCAGCGCCTGGGCGACAGCGGAGAGCGTGGAGGAGAGTCTGTCCGGCTTGACGGCGGTGAGCATCGGCAGGACGTGGTCGAGGACCTGCTCCAGTTCGATGGCGTCGCGGGACCGGTCCTGGGGGATGGTCGCATCGGCTGAGAGCGCTCTCGTGGACGGGTTCGGCGGGGGTACGAGCGCCACGAACCGTTCGCCGAACAGGGTGGTCGGCAGCATCTGCGCCCGCACGTCGGCAGGGATGTGACTGAGTCCCCCGGGCCGCAGAGCGAGGGTCAGTCTTGCCCCGTCACCGTCGGCGCTGATGGCGCGGACCTCGCCGACGACGACGCCGCGCAGCTTGACCTCGGCGCCCCGGTGCATCTCGTTGCCCACGCTGCTCGTCAGCACGGTCACCGTGTCCGAGCGGGTGAAGTCCTTGTTGTAGACGGCTATCGAGAGCCAGATGAGCAGCGCCGGCACGAGCAGGAAGACGACCCCGGCGAGGCGGCGGCGTACGGTACGCGCGTTCATCCGGCCACCTTCACGGTGGTGGTGGCGCCCCACAGGGCGAGGGAGAGGAAGAAGTCGGTGACCGCGATCAGCACGATCGCGTTGCGCACCGAGCGGCCCACCGCCACGCCGACTCCTGCCGGCCCTCCGGTGGCGCGGAAGCCGTAGTAGCAGTGGGCCAGGATCACCATCACGCTGAAGATGAGCACTTTGAGCACGGAGAGCAGGACGTCGGTCGGGGAGAGGAACAGGTTGAAGTAGTGGTCGAAGGTTCCGCGTGACTGGCCTTTGAAGAAGACCGTGGTCATCCGGGACGCGAAGTAGGAGCTGAGCAGCCCGATCGCGTACAGCGGAATGATCGCGACGACCCCGGCGATGATCCTGGTGGTGACGAGGTAGGGGAGGCTGCGGATGCCCATGCCCTCCAGGGCGTCGATCTCCTCGTTGATGCGCATCGCGCCGAGCTGGGCGGTGAAGCCCGCGCCCACGGTGGCGGAGAGCGCGAGTCCCGCGACCAGCGGGGCGATCTCGCGGGTGTTGAAGTAGGCGGAGACGAAGCCGGTGAAGGCGGCGGTGCCGATCTGGTTGAGCGCGGCGTACCCCTGGAGGCCGACCACCGTGCCGGTGAACAGGGTCATGGCGATCATGACGCCGATGGTCCCGCCGATGACTCCGAGGCCGCCGCTGCCGAAGGCGACCTCGGCAAGCAGCCGTTGGACCTCCCTGAGGTAGCGCCGCAGGGTGCGCGGGATCCACAGCAACGCCCGTACGTAGAAAGCGAGTTGATCGCCGGAGCGGTCGAGGAGGCTGAATGGGGTCATCGGTCAGCCGCCCTTCGGGGGAACGATCTGGAGATAGATCCCGGTAAGGACCATGTTCACGAAGAAGAGCAGCAGGAAGGTGATGACCACGGACTGGTTGACGGCGTCGCCGACGCCCTTGGGGCCGCCGCGCGGGTTGAGCCCCCGGTAGGCGGCGACGATGCCGGCGATGAATCCGAAGATCAGCGCCTTGATCTCGCTGACGTACAGGTCGGGGAGCTGGGCCAGGGCGGAGAAGCTGGAGAGGTAGGCGCCGGGGGTGCCGCCCTGGAGGATGACGTTGAAGAAGTAGCCGCCGAGCGTGCCGACGACGGAGACCATTCCGTTGAGCAGCACGGCGACGAACATGGTCGCCAACACCCGTGGCACGACCAGGCGTTGCACGGGAGAGACGCCCATGACCTCCATCGCGTCGAGCTCTTCGCGGATGGTGCGCGAGCCCAGGTCGGCGCAGATCGCGGAGCCGCCGGCGCCCGCGATGAGCAGGGCCACGATCAGGGGGCTCGCCTGCTGGATGACGGCGAGGACGGAGGCGCCGCCGGTGAACGACTGGGCGCCAAGCTGCTGGGTGAGGGAGCCCACCTGGAGCGCTATGACGGCGCCGAACGGGATGGAGACGAGGGCCGCGGGCAGGATGGTGACGCTGGCGATGAACCAGAACTGCTCGATGAATTCGCGTAGTTGGAAGGGCCGGCGAAAGACCGCCCGGATGACGGCGGCGGCGAGGGCGAAGAGCCGTCCGGTCTGGCGGAACGCGCCGAGTCCGGGAAGCGGCCCGCGTGGTGGCCGGGCCGGCGGGGGCGTGGGTGGGGGCGGCGTCCTTTCGGCCTCCATCGTCATGGGGTGGCCTCCCGCACCGGCGCCGGGCCGTTCTCGATGGCGCGACGGGCCGCGGGCGGCAGCTGGTCGAGCATCGCCATGACGCGCAGTTTGCGGCGCAGCACCGCCTGGCGTGCGGGCAGCCCCGGCGAGGGCTCAAGCTGCGGGACCAGCGGGCGGGGTGAAAGCCCGGTTCGGGAAGGCGAGTTGAGCTGTTCCTGGGCGAGGGTCGCCGCGTCCTTCTCCTCGGACATTCCGATGGGGCCCTCGCGGCGTCCGCTCAGGAACTGCGCGACGACGGGTTCCTCGCTCGTCAGCAGCACCTCACGCGGGCCGAAGGTGACGAGGTTGCGACGGAAGAGCATGCCCATGTTGTCGGGGACGGTCGCCGCGATGTCGAGATTGTGGGTGACGATCAGCATCGTCGCGTCGATCTGCGCGTTCAGGTCGATCAGGAGCTGCGAGATGAACGCGGTGCGCACCGGGTCGAGCCCCGAGTCCGGCTCGTCGCACAGGATGATCTGGGGGTCGAGTACCAGGGCGCGGGCGAGGCCGGCGCGTTTGCGCATGCCGCCGGAGATCTCCCCGGGAAGCTTCTCCTCGGCGCCGAGCAGTCCGACCATGTCGACCCGCTCCATGACGATGCGACGGATCTCGGATTCCTTCTTGCGGGTGTGCTCACGCAGCGGGAAGGCGATGTTGTCGAAGAGCGACATGGATCCGAACAGCGCGCCGTCCTGGAACATCAACCCGAAGAGTTTCCGCGTCTCATAGATCTCCCGCTCGGGGCTGTTCACCATGTCGACGCCGTTGATGAGAACCCGGCCGCGTTCCGGTTTGAGGAGACCGATGAGCGATTTGAGGAAGACCGTCTTTCCCGTGCCGGAGGGGCCCAGCATGACGCTGACTTCTCCTGCGGGGAGGGTGAGTGAGACGTCCTGCCAGATGTTCTGCTTGCCGAAGGACTTGGTCAGATCCTCGACCACGACTTCAATTCCCATCCCACCTCCAGCAGGCATGCGCGACGTGCGTAGAGCGACGCGAGATCACCAAGGGGCGCACGGTAAGGTGCGCGGCGCCGCCGAAACAAGATCCCGGAGGGCCGCATTCGTCAATTCCTCTTTCCTTTGTCACTCGTTGACAAGTTCCGGCGTCCTCCTGATCCCTGACTGCGCAGCAATTGAGCGGTCAGGACGCAGGCAGGACGGGGTGGCGCGTCCAAGGAGAGCTGAGGGGCGCCGCCCCCGCCCCGACGAGCCGGCCTGGATTGCAAAGCGATGCGGGCCAGGGTGGTTTGCCCCGGCCGGTCCCGGCCTTCGGGGGTGTGGCCGGGAGAGCAGGGGCGCCGAGCGGGCGGGGCCCGGGTGAGCTGTCCGGACCGGCCGCACACCGGACGCTACGGCTGGGTAACCTCGCTCTGCAATACCAGTTCCAGAAGTTTCCGCGAGCCCTCACCCGGCCATCGGCAACTTGTCATTTCTCGCGCATTTACCCTGGGTAAGTTGTCACTCCGTGATGATTTCACCTGTAACCCCGCGTGCGGCCTTCTCTCATGGGGAGCGAGCTGGGAAGTTCGGCACGCGACGCCCGTCCCGCGTCTCTCCATTGCGCACCAACCGACAAGAAAGAACGGCCGGTTACTCACCTGCGGCACAACGCAGGGCCTTGCTCGGCACAATCTTGAACGGCAGGATTGTGCGCCCATGTTTCCCGCAAGTAACGTCCGCGTCGTCACGGATCGTACGTGGCTGAATCCGTATCCGTAGCAGGTGAAATCGGAGGATATCGCTGTGCGAAGCACCCTAGGTAAGATCGCGCTGGTATGTGGCGCCGCGAGTGCCGCGTTCGCCCTGGCGACCGCGCCCGCCCTGGCCGCGTCGCCCACTCACTGGGTCATCGGCCCCAACTCGCCGGAGAGTTTCACCGCCACTTCGAGCGATGTCGTGCTCTCCATCAACGGCATCGACATGACCTGCACTTACGCGGACGCGGGTGGCAGCCTGCGGAGCGCGACCGGCAACCCGGCCGCGGTGGGCAGCATCAACCCCGCGCACTTCGGCAGTTCGAGTGAGCCGTGCACCAGCTTCCTCGGCACGGTGGACACCGTGGCCAACACACCCTGGACGCTGAACGTGACCGACTACAACGCGGGCACCGGTGTCTCGCAGGGATACATATCCGGCGTCAACGCCCGTGTATCGGTGGCGACTTGCGCGTTCACCGTGACCGGTACGGCGCACGGCACGTACACCAACTCCACCGGCGATCTGGCGGTGGCGGCCAACCCCACCGAACTGACGGTGTCGGCGCCGACGGCCGGCTGTGCGGGTGTCGTCTCCGCGGGTGACCACCCGTCGTTCAACGGCGACTACTACGCGGTGGTCAGCGGCACCCGCACGCACCCGACCATCGTCGGCTCGTAGTACCGCATGGCGCAGCGCGTTCGCCCCGGGCCCGCCCGGCCGGCCGGCCCACGGCCTGTCGGGCGGGCCCCCAGACGCGGCGCGGGCGCCCCCCCATCCGCCGAAGCCGGACGGTGGCTCCGCGTGGACTCCAGGAAAGGGAGCTGAGTGAGTGGAGCTGATCGCGACGTGACGAGGACCCGGGGCCCCGGCGGCCGTTGGCAGACCGTACGCGGCCGGGGCGCGGTCGCGGCGGCGACCGTCGTGCTGGCCACCATCGTGCCGGGCGCGACCGCGGCGCTCGGGGATCAGCAGGTCAGCACCGATCTCGCCTACACCTGCGCGTTCCCGGGCGGCGCGCGGCCGGTGTCGGTGCGCGTCGCTGCCAAGTTCCCCGAGCGGGCCGCGCCGGGTGTGGCGATCCGGCCGGCCGACGTAGCCACACGGGTGACGCTACCCGCGTCCGCCGTCGCCGAACTCACCGCACTGCACGCGGCCACGACGGGAGCGAGCATCCGGCTGACGACGCGGGTGGCGCAGAACGGCGCCGACGCCACCGCCCTGTGGCAGCTGAGCGCGCCCTCGGTCCCCCTCCCGCCCGCGGGCGACGCGGTCCTCACGGCCACCGGCGAGGTCCCCACCATCACCGCCAACGACCCCGGCGACCTCATGGTGACGGCCACGGCTCTCACGCTCGACTTCCAACCGGTCACCGTCGAGGGCCGCGCCACGCAGCCGGCGACCCTGTCGGTGTCGTGCACGAGAACCCCGGGTGGATCGGACCAGCTGGCCAAAGTGCCGGTGTCCAACGGCACTTCGGGCTCCACACCGTCGTCGGCGCCCGGCGCCTCGATGCCGAGCCCCACGGCCGCCGCCACCCCGCCGCGCCCCTCCCTCGCCGCCCCGAAGGTCGCCGCCCCCACGGCGGGAAGCGCTCCCCCCGCCGCCGTGCCCCCGTGCCACGGCGACACCGCCCAGCCCCTCGCCCTCGCGGCGTACGTCACCGGGTACTCCAATGTCACCAAGCTGAACGGCGCCTCCCTGATCCCCGTGTACTGCGCCCAGATCGTCCAGGGCCCCAACCAGCTGAAGCGGATCGAGGTGAGACCCGGCGTCTTCGAACTCCATCTGCTCCAGAAGTCGCAGGGCCGGCTCGACTACCAGGGCCGCGCCCAGACGCCACCGGCCCCGGCCACGTTCTTGACCTTCGGGTTCATGCCGACCACCGCGACGATGACGCTGGAACAGACCGGTCCCATGTCCATCGACTCCGATCTCAACAACACCGCCGGGCACGGCGAGACCTACATCAGGGTTCCGTTGACGCTGCGCCTGAGCGACGTCAAGGTCAACGGCACACCGATGGACGTCGGCACCAACTGCCGTACCACCGGGCCCATTTACTCGCAGGATCCTGACCCGTCGAACAACACCAAGGACCACATGGTTCTGCTGGGGCAGCTCAAGAAGGGCAAGGACACCGTCTGGCGCGGCTACTCGCTCTCCCGGGGCGGTCCCCTGGACGGCGAGGTGACCATTCCGCCGTTCACCGGTTGCGGCGTGGGCGAAGACCTCAGCCCGCTGTTCACCGCATCGGTGTCCGGGCCCGCCAACACCGTGAAGCAGAACCAGGGAGCGCCGTGCGCGTCCGGCATCCCGGACGACCCGGCCAAGCTGTGCACCCCGGACAAGCAGCCCACGACCATCCCGCCGCCCCTGCGCTGACTTCCGGCCAACTCCGGTTCGGTATCCAGTTGTTGGCGCAGCCGCCCATATCCGTACAGGACGTCGCGTGTCGGGACGTCCAGAGGGGACGACTCCATGAGACCCGTATCCAACCGCCTGAGCGCCGCACTGCTCGCCACCGGCACCGCCCTGACCCTGCTGGGAGCGGTGGGACCCGCCTCCGCCGACACCGCTTCGGCGAGCCAACTGGCGGGTGACTGGGCCCCGTTCACCCGGTGTCCCGTGGACGACCCGGCCATGCTCGCCGCCGACGGTCGCGCCGACATCGTGCAGTGCATCGCCTCCCACTCGCCCGGCGGCTCCATCAAGCTCGGAAACACCGAAGTCACCACGGGGGCAAGCGACTTGCAGGTCGGAGTCATCCAGCACTCGGGCGGGACATCCACACTCGTCGCTCCCGCCGGCGGCGCGCTGGTCGCCGACCCCGCCGACATCCCCGGCGGGCTGCTCGGCCTGATGTGCCCCAGCGACATCCCCGTCGTCAGCGGCATCTGCCAGGGCATCACCAACGCCAGTCTCAACCGGGTGACCGCCACCATGGAATCCGTCGGTACGCCCAGCGACTTCCAACTCACCGCCGGCGCCACCTCCGGTCAGCCGATTCTCGCGATCCCGGTCCGCATCCATCTGCAAAACCCGCTCCTCGGCGGCTCCTGCTACCTCGGATCGGCGGCCCACCCCATCGTTCTGCGCCCCCAGAACGTCACGGTGCCCAAGCTCGGCATCCAGCGTTTCGACGGCAACGGCACGGCCAACACGGCCGGCGTCATGAACCGGCTCAGCCTCACCGGCGCCGACCAGACGGACACCACGTTCGCGGTGCCCGGGGCAAGCGGTTGCGGCCTCGCGGGCCTGCTCGACTGGGCGGTGAACCTCAAGACGGGCCTCCCCTCGGCGGGCGGCCACAACAACCTCGTCCTCAACAACGCGTCCACCTACCTCGCCGGACTGCACGCCCCCGGCACGGTCGTTCCCAACAACGGCAAGCTCCTCTCTCAGTACTGGCATTCGGCGGCCCAGTGACGTCTGCCACCACCCGCGCGCGGCGGCCCGGCCGAGCTCCGGCCGGGCCGCACCGGAATCGGCCGACAACCGACGCACCCTGAGCCCGACGGCGCCCCAAGTGTTGTCCCTGACACGGCAGTTGTTCTAGGTTCAGCAGTCCGCCAAGGTACGCACCTGCCGGTCGATGGGAGCGCTTTCCCCATCGGTCATCCCCCCACCGGAGCGCCGTAGTGCAAGGGGAGTGAGATGCCCACAGCCGCGCAGTCATCGGACACCCAGGAGCCCTTGGGACCGCTCCCACAGGAGTTCGCCGCGATCATGCGCCCCGAACTTCCGGGACTCCTCAAGGAGATCGGCGCGGAGGTCACGCGCGCCTACCCCGAGTACGCCCGGTTACTGGAGGGCCCCTACGGGGAGGCCATCAGGGTCGGAGTGGAACAGAACCTCACGGTCTTCGTCGACCAGGTCGCCTCCCCCAGCGCGCCCTCCGCCCTCCGCGACGAGATGTGCCGGCGCTTCGGCCGGTTCGAGGCCTACGAGGGCCGGAGCCTGGAAACGCTCCAGGGGGCCTACCGGCTGGGCGCCCGCGTAGCGCTGCGGCGGGCCAAGAAGATCGGCCGGCGCTACAACCTCTCCCCCGCCCTGATGCTCAGCTTCGCGGACGCGCTCTTCACGTACGTCGAGGAATTGGAAGCGCTCTCACGGGAGGGGTATCTGGAGGTAACGTCCTTCTCCGGCGAGCGCTCCGACGCGCTGCGCAGACGGCTGCTGCATCTGATCCTCGCCGGCTCCCCAGTGCCCCGCGCCGCCATCGCGGAACTGGCCGACCGCGCCCGCTGGCCACTGCCCGAGCGGGTCACCCTGATCGCGCTCCGCTCCGGAGCCGGCCTCACGCGCGCGGCGTTGGACAACGATGTCCTGGTCGACTCCGGCGAACCGCGCCCCCACCTCCTGGTGCCCGGCCCGGTGGACGAGACGCGAAGACGGATGCTGGACGCCGCTCTGCACGGGTCCTGGGCCGCGGTGGGGCTCGAGGTCCCCATCGGCGACGCGTCCGACTCCCTTCGCTGGGCGCGCCAGGTCCTCGACCTCGCGGCGGCGGGCGTCATCGAGAGCGAGTCCGGCCGGCTGTACTGCGAGGACCACCTGGTCACGCTCTGGCTGCGCTCGGATCCGGCGCTGCTCGAACACCTCGCCCGTCGCGAACTCGCCCCTTTGGAAGCGCTTACACCCGGCCGGCGCGACCGCCTCATCGACACCCTGCGGACCTGGCTCGCGACCCGTGGCACCGCCGCCCACATGGGCGAACTCCTCGCCGTGCACCCGCAGACGGTGCGCTACCGGATGCGCACCCTGGAGTCCATCTTCGGCGACCGGCTCGCCGACCCCGAACACCGGTTCGCCACCGAACTAGTGCTACGCGCAAGGGACCTCTGCCACCGGGATCGCCCGTGAACTTGCCCCGATCGGCGCCATAATCATCCGAATCACTTCGAAAACAACGGATAAATATCGTCAAGTACCAGGGCAGGTGCGAACCCGCCGCTCGATATGCCCGTCTGGATGGGCGGATGTCCGAAGGATGTCCGTACCACCCGCACTACGCCAGAGGCATACCGATGTCTTCGCACCTGCCGGCCGTCTTCCGCGGCGCAGCCGCCCCGCACCCCCGCACCCTGCTCGACGTACTGGACGCGACGGCGGCCGCCCACCCGGGCGCACCCGCACTCGACGCGGGCGGCGAGCGGCTGACCTACCAAGACCTCTGCGACCGGATCACCGAACGCGCCGTGCGGCTCACCCGCCACGGCATCGGCCCCGGCGACCGGGTCGGCATCCGTATCCCGTCCGGCACCTGCGATCTGTATCTCGCCATCCTCGCGGTGCTGCTGTGCGGCGCGGCGTATGTGCCGGTCGACGCCGACGACCCCGATGAGCGCGCGGCGACGGTCTTCAGCGAGGCCGGGGTGTGCGCCGTCATCGAGGCGGGAGAGCGGATACTGCCGGGGTCCACGGCACCGCTCGGCGCCCGCTGGCGTGCCGCGCGGCCCGAGGACGACGCCTGGATCATCTTCACCTCCGGTTCGACGGGGCTGCCCAAGGGCGTGGCGGTCACCCACCGTTCGGCCGCCGCGTTCGTGGACGCGGAGGCACAACTGTTCCTGGCCGAGCGGCCGTTGGGGCCCGGGGACCGGGTCCTGGCCGGGCTCTCCGTCGCGTTCGACGCCTCGTGCGAGGAGATGTGGCTGGCCTGGCGGCACGGCGGCTGCCTGGTTCCGGCGCCGCGTTCGCTGGTGCGGGCCGGCCATGAACTGGGCCCCTGGCTCATGGAGCGCGGCATCACGGTGGTCTCCACGGTGCCCACCCTGGCCGCGCTCTGGCCGGACGAGGCGCTGGAGGACGTACGGCTTCTGATCGTCGGGGGCGAGGCCTGCCCGGGCGCCCTCGCGGACCGGTTCGCGGTCAAGGGCCGTGAAATGTGGAACACCTACGGCCCCACCGAGACCACGGTGGTGGCGACAGCGGCCCGCATGATGCCCGGGGAGCCCGTACGCATCGGACTGCCGCTGGCCGGCTGGGAGTTGGCGGTCCTCGACCGGGCCGGAAACCCCGTCCCCTACGGCGGCGAGGGGGAACTGGTCATCGCCGGGGCGGGCACCGCGCGGTATCTCGACGCCGCCAAGGACGCCGAACGGTTCACGCCGCTCGCCCTCCTCGACACCCGGCGCGCCTATCGCACCGGAGACCTCGTGCGCGCGGAAGCGGCTGGTCTCGTCCACCTCGGGCGGGCCGACGACCAGGTCAAGGTCGGCGGGCGCCGCATCGAACTCGGTGAGATCGACGCCACGTTGAGAGCGCTTCCAGGCGTGCGCGCCGCCGCCTGCGCGGTGCGCGGCACCCCGGCCGGGGGACAGATCCTGGTGGGCTACCTGGTACCCGAACGGGAAGGATTCCGCGCCGATGAGGCACGTGGCATCCTCACCGAACGCCTCCCGGCCGCTCTGGTGCCGCTGCTCGTGGAAGTGCCCGATCTTCCCACGCGCACCTCGGGCAAGGTCGACCGGGACGCGCTGCCCTGGCCGCTCCCCTCGCAGCGCGGCCCCCTCACCGCCGCCGAACAGGACGGCTCCACCGCCGCGCGGCTCGCCGGGGCGTGGGAGCGCATGCTGGGCGTGCGCCCCGAGCCGGACAGCGACTTCTTCGCTCTCGGCGGCTCCAGCCTGAGCGCCGCACGACTGGCGTCCGAGCTGCGTGAGCACTACCCCGGCGTGTCCGTCGCCGACCTCTACCGCCGGCCCCTGCTGCGGGACATGGCCCTGCACCTGGAATCACTCGCCGCTCCCGCCGCCGAGAAACGCACGATCCAGCCGGTGCCGCGCAGCGCCGGAGTGGTCCAACTCCTGGTGACAGCAGGCCTGTTCGGCGTCGCCGGACTGCGCGGGCTGATCGCGCTGGCCACGCTCGACAACATCATGGGCTGGCTCGCGCCCCAGGCCTGGGCGCCGCACACCTCCTGGTGGTTCGTACTCATCGGCGCCGTGGTCCTCCTCAGCGCGCCGGCCCGCTTCGCCATCGGCGCGGCAGCCGCGCGTGCGCTGACCCGGGGAGTGAAGCCGGGTGCCTATCCCCGGGGCGGGCGTGTCCATCTGCGGCTGTGGACGGCCGAACGCGTCGTGGCGGCGTTCGGCGTCTCCTCCCTGCTCGGGACACCCTGGGCCCGTCTGTACGCGCGTTCACTGGGCTGCCGGGTCGGCAAGGGCGTCGCCCTGCACGCCATGCCCCCGGTGACCGGTCTTGCCACGATCGGCCGGGGGGCGAGCGTGGAGCCCGAGGCCGACATCAGCGGCTGGTGGCTGGACGGGGCGACGCTGCGCATCGGCGCGGTACGCGTCGGGGACGGCGCCCGGGTCGGCCACCGCAGCACCCTGATGCCCGGCGCGGTCCTCGGCACGGACGCCGAACTCGAGCCGGGCGCCTGCCTGGACGGCCAGGTCCCGCCCGGCCGCCGCTGGCTCGGCTCACCGGCCCGCCAGGCCGAGGCGTACGAGCGCGTCGCCGGGACCGGCTGGCCCGCGCCGCGTCCGGAACGCTCGCGCCGCTGGGCCGTGGCGTACGCGCTCTCCTTGACCGCGCTGCCGCTGGTCTCGCTCCTGTACGCCGCGCCCGCGCTGGTCGGCGTCTACTACCTGGTGCGTTCCTGCGACACGCTCTCAGCCGTGGCGGTACGCCTGCTGGTGGCCGCGCCGCCCATCGCGGTGGCCACCACCCTGCTCTCCATGCTGACGCTCGCGGCCCTGGTACGGATCCTCGGGCGGGGCCTGAAGCCCGGCTTCCACCCGGTGTGCGGCGGCGTCGCCTGGCGCGCCTGGCTGGTGACGCGCCTGGTCGGCGGCGCCCGAGGCAGCCTCTTTCCCCTGTACGCGAGCCTGGCCACCCCGGTGTGGCTGCGGCTGCTCGGGGCCCGGGTGGGACGGCGCGCGGAGATCTCGACGGTGCTGCCGCTGCCCTCGCTCCTGACGGTGGAGGACGGCGCCTTCCTCGCCGACGACACCCTGATGGCGCCGTTCGAAGTCCGTGGCGGCTGGCTGAAGTTGGGCAGGGCACGTGTGGGACGGCGCGCCTTCGTCGGCAACTCCGGCATCGTCGGCCCGGACCGGGGGGTGCCCGACGGCGCCCTGATCGGCGTGCTGTGCGACGCGCCGGCCCACAGCGAGCCGGGCAGTTCCTGGCTCGGGCGGCCGGCCCTTCCGCTGCCGAGAGTCGCGGCCACGGGCGACCCCGGACGCACCTTCGACCCGCCGCGCCGGATCGTGCTCGCCCGCGCCTCGGTCGAGCTGTGCAGGGTGACGCCCCTGATCTGCTCGGTGCTGCTCGCCGAAGCCGTACTCATCGGCGAGCAGAGCGCTCTCAACCGGGGCGGGCTCCTGCTCGCCGCGCTGGCGGGGACCCTGCTCCTTGTGGGTGCGGCCGCCGTGGCGGGCCTGACGGCGACCGCCGCGAAGTGGGCCCTGGTCGGCCGGTTCAAGGCCGGCGAGCACCCCCTGTGGTCCTCCTTCGTGTGGCGCAACGAGCTGTACGACACCTTCGTCGAGTCTCTGGCGGTGCCATGGATGGCGAGCTCTTTCACCGGAACGCCGGTCCTCAACTGGTGGCTGCGCAGCCTGGGGACCCGCATCGGACGCGGGGTGTGGCTGGAAACGTACTGGCTGCCGGAGACCGACCTGATCACCCTGGGGGACGGGGCGAGCGTGAACCGGGGGTGCGTGTTGCAGACCCATCTCTTCCACGACCGGATCATGCGCCTCGACGCGGTGCGGCTCGCCGAGGGCGCGTCGCTCGGCCCGCACAGCATCGCGCTGCCCGGGACCGACATCGGCGCCAGGGCCTCGGTCGGCGCCGCCTCACTGGTCATGCGCGGCGAGAGCGTACCGCCGGACACCCGCTGGGCGGGCAACCCCATCGCGGGTGAGCAATCAACGCCCGCGCGTACCCAACTGCCCCTAGGCGAAAATAAGTTGACGGCACATCAGGGCACCCCGCCCCGCGAAGGGAGCGCCGCGTGACCCGGTACAGCCGGCGGTCCCTGGTCCGGGTCGCCGCCCTGTCCACGCTCGGCGCACTCGCGGTCGCGGACGAGTCGGCCATTGGCCACCGGGACCGCTACTTCCCCCAGCACGGCTCCTACGGGCACGACACCCTCGCCTACGATCTGCGGATCGCCTACGATTCCACAAGCGGCCGCCTCGCCGGTACGGCGCTGATCCAGGCCGTCGCGCTGCGGCCCTTGGAGCGGGTGGAGCTCGATCTGTTCCGGCTCAACGCCCAGGCGGCGCACATCGACGGCAGGGCCGCCCGCGTCCGGCAGCGCCAGGGCAAACTGTATCTGACGCCCAGTCAACCGGTCGCGGCCGGGGCGTCGTTCACGACGAAGGTACGGTACGGGGGGCGGCCAGGACCGATCCGCTCGCCGTTCGGAAGCATCGGCTGGGACCGTACCGGAGACAGCCACGACGGCACCCTGGTCGCCTCTCAGCCACTCGGGGCGCCGTCCTGGTTCCCCTGCAACGACCGGCCCGACGACAAGGCGGCGTACACCTTCCGGGTCACGGTGCCGCGCGACCGGCAGGCGCTCGCCAACGGAACGCTCACCGAGTGCCGCAGCGAGGGCGCCACCGATGTGTGGACCTATCACCACCCCGGGCCCATGGCCACCTATCTGGCCGCGCTCTACACCGGCCGCTTCCAGCACGACAGCGTGCTGGCGCCCGGGCTGCCGGGCGGCAGGTCGATCCCGGTGCACAACGCCTATCCGTCGCGGCTCGCCGACGCGGCCCGCCACGATCTGGGGCGCCAGCCCGACATGCTGCGGCACTTCTCGCACCTGTTCGGGCCCTACCCGTTCGAGGCGTACGGCGCGGTGGTGGTCGACGCCGACCTCGGCGCGCCGGTCGAGAACCAGACCCGCTCGGTGTTCGGCCGCAATCACATCGACGGGCGGCGCGGCTGGGAGACCCTGGTGGCCCACGAGTTGGCGCACCAGTGGTTCGGCAACAGCGTGGGCATCCGCGAGTGGCGGCACATCTGGCTCAACGAGGGGTTCGCGACGTATGCCGAGTGGCTGTGGTCGGAACACATCGGCGAGGACAGCGCCGACGAGATCGCGCGCCGGGAGTGGTGCGGTCTCGCGCGGCGCGGCCAGAACCTGCGGCTCGCCGAGCCGGGCCCGCGCCGCATCTTCGACGACCGGCTCTACACCCGGGGGGCGTGCACCTTGCACGCGCTGCGTCTGACGCTGGGCGACGACCGGTTCTTCGCGGTGCTGCGCGGATGGCACGAGGCCCGACGCGGGCGGATCGGCGACACCGTCGCGTTCATCGCTCACGCGCAGGCGATGGCGGGTGACGAGGTGCGGCCTCTGCTCCAGATGTGGCTCTACGAGAAGAAGCTCCCTGAACTGCCGCAGCCGGTGGCCAACTGACGTGCCATCAGGTGCGCGTTTCGTCAGGTGAGGGACCGCCCCGGCGAGGCGGCGGGGCCGGGCCGGGCTGGGGCTGGGGCTGGGCCGAGGCCGGGGTGGGGCCGAGACGAACAGGGGCGAGTCGGGGTGGGGTCGAGCCGAACAGGGCCGAGTCGGGCTGAGCTCGGGGGTGGGCTGGGCTCGGGGGTGGAGGTGGGGGCGTCGATGGACGGGAGGGCGGACCACTCGTGCCATCGTCTGGAAGCGCTCTCAGCGCGCTGTCGTCGTATACAAGACCTTTACCTACGCGCGAACTTCTGGCTGCTTCATGGCATTTCGCCGTATATATGACCCTTGCCGGATCCCCCATGCCGCCCCTTACAGTGCGCTTGGCCACGACCGGCCGCTTTCACGGTTCTCAAGGGAGGCTCACGTGCGACTGCCGCGCACCGCACACCGAGGGCTGTTCGCGGTGCACGTGCTGCGGGGCCAGGCACAGGTGCCGTTCATGCCGAGCGCCGTGACCGGGGCCATCTTCACCGTCGCGCTCTTCGTCGCGGGATGGCAGTACGGCCTCTACGGTCTCCTCGGCACCGCGCTCGGTACCGGCACCGCGCAATTGCTCGGCGTGGACCGGAGCCGGGTGTCGGCCGGCCTGGAGGGGTTCAACGCCTGCCTGGTCGCGGTCGGCTTCGCCGTGTTCCTCGGGCCCCAGTACCTCTCCACGATGGTCCTGGCCGCCGGCGGCTGCGCGGTCGTCACCGTGATCACCGCGGCCTCGACCACCCTGTTGCGCGGCTGGGGTCTGCCCACCTTGACGCTGCCGTTCTGCCTGACGGCGAGCGCGATGACGATCGCGGCGCCCGGGTTCGAGCGGGTGTGGCACCACGGCCCGGGGACGGCCGAACTGAGTCGCGCGGCCGAGGGGTCGGTCGCCCTCGCCGTCGACGACGTGGGACGCGCTTTCTTCGCCAACATCGCTCAGATCTTCCTGATGCCTCAGTGGTACGTGGGCCTGATCCTCCTGGTCGGCATCTTCGCGGCCAGCCGGACGGCCGGGGCGATGGCCTGCGTGGGAAGCGCTGTCAGCCTGGTGACCGCCTGGGCGCTCGGGGCGCCCACCGCCCGGATCGTGGACGGCACCATGGGCTACAACGCGGTACTCGTGGCGATGGCGCTGTGCGGGGTGCTGCTGGCCGCGGACCGGTGGAGCCTCGGTTTCGCGGTGGTGGGCGCGGCGGTGGCCACCGTGCTGGGACCCGCCGTGAGAGCGCTCTCCGCGCCGGTCGGCGGGCACGCCTTCACTTGGCCGTTCGTGCTCACGACCCTGGTCTTCCTCGCCTCCGTACCGGCATTGCCCAGGCTGCACCGCACCGGGCCACACGTGCGGCCCCTGCCCGAACCGTCGACCGGTTCCGACGTCCTGCTGGGGGCCTGAGCCGACGTAACCGGTCACGACCCGTAGTGGCCGGGGCCTGAGCCCAGGTGACAGCGCGGGTCGCGACCGTGCTGGGGCCTGAGCCCGGCACCGGCCCCCCGGACGCCCTTCGCCTCGGCGCCGGACACCCCGGACGCCTTCCGCCTCGGTACCGGACGCCCTGGACGCCCTCCACCCCCAGCGCCGGACAGCCGACCGCGCGCTTCGTCCGCGGCAGGAGTAAGCCGCGCGTCCGCCGACCCGGCACCGGGCCCTTCGCTCCCGGCACCGGGCAGCCCGGGGGCCCCGCCGCCCTGGCACCGGTCGCCCCGGACGTCCCCCGCCCCCCGGCCAGCGGGCTCGGCGCGCCTCATCCGCGCGGCCTACACCGCATGCGCGCCACCTGCGGCGGTGTGACGCTGCCAGGGTGACCACTGCCAGCGCTACAGCACCCGTGTCCGCGCCACCCGTGCTCGATGTCCGGCAGCGGAACATCGTCTTCGGCACGATCATGCTCGGCATGCTGCTGGCCGCGCTCGACCAGACCATCGTTGGAACCGCTCTCCCCACCATCGTCTCGGACCTCGGCGGCGCCGCCCACATGTCCTGGGTGGTCACGTCCTACCTGCTGGCGGAGACCGTCGCCACCGCCCTGGTGGGCAAGTTCGGTGACCTGTTCGGTCGCAAGGTCGTCTTCCAGGTCTCCGCGATCATCTTCATCACCGGCTCGTTCCTGTGCGGGCTCGCGACGAACATGTCCCTGCTCATCGCCTGGCGGGCGCTGCAAGGCATCGGCGCCGGCGGCCTGATGGTGACCGCGATGGCACTGATCGCCGACGTGATCCCCCTGCGCGAACGCGGCAAGTACCAGGGTGCGATCGGCGCCGTGTTCGGTGTGTCGACTGTCATCGGTCCACTGCTCGGCGGGTCTTCACCGACCATCTGAGCTGGCGCTGGGCCTTCTACGTGAACGTGCCCATCGCCGTGCTCGTGGTGATCGCGGCGGCCCGTAACATCCCCTCGGTCCGCTCGACGGCCAAGCCCGTCATCGACTACCTCAGCATCGGCCTGGTCGCCGCGGGCGCCAGCGCCCTTATTCTCGCGACGAGTTGGGGCGGAAACGAGTACGCGTGGGGTTCGGCGACCATCATCGCACTGTTCGCGGTCGGCGTGATAGCGCTCTCATTGTTCTGCTGGGTGGAGACACGGGCCGCCGAACCGATGCTGCCGATGCGCCTGTTCCGCAACCCCGTCTTCACGGTGTGCTCGGTCCTCAGCTTCATCGTGGGCTTCGCGATGCTGGGCGCGATGACCTTCCTGCCCACCTATCTGCAGTACGTGGACGGCGACTCGGCCACCCTCTCCGGCGTACGCACCCTGCCCATGGTCGTCGGCCTGCTCATCGCGTCCATCTTCAGCGGCAACGTGGTGAGCAGGACCGGCCAGTACCGCGTCTTTCCCATCGTCGGCGCCCTGGTCATGGGGGTGGGTCTGTATCTCCTGTCCCTGATGGGGCCCGGGGTGGGAGCCTGGCTGGAATCGCTCTACATGTTCGTGCTCGGGCTCGGCATCGGGCTGTGCATGCAGGTCCTCACCATCGCCGTACAGAACACGGTCGACTACGCGGACCTCGGCACGGCGACGTCCGGAGTCACCTTCTTCCGCACGCTGGGCAGCTCGTTCGGTACCGCCGTGTTCGGCACGATCTACGCCAACACACTGAAGACGAACCTCCAGGACGGGATCGCCGCGGCGGCACGGGCCGGCGGGACGGACCCGGCGGCGCTCGCCCGGGCCGCGCAGTCCCCGACGGGCCTGCACCAACTGCCGCCGGCTTCGGCCGCCCCCCTGGTGAGGGCGTACTCCGACAGCCTCCACACCGTATTTTTGTGGACGGTGCCCGTCGCCGCCGTCGGCTTCTTGGTAGCGCTCTTTCTCAAGCAGGTCGAGCTGCGCGACACCGCGCGCTCCGCCTCCACCGACATGGGCGAGGGCTTCGCGCAGCCGACCACGGGCGACCCCGCCAAGGTGCTCGAACTCGCCGTCGGAAAGATCGTGCGCGGGGCGGACATGAACACGGCGCGGCGCATCGTGGCGGCCTCCGACACCCGGCTCGATGTGGCGGGAGCCTGGGCGGTCATGCAGGTCGAGCAGTACACGCGGATGGTCGGTCACGCCAGCCTCGGCCTGATCGCCGCGCGCCGCCAGGTGCCGCCGGAGGTGCTGGTGCCGGTGTTCCAGCGCATGGTGGACGAGGGCTTCCTCAGCCGCAAGGGCAGCTACTTCTCGCACACCCCCGCCGGGGAACGCGAGGTCGCCACTATCACCGACTCCTGGGCGGCCTGGCTGAACGAGCAGCTGGAGAAGGACCGAGGCCGGCCACGCAGCGCGGAGCTGCGGGCCGCCGCCGACGTGATCGCGAAGCGCCTGATGGCCGAGGACCTGGCGAACGGACTACCGGCGATCCACGAAAAGGCGTTCGCGTCCGTCCCCTCCTGAGAGACCTGAGAGCGCTCTCACCGGCGTTTCTCGTGTCTCCGCCCATTCCGTCCTTTCCGTGCGTTCCGGGTGTGCCGGGTGTGCCGGGGTGGCCTGGATGTGGCCGGATGTGGCCTGGATGTCGGCGTTCAGCCGTCGGCCGCTGAACGGCGCGGGGAGGCACGTGACCACTCCGTTCACACCGGCCGGGGAGCGCGTCCCGGGTCGCGTCGCGTCAGTCGCGTCAGTCGGCGAAGACCGCGTCCAGATAGACCCAGCTGCCCTCGACCCGCGAAAAGCGGCTCTGCTCGTGCAGCGATCCCGCCTCCGCGCCGTGGGTGTAGTGCGCGCGGAAGGTGACCGTGCCGGTGGAGTGAAAGGCGCTGCCGTCGGTGGTGCCCAGGATTTCCAGACGCGTCCAGCGCATGCCGGGGTCGAGGTCGAGGCGCGCGGGCCGAGTGTCGGGATGCCAGGTGCGCAGCAGATACGGGCCGTCCTGGACCGCGAACGCGCTGAACCGCGAACGCATCAGCGCCTCGGCGGTGGGGGCGGCGGCCGTACCCGCGTGGTAGCGGCCGCAACACTCGGCGTAAGTGGCAGACAGACCGCAGGGACAGGCCTTCGGGCCTGGGCTCTCGGCGGCGGGGCGTGCCGGACGTGCGGGACGTGCGGGACGCTTGGTGCGACGGGACATGGGTCCATCTGATCACAGGCGTACGGTTACGCCGTCCTCCTCTGCCGGAGTGGGTGGCGGGCACGATTCGGGCCCCGCCCCAGCCATGGCCTGGAGCGCGGCCAGCCCAGGCGCCGGGGCACGGCTCGGCACCCGGGCACCCCGGCACCCCGGCACCCCGGCACCCCGGCACCCGAGCCATGGGGCCGGCCCGGTGGCCCCGCGCTGGACCAGATCCGTCCCGGGTCCCGGGCTGGACCAGATCGGCCCGGCGCTCGGCGCTCGGCGCTCCGCCACGCCTGCCGGCTGGGCGTACGGTCGTGGCGTGCCGACTGAGGTCCGGCCCCAGTGCGCCGGGCGACCGGCACCGTCGCCCTGAGGGTTGCCGCCCCCCTGCCATCTCCCCCCGTTTCTGCCGCTTCCAGCCATCGCGCCCAGGGCAGCGTCAAGAGCAACTTCGCCATCCGCCGCTCGCTGATCGCGCTCTCAACCGCGTCACCGAGCGGCCCCGGCAGGCACCGGGCGGGCTGGGACGGGCCGGGCCGGGCCTTGCCGCCGAGCCCGACCGCGGCACCCGTCGGCGCCCAGCCAAGGACCATCCCCTCGTACCGCTGCTCCAACAGGGCGATGCGCGAACCTCGTTCTCGCCGTGCGCCGCTCGTCCTGCCGGGCATTCAGGTGCCCGCACCACATGGTGGGGGTGTGCCGATTCGTACCGCCGTACACTCCGGCGCCGACCGCCCTTCCGACTCCGACAGGGAAGCCACATGACCACAGCACGGGACCTGCTGATCGTCAGCATGGACGTCCCCGCCGCAGACCGTCCCGTCGAGCAGGGGGATCTCTCGCTCGCCCTGGCCGGAGCCGAACTCCTCGACCTCGCCGCCGCCCATGCGCTCACCGTCGACGCCGACCGCATCGTGCCGGACCCGATGTACGCGCCGGGCACACTGGACGCTCTGGGCGAACGGCAGTTGGCCGAAGCGGCATCGGCGCTCACGCGACAGCCCCCGTACGAGACCGTCGAGGAATGGCTGTGGCGCCGGGGCCGGGGCCTACGCGCCGCCTACCTCGCCACCATGGAGTCCGAGGGCCGCCTCATCCGTCAGCGGCACCGCTTCCACCCGCTCAGCTCGGGCCGCACCGTGGTCGTCGACTCACCGGACCGACGCCGTGCGGCAGAGCGCTGGGCGTCGGGCGAGCCCGTCCTCGCCGCCCTCGCGGCCGCCGTCCGGATCCAGGACGCGGCGGCCGACGAGCTCGCGCGCCTGACCTCGGACACGATCGTGACCGTGCTGGCCGCCGTTGACGAGGCGGTGACGGAACTCGCCGGCGAGCGACAGCGGCGCACCATCGAGGACGCCGCCTTCGACAACGTCTGGCGCGGCCAGTGAACCGCTCTGGCGACCGAGCGCCCGCCCGCATCCGGACAGGGAGTTGAGGAATGAAACTGAGGTTGCGCGTCCTGGTCGCGGTCAGCATCCTGACGCTGGGCGTAACAGGGGCCGGGGTAGAGACGAGGGCGGAGAGCGCGAACGCGGGTGCGGCAACGCGCGGCTGTCCCCCCGCGCAGATCTTCGCCACCGACAACACAGCGATCATCACCGACCCGGCGGACCCCAGGCTCAAGACGCGTCTGACCCGGTTCGACCACGAGGTGCGCGGCATCATTCACGCCAACGGGGCGCGGCCGGGCCCCTCGAAGCTCCTCAACGGCCTTTTCTGGTCAAGGGAGTTGGAGAAGACCACTTATGAGCGCTCGCGCGAGTTCGACGTCGGCCACGTCAGCCCGGACGGGCTGCGACACATCGCCGGAGTCATCAGAAAGCGCTACCACCAGGAGTCAGTGCTGACTTTCCGCTGCCTTGCACGCATCTCGCCCGCGACAGACGCCGTGGAGATTCAGGCGTCCGGTGTCTCCCCGACCGCGCTCCGCGACGCGCTGCTCGCCGACCCCGAGGCGCGCGACGAGCTGGGCGGCGGCTCGGTCACCCTGGACGGGCGGCTCATCCTCGTCGCTCCGGTCGCCGACCTGCCGGTGGCGAAGAAGCTCACCCAGGCCCTCGGGGTCGACTGGGACACGGCGCAAGTGCGTTACGGGGACGAGGAGTTCGTCTCGTAAGGCCACCCCCGAGGACCGGGACCGCCGGCGAAGGGAGGCCGGCGGGCGAGGCCCGGGGCGACCGGTACGCGCGGCCCCCCGGACGGATCGGGCAGCCGGCCACTCCCGCCCCTTGCCTCACACTTTGCGGGCCACGCCCGCGTAGACGGGCAGGGTCTCATCGCCGTCGAGAGCGCTCTCACCGAGCTCCGGATGCCAGGAAGCGGCGAGTCCCACGCCCGGCGAGACCAGTTCACGGCCGTCGAAGAAGCGCGCGACCTCTGCCCTGGTCCGTGGGCGCAGCGTGACGCCGCCGCTCTTGTAGAGCTCGATCGCGCGGGCAGCGCTCTCCGGGTCGAAGTCGCCGGTGATCTGCGAAAGAACCAGATAGCTGCCCGGCGCGAAGACATCGAGGAGCCGGTCGACGATGCCGTACACATCGTCGTCGTCCCCGATGAAGTGGGTCAGAGCGATCAGCGAAACCGCGACCGGACGCTCGAAGTCCAGGGTGTCGTGGGCCAGTTCGAGGATGCGTTCCGGTTCGCGGGCGTCGGCCTGGATGTACTCCGTGACCCCCTCGGGGGCGGAACGCAACAGCGCCTCCGCGTGCCGCAGCACGATCGGGTCGTTGTCGGCGTACACGATGCGGGCGTCGGGCGCGGTGCGCTGGGCGATCTGGTGGAGGTTGGGCTCCGTGGGGATACCGGTGCCAATGTCGAGGAACTGTCGTACGCCCTGCTCGGCGAGCCACCGTGTGGCGCGGTGCATGAAGGCGCGATTGACCCGCGCGATGTCCCGGCCACGCGAGTCGAGGGCGAGCAGCTGCTCGGCCAGCACCTCGTCGACCGGATAGTTGTCCTTCCCGCCGAGGAACCAGTCGTACACCCGGGCCGGATGGGGCTTGCTGGTGTCGATATGAACGGCGGTGCGGTCTTGCCCGGTCATGTGCGCTCCATGGAGATGAAGGTCAGTGAACAGGAGGGAGGAGTACGGCAGTTGAGGGAGTACGGCAGTTGGTAGATCGGGGATCGTTGATGGTCGGGACGGCTGTGCATCGGATCGGAGGGCGGGCCGATGAGGGAGAGTCGGGGGCCCGGCGACGCAGGTGGGCCGGAGCGGGCTGGTCGACCTGAGCGGCGGCCGGGCGGAGCAGCGGCCGGCCGTAGCGGCGGTCGAGCCGCGTCGCGTCACTCGCGTCGCGTCACTCGCGCTGCGTCACGTCGCTCGCGCTACGTCACGTCAGCAAGAAATCGGCCTTGCCGGACTTCGCGCCCTGGATGAACGCCGCGATCTCGCCGGGGGTGTAGATCAACGCGGGGCCTTCGGGATCGGCGGACTGGCGGACCGCGACCCTGCCGTCGGCCAGCTTCATGGCCTCGAAGCAGTTGCCGCCGTTGCCGCCGCTCCACGGCTTGTGCCAGCCCTCGGCGCCGAGTTCGGCGGCGGGCATACCGTTGTAGATGTGCCCGGTCGCTGGCCCGCCGTCGTATATGTGATCCATTCACAGCTCCTTGCGGAGACCCTTGAGGATCTCCTTCGTGCGTTGTGCAGTGGCGGCCTGAGCCGCCATGCGGTCCATGACCTCCAGGTGGGTGGCCACCTCGGGGCGCGCGTCTAGGTAGACCGCGCCGGTCAGGTACTCGCTGTAGACCATGTCCGGCAGTTCGGGCACGGCGAAACGGAACAGGACGAAGGGCCCGTACGTCCCCGGGTGGTGCCCGGAGGCGAACTCCGCCACCTGAACGGTGACGTTGGGCAGCGTCGAGGCTTCGAGGAGACGGTCGATCTGGTCCCGCATGACCTGCGGGCTCCCGACCGGGCGGCGCAGTACGGTCTCGTCCAGGATGACCCACAGCCTGGGGGCGTCGTCCCGGGTGAGCAGCGACTGGCGCTCCATGCGCAGCGCCACGTGCCGGTCGATGTCGGCCTCGCTGGTGGCGCCGAGCGCCCCGGTGCGCATCACGGCACGGGCGTACTCCTCGGTCTGTAGCAGTCCGGGCACGAAGTGTGGCTCGTACGACCTGATCAGCGAGGCCGCGCCCTCCAGGCTGACGTACATGCTGAACCAGTCCGGCAGGATGTCGTGGAAGCGCTGCCACCAGCCCGGCTTGTTGGCCTCCTCGGCAAGGGCGACGAAACCTTCCGTCTCCGCGTCCGCGATCCCGTACGCCTTCAGCAGCAGGACGACGTAGGGAATCTTGAGGGAGACTTCGGCCATCTCCATGCGCCGGATGGTGGCCGGGGCCACCCGCAGTACCTTGGCCGCCTCCTCGCGCCTGAGACCGGCCCGCTCGCGCAGGTCCTGGAGGCGTCTGCCCAGCACGACCTGGCCCACGGTCGGGGCGGACCGGGGTTCACTCACTTCAGACCTCCCCACGCACTGTTGCGAGCAGTGTGCCACGTCGCTGCAGATAGGAGAACGGCACTCTGCATTTTTCAGAGTGCCCCTTGCCAAGTGTCCGCCGGAGGTACATGGTGGGTCGGTGAACCAGTTCACACGCGGTCGTCGAGTACAGCCTTGGGGGAGGCCGTACGGAGCACCGCTTCCCCACTGTGAGGATTCCGGTCGTGGCTCCTGGTAACGCGCTCATCCCGCAGCTGACAGGCGCATGCTCCGGGACCACCGTTCGACGGTACGCCTTCGACGTGCCGGCCCGTACCGAGTCGGTCTCCCTGGCGCGCCGTCGCAGCAGGGCCATGCTGACCGGCTGGGGGCACGATGAGGAGCTGCACGAGACGGTCTCCCTGGTGATCTCGGAGCTCGTCACGAACGCCGTCGTGCACACCGCCGGGGACCACATACTGTGCGAACTCACCGATCTGCGGCGGGCGTTGCTGATAGCCGTCCGGGATCTGGGCTGCGGTTCGGCCGGTCCTCGGCTGTGCCACTCCGGCGACGAGGAAGAACGCGGTCGCGGGCTGCTGCTCGTGGACGCGGTGAGCAGTGCCTGGGGCTCGCACGACGCCCCGTACGGTCCCGGACGCGTGGTCTGGGCCGAGCTCGCGCACCAAGGGCCGAACAAGGCGGTCCTTGAGTGCTGAGAGAGATGCTTCCCTGGGGACCCCGGGCCGGGCGACAGGGCCCGCGACCCGATGGGTCCGGAACCGCCGGGCCCCGTGGCTCCGTGCGCAGTGGGGGTGCGCACGGTGAGCCCGGGCCCGGCGGCTCCGCCGCTCCATGCGGCGGCGGGGTGCTGCTGCCGCCGGTCCGGCCCGCCACGCTGGGCCGGGACGCGGTAGGAGTGCCCGCCCGGCACGGCTTCAGGCTGCTGTCCCGGCTTCCCCGGTCCGGCTGTGTGTTCGCCTCGGCCGAGTGGTGGTGGTGGATCGTGCCGGCCGGTTCCGACCATGATCTGCCCTGGCCACGCCCGGTGCGTTACGCGCCGGGCGCCGTGGTGCCGGACGCCGGCCGACCGCGCCTGATCAACTTCCCGGAGGGCCCGACGCCCTACACTCCTCCCATCCCGCTGTACTTGGTCGTCTGCCAGCTGACGGGCACGGCGCCGGTCTGGGCGTGAGGGGGGCGGGGGCTGGCGGGGGCTGCCGCCGCTGATCGCTTGGGTGGGCTTGAGAGCGCTTTCGTCCAGGGTGACTGCGGGAGGGAGTGCAGGCGGGGTGGGGCTTGAGAGCGCTCTCTCTCGGTGGCTCCGTGGTGCGTACCGCAGCCGGGGGCCGGCTGAGAGCGCTCTCTCACAGCCCCACCCCACCACCGCACCCACCCAGCGTGTCTCGGCGCCTCAGCGTCCCGGCTGCTTCAGCGTCCCGGCTGCTTCAGCGCCTCAGCACCCCGGCGGCCGGGCGACCTGGGCGATCGGGCGGGCAGGCGGGCCGCCCGGCAGTGGGGCGGCCGGGGCGGTCGGGCGACCCGGCGGCCTCAATCGGTCGGAAGGCCTTCCGCCGCCTCCGCAAGGGCCTCGAGGACCGGCCGGAACAGCGGATGCCTCTCCGCTCCCCTGCGTACCGCCGCGAACACCCTACGGGTCGCCGCCGGGCCAGCCACAGGGCGTACGACCGTATCCTTCTGCTCCATGCCGCGCAGCGCGGAACGGGGCACGAGCGCCACCCCCGCGCCCGCGCCCGCCAGCGCCACCACCGCCCGGAAGTCGTCCGAGGAGTGCACCAACTTGGGCTGAAATCCCGCGAGTTCACATGCGAGCAGCATTACGTCGTGGCAGGGGTTGCCCGGGTAGGGCCCGATCCAGTCGTCGTCGGCCAGCGCCGACAGCGGCACGTGGGAGTCCTGGGCGAGAGGGTGCGCGGCGTTCAGTACCGCGTCGAACGGTTCTGCGTACAGCGGCACACGCGAGAGTCTGCTGTCATCCTCACGGGGCGCCCCCCGGTACTCCACGGCCAGCGCCAAATCCGCCTCGCCGTCAAGGACCAGGGGCAGCGCCTCGTCGCCCTCGGCGTCGCGTACTCGTACCCGGATCGCCGGGTGGCTGGCGCGCAACCGCACGATCGCGGGGGCAAGCACCTCCGCGATCCCCGTCGCGAAGGCGGCCACCGTGACCTCGCCGGCTGCTCCGCCCGCGTAGGCGGCCAGTTCCGCCTCGGCCCGTTCGAGCTGGGCCAGGACCGCGTTGGCGTGCTCCAGAAGGATCTCCCCGGCAGCCGTGAGCCGTACGCCCTTGCCGCTGCGGGTCAGCAGGGTGTGCCCGGTCTCCTGTTCCAGGGCGGCGAGCTGCTGGGAGACGGCGGACGGGGTCAGATACAGCGCTGCTGCGGCGGCGGTCACCGTGCGGTGGTCCGCCGCGGCTCGCAGGATGCGCAGCCGGCGGGGGTCGATCACTCAGCCATTGTCGCGCGCGAGCCGGGCCCTCTACGACGTTCCCGCCCGACGCCGCCGCTGAGAGCGCTCACACCGCCACGCACCGCGCGGCCTGCGCCAGGGTGCTGCCGCACGCGGGGGCGGTGCCGCGCGCCAGGGGGACGACGCCAAGCCCGGGGCCGTGGCCCCGGGCACAACACCTGAGAGCGCTCTCACCCCCGCGCCCGAGCCTGCCCTGCGTGCCTGGCCCGAAGCCGCCCCGAAGCCGCCCCGAGGCTGCTCCAGGGGACGACGCGACGCCCCAACGCCGTTAGGCCTGACGCCGTGACGCCAGGACCCACGACAGCGCCCTGAGAGCGCTCTCCGCGCCACTCCCCGACTCGCCGCCATCGCGGCCATCGCCTCACCAGTCGGCGCCGCACCCCAAACCGTGACCTCAGCCCTTCATCGACGCCCGGGCGTCCACGAACGCGGCCACCGTCTTCTCGATGTCCTCGGTGGAGTGCGCCGCCGAGAGCTGCACGCGAATGCGGGCCGCGCCCATCGGGACCACCGGGTAGGAGAAGCCGATCACGTACACGCCACGCTCCAGCAGGAGCTCGGCCATGCGGCCCGCCTCGGCGGCGTCGCCGATCATGACCGGGGCGATGGGGTGCTCGCCGGGCAGGATCTCGAAGCCCTCCTCGGTCATCCGGGTACGGAAGAGCTTGGTGTTCGCGGCCAGCTTCTCGCGCAGATCGCCGGCCGACTCCAGGAGGTCGAGGACCTTGAGGGACGCGGCGGCGATGACCGGGGCCAGCGAGTTCGAGAAGAGGTACGGGCGCGAGCGCTGACGCAGCAGGGCCACGATCTCGGCGCGGGCCGCGACATAGCCGCCCGAGGCGCCGCCGAGTGCCTTGCCGAGGGTGCCGGTGATGATGTCGACGCGGTCGCTCACCCCGTGCAGGGCCGGGGTGCCGGCGCCACCGGGGCCCGTGAAGCCGACGGCGTGCGAGTCGTCGACCATCACCATGGCGTCGTAGCGGTCGGCGAGGTCGCAGATCTCCTTGAGCGGCGCGATGTAGCCGTCCATCGAGAACACGCCGTCGGTGACGATCAGACGCCTGCGGGCGCCGGACGCCTCCTTGAGCTTGGCCTCCAGATCCGCCATGTCGCGGTTGGCGTAGCGGAAACGGGCCGCCTTGGACAGCCGGATGCCGTCGATGATCGAGGCGTGGTTGAGGGCGTCGGAGATGACCGCGTCCTCGGCGTCGAGCAGGGTCTCGAAGACGCCGCCATTGGCGTCGAAGCAGGAGGAGTAGAGGATCGTGTCCTCCTGGCCCAGGAACGTCGAGAGGCGTCCCTCCAGCTCCTTGTGCACGTCCTGAGTACCGCAGATGAAGCGGACCGAGGCCATGCCGTAACCCCAGCGGTCCAGTGCGTCCTTGGCGGCGGCGACGACCTCGGGGTGGTCGGCGAGGCCGAGGTAGTTGTTGGCGCAGAAGTTGAGTACGTCGCCCGTGGGCACGGTGACGGACGAACTCTGCGGAGTGGAGATCACGCGCTCGGGCTTGAAGAGCCCGGCTGCCTTGATCTCGTCGAGGGTCTTCTGGAGGTCGTCGCGGACGTTCGCGTACATGCGGGGTGTACTCCTTGGGCGGGCGGAAGGCGGGGCGAGCCTGCGGGAGGGCGCGGCTGGTGGGACGTTACGGGGCCGGCTTGCGCGGGGGCGGGCCGGCCGACCAGGACAGGCGTGCCGGGGCCCGGCCGATCCCGGCTGCCGGGCCGGACCGAAGGCCCGGGCCCGACCGGAGGACCGGCCCTCGGCAGGCCCGCCGAACGATGACACCGTGACCCCCTGCCCCCGACACGGCGACACTCAGGCGGTCAGGCGGTCAGGCGGTCAGGCGGTCAGGCGGTCAGGCGGTCAGGCGGTCAGGCGGTCAGGCGGTCAGGCGGTCCAGTCAAGGATGATCTTGCCACTGCGAGCGGTGGCGGCCTCGTCGAACGCGGCGTCGAAGTCCTGGTACGCGTACTTGCCGGTGATCACGGGGCTGAGGTCCAGGCCGCCCTCGAGCAGCACCGTCATGGCGTACCAGGTCTCGAACATCTCGCGTCCGTAGATGCCCTTGATGGTGATCATCGAGGTGACGATTTTCGCCCAGTCCACGGCGAAATCCTGGGCCGGCAGGCCCAGCATCGCGATGCGGCCGCCGTGCGTCATGTTGGCGACCATGTCGCGCATGGCCTCGGCGCGGCCCGACATTTCCAGGCCGATGTCGAAGCCCTCCTTGAGGCCCAACTGCCGCTGAGCGTCGGCGATTCCGTGCTCGGCGACGTTCAGCGCGAGGGTGGCGCCGGCCTTGCGGGCGATGTCCAGGCGGGACTCGCTGACGTCGGTGATGACGACGTTGCGCGCACCGGCGTGCTTGGCGACGGCGGCAGCCATGATGCCGATCGGACCGGCGCCGGTGATCAGCACGTCCTCGCCCACCAGCGGGAACGAGAGCGCGGTGTGCACGGCGTTGCCGAACGGGTCGAAGATGGCGGCGATGTCGAGGTCGACCTTGGTCCGGTGCACCCACACGTTGGAAGCCGGGAGCGCGACGTACTCCGCGAACGCGCCATCGCGCCCCACGCCGAGGCCGACGGTCGAGCGGCACAGGTGGCGGCGCCCGGCGAGACAGTTGCGGCACTTTCCGCAGACCAGGTGCCCCTCGCCGCTGACCAGATCACCCACGGCGATGTCCGCGACGTCCGCGCCGACAGCCGCGACCTCGCCGACGAACTCGTGGCCGAGGACCAGAGGCGTCTCGACGGCGCCCTGCGCCCACCCGTCCCAGGAACGGATATGCAGGTCGGTACCGCAGATGCCGGTACGAAGAACCTTGATCAGCACATCGCCGGGCCCGGCCTCCGGCTCGGGTACGTCCATGAGCCACAGTCCGGGTTCGGCGTGCTGCTTGACAAGTGCCTTCATGGGCGGGGCTCCCGGCGTACGGAGAGGGCGGCCGGCCACGGAAACAGTGGCCGGGTACGGCGTGACGGCCGGCCGGACGTACTGGCCCGCACGTGCTGGGTAACCAGATCGGGCAGACCGAGGGCCGGCCGATCCGACTGATCACCAATCTGCCGAGCCCCGGCCTCCGAGTCCATCGAGGATTTCTTAAACGGGCCAACAGCCAAGCTTCACGCGCGCCCCACGCGCCCCGCACGCCTCACAGCAGGAACCTCCCTCAGCGCGGGTCTCAGTCGGCACCACGCGCGGCCGCCACGCCCCACCGGGCCCGAAATCACGGCGCACACCGGCGAGCAGAAGAACCATCCGGATGGAGCAGCCCGCAGGATGCAGCAGTCCGCAGCCGAGGGCGGGGCGGGCGTCGGAGGGCCGGGGGGGGTGAGGGTGCCTGTTGCGGAACGGGGACACCTATGGCTGCCCTGGGGTACGGCCCCCGGGGTATGTCCGCCCTGGGGCGGAGAGCGCTCTCAATCGGGCCCACGTTCCGCTGGAGCTCCGGACCTGGCTGCCTCTGGGGACGGCGGGCAGGCCCCCACCTCGGCGACTCTCCTCGGCTCGTCGAGTCCCTTGGCTATCGTGGCTCCACCACAACCGGGGGACATCGAGAGGATGGCGTGGACGTGAAGCGGGGGGTGACACGGTGAAGGCGGCCGACGCCCGACACATACGGGTGCCGGTCGGTGAGGACGCCGCCCGCTGGGCGACCCGCGGCCGGTGCCGACGCGTTCTGTTGGTGGTGCACAACGTGACATCGGCGACCCGCTTGCTCGACATACTCCCCCTCTTCCACGACGACCTGCGCATTCAGCTCCTGGCCACCTGCACCGGTTCCTCGGCGTTCCAGGGCGGCGTGGAGGCCCTGCTCGCGGAGACGGGGATTCCGGTACTCCCCTGGGACCAGGCGCTAGAGACAAGGGTGGACCTGGTCATCACGGCCAGCTTGGGGGGCCAACTCCACCTGCTTCAAGGCAAGTTGGCGCTCCTCTCACATGGCATCGGATACAATAAAACACTTGCCACACCGGGACACCGGGACACCGGGACACCGGGACACCGGGACACCGGGACACCGGGACACCGGGACACCGGGACACCGTTCTCAGCAGAGGTCGCGCGCGAAGGGCAGCCGCTTGAGAGCGCTTCCACAACACCCACGGCACCCCCTGCGCCCCCCGTCTTCGGCCTCTCTCCCGAGTGGCTGCTGCACGAAGGCGTTCCGATCGCGGACGCCATGGTGCTCTCGCATCCGGAACAACTGGACCGGCTGCGCGCCGCGTGCCCCGAGGCGGCCCCTACGGCCGTCCTCGCGGGCGACCCCTGCTTCGACCGCATGCTGGCAGCCCGACCGTACCGAGAGCGCTTTCGCAGAGCACTCGGCGTACGCCAAGGCCAGCGGCTCATCGTGCTCAACTCGACCTGGAACCCCGAGTCCTTGTTCGGCGATGGCGGAGGCGACGACGTACTCCCCTCCCTACTGCCCAGGCTCACGGCGGAGTTGCCCACCGACGAGTACCGGGTCGCAGCCGTGCTCCACCCCAACATCTGGCACGGACACGGCCCCGGACAGATCCGAGCCTGGCTGGACCGAGCCCTGCGCGGCGGCCTCATACTCGTCGACCCCTTGCACGACTGGCGCCAGGCGCTGCTCGCGGCGGACGCGGTACTCGGGGACCACGGCTCGGTCAGCTACTACGCGGCAGCCCTCGGCACCCCAGTACTGCTCGGCGCACCCCCTTCGGACGGACTCGATCCCCACTCCCCCGTGGCCGAGTTCGTCAGCAAGGCCCCTCGTCTCGACCCGTGCGCGCCCTTGGCCGCCCAGTTGGACGCCCTGATCACCGAACATCACCCCTTCCCGGGCCCGGCCGACCTCACCACCTCCACCCCCGGCGCATCCGCGGCATTGCTGCGGGGCCTCTTCTACCGGCTCATGAAAACCCCCGAACCCCAGCAGCCCGCGCTGTTGGAGCCGCTACGTCTTCCCCCGCACCAACGCCGACCCGCCACCGTGCCGTTGAGCGTTCTCACCCGCGTGACTTCGAACCCGAACGAGATCCACCTGGCCCGGCACATGGACCCCTGGTACGAGCCCGCCGGCGAAGGCCACGTCCACATCGCCGTCCACGAGGACACACGCGACCGCACACAACTCGACCTGGCAGACGTCCTGTTGAGGGAAGGCCAGCCCGACGACCCTCGCTTCGGCTCACCCGCGCAATGGACGTCCGAGGTGTTGCGACGCCACCCGCACAGTGCGCTCGCCGCCTACATCACGGGCCCGGACGAGTGCACGGCACAAACCCGCACCGGGCACCACGTCCGCCTCATCTGCGAGCCGAACGGGTTGGACCCGGCATCCGCCGCGTCGGCCCTGCACGCCTGGCTGACGTCGGGCCGGACCGCACGGGAGGCCATGAACGACGGCTTGACCATCCGCACGGGCACCGCCACGCACCGCGTAACCGTCACGACATGCACGGCATGAGGCACGACATGAGAGCGCTCACACGGCGGGGGGCTCGGGCCTGGACCAAACCCGGGAAGTGACGAAGAGACTCAGGAAGCGACGAGCAACACCGGACGGCACCCACGGCACCGGACAGCGCCGACGGCACCGGGCCGGACAGCACCGGGCCGCACCGGGCCGCGCCGGATGGAAAGGAAACGAAGCGCACCGGCCAACGTTCCTGAACGCGCTCTCACCCCCGGTCGGATCCCTCCCCGGCCTCCTCCCGGCACCGCTCGCGAAGCGCTCTCAAATGGACCAGGGGGTAGTGGGCCTGTTCGTTGGCCAGCGCCGCGGTGGCCTCTTCGATCAGCGGCAACGCCTCCGCCGGCCGGCCGCTCGCCTCCAGGGTCTCCGCGAGGTCGGTGAGCGTACGGGCGGTGTTGTACGCCTCATGCGTGGCCCGGAAGAAGCTGAGAGCGCTCTCCAGCTCTTCCCGCGCCGGCGCCCACTGCCCGAGACCGCGCAGGGCACGGCCGCGGTGGCGCCGTAGAAGGGCCCGGGCACGCGGCAGATCGTGGATGCCCTCGCCGTCGGGGCGGACACCGTCCAGGATGCGGTCCGCCGCCTCGAAACAGTCGTACGCCTCACGGAAACGCCACTCGCGCAACCGCAGCAGCCCCAGCGATTCGACCGCCGTGGCGTGGCCCCGGGTGTGGCCGGCCGCCTCCTCGATGCGGGTGGCCTCGGCGAAAGCGCTCTCAGCCTCGGGCCACCGGCGCAACTCGGTGAGGTTCAGGCCGAGCAGGGTCTGCATGCGCGCGGCCTCCCTTGAGTCGGGTGCCTGAGCGCGCGTGACCCGGACGCCCGCGTCGAGGGCCGGGAGCAGTTGGTCGTGGCAGCCCATCTTCAGCTGTAGCGGCCACAGAGCCTGGCTCAGGCGGAAGACGGCGTCCGCGTCGCCCAACTCCTCAGCCGTGGCGATGGCTTGGAGGAGAGTGCCGAGTGTGTCACGCAAAGCGGTCAGCGCCTCGCCGGGATCGCTGTACCGCGCCCCGGCCGGTGCCGGCTGCTGCGGTTCTCCGAGCCGCCATCCTTGCCGCAGGGCCGCCTTGCTCGCCGGCTCGGCGAAGGAGACACACCACCGCACCGCGCTGCGGACGGCTTCCTCGACCGCTGCGGGACCCTCCTCGCTGAGCCCCTGCGTCGCCGCGTACTCCCGCACCAGGGGTCTGATCCAGTACGTGCCGTTGGTCGCGCTCTCCACAAGGCGGCCGGCGGCCAGCTCGTCCAGGATGCCTCCGGCGGCCGTCTCCTCGATGCCGAGCACCGCCGCGGTCAGCGAGGCGTCGATGGCGGGCCAATCGCGCTGGGCGAGCAGTCGCAAGGCGCGTGCCGCGTCGGGCCGCAGGGCACGGATCCCGTCGGCGACCGCGGTGCGGGCGGGCTCACCGCTCGGCTGTCCGTCCTGCTGCCAGTGCCGGGCCGTGAGGCGGGCCGCCGCGGCACGCAGCGCGAACGGTGAGCCGGCGCAGCGTTCCAGCACGGCGGGCAGCGTCGCCCGGTCCAAGGTCACGTTCCCCGCCTTGGTGATCTCGGCCAGCAACCGCCGGGCGTCCTTGTCCGAGAGCGCTCTCAGCGGGATCCCGACCGCGTCGAGACCGGGCAGCGGGTGGCGGGCGGTCACGATGACAAACACGCCGGGCGCGGAGGTGAGTACGGGAAGGATCTGCGCCGCGGACCGTGCGTGGTCGAGAACGATCAGTAGCCGGCGATCCGTGGTGCAGGCACGCAGCAGTGCCTCACGGTCCTCGCGGGTGGGCGGGACTTCGGCCGCCGGGACGCCCAACTGGCCGAGCAGCGAACCAAGTACCGCCGATGGGTCCACCCCCGCCGCGGGTCCCGCGCCGCGCAGGTCGGCGTACAGCTGTCCGTCGGGGAAGCGGCGCAGTTCGGCGCAGCCCCAGTGCAGGGCCAGCGCGCTGGTTCCGATGCCCTGCGGACCGTGCAGCACCGCCACCCTTGGGCGGCCGTCCGGCCGGCGGGAGGCCTCCCGGCTCAGCGCCTTGCGCTCGCTCTCACGGTCGGTGAAGAACCGGGTGGAGGCGCGCAGCACGGGCCGCAGGTCGGCGTCGCCCGGGCGCGGGGCGCTGCGGGCGAAGGCGGTCCAGGCCCTGGCGAGGCCGGGGTCCTGGCGTACGGCGTCGTGCACCAGTTGGGCCACGCCGGTCAGTTCGTCGCGGTCCCGTGGAGCGCGGACCTCATGGCCAACGATGCGCCGGACCAGACCGCCCGCGCTCTCCCAGGCCGCCTTGCCCGCCTCGTTGGCCAGTCCCGCGCCGACCGCGCCCAGTACGGCGGCCACGGCCTCCGCCGACGAGAGGTCCAGCATGTTCCGCCCCCGATTCGCCCGTCACCCCCGCTTGCCGCCGCCACGCTAGCAACATCCTTTCGGGGCGACGGAGTTCCCCCGCGTTTGGCCGAAACCCTTCGGCGCGCGGGGTTCGCAAGCGAGCGCTCGGCGGCTCGGCGGGCGCCCTAACGGCTGGACACCACGCTGAGATGTCCGCGCCCGCGCCGTGCCACGGCCGGCTCCGACTCGCGCAGGACCATGGTCAGGCGGCGGAGCCCGAACTCCCGCAGCGTACGCGGCGATTCGATGACAAGGCGGCAGCTGGTTCGGCCGCGCCCCGGGTCCGGGTGGCGCACCTGTCGTACCGCGCCGTCGTGGTGCACGGCGGCGTCACCGACCGCCTTGACCCAGTGCGGAAGGCCGAGCCGGAAGGCGGCGTCCATGATCGGGTCGTCGGCGATGTCGCGACGGATGTCCCTGAGCCAGGGAGCGCTCTCATCGTCGGCGAACGCCTCGGCGAACTGCGCCAGCAAGGGGAGGCACCAGGCCGTCTCGTGCTCGGCCAGCACGCTGGCGGCCTCCGGGTGGAACAGGACGAAACGCAGGAAGTTGTGGCCGGGCATCGCCGTGGGGTGCGGTCCTACGCCACCGAAGAGGGCGTCGTAGGCCGCGTTGGAATGGGCCACGCCCCAGCCCGAGTCGAGGACCACGGACGGGAAGGGCAGGGCATCCGTCATCGTGAAGTAGTCATGGACATAGGCCCTGAGCTCGGGGTTTCCCTCAAGCTCCGAGGTGTCGTGCCTTTCGGCTGTCGTCTTCTCGGCTGCGCGCTCCCTCGCTGCCGTCTGCTGTCCGGGACGCTCCTGGACCAGGGCGAACGGGCACTCCGCCGTGGGGACGTGCGCTGCCGGAATTTTCGTCACCGAATCCTTCGCCACCGATTCTTCCGCCATCGAGTACGCGACTCCTCTTGCTGGCCCGCGAGTGCGGCGGCCGGCCTTCGGGCCCGCCCGGGGCTCGGAGGGCGATCTTCACACCGCGTGGCGATCCTGATACCGCCGCCACAATGATGTCAAGCATCGTGGCATTCCGGCCCCCCGAAGCTTTGATTGCGCCACAACTGTGGCAAGTTCTGGTTGTTGTTGCCGGGAACCGCTAGCCTCCGGAGCATCCACTGTTGTGTCCGCCGACTCTCATGATCTAGGAGAACTACTGGTGACGGACGGCTTCTTGGTTCCGGGACCGGCGGCCACGGGCCCCCTCGCGGCCGTCGTCGCCCGTGTGGCCGAGCTCGCCGGAAAGCTCGGCATGAATCACGCGGACGTGTTCGACGTCCACCGGCTCTCCGAGGCCTCGGGCGTCCCGGCCGACGTGGTCAGCCTGCTGCTCGAAGGCCGGCCCGCCGGTGAACCCGACTTGCAGGCGCGCTTCTTGCAGCGGTTCAGTCTGCTGCGCAGCACCCGCCGCAAGCCCAACGGCCGCCCGCACACCCAGCAGGAGATCGCCGACGGCGCGGGCATGTCGCGCCAGCAGGCGGGTGCGCTGATCAATGGCGACCGGCGGCCGACCATGGAGCACTGCGACGCGATCCAGCGCTTCTTCGGCGTCCACGCGGGGTTCTTGACCGCCGACGACACCGACGCGCTCGGCGGCGCCCTGCTGCGCACCGAGCAGGAACTGCTCCAGCGACTCGCGGGCCGTGAGCGCCAAGAGGCGGACGGCGCGCCCGCCGGTGACGCGCTGGAGCGCCTGTTGCAGGACCACGGTGTCCGTGGCATCGCCTGGCGGGCCGCCCAACTCCCCACCGACAAGCACCGCGACAAGGTGACCGAGTGGCTGGACATGCTCTTGGAGAGTGTGAAGCAGTCGGAGACCTGATGGGCCCGGCCACGCGGCGAACACGCTCTCGAGAGCGCTTTCAGCCTGACCGAACGCCGACCGCCGTTGGTTTCAGGCCTTGGAGTGATGGCGAGTTCAACGAACTTGGGCTCAATGTTGACTGGATCAATCGCGCACGGCTCGGCAGAGTGCTGAACCGTGACGGGTTGCTCGACGGACGCTGCTCGATGAACGGCTTGCGGGGAGAACGGTGGGCATAGGCAAGGAGATGCGCCGGCTGTGCGGCGAGCTGGTCGCGGGCATCACGATCCCCGCCCCGGCGGAGCCCACCGCCCTGTACGCGGCCCTGTGCGAGGGCATGAGCCGGCGCCGGGGCCGCCCCGTGGAGTTCCGCATGGCTGCCTTCCCACCCGGAACGGCGAGCGGCCTCTGGCTCGACATGGCGGATCGCGACCTGGTGGTGGTGGAGGAGCGGACCGCGCCGGACCATCAACTGGTCATCCTGGGCCACGAGTTGTGGCACATGGACGCCGGACACGGCAGCCACCATGTCGACGGCGCCACCGTGGCGGCCCGGCTGCTCTCCACACACGGCGACCTTGGCGCCGCCGTGCGCAAGGTGGCCGCGAGAACGCGCTCTCATCTGTCCGAGGAGACGGACGCCGAGAGCTTCGGACTGCTCCTGGGCAGCAAGTGCCGGCCCTGGCTGACCGGGACGGGCTCGCGCGGCCCGGTGCGCCGCGACATGCTCGCAGGGCGCATCGAGGCCTCGCTCGGGTACCGCGGTCCGCAGGGCTGAGGCGTGCAGAGCCAGGACTACTACGTACCGGCCGCAGCGATGGGGACGGCCCTCGCCTTCAAGGTTCCCTCGCTGGTACGGGCCTGGCGTGACCCGCTGCTGCGCGCGGTGTGCGCGCTGCTCGCCCTGGCCGGGCTCGTCTTCTTCTTCGCGGCGCCGTCGACCATCGCGGACGTCAACCGCCTCACCGGCGTCCGCAACTTCTCCGCGCCCTTGGTCTACTCCCTTCTGAGCGCTTTCAGCGCCTCGTGTCTCGTCCTCATCGTCAACTGGCGTGGCGGGCCCGCCGAGCAGACCCGGCGGATCTCCCGCCGGTGGATCGCGGCGTACAGCGTCGAGGTCGTCGTGATCGTCACGCTGTTCCTACTCGGCGACACGCCCGTCGAGCGGCTGCGCGACCTGGACACGTACTACGCCAACACGCCCTTCATCCGCGAGATGATCGTGCTCTACCTCGTGGCCCTGACCGTCGCGGGCGTATCGATGAACGTGATGTGCTGGCGGTGGGCGCTCCAGGTGCACGGCTGGCTGCGGACTGGGCTTTTGATCATCGTGCTCGGCTATCTGTTCAACTTGGCTTATCTGATCACCAAGTTCACCGCCGTGTTCGCGCGGTGGGGCGGCCACGATCTGGACTACCTGAGTTCGGACGTGGCGCCCACGCTGGCCTCCTGGGGGGCTCAGATCAGTGCCGTCGGTTTCTGCCTCCCGCTGGTGTGCCAGCGGTTCGCGGACAGCTGGAGCACCTGGACCACCTACCGCCAGCTGGGGCCTCTCTGGCGCGAACTGCGCGCGGGGGCGCCCTCGCAGGGCCGTTCGGTCCGTATCTCCTGGTGGTCGTCCGCCGAACTGCGCGTGACCCAGCGGGAGTCCGACATCCACGACGGCATGCTGGGGCTCTTCCCCTACTTCGACGCCGGGGTGCGGGCGAAGGCGTATGAGAGCGCTCTCGAGGCGGGCTCCGAACCGGTGCTCGCGCACGCCGAGGCCGACGCCGCGATGGTGACGGCCGCCGTACGGGCCCGCGCCGCCGACCCGCTGGGAAAGGTCATCAATTCCGCCGAGGCAGCCGGCTCGCCGCTGCCCGAGGGACCGCGCGATCTGGTGCGGATGTCCGTAGTACTGCGTCAGTCACCCGTCGTCGCCGCCGCCCGAGAGCGCGCGGAAACCAGGTAAGAGAGCGATTTCCATGAGCGAACCCGAAAGCGCGCGCCGGGGTACGGGCCCCCGTAGAGCCGTCGTCATCGGCGGCGGTATGGCCGGCATGCTGGCCACCGCGGCACTGGTCGAGCACGTCGACCTCGTCACCGTCGTGGAGCGCGACGTGCTGCCGACCGGACCCGAGCCGCGCAAAGGCCTGCCGCAGGCACGCCACGTCCATGTGGTGTGGTCCGGCGGCGCGCGGGCGATGGAGAACCTTCTCCCGGGCCTCATCGACCGCTGGCTGAAGGCCGGGGCGCGGCGCATCCCGTTGCCCACGGGCCTCGTGTCGATGCAGTCACAGGGCTGGCTGCGCCGCTGGCCCGAGATGCAGTTCATGATCGCCTGTAGTCGTGACCTGCTGGACTGGGTGGTCCGCGACCAGGTGGCGTCCAGAGCGGACGTCACGGTCCTGGAAGGCACCGAACTCCTCGGCCTCGAGGGGGACTCCTCCCGCGTCACCGGTGTCCGCGTACGGAGCCTCAAGGGCGAAGAGCGCGTCCTGGAGGCGGACTTGGTGGTCGACGCCTCGGGGCGGGGCTCGCGGGCACCCCTGTGGCTGCGGGCGCTCGGGGTGCCCACGCCCCGCGAGGAGAAGGTCGACTCCGGACTCGTGTACGCGAGCCGTCTCTTCGAAGCGCCCGCGGGGAGCGATGACTACCCCCTGGTCAATGTGCAGTCTGACGCCCGGGAACCGGTGCCCGGGCGCACCACGACGATCGTGCCCATCGAGGGCGGACGCTGGCTGGTCACGCTCTCAGGCACCCGGGGCGGCGAGCCGAGCGGCGACCCGGAGGAGTTCGAGACGTTCGCCCGCTCGGTGCGCCACCCCGTCGTCGGCGAGCTCATCGCGGGGATGAAAGCGCTCTCCGACGTCGCCGTGACCCGCAGCACCGTCAACCGGCGGATCTTCTTCGAGGAAGTGCGGCCCTGGCCCGAGGGGTTCGTCGCGCTGGGCGACGCCGTCGCCACCTACAACCCGGTCTACGGGCACGGCCTCACCGTCGCCGCGCAGGGCGCCGTCGCACTGCGCGACCACGTGGCCGCCCACGGGATCGCCGGCCCCGGGCTCGCGCGCCGGGTGCAGCGCGCGGCCGCGCGCCCGGTGACGGTGGCCTGGGAACTGGCCACCGGACAGGACATCCTCTACCCGGGGGCGAAGGGCAAGCAGCCCGGACTCGCCGCCAAGGTGCTGCGCCACTACGTGGACAGACTCCTGCTCACCGCGACCGGACGGCCACTCGTCACCAAGGCGTTCTTCGACGTGATCACGCTCTCAGCGCCGCTCACCGCGCTCGTGCGGCCCGAGATCGTGCTGGCGGTGCTGCGCGGGCCCGTACTCCCCGAGCTCACGTCACCGCCCCTGACGGAGCGTGAACTCTCCCTCGCCAGGCGGCCGCAGAGGACTCCCTGACTCTGCCTCGCGCCACATCGCCGGGCCCTGAGCCCAAGGGCTGGCGTGACACCGCGATTTGGGGCGCGTATCGAACTTCCATAGGATCCGGCGATGATCACCAGAAAACGGCTGGCGGCCGGAGTGTGCGCGCTGGCCGCCACTTTCGCCACCGGCATCCTCCCGGCCGTCGGCACCGCCCAGGCTTTCGCCGCCCAGGGCCCCGACGGTCAGCCCGCCACGCAGCCCGCGCCCAAGGTCGACCTGGTCCTCGACGTCTCCGGTTCGATGCGGACCGCGGACATCGACGGCAAGACGCGCATGGCCGCCGCCAAGCAGGCGTTCAACGAAGTCCTCGACGCGGTGCCGCCGGAGGTCCAGCTCGGCATACGCACCCTCGGCGCCACCTATCCCGGCGAGGACCGCAAGGTGGGCTGCAAGGACACCCGCGCCCTCTACCCGGTCGGCCCGTTGAACCGTACCGAGGCCAAGACCGCCGTCGCCACCCTCGCGCCCACCGGCTGGACGCCGATCGGGCCGGCCCTGCAAGGCGCCGCCGACGACCTCAAGGGCGGTGACTCCACCCGCCGGATCGTGCTGATCACCGACGGCGAGGACACCTGCCAGCCCCTGGACCCGTGCGAGGTGGCCCGCGACATCGCGGCCCAGGGCATCCACCTGACCATCGACACTCTCGGCCTGATCCCGGACGCCAAGACCCGCCAGCAGCTCACCTGCATCGCCGAGGCCACCGGCGGCACCTACACCTCCGTACAGCACACCGACCAGCTCTCCGGCAAGGTCAAACAGCTGGTGGACCGGGCCGCCGATCCGGTGGTCGTGCCCGTCGCGACGAGCGGCACGGCGAGCTGTGAGAGCGCTCCCGAGTTGAAGCCGGGCCTCTACACGGACCGCGAGAAGTTCGCCGAGCACCGCTCGTACAAGGTGAACGTGCTGCCCGGCCAGGAGCTGCGCGCCTCCGCCAGCATCGGCATGGACCGACCGGCCAATCCGGACTACGGCATCCTGCTGCGGGCGGTGACCGCGCACGGCCGCGAGATCGTACGCGGATCGGAAGCGGGCGACGGACGCACCGATCTCATCTCGACCGGCCTTCGCTACCCCAAGGCGTCGGCGGACGACTCCGACGACAAGTCGACCCCGGAGTCCGTCTGCCTCCAGGTGTCCAACTCCTTCTCGGCCGCACCCGGCGTCAAGACCGATCCCGGGCTGCCCGTGGAGCTCGCCATCGACGTGGTGGACGGCCCCGAGCACGCTTCCGACGTGGCCTCCTTCGGCCTTGGCCGGGGCTGGTGGCTGCTCGGCGCCCTCGCGCTGACCGGTCTCGTCGCGGGGCTGGTGTGGGGCTGGATCTCGCGCTGGCGCATCGCGGTCTGGCGGACCAACTGATGCCGAACACCACCTCACGCCCCGGGGGCCAACTGATGGGTACGGTACGGATGTTGACGGCCGGCGCGCTGACGGGCGCCGCCCTGCTCGCGGGCGCGGCCGCGCCGGCGCTCGCCGAATCGCCCTCGGCGAGCCCGTCCGCGTCGAAGAGCTCGGCGGCGCCCACGGAAGCGGGTACCGCCTTCCGTACGGCCGTCGCGGTGCGGCAGGGCCAGAAGGCCACCGCGTCCGCGTCCAGCGGTGACTACCTGTACTGGATGTTCCCGGCAGACGCAGGACAGCGCCCCACCGTCACGGCAAAGGTCACGCTGCCCGAGGCTGCCTCGCGGCACGGCGCCTCCACCTGGCGCATCGATGTGTACGACGGGCTGCGCCGCCGCCAGCCCTGCATGTACGGAACGCAGTCCAGGTCCGCCGCGCAGGACGCGGCCACGGTCGATCTGTCCTGCACCCTGCGCCCCACCGTCGCCTGGGCCGACACCTGGTCCACCGATCCGCTGCCGGGCAGCTACTACATCCGGCTGACGGCCGTGTCGCTGCCGGACACCGACCGGGGCCTGCCCTTCAAGGCGGAGGTCGAACCGACCGTCCTTGAGACCGGTGGCGCCCACGCTGTGGACGGGAAGCTCTCGACTCCGCTCGGCGCCAAGTCCGCGGTCGAGCCGGAGGGCGGCTGGTCGTCGGGCTGGTGGACCGACCGCTGGCTCTGGACGGCGGCGGGCGGGCTGCTCGCCGCGCTCGCGGGCGTGGCGGGCTACAACCTGACCCGCGGCCGAGGCCGACCCACGCGGGTGCCGCCGAGGGCGTGAGGAAGCGGGGCGAGGGCGCGTGCGCCTGCACTTGAGAGCGCTCTCGGCACCCTTGACCGGTGCCGGAGCGTGGCGGGGCGCGTGTGGGTGAGAGCGCTCTCGGCGTGTTCCCGACCCGGTGTCGGAGCGTGGCGAGGCGCGTGTGCCTGAGAGCGCTCTCGGCGTTCCCGAGCCGGCGCCGGAGCGTGGCGGGTGCGTGTGCGTGGGAGCGCTCTCGGCATTCCCGAGCCGGCGCCGGACCGTGGCGCGGGACAGCGTGTGAGAGCGCTCTCAGGCCCCGCCCCGCGCCGCCACCCCTCCCCCCTCCACCCGTCCACCCCACCCGGCCGCGATTCACCCGGTGCCGTACCCGCCGGGGCGGCCCCCGCCGTACCAGACTCGGGGGTACGTGACCCAGCGCCACCCCAACCAAGGAGTTCCACGTGAGCCGAGCCGGCCAAGCTACGCACACGCCCGTCGTCGCCGTTCTGGGCACCGGCATCATGGGGGCAGGCATGGCCCGCAGTCTGCTGCGGGCCGGGCTGACCGTACGGGTCTGGAACCGGACCCCGAAGAAGGCCGAGGCGCTGGCCAAGGACGGGGCATCCGTACACGCGGGCCCCGACGAGGCCGTACGCGGCGCCGATGTCGTCCTCACCTCGCTGCACGACGGCCCGTCCGTCGCCGCCACCCTCGCGGCCGCCTCCCCGGGCGTGCACGCTGGGCAGCCGTGGCTTCAGACCTCCACGGTCGGGCCGGACGCGACACTCGAACTGGCCGCGCAGGCAGGGGAGTTGGGCGTCGCGTACTACGACTCCCCCGTGCTCGGCACCCGTGATCCCGCCGAGCAGGGCAAGCTGACGGTCTTCGTCTCCGGGCCGCCGACGGCGCGGGAAAGCCTCGCGCCCGTACTGGACGCGATCGGCCAACGAACCGTCTGGGTGAGCCACGACCCGGGCGGCGCCTCCCGCCTGAAGCTGGTCGCCAACACCTGGGTGATCAATCTGGTCGGCGCCGTCGCCGAATGCCTCAGCCTGGCCGAGGCCCTTCAGGTGGACCCACGCCTCTTCTTGGACGCGCTCTCAGGCGGCCCCCTGGACACCCCCTACTTGCACGCGAAGTCTGCCGCACTGCTCACCGGTGATCTGACGCCGAGCTTCGCGCTTTCCAGCGCCCTCAAGGACACGCATCTGATCCTCAGTGCGGCCGAACAGGCGGGCGTACGGCTCGATTTGACTGAGGCCTCGGCGGAGCGCTTCGCGCGCGCCCAGGCGGCCGGGCACGGCGACGAGGACATGATCGCGACGTACTTCGCGGGCCGCACGGAGAAGTGAGCGGCCCCGGCGCTCCCCGGCCGGCGCCCAGCGACGCCCCGCCGGAGCCCCGCCGCGCCCCGCCAGGCCAGCGCCGGGGCACCGCCGCGCCACCGCCGGACGCCGTCCCCGCCCGCGAACTCCGGAAAGAAGGGCGCGGGCGGTTCGATAGCATGGCTCTGCCCGTCGGGCGGGGGCGGCACGCGATGCCGGTCCCGGGACGGGCCCTCCCTACCTGGGTTCGCCGCGGCCAAGCCGCGGTGCCGCACGTACGAACATAAGGAGCATCCGAGGATGTCTCGACACCTGATCACCAGCGCGCTGCCGTACATCAACGGGATCAAGCACCTGGGCAACATGGTCGGGTCGATGCTTCCGGCGGACGTGTACTCCCGCTACCTGCGCCAGCGCGGTCACGACGTTCTGTACATCTGCGCCACCGACGAGCACGGCACGCCCGCCGAGCTGGCCGCGAAGGAGGCGGGGGTGTCCGTCGCCGAGTTCTGCGCGCAGGCCCACGACACCCAGAAGGCGATCTACGACGGCTTCCAGCTGGCCTTCGACTACTTCGGCCGCAGCTCCTCGCAGCAGAACGTCGAGATCACGCAGCACTTCGCACGGAAGCTGAAGGAGAACGGTTTCATCGAGGAGCGGGCGATCCGCCAGGTCTTCTCGGTCGCCGACGACCGCTTCCTGCCGGACCGCTACATCGTCGGCACCTGTCCCCACTGCGGGTACGACAAGGCGCGCGGCGACCAGTGCGAGAACTGCACGCGCGTCCTGGACCCGACCGACCTGCTGGAAGCGCGTTCAGCGATCAGCGGCAGCAGCGATCTGGAGGTCCGCGAGACGCGGCACCTGTTCCTGCTCCAGTCCAAGCTCCAGGGCGAGGTCGAGGAGTGGATCGACCGGGTCGGCGGTGAGTGGCCCCAGCTGGCGTCGTCGATCGCCCGCAAGTGGCTGACCGAGGGCCTGCATGATCGCGCGATCACCCGCGACCTGGAGTGGGGCGTTCCGGTTCCGGCCGACACCTGGCCGGAGCTGGCCGCCGAGGGCAAGGTCTTCTACGTCTGGTTCGACGCGCCGATCGAGTACATCGGCGCCACGAAGGAGTGGGCGGACCTCAACCCGGAAAACCGTGACTGGCGGTCGTGGTGGTACGAGCCCGAGGGCGCGGCGGACGTGCGGTACACCGAGTTCATGGGCAAGGACAACGTGCCCTTCCACACGGTGATGTTCCCGGCGACCGAGCTGGGGGTGCGCGAGCCGTGGAAGAAGGTCGACTACGTCAAGGCCTTCAACTGGCTCAACTACTACGGCGGCAAGTTCTCCACCTCGCAGCGCCGTGGTGTCTTCACCCACGACGCCCTGGAGATCCTGCCTGCCGACTACTGGCGCTACTTCATGATGGCGAACGCGCCCGAGTCCGACGACACGTCGTTCACCTGGGAGCACTTCACCGCGACGGTCAACAAGGACCTGGCGGACACGCTCGGCAACTTCGTGAACCGCGTTCTGTCGTTCTCCCGCAAGCGCTTCGGCGACGAGGTGCCGGCGGGCGCGGCGGCCGGGGCGCCGGAGGAGAAGCTGGGCGAGGAGATCGCCGGGCTGCTCGGTGAGTACGAGGGCCACATGGAAGCGCTCCAGTTCCGCAAGGCGGCGGCGTCCCTGCGGGCGCTGTGGTCGGCCGGCAACTCCTACCTGGAGGAGAAGGCTCCCTGGCTGGAAATCAAAACCGATCCCGAGGCCGCCGCGCTGACGCTGCGCACCGCGATGAACCTGATCCACCTGTACGCGGTGGTGTCCGAGCCGTTCATCCCGGCCTCGGCCAAGGCCATGCGCTCCGCGTTCGCGCTCGAGGAGGTGGCGCCGTCCGCCGCGCGGGCGACCTGGGTGACGCCCGAGAAGGCCAGGGCCCTGGACGCGGTCCCCGCTGGGAGCGCTTTCACGGTCCCGCCGGTGCTGTTCGCGAAGATCACGGAAGAGGACCTGGAAACGTTCCGGGAGCGCTTCGGCGGCGCTGACGACGCCTGATCGTGTGCCGGACGGTCCGGCGCTTCCGGACGGTCCGCCGGTTCCGGTCGGTCCGCCGGTTCCGGTCGGTCCGGCGCACCAGACGGCGCTGGCTCGCACCGCCAGGCGCGGCCGCCGTGCCGGGCGGACCGGCGGTCCCGGCAGTCCCGGCAGTCCCGGCAGTCCCGGCAGTCCCGGCAGTCCTGGCGGCTGAGCATCGGGGGCCGGGCCCGTCCGTCCGGCGCGACAGGTCGGTCACGCCCGCGACACCACCGCCCGTGCCACCACCGCACGGCCCCGCGACACACGCGCGGGGCCGTGCTGGGTCTCAGGTGGTGAGCAGTCCCGGGTCGCTCACCCCGGTCGCGCCGGTCTCGACGTGTCCGGCGAACCGGCGCAGGAATGTGGCGTCCGCGTCGGACGTCACCGACACGTCGTACCAGTTCTTGCCGGCGCGCAGGGCAACCGTGTACCGGACGGTCGCGCCGGCGGCGACGGTGAAGGTCTGGGTCGCTCCCCCGTAGGCCGCGGCGTTGGCGACCGTGAGGTGGACCGTGCCCTTGCCCGCGTTGGTCATGGTCAGGTCGAGGTTTCCGGTGCCCGCGTTGTGGCGGGCGGTGACCTCGGGCCCCGCGGTCTTGCCGGGGTTGCGGAAGGTGCGCAGGAACCCGTTCGGTCCGTAGACGCTGAGGTTGGTGACACCTCCGGAGTAGGCCGTGTTCCAGGTGTCGGAGACCGTCTTGCCGGCCTCGGTGGTGTAGGTCCAGGGGCCGTCCGTACGGTTCGGCGAGGTGACAAGGAACTGGGCGCCGGCCGAGGCGCCGCCGCCGAAGGTGAGGGTGAACTTGCCGGTGCTCACGTTCGCCGCCCCGTCGACCAGGGGCGCGTAACGCAGCGGCCGGGTGGGGCGCGATCCTCGTTCCTGCTTGGGCAGGGTGCCGGTGGTGGGCGGCACCGGCACGAAGTCGGGGTGCCGGTTGTGGTCCGGCGGCACGTACGCGTCCGTCGAGGGCAGCGTCGGCGCCGACGACTGGGTGCGGCTGAAGTCGAACGCCGACGTCAGGTCGCCGCAGATCGCCCGCCGCCACGGCGAGATGTTCGGCTCGTGCACACCGAAGCGGCGCTCCATGAACCGGATGATCGACGTGTGGTCGAGGGTCTCCGAACAGGTGTAGCCGCCGGTGCTCCACGGCGAGACGACCAGCATCGGCACCCGCTGCCCGAGACCGTAGGGCCCGGCCGCGTAACTGGCGTTGCCCGCGAAGTAGTCGGGCCCCGTCTCGACCGTCGAGAGGCCTTGGTTGGCGTTGGCGGGCACGTAGGGCGGCACCACGTGGTCGAAGAAGCCGTCGTTCTCGTCGTACGTGATGAACAGCGCGGTCTTGGCCCATACCTCCGGGTTGGCGGTGAGCGCGTCCAGGACCTGCGAGATGTACCAAGCCCCGTAGTTCGCGGGCCAGTTGGGGTGTTCGGTGAAGGCCTCGGGGGCGGCGATCCAGGACACCTCGGGCAGCGTGCCGGCCTCGACGTCGGCCCTGAGGACGTCGAAGAAACCATCGCCGTTCTTGGCGTCGGTGCCGGTGCGCGCCTTGTCGTAGAGCGGGTCGCCGGGCTGCGCGTCGCGGTAACTGTTGAAGTAGAGAAGGGAGTTGTCGCCGTAGTTGCCCCGGTAGGCGTCATTGATCCAGCCCCAGCCACCGGCGGCGTTCAGACCGTCGCCGACGTCCTGGTAGATCTTCCAGGAGACTCCCGCCTCCTCAAGACGCTCGGGGTAGGTGGTCCAGCCGTACCCCTTCTCGTCGTTGCCGAGCACGGGTCCGCCGCCCGTCGCGTCGTTGCCCGTGTAACCCGTCCACATGTAGTAGCGGTTGGGGTCGGTCGAGCCGATGAACGAGCAGTGGTAGGCGTCGCAGATGGTGAACGAGTCGGCGAGCGCGTAGTGGAACGGGATGTCCTCACGCGTGAGGTAGGCCATCGTCGTGGACGTCTTGGCCGGGATCCACTGGTCGTACTTGCCGCCGTTGAACGCCTTGTGGCTGCCGTTCCAGTCGTGGTTGAGGTCCTGGATGAACTGGAGTCCGAGTTTGTCCGCCTTGGGCCGGAACGGCAGCACCTCCTTGCCGGCGCCGACCTGGTGGAAGACGGACTTGCCGCTGGGCAGCGTGACGGGCCGCGGGTCACCGAAGCCCCGGACCCCGTTCAGGGAACCGAAATAGTGGTCGAACGAACGGTTCTCCTGCATCAGGACGACGATGTGCTCGACGTCCTGGATGGTGCCGGTGGTGCCCGCGGCCGGGATGGACGCGGCGCGCGCGATGCTCTGTGAGAGCGCGGCGAAGGCGGCGGTGCCGCCCGCGAGCTGCATGAACCGGCGCCGGTTGAGTTCAGCCATGAGTGGGGGCCTCTGCAAGCGTGAGGGAACAGGGGGCGAGAGGGGTGTATCAAGAACACCCAAGCCCGCGAAAGCCCCCATGTCGTCACTGTGACACTCAGTGGTACGGCAAAAGAACAGGAACCCCACGTGGCGGCGGCCCTGTTGCCGCGGCGAGTCGCGGCGGGCGTACGCCATCCAGAGGCGGGCGGGCGCCTAGGCCATCCAGAAGAAGACGGCGGTCATCCGTTTGTCGTCGATGGTGCTGCCGCAGTAGCCGGTCGCGCTGTGCATGGTGTTGGCGGTGTAGAGCAGCAGCCGGTTGTAGCGGTGCGCGACCCGCACGTCCTCGGTGAAGGAATCCGGGGGTACGAAGCGCGTTCCGAGTGCTTCGACGAGGTTGTTGTGGGGTGCGGTGACCATGTTGCCGCCGAGCACCCCGCCGGGCAGGCTCTGCCGGTAGAAACTGGTGCCGCAGTCCTTGGGTGCGCGCGGGCTGAGGTAGAGCACCGCCGCGTAACGGCACAGCGCACGCGAGTCGGTGTGGGGCCGGGGCTCGCTTTCGCCCGCGCCGACGACCTGGACGCAGTTGTGGTTGAGGGTCGCGCCCCCGGGCGCCGTCGCCTGCCACAGCTCCTTGGCCCCCGTGCTGGCCTTGACCAGACGCTCCACCCGGGCCAGCTCGGCGGGCATCAGACCGGGCATGGCGCGCAGCCCCGGCCAGGACTCCGCCTTGTACGGATACCCTTCGACCCAGTCGTCCTTGGCCACACAACGCGCCCTGATTTCGTCGATGTTGGGCAGCACATCGTCCAATACCCAGTAATCCCGGCCAAGTTTGGGCTTGCGATAGGGAAGGACCGGGAGCGCCGGACGAATGGGGGGCATGCCGCCGACCATACTGGCAGGTCACGCCGTGCTTTCCACTGAACGGGTCAACCTTTCGCCAACACAAGGGAATTGACACGGGTACGTTTTGGGAACGGGCTCGTAAATGTCCGCCGGGCAACCGCGCGCAGTGAAAGCCGAGGGCAAGAAAAGGCCATGCGCGGGCAAGGGAATGCCCCTTGTTTCGTCAGGGACCCGCCCGACGCGGGTCGCCCGGTCGGCATGGGGCAGCCGGCGGGTTGGGGTGCATGTGGCCGACTCGCGTTCCGATTGGTACGAGCTGTGAGCCGGCGGGCCGGATATGCCGGCACCCGGCGGGCCGGGGTGGGGCGGGCCCAGGAACGGCGCCGGGCCGGCGCGATGGCGTACGACGCCCACGCGTAACCCGTGCGAAGTCGATAAGAGGCCCGGTCCCGCACGGGACCAACAAGCGGGCTGAGAGCGCTCTCGGGTAGGGCCGCGTCGCACCCGCACCCTGCACCCGCTTCCTGCACCCGCCTCCGCGCCCGCCCCGCCCCCGGAGCCCGCGTCCGCCCCGCTCGCTCGGGCCTGGCCGTAGGCTCGGGGGTGATATGGACGAGCATTCGACTTCGCGCTGCCACCCCGCCCCGCTGGCACCCAAGGCGGACAAGGACACCGTGCGTCGGCACAACCTCAGTCTGGTGTTGCGGGCCGTGCACGACGAAAGCGCTCTCAGCCGCGCCGGGGCCGCCGCTCGCACCGGCCTCACCAGGGCCGCTGTGTCTTCGCTCGCCGATCAGTTGATCCGCAGCGGGTTTCTGACCGAGTCGGGCAAGTCCTTCAGCGGGCAGGCGGGGCGACCGGGAACCATGCTCACCCCGGCGCGCACCGGAAGGGCCGGGGCCGGAGTCGAGGTCAACGTCGATTATGTCTCGGTGTGCGTGGTGGACCTCGCCGGGACCGACCGGGTACGTCTCACCGAGCATCTGGACAACCGGGGCGCAGCGCCGGCCGATGTACTGGCCCGGGCGGCCGGGATCGCCGTCCGCGCGCTGGACTCGGCCGCCGAGCAGGGCCTGCGCCCGGTAGGCGTGGAGCTGGCGCTGCCTGGCCTCGTCTCCCGGGGCGCCGTACGCCAGGCGCCCAATCTGGGCTGGCGCCAGGTCGAGGCCGAGGACTTGTTCGGCCGGGCTCTGCGCACGCTGCACCCCAACTCCCCTGCCCCTGCGGTCACTTCGGACAACGAGGCCAATCTCGCGGCACTGGCCGAGCTGTGGTTCGGTGAGGCGGCCGGGCGTGTGGACCACTTCCTCTACCTGAGCGGAGAGATCGGCGTGGGCGGGGCGGTCGTCGTCGGTGGCGACCTGTTGCGCGGCGCGCACGGTTTCGCCGGGGAGATCGGGCATGCCGTGGTGGACCCGGACGGTCCCGAGTGCCGGTGCGGTTCCCGTGGCTGCCTTGAGCAGTACGCGGGACAGCTCGCGCTGCTGCGGTCGACGGGGATCGCGCAGGACGCGGGTGCGCCGGGCGTGGTCGAACTGGAACGCAGGGCGCGCGCGGGCGACGCGAGCGCTCTCGACGCACTCGCCCTGGCCGGCCGGACCCTGGGCATCGTCCTGTCGGGTGCGGTCAACCTACTCGACCCGGACGCGGTCGTATTCGGTGGCATCTACCGCACGCTTGCGCCCTGGCTCGGGCCGGCCGCGGAGCGGGAACTGTCCCGGCGAGCCGTGTCGGGCCTCTGGCTCCCCGAGAGCCGGCGCCTGCGGGCGTCGTCGCTCGCCGGGGACGCGGCGCGCGGGGCGGCGGCCCGCGTCGTGCGCCGAGTCATCGCGGACCCGCTCGCCTACGGATAGGCAGCCCGACGCCTCGCCCGTGGGCGACCTGTCAGCTCCGCCACTCGGCTCCGGCCCCGGCTTCGCGCCGCCCGAGGCCGACCCGGACCCTCACTCCGTGAGAGCGCTCTCACGCCCTGGCTCGGCCGGCCCCCGACCTCCGACCCCGGCCCGCCCCTTCCACGGCACGCCGCCCCACCGCACGAAGCCAGCCCACCGACCCCGGCCCGCCCCTCCCACCACACGCCGCCCCACCGTAGAAGCCAGCCCACCGCACTACGCCACACCACCCCACCACGCCACGCCACACCCCACCGCGCGCCACAGTCACTCGCACCACCTCGCCGCACCACCTCACATCCCCCGCCACACCACACCACCTCGCTTGCATAAACATTCGGGATGATGAATACTCTTCCCATGTCCAAGGTTCTCACCTCCCTGCCCGCCGGCGAGCGCGTCGGCATCGCTTTCTCCGGCGGCCTCGACACCTCCGTCGCGGTCGCGTGGATGCGCGACAAGGGCGCCGTCCCGTGCACGTACACCGCCGACATCGGCCAGTACGACGAGCCCGACATCGCGTCGGTGCCCGGTCGTGCGCAGGCCTACGGTGCCGAGATCGCGCGCCTGGTCGACTGCCGCGCCGCGCTGGTCGAGGAGGGCCTGGCCGCGCTCGCGTGCGGTGCGTTCCACATCCGCTCCGGCGGCCGCGCCTACTTCAACACCACGCCGCTCGGCCGCGCCGTCACCGGTACGCTCCTGGTCCGGGCGATGCTGGAGGACAACGTCCAGATCTGGGGCGACGGCTCGACCTTCAAGGGCAACGACATCGAGCGGTTCTACCGTTACGGTCTGCTCGCCAACCCGCACCTGCGGATCTACAAGCCCTGGCTGGACGCGGACTTCGTGACCGAGCTCGGCGGCCGCAAGGAAATGTCGGAGTGGCTGCTCGCCCACGACCTGCCCTACCGCGACAGCACGGAGAAGGCGTACTCCACGGACGCCAACATCTGGGGCGCCACCCACGAGGCCAAGACCCTCGAGCACCTGGACACCGGTGTCGAGACGGTCGATCCGATCATGGGCGTACGGTTCTGGGACCCGTCGGTGGAGATCCCCACCGAGGACGTGACCATCGGCTTCGCGCAGGGCCGCCCTGTGACGATCAACGGCAAGGAGTTCGCCTCCGCCGTCGACCTGGTCATGGAGGCGAACGCCATCGGCGGCCGCCACGGCCTTGGCATGTCGGACCAGATCGAGAACCGGATCATCGAGGCGAAGAGCCGCGGCATCTACGAGGCGCCCGGCATGGCGCTGCTGCACGCCGCGTACGAGCGCCTGGTGAACGCGATTCACAACGAGGACACCCTCGCCCAGTACTACAACGAGGGCCGTCGGCTCGGCCGGCTCATGTACGAGGGCCGCTGGCTCGACCCGCAGGCGCTGATGGTCCGCGAGTCGCTGCAACGCTGGGTCGGTTCCGCCGTCACCGGCGAGGTGACCCTGCGGCTGCGGCGTGGCGAGGACTACTCGATCCTCAACACCACGGGTCCCGCCTTCAGTTACCACCCGGACAAGCTGTCGATGGAGCGTACTGAGGACTCCGCGTTCGGTCCGGTGGACCGGATCGGCCAGCTCACCATGCGCAACCTCGACATCGCCGACTCGCGTGCCCGCCTGGAGCAGTACGCGGGCCTGGGCATCGTGGGCACCGCCCACCCGGAGCTGATCGGCGCCGCGCAGGCCGCGGCGACCGGCCTCATCGGCGCCATGCCCGAGGGCGGCGCCGAGGTCATCGCCTCCCGTGGCGAGGTCTCGGGCGACGACGAGCTCCTTGACCGGGCGGCGATGGAGTCCGGCACCGACTGATCCGGCACCGACTGGGCGCAGCGGCGCGACGGCGCAGCAGGGCGACCCGGCACGGCGGGACCACGGCACATCGGCGCGGTCCGGCCCCGACCGGGCACAAGGGCGGGCCGCCCTTGTGCCCGGCGTGCGGGCCTACTTGGACGAGGGCGAAGGCGATGTGGAGGCGTGAGGCTCCGTCACCGGCAGGTTGTACACATGGCCCGGTGTCACGATCTGGGTGATCGCCCGGCCGAGGAGCGTGGTCGGCTCGTGCTTGTCGTGCACGATGTCGGTGTTGATCAGCACGACAAGCGTGGCCTTCGCCTCGGGCAGGTACATGGTCAAGGACTCGTAGCCGGGCAGTGAGCCGTTGTGGCCGATCCAGCCCTGCACGTTGAAGATGCCCAGACCGTAGGACGCGCCCTGGATGGTCGTCGGGACCGACTTGAGGCGTTGCGCCTGCGTCTGCCGGGACAGCAGGGTGCCGGTCGCGAGCACGCGCGCCCAGCTCCTCAGATCGTTGAGGTCGGAGATCATCGCGCCGGCCGCCCAGCCCCAGGACGGGTTCCAGTCGGTGGTCACCGCGACCTTTCCGTTCAGGGTCTGGTTGGTGTAGCCCTGGGCGTGCGGGCTGGGGAAGGCGGCGTCGGTCGGGAAGCTGGTGTGGGTCAGGCCGGCCGGCTTCAGGACCTTCTGCGTGATGTAGTCGTGCAGGGGCATGCCGCTCTGCTTCTCGACGACCAGGCCGAGCAGGATCAGGTTGGTGTTGCAGTAGAAGAAGACCTTCCCCGGCTGCGAGAGCACCGGGTGCTTGAAGGAGTAGTCGAGCAGTTGTCGCGGCGTGAACGGCTTGGTCGGGTCGGAGAGCATCGCCTTCACGAAGCCTTCGTCCTCCGAATAGTTGAACAACCCGCTGCGCATCTCCGCGAGTTGACGGAGCGTGATTTTGTCCCCGTTGGGCACGCCGGAGATGTACTTGCCGATCGGGTCGTCCAGGTGGACCTTGCCCTGGTCGACGAGTTGCAGCAGCGCGGTGACCGTGAAGGTCTTGGTCTCGCTCCCGATGCGCATGTACATGTTGGTCTTGATGGGGGCGCCGGTCGCCTTGTCGGCGACGCCGAACGCGCGGACGTAGTCACCCTTGCCGGGCGCCGAAAGGCTCACCATCGCGCCGGGGACGTTCGCTTCCCGCATGACCTGCTTGACGGCGGTGTCCAGGCGCGCGGCCACGGCCGGGCTCAGCTGGGCGAAGCCGGAGTCGCTGGAGGCCGACGGCGAGTTCGACGCGGACGTCGAGCCGGAAGGGGACGGGGACGAGCCGGAGGAGGACGGGGAAGCGAACGGCGAGTTCGACGCGGTCGCCGTGGCCGATGTGCGGGGTGAGGGCGGCGGGGCCGTCACCCCGTACGCGCTCGTGGCCGCCACCGGCACGGTCAGCACAGCGGCCGTGGCGACCCCGGCACACGTTCTGCGCCACTGGTTCTGTGAATACCTCACGGGCAGGCCTCCTGCCTGGCGAAGGCGCCCCGGCCGGGCAACCGGCCCGGCCCGGGCCGAGGGACAGCACTTCCTCCCACGCTAGGCCCGAGCACCCGCCCTCGCATGGCGGCGCCGAAGTTGCGCGGCCACCCCGTCCATGGCACCCCATCCATGGCAGCCCATCCATGGCAGCCCTGGCCGCCGCGCGGTTACGCTCGCGCCATGCACGTTTCCTGGGATCCGGCCGCGCCCGGCGTGCTCCTGTTGCCGTCGGGGCGGCTGGTGCGCGGCAGAGGCCTGCGCCACCCACTTCCCGCCGGGCCACGGCCCGAGTTCGCACTCCACCTCCTCGGCCGCCGCCCAGGCCCCGTCGACTGGGACAGCCAGTGGCTGCGCTGGCCCGACTTCTGGCTGCCGTCCGACCGGGCCGGCTTCGCCTCGGCGCTGAGCACGCTGCTGGCCCGCGCCGGGAACGAGCGGGTGGAGGTGGCCTGCGGGGGTGGCGTGGGCCGCACCGGCACCGCCTTGGCCTGCCTCGCCGTCCTGGACGGCGTCCCCGCCCGAGAGGCAGTCACGTTCGTACGGGAACGTTACGACGGCCGCGCGGTCGAAACCCCCTGGCAGCGGCGCCTCGTGGCGAACTGGGAGCCGGCCGCGCCCTGAGGGCGTTTGCCAAGCCGCAGGACGGGCTACGGCGTCTCACGCCCCGAGCCGCGCGATCGCCTCCTCCGTGACCGGGGTGAAGAAGTTGACGAGGTGGCCGTCGGGGTCGCGCAGCAGCAGTGAGCGGTTGCCCCACGGCATCGTGGTGGGCTCCTGCACGAACTGCGCCGCGCAGCCCGCGTCCACCAAATTCCGGTGCACCGCGTCCACGTCCCGCACGCGGAACTCCAGGATGACGCTCCGGTTGTCGGCGGGGCGCGCCGCGCCGGGCGCGAACATCGCGACCGTACGGGTGCTGCCGATCGCCAGGGTGGCCGTGGCGGTCCTGAGCTCGGCGAAGTCGTCGGTCGCCCAGCGGGCCCCCACCCCGGTCGCGCGCTCGTAGAAGCCGACGAGGCGGGCGATGTCGTCGGTGATGACACGGATCGAGACGAAGTCCATGGTGCGCTCCGAGGGGAGAGAGGGTCGGTGGTTTCGGCGCGTTTCCGCGTCTGTGACCTCATACGTTATGACCAATACCGGACAGAACCCGCCCGGTATGGGCGGCATACTTTCCGGCATGGCCCGACCCACAGCCCGCGTGCTCACCCTGCTCGAACTCCTTCAGTCCGGCGGCACCCGCACGGTGGCCGAGCTCGCCGGTCAGCTCGGTGTCGACGAGCGCACGGTGCGGCGCTATGTCCAGCATCTGCTCGAACTCGACGTACCCGTCATCTCGGTACGCGGCCGCTATGGCGGTTACCGCCTTGCCCCCGGATACCGGATGCCGCCGCTCATGCTGAACGACGAGGAAGCGCTCGCCGTCCTGCTGGGCCTGGTCGCCGGGCGGCGAGCGGGGCTGATGACGAGCACGGGGGTAGCGAGCGAGACGGCGGCGGCGAAGGTACGGCGTGTGCTGCCCGAGCGGCTGGGCCGGGGACTCGACGCCGTCCTCGACTCGCTGGCGTTCACCGACCCCGGCGCCCCGGCAGCCCAGGCTGCCCCGCCCGACACGCCCGGCACGCCCGAGCGGCCCAGCACGCCCACCGGACCTGGGGCGCAGGACCCGGATCCCGCGGGCCTCTCCACTCCCCTCTCCGCCACCCCTGCGGCCCCTCCCCCCGCTCCCCCCACCGCTCCCCGCAGCGACGTTCTGCTCCCACTCGCCGACGCCGTACGCCACCACCGGCCGGTCCGCCTGCGGTACGCCTCCGCCACCGGCCGGCACAGCGAACGCACCCTGCACCCGTACGGCCTGGTCACCCATGCCGGCAGGTGGTACGTCACCGGCGCCGACCCCGCGATCGGTGAGGACCGGATGTTCCGGCTCGACCGTGTCCTCGACGCCCGCACCCTGCCCGGATCGTTCGCGCCGCCCACCGAACCCGGCCCCGGTCCCGGCGAGCGGGTCCTGACCGCTCTCGCCACGGCTCCGTACGCACACGAGGTGAGCCTGCGGATCCAGGGGACGGCCGAGCAGATCCGGCCCCGTCTGCCGGCCGCCCTCGCGACGCTCACCCCCATCCCCAGCGCCAAGGGCGGGGAACAGGACGCCCAACAGGGCTGGTTGCGCGCCGAGTTGAGAGTCGAACGCCTCAACTGGCTGCCCGCCGTGCTCGCGTCCCTCGACCGGCCGTTCGTCATCGAGCGGCCCGCCGAACTCCGTTCCCTGGTCGTCGACTTCGCCGAGCGCCTGGCCCGTTCGGCGCGGCCGCCGGACCACGAGGGCCGCTCCTGAAGCCTTGCGACACTGGTCAGATGAACCGTGAAGAGATTTCCCGCATCGCCCACACCGGCCACCCGATCGCGGCCCCCGTCGACGACGACGCGGTCCGCCGCCTCCTCGACCAGGCCGTCCCGCGCGAGGACGCGCGCGTACTCGACCTCGGCTGCGGCGGCGCCGAGTGGCTGCTGCGCGCGCTGGCCACCCACCCCCGCCTGCGGGCCGTGGGCGTGGACACCTCCGAGCCCGCCCTGGCCCGCGCCCGCGAGGAGGCCCGTGGCCGGGGCGTGGACGCACGTCTGACCCTCCACCAGCAGGACGCCGCCCGATTCACCTCGGCCGACCCCTTCGACCTGGTACTCAACGTCGGCGCCGGGCACGCCCACGGGGGCCTGCTCCCCACCCTCGCGGCGGCCCGCGCACAGCTGGCGCCCGGCGGGCGCGTGCTGGTCGGCGACGGATTCTGGGAGCGCGCCCCCTCCCCCGAAGCCGTCGACATGCTGGGCGAGTTGAGCGATCTGCCGACCACACTCGACGCCGTCGTCGCCGACGGCTGGACACCGGTGGGCGCCCACATCAGCACGCGCGGCGAGCTCGACGCCTACGAATGGTCCTGGACGGGATCGCTCGCCTCCTGGGCCCTCGACCACCCGCACGACCCGGACAGCGCGCGGGCCCTGGAGACGGCGGCCACCCACCGCACCGAGTGGCTGCGCGGCTACCGGGACTCCTTCGGCTTCGTATGCCTGGTGCTGCGCCCGACGCCGTAGCAGCGCCCAACTTCCTGTCGCCATAACGGCGTTGTCGCACGACTTCCGGACATCCACACCCGCCGGGCGCCCGGTCGCCCGGTCCCGCCGGGCCCGTCGCCGGGTCCATGACCTCGCCCCTCGCCGCCCGCGACACCCAGGAATTGCCTGCGGTTTACCCGCGCTCCCTTCACAAGCCATGTGACATATGCAATTTTACAGACGCGCACGAGCGAGCCGCGTTCATGCCAACTGCACCGTACGGCCCGTGGGTTCCCGGGTCCGCTTCGTCACGCCCCGTCACCCGGGGGCGGCGGGCGGGCCCGGCCCCCGGTATCCCCCACCGCCGCGCCTCGTGCGCGGCTCCACACCGCTGGGAGGCGGCACGTGAACACCCGAACAGAAGGTCTGAGACGAAGTCTCACCGGTTTTCTGATACTTGCCCTCGCACTCTGCATGGGCATCGCCATGATGGCGCAGCCGAGCCGCGCCGCCGCCGCAGGCTCCCAGAAGCCCGCAGGGCCGTCCGGCAAGGCCACCGCCGCGAGCGGGTCCGCCGCCAAGTCCGCGCCGCCACTGGTGGGTTCGACCGCCAATGTGTCCGACCGTTCCGACGCGCGGCACACCCCGCTGGACGCCGCGCACCTGCCGCCGAAGCAGCCCGTGACCTCCCCGGCGCCGCAGAAGGCGAAGAGCGGAGCCGTCAAGGGCGCGGCGGCGTCCTGTACGCCGGGCGACTTCGGCAGCCGCAGCGGAGCGGCGCTCGTGAGCTTCGTCCAGGCTTCCACGACGGACTGCGTCAACACCCTGTTCGGTGTGACCGGGACCGACGCGCACAACATCTTCCAAGAGCCCAACATGGTGGCCGTCGCGGGCGCGCTCCAGAACACGGCGCGGACCTACCCCGGTGACAACTCCACCAACGTGTGGCAGCTCGTGCTGTTCCTGCGCGCCGGCTACTACGTGCAGTCCAACAACGCCTCCGACGTGGGTCCCTACGGAGCGGCGCTCGCCGGCGCCAGCGAGGCGGCCCTGGACACCTTCATCGCGTCCCCGCACTTCATGGACGTCAGCGCGGCCAACGGCGACATCATGGGTGAGGTCATCATCCTCACCGACAGCGCCAACGAGCAGGCCCGCTACCTGAACACCTACAAGAAGGTGCTCACCTCCTACACCAGCTCCTGGGACACCTACTGGAGCATGGACACCGCCGTCAACGACGTGTTCACACCGCTGTTCCGAGGCCACTGGAACCCCGCCTACATCGCGGCGGTGACGGCCGACCCGAGCATCGTCGACACCCTGAACTCCTTCGTGCTGGGCCACCTCGCCAAGCTCAACGACTCCTGGTTCTACCTGGAGTCCAACGCCGGCACCGAACTCGCGCGCTTCCTCGACACCCCCGCCCTCCAGGCGAAGGTGCGGCCGCTGGCCAAGGGCCTGCTCGGGTCCTCCGCCATCACCGGCCCGACCGCGCCCCTGTGGGTCGGCGTGGCGGCGATGACCGACGCCAACGACAAGGCGCAGTGCTCCTACTACGGCACCTGTGACTTCGTCAACCAGCTCACCGCGGCCGCGCTGCCGATCACGTACAACTGCGACGCCGACCACACCTTCCGCGCCCAGTCCCTGAGCGACGCCGCCCTCGCCGCGGCCTGCACCAGCGTCAAGGGCCAGGACGCGTACTTCCACAGCATCGTCAAGGACAGCGGTCCGGTGGCGAACGACCACAACACCAATATCCAGATCGTCACGTTCGCCAGCCCCAAGGACTACCAGACGTACTCCGGCTGGATCTTCGGCAACAGCACCAACAACGGCGGCGAGTACCTGGAGGGCGACCCGTCCGACCCGGCCAACCAGGCACGTTTCCTGTCCTATGTGAAGAGCGTGGGCGACGGTTTCCCCGGCGACATCTGGAACCTCAACCACGAGTACACGCACTACCTCGACGGCCGCTACGACATGGCGGGTGACTTCAACGCCGGCCAGGACGTCCCGGACATCTGGTGGATCGAGGGCTTCGCGGAGTACGTCTCCTACAGCTACCGCAACCTGCCCGACACCGAGGCCATCGCCGACGCCGCCCAGCACACCTACGCGCTGAGCACCCTGTGGCAGAGCTCGTACGCCAACTCCGACCAGACCCGCACCTATCCGTGGGGCTACCTGGCCACCCGGTACATGGTCGAGAAGCACCCGGCCGACGTGCAGAACATGCTCGCCAAGTTCCGCGCCGGTGACTACGCGGGGGCGTACGCGCTCTACGCGACCGGCATCGGCACGCGGTACGACGCGGACTTCAACACCTGGCTCGACGCCTGCGCCGCCGGCGCCTGCGGCGGGACGGCCAGTGGCCCCACCGCGGCCTTCGACGCCACGGTCTCCCAGCTCACCGTCAGCCTGACCGACAAGTCCACCGACGCCGGCAGCACCATCACCCAGCGCGCCTGGAACTTCGGCGACGGCACCACCTCCACCGCCACCAACCCCTCCAAGACCTACAAGGCGCCCGGCACCTACACCGTCACCCTGACCGTCACCGACGCCAAGGGCCTGACCAACACGGCCACCAAGCCGGTCGTCGTCACCGGCGCCCTGCCCGCCTGCACCGACCCCGACACCCGTGTCATGGGCCAGAACTGCTCGCGCTCGGGCCTCGCGGCCCAGAAGGGCGGCCTGGACTACCTGTTCCTGTACCTGCCCGCCGGAAAGGTCACCCTGAAGGTCACGACGACCGGCGGCACCGGGAACGCCGACCTCTACTACAACACCAGCACCTGGGCGACGAACTCGGCCTACACCGCGCGCTCCACGAAGGCCGGCAACGCCGAGACCATCACCGTGACCAACAAGACGGCGGGCTACCGCTACATCAGCCTCTACGGGAAGACCGCGTTCAGCGGGGTGACGGTCACCACGGCCTACTGATCCCGGCCCGGTCCATCCCCCTGTGACGACGTGCGGTGCCGCACCCGGACCCCGGGTGCGGCACCGCACGGCCGCGTTCTCGCGCTCAGCCCGGCCAGGTCCCGGTCAGGCGCCGGGTCGCGGTGGCGCCGGCCCGGTCGACGGTGGCCTTGACGGCAGCGTAGATCGCGCCCTGCAACACGGCGGCGAGCAGCACCTCGCGCCAGCGCCGGTCCTCGTCGGTGGCATCGGGGGCGTCGTCGTCATGAGCGAGCCGCTTCCACGTCTGCTTGAACACGATCCCGGCGAGCATTCCGCTGACGACGCCGAGACCGAGCCCGACCGGCTTGTACAGGATCTTCGACACTTTCACCGGCTCATCCCTTCCTCCGACGGCAGACCAGCCACACCACGGCGGCCACACCGCCCGCCGCGAGGAGCAGCGCCCTCGGATCCCGGATCCCGCGCCCGGTGCCCGCCGCGGTGTGCCACACCGTTTCGGGGACGGCGCCCGGGACCGCGTCGGGCGTCTTGTCCTGCCAGGTCCGCACCGCCTTGTCCCGGGCCACACCGGCGGCGTGGGCGGCTTTGTCCTTGACGGGGTGGGCGACCTTGTCCTGCACCGTGTCCTGCACGTGGTGGGCGACGTCCGCGGTCTTGGCCTTCAGCTCGTGCGCCTTGGCCTCGGCGCGTTCTCGCACGTCGGCGGCCTTGTCGCGGGCGCGTGCCTTGACGTCGGTCTTGGCCGCCAGCGCCTCGACCGTACGCCCCAGGTCCTGGCGGGTGCGTTCGACCTGCTCGCGCAGTTCCTCGGGGCCGGGAGAGCCCAGCTCTCCGTGGGGTGTGTCGGTCATCGGTGTGCACTTCCCTTGATCGTGGCCAGGTCGGCCTTCACGTTCTCGATGGTCTGCTCGGGCGCGGGCGGGGCCGCCCGGCCCACCTGCTTCTTCCCGCCGAGGGCCATGACCGCGGCGATCGCGCCCAACACCCCGGCCACGATGAGCGCGGCGGCCCACACGGGCAGCGGCACGGCGAGCCCCGCGATGGCGGCGGCCACCAGGGCCTGGAGGGTGAGGAAGCCGATCAGTCCGGCGCCGCCGAAGAGGCCGCCGCCCCGGCCGTACCGCTTGCCCTTCTCCTTCATCTCGGCCTGCGCGAGCGACAGTTCGCCGCGCACCAGCTCGGTCAGTTGCTGCGAGGCCCGCTGGACCAGTTCACTCACCGGCTCGTTGCCCGGCGCGTGGGCGCCCGGTCCTGGGCCTGCCCCGTGGGGCTGCGTGCTCGACACGAGGGCCACCTCCCGTCTTCGTGAAACGTCTCGGCTCGCGGGTACCGGTGCCCGCGGCCGCCTGCCCCCACCCGAGTACCCCGGATGGCACGATTCAGGGCAGACCGGCCGGGAACGCCCGGTCCGGCCCTGCCCACCGCGGGGGGCATTCGGAGCCGGAGCTCTCAGATCTCTCCCACGCGCCGCCGGTCGTGCTCGTCCCACGCCGCGGTGTCACGCGGCTGGGTGTACGGTTCCTCGTCCGGCGGCATGCCGCCCGCGATCGCCCGCTGGCGTACCGTCTCCGCGTCGAACTCGAGCCCCAGCAGGATCGCCAGATTGGTGAGCCACAGCCACACCAGGAAGACGATGACGCCGGCCATCGTGCCGTACGTCTTGTTGTACGAACCGAAGTTGGCGACGTAGACGGCGAGACCGCCCGAGGCGAGCAACCAGATCAGCAGCGCCACGAAGCTGCCCGGCGTGAGCCAGACGAAGCCCTTCACCTTCGCGTTCGGGCTCGCCCAGTACAGCAGCGCGATCATGATCACGACCAGCAGGACCAGGACGGGCCACTTGGCGATCGACCACACCGTAAGGCCGGCGCTCCCCACGCCGAGAACGGTTCCGGCCTGCTCGGCCAGGCTGCCGGTGAACACCACGATGAGCGCGCTGATGACCGCGAGGACCATCAGGAGCACGGTCAGACCGAGCCGCAGGGGCAGGATCTTCCACACCGGGCGCCCCTCCGGCATGTCGTAGACCGCGTTGGCCGCCCGCATGAACGCGGCCACATAGCTCGACGCGGACCACACCGCGAGCACCAGGCCGACGACCGCCACCAGTGAGCCCGTGCCCGCGCTGCCCTGCAACTGTTTCACCGCGCTCGTGATGATGTCCCTGGCGGGTCCCGGCGCCAGCCCCTGAAGGTTGTTCAGGAGCTTGTCGGTGGTCGACTGTCCCGTGATGCCGAGGAGCGACACGAGCACGAGCAGCGCGGGGAAGAGCGACTGCACTCCGTAGTAGGTGAGCGCGGCGGCCCGGTCGACGAGCTCGTCGTCCCTGAACTCCCGCAGGCTGCCTTTGAGCACCGCCCGCCACAGCCCTTTCGGGAGCTTGGTCGGTACGTCCGGCGCCGCCCGCTCCACCTCGGGGCCGGGGCCGGCGTCCCTGGCCGTCCCGGCTCCGTCCTGGGCTTCGGATCCGGCTCCGGCCTCCGGTGACCGGCCGCTCTGTCGCCATGGAAGATGCAAGTTCGCCATGCGCGGCGGGTACCCCGACGAGCGTACGTTTCACCGAGGCGGCCCCACGGGCTGTCGCACGCGGGCCGCTAGTTGATCAACTCCCCTGCCAAGCGCACCAGTTGCTCGGTGGACATTCGCGGACCATGCGTAGGTCATGCATAGGTCATGCGTAGGTCACGCATAGGTCATACGCAGGCCGGTCGAGGGACGGATTCAGGACAGCCGTTCTTGAGTGCGCGACCAGCCGGCTCGGACGCGCCCGCGTGCCTCGTCGGCGGCGCCGCCTTCGGGACCTTTTGCGACCGTGCCGGTTTCCAGCCATCGACCGGTTATTTCCTGGAAACTTGACTGTGCCGTGGGCAGGGTGACGACCGGACGCCGGAGTCGGAACCGGGCGGCGCGCCGTGACCGCACTGCGCGCCGGCCCGGCACGCGGTGCGCCGCGCCGGGAAATCCGAGGACGCCGAGGACGCCAGTGATGCCAAGGAGGCCAAGCGCACGAGGGCGTCAGGACACCGACGACGTCGACGACCTCAAGGAATGGGGCCGCCGCACGCGGGACTTCTGGCGCTGCCAAGTGATTCACGGGGACGCATCAAGGTCGCGCATGCCGACACGCGAGCCGCGACGGGGGACGAGAAATGTCAACACTGGGGTATCTGACAAGCCTGCCCGAGCTCGCGCTCGCCTTCGCGGACGAGGCCAACCGCGCCGCGCACGAGGACCGTTGCGTGGTGGGCGCGCAATTCGTCCCCTGCCTAGCCGTCGAGGACGCTCTCGACATCGCCGGGTGTCTCGTGGTCGCCCACGCGGCGGCCGTGGGGGCGCTCGCGCCGGCCCGTGTCGACCGGTTGCTGCGGGCGCTCAGGGACAGGAGAGCGGCCGGCCTCGCGCTGAGCGTGCCCCATGACCCGGGCTCCGGCGTCACCCCCGTCGTACGGCAGACGGCGCTGCGCCTTGCGCTGCCACTGCTGGCGACCCGGGCCGAGCCGACGGTATGGGAGCGGGTCGACCGCGATCTCTCGCGCACCTGGCAGCGCCAGGCCAGGCAGCACATGCGACGCATCGCGCAATACGTCGAACACCTCCCGGCCGCTTTCGACCGGCCCGACGCCGACGAGCACCTGGTGACGGGCCTGTCCAAGTCGCTGGCCGCGTACGTACTCCTCCTGGGGCCCACACCCGGGGAGGTCCGCGCCGAGTATCCCCACGACGCCCCCGACACGCACCGGTACACCGCCCATGAGGCCGTGCTGAGCCAGGAGACCACCCGCCGGCCGCGGTTTCGCAACGGCCTGCACGTGGTGAAGCTGCCCGTGGGGGCCGAGACCGACGCGTCGTTTCTCGTCCTGGTCTCCACCACGCCCTTCGAGGCGGAAACGCTCGCCCTGGCACACCACACGGCCAAGTTGCTCGCTCTGGCACACGAGGTCCTGCGCGTCCACCAGCTCAACGACAGCGCCCGAGGTGTCAGACTCAGCGTGTTCCAGATGCTGATGGGCGGCCAGACCGTCCTGGCCCAGCGGGCGATGGAAGGGCTCAGCCCCGGGCTGCTGCGGACGGAGCAGGTCCGCGTCTATGTCATCGCCACCCCGCCCCAAGGCCGCGAGGACATGGTGCGCGCCCTGGAGCCGGCCACCGACGGCACGGCCCTGCTGGTGCGCTGCCCGGCCCGCGAGGACCACATCATCGTCGTGGAGCCGCTGCGCCGGCCGCCGGGCGACACCGACAGCGTGCGGCGCGCGCTCGCGGACGCCGTGTCCACCAGGCGGACCTGCGTCCTGGGCGGCAGCCGCCCGTACGGGCTCGCCGATGTCGCGGACGCCTACAGCGAGGCGAGCAACGCGCTGGTCTCCGCGCACCACAGCCTCGAACGGATCGGCATGTTCGACGGCTCGGCGCCCCTGGCACCCCTGCTGGGTACGGCGGCGCACCGCTGGGCCGAACATGTCCTGGCCCCGCTGCTCGCCATGCCGTACGCGGTCCGCGACGAGCTCATCGGCACGATGCGCCTCGCGCTGGACTTCCCCCACACGGAGACGGCCCGGATCCTGGGGGCGCACCGCAACACGGTGGCCGCCCGCGCCGCGCGCGTCGCCGAGGTGCTGGGCGCCGAGGGCAGGCCGCTCGACCTCAAGGACGTCCGCGTACGTACGGTCGTCCACCTCGCGCTGTCCCTGACCAGGACGTGGAACCCGCTCCATGACACCGTGCCCGAGCAGGCGTCGCTCGCCTCCATCCTTCAGTGCGAGCCCGCCCTGACCTGGGCGCGGGCCCTGCTCCAGCCCCTGCGCGGCGCGCCCCCGCAGCTGACCGGCACACTGCGCGCGTGGGTCGGGTGCAACCTGCACATCGACGACACCGCCGAGGCGGTCGGGGTCGGCGCGGCGACGGTACGCAAGCGGCTGCGGCAGGCGGAGGCGTTGATCCAGCGTGATCTGACGACGGGCCTGTCGGGGGCGCACACTCTGGTCCTGGCACTGTCCGCGACGACGGGCGAGCCGGTACTGCCGAGGCTGCGCTAGCCGGGGAACCCCCAGCGCCCCCCCTCCCCCGCTCCCCGTGCCTGGCACGCACGCGGGGCCGACTGTGCACGCGTGATCTCCCGCAGCCGACGGACTGTGCATCGGTGCGCTATCCGGTGACCGGGGCCGCACCTAGCGTGAGAGGTACGCGAACAAGTCCTTCGCCCGACGACAGTCCCGCTTCGCCACACTTCAGAGGATGGTTGTGCCCGCACTGCCTGTAGTCGCGGTCCTGGGGTCGGCCCCCGTGGCCCACTTCGCCGCCCACGGTCTCACGTCCGTCGGCCTCACGGCCCACACCTGGGCTCTGCCCGGCCGCTATTCCGCCCGCAAGGCCGCCGGGCTTGCCGACTCGGTGCCGGACTGGTCGGCCCAACTCGCCCCGTGCGACACCCTGTTGACCGCGTTCGACCACCCCAACGTCCTTGAGGTGGTCATGCTGCACCACCTCCTTCCCGCCGTGCGGCCCGGGGCCCTGTGGATCCAGATCGGCCCCGTGTCGGACCCGGGCGCCGGCGCCCTGACCGACCTGTCCCAGCGCATGGGGGTGGCCTGCGCGCAGGCTCCGCTCCGCTGGTCGGCGGACGGCATCACCGCGTACGGGCACCTTCCGTCGCTGGCCAACACCCCTTGGACGCAACGGCAGGCCGACGCCGACCTGGTGTACGGCGCGGTGATAGCCGGGATCGTCGGCAGCGGATTCGGCGGCGAGTTCGCCCCGTCGGACCTGCCCCGCGAGAGCGCACGCGACTTCATCCTCTGGGACGCCGAACTGAACGACAGACCCCTGCCGGGCCGCCCGGACGAAACGGCGGCAGAGCGCCTTACGGCCCTGACGGCCCAGACGCACTCCGAAGCGGTGATCGCCGAACTGATCCACCGGGGTCTGGTGAACCCCCGCAACTCACAGCGGGGGGAGCATCCTTGGTGACGGGGGTGGGAGCAGCGAGGGGCAGGGCGGGGTCGAAACGGGCTCGGCGCCCCTTCGAGCGCTACAGGGACGCCTCGCGCGGCGCGGGCGTGGGCCTCGGCTCGCCCGCGGCTTCACGGAGTCGGGGAACAGCACGCTCACGGCCTAGGACATCCCCGGCGGGGGCTGACGACGGCCCACACGCCGCGGACCGCCCCGGCCGGCCCGCGGGACCGGGAGGGGGAGCACCCCGCGGCGATCACGTCCTGACCACCGCCGCCCTCCCATCCCTACGACCCGACCCGCATACGTCCCCTCATACGTCCCGTCACACGTCCCGTCGCGCGATCAGCTCCGCCAACGTGGCCAGCGCCCCCGCCCCCTCGGGAACGAGCTCCGCGCCCGCCAGACAGCCTAGGGCCGCCGCCCGCTGCCGGTCCGCTTCTTCCTGGGCCCAGCGGCGGCCGCCCGCCTCCTCGATCAGCGCGGCGGCACGGTCGACCGCCGCGTCGTCCAGCGGCTCCGCGCGGCCGTAGAGCGCGGCGAGCCGGGCCCCCGCAGGGCTCCCGCCGGACAGCGCGGCCGCCACCGGCAGGGACTTCTTGCGCAGCCGGATGTCCGCGCCGACGGGCTTGCCGGTGGTCGCGCTGTCGCCCCAGATACCCAGGAGGTCGTCGACGAGCTGGAAGGCGAGCCCCAGATGGCGCCCGAACTCCCGCAGCAGACCCACATTCCGCTCGTCGGCACCGGCCGCGAGCGCGCCCATCGCACAGGCCGCGGCCAGCAGCGACGCCGTCTTGCCGCCCGCCATGCGCAGACACTCGTCCAGGCCGACGTCCGCCCGCGTCTCGAAGGCGAGATCGGCGCCCTGGCCCGCGACCAGCTCCAGGAGGGCGGCGGACAGCTCGCGCACGGTGGCGGGCGAGAGCTGCGGGCAGCGGTGCGCGAGCACATCGATCGCGGCGGCGAGCAGGGCGTCACCGGCGAGCACCGCCCGTGCGCTGCCGAAGACCGCCCAGGTGGCGGGGCGGCCCCTGCGGGTCCTGTCGCCGTCCATCAGATCGTCGTGCACCACCGTGAAGTTGTGCACCAGCTCCACGGCCGCCGCCTGCGCCACCGCCTGCCCCGGCCCCGCGCCGAGCGCCTGGGCGGCGGCCAGGACGAGGGCGCCGCGCACCCCTTTGCCCCAGTCGCCGTTGACCGGACGCCCTGCCTCGTCGCACCAGCCGAAGTGGTAGGCGGCCACCGAACGCACCGGCTCCGCGAGCCGGTCGACCGCCTTGCGCAGCTCGGGCTCGGTGAGCTCCTTGGCCCGCTGGAGGAGCAGCCCCGCCTCTGCGGTGACCGTCGGCGCCGTCAATGCTCGGCCCTCGTCAGGACCGACTCCAGATAGGCGTCGGGGCGCCGGCTGTCGTCGGCCACCTCTGCGGCCTGGTACCGCTTGGTCCGGCGCGACCAGTCGAGATTGCCCCGCATCCAGGTCCGCATCCCCGCCAGATACGGCGTGAGGACCGACGAGTGCTCCGGGTACGCCTCCAGCAGTTCGCTCTCCCGCGCCAGGAACTCCTCGGTCCGTGCCGACGTCGCGCCGACGACGTGGGCGAGCGCCTTCTCCCCGTCGAGACCCCGGTGGTGCTCCACCACGTGGACGAGGTTGTGGACCTCGCCCATCGCCCGCTCCTTCTCCAGCGAGTAGACGTCGTTGGTCCAGCACACGACGTCGCACGCCGCGTCGAGGGCCGCCGTGAACTCCCCGCTCTCATAGACGGCCACCGGTACGTCGATCCGCTCGACTATGTCGATGAAGTCCATGCACACATAGATCGCGCCGGTGTGCCTGCGCTTCTCGATGTACGTCTCCTCGTCGGGGACGACGCCCGCGTGCCGGTTCCCCGCCTCCCAGGTCGCCGCCGTGGTCAGGCAGTCGTCCAAGTGCCGCACGAACCGGCGGCGCCAGTGGGCCGTGGTCATCTCCGAGGAGCGCAGCCACAGGTCGGCGAGGGACGAGACGGCCGCCGGAAGCGCGGGGTCCACCGCGGCGGCCGCCCCGTGGTCGGCGCTCTCCAGGACGGCTCGCATCCCGCCCACCACCTCGCGCACCTGCTCCGGGCTGCGCCCCACGCTGCCGTCGTCCAACTGGTCGTCGACGAGGAAGAGCCAGGCGAACCAGTCCGCCATCAGATCAAGGCGCTCGGCGTCCGCGGTCGGGTACACCAGAGCGGCGAACCAGCCGAAATCCGCCTTCTCGAACCGCCGCCTGGCCGCCTCGCGCCGCACCAGACCGATCCGCCGGGTCCACTCCCCGAGGTGGGCTCGCGCCTGCTCGACGTACGGACTCACCTGGTACGGGAACGGGTTGAGGATCTCCGGCACGGGCCCCTCCGGCCTGTCGGCGGTCGTCGGCTTCGTCATGAGCGCGGCTCCGGCCGCAGGTGCACCCCGCCCTTGGGATGCAGCGTGATCAGCGCCTCCGGGTGCACGTCGGGCGAGCCCGCCGGCCGGACGAGACGGTGGGTGCGGGCCACCGTGGCGAGCACCAGGGTGAGTTCGGCGAGGGCGAAGTGCTTGCCGATGCAGATGCGGTGGCCGCTGCCGAAGGGGACGTAGGCGTGCTTGGGACGCCTCGCGACCTGCTCGGGTGTGAACCGCTCGGGATCGAAGCGCTCCGGGTCGTCCCAGAAGTCCGGGTGCCGGTGCAGGAAGTAGCTGTTGATCAGGACGTTGGTACCGGCCGGCATCCGGTGCCCGTCGATCTCGTCCTCCTCGCGCGCCCGCCGCATGAACTGGTAGGCGGGGGAGTAGATGCGCAGCGTCTCCTCGGCGACCATCCGGGCGTACGACAGCTTCGGCAGGTCCTCGAACTCCGGCACCCGCCCGCCGAGCACCTGATCGACCTCGGCGTGCAGCCGCTCCTCGATCTCGGGGTGTCCGGCCAGCAGGTAGAAGGCCCAGGACAGGGTGTTGGTGGTCGTCTCGTAGGCGCCGATGCAGATGTTCAGGACCTCATGGTGCAGCTGCTCCAGGTCCATCCCCTTGCCGTCCTCCTCGTCCACGGAGTGCAGCAGCAGGGTCAGCAGATCGGGTTCCTCGCCCGCGGGGATGTCCTCGCGCAGCCGCTGGGTGATGAACCCGGAGACGAACGCGTCCATGTCGTTGATGGCCCTGCGCAGCCGCTCGTTGCGCGGCGTCGGGACGCTCAGCGGCGGGAACGGGAAGCGGAAGAAAGCGCCGAGGATACTGTTCGCCTCGCCGAAGGCCCGCTCGAAGGCCTGCGCGGACGTGCTCACATCGGCGCTGAACAGCGACCTGTTGACGATGCGCAGCGCCAGCTGGCCGATCTCGTCGGTGACGTCGAGCGTTCCCCCGGGCCCGCGGGCTCCCTCGCCGCGCTCCCAGCGTTCCAGCATGCGGACGGTCTCGTCGGTCATGTTTTTGGCGAACGCGCCGACCGTGCGCGGCGTGAAGTGCGGCGCCATCATGCGCCGCTGCCTGCGCCACAGCTCCATGTCCGCGTTGGCGATGAGCCCCTTGCGCAGCACGGGCCTGACCACCTTGAAGAGCACGGCGTCCTTGTCGTAGTGCTCGCCGCGGTCGACGAGCACGTGCCGGATGTAGTCCGGGTGGTTCACCATCACCATCGGCAGGCCGAGCAGCCGGAAACGGAAGATGTCTCCGTGCCGCTCGAGACCGCCGCCGAGAAAGGCGAGTTGGTCACGCTTGAAGGCGAGCGTGCCGCCGATGCCGTCCCGTGCCCTGACGGTCGGAATCTCTTTCAGCGGAGAATTCTTCCGGGGACGCAGCCGGCGTGCGGTGCGGTCGAGCGGAGTCAGGGACATTCATGACCTCGATAGGTGGGACGTCAGCGGCGGTGCAGTGTCAGCTGTATGCCGCCCTTGGGGTGCAGCGTGATGAGCGGAGCGAATCCCACCGGCGGTTGTCCGGCCGGCCTCGTGACATGAAAGGTCTGGGCGAGCATGACGGTGATGATGTGCAGCTCGGTGAGTGCGAATTGCTTGCCGAGGCAGTAACGCGGACCACTGCCGAAGGGCTGGTACGCGCTGCGCGGGCGCTTGGCGATTTCCTCGGGCGTGAAACGCTCGGGATCGAACCGGGTCGGCTCCGGCCAGAATTCCGGGTGCCGGTGGAACGTGAACAGATTCAGATAGACGTCGGTCCCCTTCGGGATCCGGTAGCCGCCGATGACGTCCTCGTCGACCGCGTGCCGCATCGTCTGCCACGCGGGCGTGAACAGGCGCAGCGTCTCGTCGATGACCTGCCGCGTGTACGACAGGTTCGGCAGGTCATCGAAGGTGGGAACCCGCCCGTCGAGGACCCCGTCCACCTCCTCCTGCACCCGGCGCTGGACGTCGGGGTGCTCGGCGAGCTGGTGGAAGATCCACGAGATGGAATTGCTGGACGTCTCGTACCCCGCGATGATCATGGCGAGGATCTCGTTGGTCAGCTGATCGTGCGTGAGCCCCGTCCCGGTCTCCTCGTCGAGCGAGTTCAGGAGCAGGGTGAACAGATCGGGCCGGTCGCTCTCGTGTTCCATGCGCGCCGCGATGAGGTGCGCGATGAAGGCGTCCATCTCCTTGATGAGCGCGCGCAGCCGGTTGCGGGACGGCGAGTACCAGGACAGCGGCGGGAACGGGAACCGGAAGAAGTTCCCGGCGATCGCGTTCACCTCGAGGAAGTCCCGCTCGAACCGCCGCCCGCGCTCCTCGGCGTCCACCCCGAAGAGCGCGCGCAGCACGATCTTCAGCGCCAGATCGGCGACGTCGGCGGTGACCTCGACGGGGTCACCCGCGTCGGCGTGCGCCTCCCAGGCGCGCAGCAGCCCGGCGGTCAGATCGCTGATGTTGGTGGTGAACCCGGCCACGCTGGAGCGGTGGAACGAGGGCTGCATCAGCTTGCGGTGCGTCCGCCACGACTCGCCGCCCTTGTTGGCGATGAGCCCCTCGCGCAGCACCGTGCGGGTGGCGCGGTAGAGGAAGTTGTCCTTGTCGTAGTTCTGGTGGTGATCGACCAGGACGTGCTGGAGGTAGTCCGGATGATTGATCAGCACGGTGGGAAGTCCGCCGAGGCGCAGCCGGAAAATATCGCCGTGGGTCTCCACCGAACGCACCAGGAAGCCGAGTTGGTCGCGCCGTATTTCTCTGAGTCCGACCAGATTCTCACGCGGACTCAATCGTGGAACAGGTCGGGGAGGTGAGCCCTCCACATCGGGCAGCCTTGATCCGACGGGTGTGCTGGACACGTGAGTTCCTCGTGACATCGGGAGCTGGGGCACGCAACTTTCGGGGAATTTAGTCGCCCGCCATATCGCCTCGTTATCGCGGAGCTTTCACGGCGACAGCGAGGAGATCCGGCCGTACGATGCCGCCATGACCGTCCTCCTGATCGGCACCGGAACGCACGGCGACATAGCACCGCTCATCGGCCTCGGCGTCCGACTCCAGGCGGCGGGACACTCCGTCGCCATCGCGACGTACAGAGCATTCGAGCGGCAAGTCACGGACAGCAATGCGGAATTCCGCCTACTGCCGGGCGACCCGAGCCTGCTCGGCGTCAATGAACAGGGCCGCCTCAAGAAGAAGAGCCTCGGCGAAGTACTCGGCACCGGCCGCTGGCTGAAGCGGATACTCCAGCACCTGGCGGAACTCGGCGACGGCCTGATCGCGGCGGCCGAGAAGGACACCGACGTCCTGGTGTGCAGCGGCCTCACGACGTTCCACGGCTACCACCTGGCGAAGGCCCTCGGCCTGCCCAGCATGGGCCTGGGTCTGCAACCCCTGCACCCCACAGGGGACTTCCCGCCGCCCATCGGCGTCGCCTCGCTGGGCCGCTGGGCCAACCGCCGCCTCGGTCAGCTCATGTTCACCACGGGACTCACCCCATGGTCGAGTTCACCGGAGTTCTGCGCGCGGCTCGGCGTGCCCCGGCTCACCACCGCGCAGACCCTGCGCCGCACCGCCGAGGAGCGCTGGCCCGTCCACTACGGCTTCAGCCCTTCCGTAGTGCCGCGTCCCGCGGACTGGCGGCCCGGCGTGGAGGTGGTCGGCTACTGGTGGCCCCACGAGCCGCCCGGCCGGCAACCGTCGCGGGAACTGGTCGACTTCCTCGACGCGGGATCCGCGCCGGTCCGCGTCGGCCTGGGCAGCGCGGGCGACCCGCGCGACGGCGAGCGGCTCGGCGAGCTGATCACGGCGGCCCTGCGCAAGGCGAAGGTGCGGGCCGTCATCCAGTCCGGCACCGCGGGCCTCGACCTCACCGGCGACGACGTGCTGACCATCGGGGACGTACCGCACAGCTGGCTGTTCCCGCGCACCGCCGCCGTGGTCCACCACATGGGCGCGGGCACCACGGGCGCGGGCCTGCGCGCGGGCGTACCCGCGGTGGGCATCCCCACGTTCGGCGACGCCCCCTTCTGGTCACGCCGCCTGGTCTCCCTGGGCGTGAGCCCCGGCTTCGTGCCCATCACCGAGCTGGCCCCCGACCGCCTCGGGGCACTGATCCGCGCCGCGGTGCACGAGCGGAACCACACGGACCGCGCCCGCAGCCTGGCCACGGCACTCGCCACCGAGGACGGCGCCGCCCGCACGGTCGCCGCGGTGGAGCGCCTGCTGGACCGCGGCAACGCAAAAGACCCCAGATGAACTGGGGTCTTTTGACTGGTGGTGGGTCGTTCACGAAATCCCCTGGCCAGGCACAGCGTGCCTAAATACTCACGAGCATCCCGTCGGACTCAAGATCACTCCCCAGCAATATGCGCATGCATGCATGAGCGTCGCGGTGATCCCGCGACCTGCACCCCCTGACCTGGGAGCTTCGCGACCGCGACGGCAAGTACGGTCGTCCTTTTATGCCGTCTTCGAAGTCGAAAAGACGAAGATCCTCAAAAGCGTTCCACCAGCTACCCGGCCGAACCCTGTCGAGCCGGCCTCGTAGGCCACGGCCACCGGGCCCGGCAACCGCTCCAGCCAGCCCACCACCGCCGCAGTGTCGGGGACCAAGTGTTCGGCGACGACCTCGCCGATGAGGCCGTCCAGGGCCCAGGCCACGGTCGATCGGTCGTGAACGTCCAGCCCAACCGCAGTACCCGCGATTGCGGCACTACCGCTCACGGTCCTCCGTGGCGGCAATCCGCAGTAACTTGCGTGCAAGGTCCCGGTCCCGCAGCCTTCTCCCCGGGCCCGCCCGGAGAGAAGGCCGATCACTCTCGGTTCAAACGGGCGGTGTTAAGGCTTGCGAAGCGACCGCGCAGCGGCCGACCTTGACACCAACCGCGAAACCGGGAACCGCCCCGGCCGGGCAGGCCCGGCACCGCAAGTACCGCACTTCATACGGCCTAACATGACGCTGGCACGACACCCTTCGAGGGGACAGGTGCGCTTCAAGGGGGGCGATTGACGAGCAAGAACAGGCACGGCTCGAGTCCTGCCGCTCGGGACCAGTTGCGCGGTCCCGAACCGCCTTGCGATAACCCCTCTCCCGCGCATGCGGAGGCAGTCGCTGCCTGCCGAGCGACCCTGGCAGAGGTTCACCGGCTGTCTCGGGACGGGGCCTCGGCAGAGAAGACGACTAGGCAGTTTGTCGACTTCCTTATGTCAGTGGAGGTCACCGACACACCGCCAGTCGGCGCGCCGATGAGGATCGTCCTGATGGGGCGGACGATGGCCGGCAAGAGTACCCTCCTTGCGGCGCTCACCGGCGGGTCTGTGGAGCGGATTGGGGACGGCCGGCAGCGGTACTCGCGCGACGTCTTCGCGGCCCCGGCGGTGGACCTGCACGACGTTGAGATCGTCGACACCCCTGGAGTGGGTGCCAGGGACAGTATGGATGACGTCGCCCAAGCGATGGCTGAGGTCCCCGGTGCCGACCTCGTGCTGTGGGTTGCGAGCAACGATTCCTTTCAGGAGGAGACTGCACAGGAGCTACGTGCCGTGGCATCGCGCGGTAAGCCTGTCGTTGTGGCATTGAACTGCCGCAAACCACTCGTGGACGATCTGGACCACGAGGAGTTCCTGGAGGAACCGGATTCAGTCTTCGCCGAGCACGAGGGTCACTTCAAGATGATCCGTTCCCATCTATCCGCTGCCGCCGTACGCCCCGTCGCCGAGGTAATGCTCCATGCCGAGGCCGCCCGCCAGGCGCGGGCGGACGGCGACTACGGTGCCGACCTTTGGGAAGCGAGCCGCCTTAGCGCCCTGCTCGCCGTCCTGGAACAGGAAAGCCGCAAGCGCCGCACCGCCCGGCGGGTACTGCGCGAGGCCGACGAGGTTCGCTCGCAGGCACAGGCGTTGAGCGAAGCTCTCGCCGCTGTGGAGCGGGAGACCCGAGAGATCGTCGATGTCGGCCGGAGGATGCGCGAAGACCAGGAACGACGGACCGTACGCCTGGTCGATGCCTGCATGCAGAGGATGGAGGACGACGTTGTTCGCCTCGTCGGCCGACGGCAGGGGTGGCCCCAGAACGTCACTGACTTCGGCCCGCAGATCGTCGAGCAATGGGACACGGAACAGGCCGCTTTGGTCGCCGAACTCGACGAGAGGCTGGAAGCACGGCTCAGCAACCTCGCGCGAGCGATCGAGGAAGCGTCTGTCGCCGTCGAGCACGAATGGACGACGGCTGTCCGCCCGCACCTTAAGGTCAGCGGAATGCGTGACTTCAGGGGGCTGTGGAAGCAGAAAGCAGCCGGGGTTGTGGTTGGGGCAGGCGGAGCGCTCGCCTCCATGGCGCTTGGCGCGTACGTGGGTTCTTTGGCAGGTCCAGCCGGCACAGTCGTCGGCGCCGTCGTCATGAGCCTCGGTTCGTTCCTCGTCACTCCGGTGCGCAAGAAGGTCCAGTCACTTTTCACGAGCAGAGCGGAAATCTTGGAGGCGAACCGCGATCTGCTGCGGACCGAGATCAGCAAGGTCCTCAATGAGCTGGAGGCCCAGGTGCTGGCCGAGGTGTCTGGGACCATCGCGCGGGTTCTGGAGACACTCACCACTTCCCACGTGCGACGCACAGAGGCCGAGGCCGCCGCGTTGGTCGTGGCCGACCTTCTGGCTAGTCAGCAGCAGGTGATTGACTCCGCGGTCTCCACCCTTGACCACGAGACAGTCCGCTGCCTGCTGCGCGTAGACGGCCGGCCTCGCCTAGCTGCGTCCGTTGGGAAGGTGACCCGGCTTCCCGGGGTCTGCATCTTGGTCGAGGTGCCTGATGAGGCTCTAGCAGATACACGGCTGTTCCCGCCGTCCTCGCCCGAATTCCTGGCCTTCGGGCGCACACCGTCACCTGACCTGCCGGGCGCGTCCGCGATGTCATACGTCCTCGGCCTGACCGAAGGGGTACCGGCCTTCATTCGCTGTCGCCCCGACGGCACCATCGTTACCACCACTGCTCCAGCGCCAAACCAGGTACTGGAGGCATGGTCCGCAACCCTGTCTGACCACCTGGGCACCCCGGTGAAGATTGTCCGACCAAACGCACCGAGGAGCGTGCCAACGTGAATGACCTTCTGTATCACTCCGCCCCCGCGGTGACGCGCGACCTCTCGGAGCGGCTCGTCGAGCTGATCCGAAACCTTCGACCCGATGATGCGTCGAGGCTCCAGCGGATGCTGGCAGTGGATGAACACCATCGTCCCCAGATGGTCCTCACCGGGCAGTACAGCAGCGGCAAGTCGACCTTGATCGAGGCACTCACGGATGGCAAGTATCAGGTTCCGAGGGGCTCGGCGATCACGACGGACAGGGTCGAGGTCTTCAACTGGGACGGCATGGTCGACCTGGTCGACACCCCGGGCGTGCAGGCGGGCCGGCCGGAGCACGACGAACGCGCGGAGGAGGCTCTGCGCTCCGCAGATCTTGTGTTGTTCACCGTCACTGTTGACTTGTTCGATGATCGCTTGGTCGAACACCTGCGGCACGTCACCGAGGATCTGCGAAAGGCGCCGCAGTTGCTTGTGGTGCTCACCAAGTGCCGCAGCCTTCGCGCGGCCGAAGGAGTGCGGGAGGCCGAGGTCCGTGAAGCTCTCGGCAGCTTCGCCGACCAGGTGCCATGGGTCGAGTGCGACGCCAAAACCTACCTGGAAGCGCTAGAGGTGGACCCGTCGCGGGCCGCCCGCCGCATCGCGGCGTCCCGGATGGACAAGGTCACGGACGCGATCAACCGGATCGCGCGGGCCCGCGGCGACTTGGCCAACTTCCGTGTGGCGCTCCAGCGGGTCGCCCTCGTCGCGGGCGAGGCACTCGCCGCGCTCACAGACGACCCCGACGAGGAAGCAGTCTTGACCGTCCTCGCACGCCAGCGCAGTGCGCTCACAACGCGCTGCGGGCTCTTGGACTCGGCCCTCGAACGGCAGGCAACCGAGTTCCGCACAGCGTGTATCCGGGCAGCCGAGCACCTCGCCGACACGGTGGAGTCGATCCAGGAGTCGCCGAACCGCGACTGGTCTAGGGTCGACGCCGCCTCCGTGACTCTGAACGACGAGCTGAGCTCGGCGAACCAGAGGTTCCTGGACGGGGTACGCGCCGTCCTGGCCTCTCAGCTTGCCGACTTGACCTCCGAGGTACGGGAGATCGAGGCGTCGCCGTACGCCCGCCAGTTGCTCGCCCTTGATGTCCAAGGGGACATCGAGACGCAGAACATCCCGGTAGACCCAGGCCTGGCACGCCAGCCAGGTCGGAAGCAACCCCGCGTCCCAGCCTGGGGTCCGAAGTCGATCGAGCATCTGAAGGCCTTCCAGAAAGTCTGGGGCGCAGGCGACGGCATTAAGAAGTCGGCAGGCAGCGCGGGGCACAAGATCGTCTACAAGGCTGGAAAGCTCGTCGACATCAAGTTCAAGCCGTACCAGGCCGTGCGCTGGGCGAACAACATCGGGAAGGTTGCCAAAATCGGCGGCGCTGTACTCCCTGTTGCCCTTGAAGCCTATGCGGTCGTCAAAGAGGAGCGTCAGGAGGTGCATGCTGCAAAGGAAAAGATGCGCCGCCGGAACGCCCTGGTCGGCCGCGTCCTTGCGCAGTGCGATGACATCTCGAGCAAGACGCTTATCCAGGTGCGTCTTGAACTCGACGACGAGTTCGGCAAGGCGCTCCGCGCGATCGACGAGGTGAACCGGTCAGTTCGCGACGCTAGGGCTTTCCGTACCGACCTGGACCGCAAAATCAGCGCGATCCAGATCGAAGCCCAGTCAATGCTCGATCAACTCGGGGCGCCCGCGCTGGAGGCGTGAGAGTCGAAACGGGGCCTGATCACTGTTCCCGAACGGACGGCCGAGATCCTCGGCCGGTACATAATCCGGACATTGCGCCAGTCAGCTGGCTCAGACCCGAATCCTCAGGTGCTGCCTGCTGCTCTGTCTCGGTGTCAGCTGGGGGCTCGCCGTTGAGGATCTTGTGTACGTTCAGGGGCGGGACATCCTCGCGGGCCCCACCGGCCGGGCACTGGTCAAGGTACACGGGTGCCGTCCGCGCACTGTCGTATGCCGGTACGCCTACGAGAAACTGCTGCTGATGGAAGCCGCCCACATCCCGGCAGACGCGTACGCCTTCCGGCCGGACTAGCAGGACCGCACCAGCAAGCACATCGCATCGGACTGGCTGGCCAGGTACCCGCGGATCATCGGCCGTTGTGACGGTGCAGGGGCCTCGCACCGGCATCTACACCCACACAATCGCGACATGACAGCCCATCACAGGTCGGTCTCACTCAACCGGCGACCTCGCAAAGTTCGTGCGCTCGGACTAGCCTTCCGAAGGTGTAGGGGACGCGGATCAGCAAGTGACAGGGGGGTACGTGGGGTTCTGGCACACCGGCTACATGGAGTTCCATGAGCCGACCGGACTCGAATCGGCCGGACCGCCAGCCCCGCCAAAGCCCCCTCGGTTTCCCTGCGCTGAGTGTGAACTCGTCTTCTCGTCCGAGCGCGCCCGCCGAGCACACCGCTTCGACGGTCATGCGTCCAAGCGGCCGATCCTCCTCTTCAGGGGACGAGAGTGCGGGCGCACGCGCTTGATGGTCACGAGCTCCAGCAGCTCCGCCGATTGGGTGACATCGGATGTCGAATCCATCACCGTCAACGGCCGCGAAACCTCCACATCTGAAGCCGCCGGCTTCCTCGCGTCGGTGAAGGTCGGCGTCCAGACAGTGGCCGTCTCCAATGGCCCGCTGGAGCGGACGCTTGAGTTCGATTTCTGCCTTGCCGAGGAAGAGGACCTCTGCCTCGTCGACCAGGCCTTGGAGAAGCTCATCTCCAGCCGCGAGTTGAGTCTCAACGCAATCGACACCTTCATCATGCGTGCCGGCCGAGGGGTGACGGCCCGCCGTTACCGCGAAGGTGTGGCGGCATACCTGTACGGCGTACTCGCGCGTGAAGCGGTTGAGGACCCCGGCCGGGTAGATGCGTCGGGCGCGACGATCTACGAGCAGCGGTACAACAGTGCGGTCTCTCTGCTGTCGACCTTCGACCGCCCCGCAGCGGAGGCGATCTGCGGGTTGGTCGCGTTGCACTACAACCAGTTCGAACTTGCGGTGCGCAAGACCAACAGCCACCGTGTCTCCGATGTCGCGGCGCGGTTCCGATCCCTCCTCGCAGGCGGCGCATTCGTCACGACAAGCCTGGCCGACCGGTCGCACGGAAGCTTCGATCGGGCCTTGAGCGACTCCGTTACCGAGGACCTCCTGGACCTCGGTGCGACGGCTTTGGACGGGACACAGTCATCCATGGTCACCCAGCTACTGCCCTCGCTGGGCGAGCTCCGGCCCCAGGACCAATTCAAGGTCCGACTCATCGCGGCTGAGGCGCTGCTCGCTGTGGGAGACATCGATGGTGCATCACGACACGGCGAGGCGCTCAGGCACTCCAAGGAGACCGGCGCCTGGTACGCAGGATTTCGGACCCGATTGCAAGAGGTAGGACGTTGAGCAACGAGACCATTCCAGAGCCCGGCGCGGAGTCGGGGCCGAGCGACCCCGCATCGGCTACCGCTACCGGCGATGGCACCGGCTCGGCCGCGCCTACTGACAATGCGTCAGCGGCACCCGCTGCGGAGAAGGGGACACAGCGGGCCAAGTCCAAGACGAAACCGAAGCCGATCATTACCTCGATCGAGGAGTTGCTGACGTTCGCCTACGAGTCGAACGCTCGACTGCTTGAGATCTCGAGGGAGGACCTCAAGAAGCTGGCGATTACCGATGAGGGCATCGCGTCACAGAGTGCGCTGGTCGAGTCTCTCGCGCCGACAGACCCAACGTTGTCGGCCCCGTTCAAGCTGCTTCAGTACGCGGCGCGCCAAGGGGTCCCGCTCAAGCGCGCCGAGGACGGTGGCCTCACACCGGCGTTGAACCGGCTCGTTGACCTCGCGGTAGTCGCACTGGGCCACAGCCCGGTGTTCGGGGGCAGGGTGGGCCAGCTGGTCGATCCCCGCAAGGATCCGCAGCTCTCGATCGAACACGTGCGTGCCGCGGCTCAGCGGGTCGCCGACGAACTTGGAGCGGCCCCGAAGCAGTTCAAAGCCGCAGACAGTGAGCGCCTCGTCAGACATGCGATCGCGTGCTACGGACTCCTCCGCGCACTCCAACGTGAGTGGACCCTGGATCAGTTCATCGATGCGTCGTACGACTCCCTCTGGAGGTACGAGGCCCCGGAGGCAGCAGGGCTGGAGCGAGCCGCCAGCCAGGTCGGGGCAAGCAGCGATCACAAGGTGCTCGGGATCGTCGGCGCGAACTACCTCGCCCGGATCGCCCGCTTGGAACGGCAGGTCACACATCTCGAGAGTGAGGCTGCCGCTGCTCGGAATCGCGAGACTCGGCTCCGCAATGAGCTTTCGACCGTCGAGGAGCGTGAGCAATCTGCGCTGGCTCGCGCCGACGCGTTCTCTGCCGACGTGGTGCGACTGCAGAAGGAGCTCGCGGCCGAGCGCGATAACAGAGTGGTCGACAAGAGCCATATGGCGGACGACTACGAAACGCTGCGAACGCGCATCATCCGGCGTCTCGGGGGTGAGATCGATCTGCTTACCGATGGTCTGCACGCACTCCGGAACGGTGCGCCCGACGTCGCGGAGGAGTTCCTCGACCGTTCTCTGCTTGCCCTCACGCGTGAGGTCGAGCAGCTGAAGGACGCGGCTGGAGGCTTCGCGTGATCGTCGGGTTCGACTTCGGAACGACCAATAGCCTCGTTTCGGTGGTAGTTGGTGACCGCGTGATCGACGTGATGGACGTCGAGACTGGCCGGCCACATCCCTCGATCGTCCGGTACGAGGGCGAGCAGGTAGTCGTCGGCCGCGATGCCAAGGACGCGTTGGGTGCCGCGGGCATTGGGGTGCACGGCAACACGGTGAAATCGCCGAAGTTCCTCCTCGGCGAGGAGGCGATCGCAGTCGGAGGCGTCGACCGGAGCCCTGTGGACATCGTTGCGGACGTCGTGCGGCACGTCCGGTCGGAGTCCCTGCGCAGTCCGCAGCGGAAGGTGCTCGGCAGCCTCGACAACGCTGTGGTCACGATCCCCGTGACCATGAATGGGCACCGCCGCGCGGCGCTGCGAGAGGCGTTCGCCGGGGCCGGGATGCGTATAGCCCAGTTCGTCCACGAGCCGCTCGCCGCCCTGTACGGGTTCATCCGGGGAGCAACCGACCCAGAAGAGATGGCACGGCGGCTTGCACGACGAAACGTCCTGGTTGTCGACTGGGGCGGCGGAACGCTGGACCTGACTCTCTGCCGAGTCGACGAAGACCAGGTTCGACAACTTCGTAACGGTGGCTCGACCCAGGTCGGCGGCGACGAGTTCGACAAGGTAATTCGCGACGAGGTCGTGAAGCGCGCTCGGGCTCGCGGAAGTGCCACTGACGACGACCTTGCGATCCCTGAGGCCGAGCTCCGGCTCCTCCAGGACGCGGAGCGCAACAAGATCGAGCTCTCGGCTGACCGTGTTGACGTGACGTTCTACCGGCCAAGTTACTTCCAATCAGGTGCCACGTTGCAGTACCGGCTCACTCGTCAGGAGCTGGAGGAGATCACGCGGCCGCTCGTGACGGCAGGTATTGATGAGATCGAGTCGCTGCTCGGCAGCTTGTCGATGGCGCCCGGGCAGGTCTCGCTGGTCGTAGTGGTCGGTGGCATGGCGGCCATGCCCGCGATTCGGAGCCGGCTGCACGAGCTGTTCGGTCCGGACCGAGTTGAGGTGCCGACGAACAGTGCCACGTTGATCTCACAAGGAGCTGCGTGGATCGCGCATGACAGGCAGAGGCTCCGACTGGCGAAGCCCATCGAACTCGAGCTCGCCCGTGGGTCGTTGATGCCACTCCTCGCTGCGGGCACTGAAATGCCTCTCGGTGGAGACGTCAAGCACGAAACCCTCCACCTGTACTGCGCGGATCCGACGGATGGGAAGGCGAAATTTCCGATCGCCACTCCGACCGCGTTGTCATCACACCCGCAGGCGAGCGAGCGGCGAACGTCGCTGGGAATGATCACACTCGGCGTCGACGAGACCGCGCCGCCACTGCACGAGCGCCTCGAGCTGAAGGTCGTTCTCGACGACGACTTGGTGTTGTCGGTCGAGGCGTCATCAAGCCAGAAGCACGATCGAGTCACGGCGTCGTACTGCGACCTGGAGTTCGGTCTTGGCCTCCCGGCTTCCGCTATGCCCGGAGGTGCAGCCGCGCACCCAAAAGCACCTGAGGAGTCCGTGGTCGTGCCACAGGCGGGACTGGTCGTCCGTGCGAATGTGGCGAGGGACAAGGACCAGGCGACCGTTCCCGGCGACGTGCTGTATCGGCACAATGCAAGGGCCTTCACCCGGCACGTGCGCGACGGTGCGACAGAGGCCCAGTTGCGGGAACACCTTTACTACAAGCCGTGTGCCGCCTGCAAGCGCCAGTGGGGGCACCCGGAGTGTCGATGCGGAACGGCGTGACATGGCGAGCGCCAAGGCACACGTGCGAGTGCTTGACCACGGAACGGAAGTCGAGTCTGGAGTCCGCCGTCCGATTCGTCTGACTCCCGATGGATACGCGGGCGTCGCGTATGCGGGCTCCGTCTACCCACTCCGGCAGGGTGATCTCATCGACTTGGACGGAACGAGCTGGGAACTCGCGGACTGCGATCGGTTCCTGTTTATCGGAGCAGAGGTTCCGTACGCTCCCATTACCGGTAAACCGCTGGAGAAGACCAGCGGTTTCGACATCGAGTGGCACCTCGAATCCAACCAGTACGGGCATACCGTCGTCTTCAACGCGTCGGAGCACGTTGCCAGCAGCTTGGTGTCAGCGCTTGAGGACGCGGGTCTCAGCATCCAGCGCTGGGACGTCAGCCATCGTCCAGCAGATAACGGCACCTTCTACGACTGGTTCGCGCGCCTTCGGTTCAAGGGCAGCCAGGCCGAAGCACTTGCGCTCGTCGGGGATGTCATCGCACCGCCGTCGTCTCTCGCGCCGACGGTGCCAGTCACGAATCCGACCACAGCTCGCCTTGCTGATGCCGAGGCTCGGATCGAGGAGCTGCTCAACCAACTGTACGTCGCGACATGCAAGGGCGAGGCGGCTGAGCGTGAGGTCGCGCAGCTCCGTCACGTTCTTGCGAACGCGGAAGCGAGCGAGCATCGATACCGAGAAGCCGTTGCCCTCGCAGAACGCCGTCATTCAGATCTGCAAGAGCAACTCGCCGTGCTTCGACAAGGCCTGGGAGGCATGGCTGACACGGCGGAACTGGTGAAGAACCTCGCTGACGCCGAGGAACTTCGAGAACTCGCTCTTGCCGAGAACTCCTTGCTGCTGGAGCGTGTGCGAGCGGCCGACTCGGAAGCGGCAGAAAGCGGAGCACGCGCTGACAACTTGGCAGTGCAGGTAGACGCACTCCTTGGGAGAGTGTCAGAACTTGAGGGCCTGGAGACGGAACGACTTCGCGCCGCGACCGCGCAACGGCCTCGGCGCGGGGGTGCCATTGACTTCCTGCCTCGGGCGTTCAGCCGCCTCGAGTTCGTTCTCGATGCAGTCGATGTGATCGCCAACCTCGACTCGCCAGCGTCCACGATGAAAGCACTTGCTGAAATCGACTCTGGGCGCCTTGCCGGGAATGAACTTTCGGAAATGCGTGGCTGGTTTGAGGTGACGGAATTGGCGACGGGCATCGCGGGAATCGGGCGACTTGGCCGCATCTACTACAAGCCGGACGGTCAAAGAGTGCTTGTCAGTGTGCACATCGAACAGGACGAAAAAGAACAGAGACATCACATCGAGAGGCTGCGAGCCTTCTGACCCCGGTTACCGGCGCCTGAGGCAGGCCTCGATGTCAGAGCGTTCGAGGCGCAGTTCCTTGGCGTCGGGCCTCGCGGCCCACGGCCCCAGATCGGTGATAATAGGCGGCGCACTCCGGAGCAGGACCAGTGCCGTCCCGATGGCGCCGCACCAACTCGGCCAGACCTCATGTGCTCTGGGAACTCGCAGCCGCCCTGGTGGGGAGAACACCGGGGGAGTCCGTTGATGCGCTGTCTGTCGGCGCTGCCCCAGGGGGTTGGTACAGCGGGCGCCTGCGCCAGCGCCACACTTAACCCGGGCGTTGCGGAAAGTCCAGTCGTGGACCGCCTTGAGGGTGGATCGGGCGTGTCCTGGCGCCTTCCATAATCCAGTCGACCGTACTGGCCTCTCGTCCGAAATCAGCACCTACCCTGAAGCAGGGTCAGGTAGTTTCTGCCGATGCAACGCTCCGGCAGCCGACAAGGAGTGGCAAGTGACAGCGGATGTCCGTGGGCCGGCATGGGCACTCGAGGGATTGGGCGTGCGATCCGGGCGCTATCCCCTGGCGGTGGAGGGCCCGGTGATGCGGGCGGTGGACCGGTTGGTTCCCGGAGTGTCCACGGTGACCCGCTACATCCGTTACCACTCGCTGTATGCGGCGATCGCGGCGCACGCGGAACGGAACGCGTGGGACATCAGCGCGTGCCGCCGGGCGGTCCGCCGCAGCGAAGTCCTGCTGGCGGCGCTCCAGCACCACACAGAGGCAGATCCGGCGTGGCTTGCCCACGGGGTCGATCGGGTGCGGCGTTTCTGCACAGAGGAACTGGAACTCGCGCGAGCCGCCGATGAGGAGCAGCTGAGCCAGTCGTATTCACCCCGCCGCTGGGGTTTTTGGGACCAGTACGGCGGACCTGCCACGGTGCTCGGCACCGTGGACGTCCGGGACGGAGTGCTCAGACCCGGCCGGCACCCGTGCCCTCCAGCAGTCAAGGAGCTCTTCGCCCCTCTGCTGTCTCTCACGGCGCGGGACGTCGTGTCCTTCACCGACCTGGAGACAGCAGGGCAGGCGGCTCTTGGCGTCCCGTGTCCGGCCGAGCGGGAATGGCTGACGGACGTGCTGACCGCAACTCACGGTGGAGGAACCCACGCGCAGAGGGACTGGGAGACGGCCGACCGCACTCGGCGTGCGACCCTCCGTATCCTCGGTCGGGCGATCGATCTCCACGGTCATGAGGGCGACGGGTATCAGGAGACGCTGCGCTCCGCGGTGGCCTTCGGTGGCGAGGCGACAACGGATCCCGTTCTGGCGGCGATTCCCGAGACGGCCGGTTGGCGGGGAGTGCTGCTGCGTCATTACTCCGTCGGCGCCTGGCGTCGGCTGTGGGCGGCACTGGTGGCCGGTGTCGGCTCCAAGGACGGCGAGGCCGACCGGTCGGCCGAGGAACTGCGCGGCTGGCTGGCGCAACAGGCCCCGGATGCGAATGTACGGCGGGTCCTGGACGACCTGCCTCCGCTCAAGAACGCGGCAGGTCAGTTGTTGCCGGTCGAACGGCAACTTCTGACGCAGGGTGCCGATGCTCCGATGACCAATGTGCTGCTCCTGATGGTAGGTGCGCTGCGCTCCCGGGAGGGTCATCTGCCGGACGACGTACGGGCCGTCTTCCTGGGCCGTCAGCGGCGCTGGGCCGAGTTCCTCGACCCGACGTGGGTCGACGGCCTCATCGACGACTACGCCGACCGGCCGGTCCGCGACCTGGCCGCTCGACTGGTGGACGACATGCTCGCCCAGTCCCGCAGAGTCGCCCTCGCCAAGCTGCGCACCGACCCCGCGACCGGCGGGCTGAAGATCTTCTCCCGTCTGCACCTTCGCAACGAGCGTTATTTCAAGACCGGAGACGAAGGAGACTCCGACATCGGCACGCGCATCCCCCAACTGGGCTCCCTGGCAGCGCAGCTGGGGCTTTTCGCGGTCCGCGACAACTGCCACACCGTCACCGCGGAGGGACGGCGGATCCTGGAGACAAACCCATGAGCGCGGCACAGCACACCCGGTTCGCATCCCCCGTCACGCTGCTGAGAGAGTGGAGCGAACGCAGCGATCAGCAGGCGCTGCACGAAGCGCTCTTCCTCGGTTTCACAGTCGATCTCCCCTTCCTGGAGAAGGTCGCCATACCCGTCGCCCGTGGCCTGGGTGCGCGCACCGCGGTGATCGGTGATGCTGCCCAAGGGCTGTACGACCCGGTCGATGTGCGCATGGCCGGCCACAGTTATCTGCACGGTCTGGCCTCCTGCCAGCGTGCGTTCCACCCCAAGGTCGTCCTTCTGGTCGGAGAACACGCCTGCCGGCTCGCCGTGGGTTCGGGGAACCCGACGCTGTCCGGCTGGGGCGCCAACGACGAGCTGTGGACGGTGGTGGAGACCGAGGACGACGACTCCCACGCCCTCCTGGCCGACCTCGCCGACTGGTTGGACGCACTGCCCTCCGCCGTGGAACTGGCCCCCTGGTCGGCGAGTCATCTGGCGGAACTGGCTGCCCTTCTGACCGAACGGCATGTCAACGCCCCGGCCGGACCGGAATCCGGTGCCCGGCTTCTGCACAATCTCAAGGAGAGTCTGCTGGACCAACTGCCGCTCGGTCCTGTCGACGAACTGCACGCGTACGCCCCGTTCGTCGACGAGGCCAGTCATGCCCTCAGCGAGCTGGTCGGCCGTCTGACACCCCGCCGCACCATCCTCGGGCTCCAGCCTCGCTGGTCCAGCTATGACGCCGGAGCGATCAAAAGGGCACTCGGCGGCTTCGACGCGCAGATCCGTTTTCTCGAGGAGACTCGCATGCGGCACGGCAAGTTCGTCGAGTGGCAGGCCGACGGCCGCCGATACGCTCTCACCGGGAGCCCGAATCTGACCCGCGCCGCGCTGTGCACCAGCACCCGGGACGGCGGCAACTGCGAGCTCGCCGTACTCGCCGCCGACACCGCGCCGCTGCTTCCCGAACAGGGGCGCGTCACCTCACTCGCGAGCCTGACGGGCCGCACCATCCGGCCCTTCCAGTCCACCGGTCACACGCTCGTCCTGCTGGGCGCGAAGGCGGACAGCGAAGGCCTGCACGTCTCTCTGGCGCACCCCCAGCCCCTGCCCGTGGTGATCAGCACGTCTCCGGACGGTTCACCGGGTTCCTGGACACGGACCGGAACCATTCCGGCGGGGGCGGCGGCCTGCTCCTTCCCGCTGCCCGAGGTTCCTGGTGCGGCGGTTCGCGCCACGTGCGCTCGTCCTGACGGCACCACTGCCGAATCCGCCGTCGTCTTCGTCTACAGCCCCGTGCACTGCGCACGGCGCCACAGCGCCGACAGCGGTCCCCGGCTGAGATACGACTACACGGTGCAGACCCTGTTCGCCGACGAGCGTGCCGCACGCCGTTTCGAAGCCGATCTGCTGCGCCTGCGCGAACTCACCGCCGGAACGTCCGCTCCCCGGGTGAGCCCGGCGGGAGAGACGACAGCGGGCTCGGTGACATCGAGCGGCGTCGACCGCTGGGACGCCTACCTCGCCGGCTGCCGCCGGATGATCGGGGCACCGTTGACGGATCTGGCGTTCGGCACCTCGCCGCTCGACCTGCCGCAGGCACCGTCGTCGCGGTGGATCGTGTCGGCGGTCACTCTTGGCGTGCGGGAGGAGGACGACGAAGAGCACGAGGACGAGACGGAGGAGGTGGACCTCCCCACCACGAGCGTGCCGGTCGCCCCGTACGTCGCGCCGGCGCAGCGTGCCCGTTTCCGCGCCTGGGCCCAGCGCTGGGTCGCGGCGCTCACGGGCCCTGACGATTCAGCCGCAGCACCGGTTCCGGTCCGGCTGCTCGTGGCCGACCTGTACGTCCAGCTCCTGGCCGCCGGAGTCTGGGACGAGCAGGACCAGAGCTGGCGCGACGGGCTCAGCCGCCTCCTCGAAGCACTCGGTTCCGAAGACCTGACGGCCGAGGCGGACCACGATGATCCGCCCGAGACCCGGCGACGGCTGGACGCGGTGGCGGCCGTGGTGATGACACTGCTCGCCCAGGACGCCACCTTCACCGGCGGCGCCGAGCACGACGTACTGGCGGCCCGCGCCTGGCACGGCAGCAAGACGATGATCGCGCGTGCCGAGCCCGCCGAGGCGGAGGACCTGATGATCCCGCCGGAGCGGGCGCTCGCCCGCGTCGCGCCCTGGAGCGAGGTGGACGGACTCATCGCGCTGGCGCAGGAGGACGACCCCTACGCGGAGGCGATCGAGGGGCTCACCGCGGCCGGCTGGTCGGTCGTGTGCGAGGACGGGCTCTGGGAGATCACGGGCTCCTTCGGCAATCCGCTTCCGGTCGTGGCCAAGGCCGCCGAACGACTCGGGCGGCACCACGCCGACGGCGTGCTTGTACGGGCCCGCAGCAAGAACCGCTGGGCCTTCATGGCATGGGCGGACCCCTACCTGGTCCTGCTGAATCCCCCGGCACGCGTCTGGCGTACCTACCAGGTACGACTCCCCGCCACACCGGAATCACGGTTCAGCGGCGGCGACCTTTCCGCGGTACCCGGCCGCGTCGGTTCCCCGGCCCCGCTGCAGAAGGGCCCGCCGGAAGCTCTCAGGAAGATTCTCGCCGAAGCAGGCCTCAGTTACCCGGATTTGGTCAGTCGCCTGTTCACATTCGACACGTGACGGGGAGGGAAGCGATCAGTGCCGTGACGCCACCGGTGACGGACCGTCGAGCGGCTGATTTCCCTCGGTCGACCTCGTCCCACCGTCACGCCGCTGCGCAAGGCGGGCAGGCGCGATCGCACTCCGCCGCCCGTACCGCTCGCCACTGCGCCGTCGGAACTCGTGCCGGTCGGCGCTTGTCTCAGCCAGCGAGATCTCTCACCGGTGCCCGACATCGCCTCGGCGGGCCATCTGCGGACTGATGGAAGTCCGGGCCGAAGTGGGCCTTTTCCAGACGGAGTTGATGCGGCAGTTGTTCGAGGACGCCACCTGAGACTCTATGCTGCACAGGCATATGCAGAGTCAACAGGGGGCCTTGGGCGACGGCGTCCGTGCCGACGGCAAAACCGGAGGGGAACGGTGGTGTCACACTCCGCGCCGAACGAGGGCGGGGTAAACGGGGGAACGGCCGAGAGGCCATCCGCTGCGTTCGAGCGGGCCGTTGCCGCCTACGCCCACGGAAACTTCGCGCTTGCCGTCAGCCATCTGCGGCTGTTGGAACGCGATGCCGACACCGGCCACGCGGTGATCGACGCCCGCCACGCTGCCTTGCGCGGGGCACTCGCGGCTCGCGCCGGCAACTGGACGGAGTGCTGTGACTGGTACATCCGGTCGCTGGTTCCTTCAGGAACCGTCGGTGCCCGTCCGCCCGAGTCGACCGAGCCCTGCCACAACGACGACTGCACCTCACCTGCCGACAACCGGTGTGGCCAGTGCTCCCGCTGGTTCTGCGCGGCGCACGGCGCCGAAAGCATGGACGAGGTCTCCCGCTGCGGCCCGTGCCTCGATGTGGCAGTGCACAACCTGGTGCATGCGGCGATTCTGGCCGGCCGTGTCAAGGCCGCCGCAGAGGCGCTCGCTCCATGGGCCGGCGCTGCGAAGTCGGCCACAGCGCAGGCACTGCTGGCGTGCCTCGCCCCGGAACATACCGTGGGCTTCGGTGAACAGACCGACGTGCTCGAGGCGTTCGCTCCGGAGCGGCGCAAGGCGCTTGCGCTGTTCCGCGCGTCCGTGACGCTCGCCGGCGTGGACCTGGAACGGCTGAGTGCCCCGGTGCCTGACACGGCGTCCTCGTCGTTCCCGGCGCTGTACGAGTGGCTGCGCCCCTGGAGAGCCCGGGGGCTGAGCCGTGCGGGTCGGCACGCCGAGGCGTGGCAAGTCCGGTACGAGGACTGGCTGGCGAAACCGGTAGACACCGTGGTCGTGCACGCCCTGGCCGTCGAGGCTCTCCGGGTCTTCGCGGACGACACCGAGACGGACAGGCGGAGGCGTCTGGCGTCCGTACGGCAGGCCATGGCCTGCTGGGCGATGGTTCTGCACTCCGCCTCTTACTGGCAGGAACTGGCACGGCGCTCCGGGCACCCATGGACGCCCGCCGAGCGGAAGGACGCCTCGGACCAGGTCGCCGAGCGTATCCGCCAGGTCCTGCGGGACGACGACAGGGCTGCGCAACGGCCGGTGGTGGACAGCCTGGAGCTGGCCTGGGATGTCGAGCTCGCCGCTGCCCGTTGCCTGGCCGGGGTCCTGGCCACGACGGACTGCGGATGGCCCGTTCAAGCCGGCGGCGACCTCGCTTTCGGCCCCGGCTTCCTCGGCCTCCTGCGGTCGGCCGGAGCCCCATGGAAGGCCCTGGCCGAGGAGGTCGACGGCTGGGTGTCGGACGCGGGCCGCTCGGGTGCGGCGAGCGGCGCTCGGCTCCGCGATCTGATGTCACCCGAGGGGCGCTACACGATGCTCCTGGAGACTGGCAGGTTCGACCAGGTCATCGCGGCACTCGAGGCCGGGACGGCGACGGAACCCCGGGCCCCGGGAGACGCCGGGCCTCCGCACGGCCCTCAGCGCATCCTCGGCGCGGCACTGGTCGCCCGGGCACGCGACCATCTGAAGGCCAAGCGCTGGTCCGAAGCCGTGCGGGACTTCGAGGACGCGGCGGGCGCCGGCGCCTCGCTCACCCTCCATGAGGAGGAGATCGCCCGGGCAGGCCGGCAGGCCGGACTCGCTCTGGTGCAGAACCGTGTCAGGCCGGACTGGCAGGCGTATGCCGGCCTTCTCCAGCGCGCCCTCGACCTGGCACCGGAAGACGAGGAACTGAAGCGGAACCTGGCTGTCGGGTGCGTGCACCTGGGCCGGCAGGCCCAGCAGCAGGGGGACCAGGACAGGGCACGTGCCCGCTTCGCTCAGGCGTACGAGCTGGATCCTTCGAACGAATCCGTCGTCGCAGCGCTGAACGAATCCGACACCCGGTGGGCCGAAGACCTCCTCCAGAAACAGCCCGTGTCCGTGCTCACACGTGCCATCACGGAGCTGCGCAGGATCCTTGACCGTGACGCGACCCTCCGGCCCGTCCGCAAGGCCTTGGCAACGGCTCTGTACGAGCGCTCCCTCGATGTAGCCCTGACCGGCGCCCGCGCCGAGGCTATGGGTCTGATGAGGGAGGCCCGCGGCCTCCTGGAGCCGGGCTCGGACGACTGCGCTCCGGGGCGGGGGCCCAAGGAGGCCGTCGCGAACGGACTCTGCGAACGAGCGTTTCCGGTCGACGTGTCCGACGAGGACGAGCTGCGGCACGCGCTCGACGTGATCGCCGTCGCCCGCACCTACGAAGTCCTCCCGGGTGTCGCCGACGAACAGGCCGCGCTCCTGGCCCACCTCGTCGGACTGTTGTGCCGGAACGAGGACTACGACGAGGCCATACGGCTCGTCCGCCGGTGTCCACGAGACGCCGAGGACCGGAGCGGACTCGACAGGGCAGTCGCCGAGGCCTACGCCGGACGCGCCCGTCGACGCCTCTCCGAGGGCGACATCGCCGCCGCCCACTCCGACGTACGGGCGGTTCGCAAGTACGACCCGACGCATCCGCTGGCTCTTTTCGGGCTGGGCGAAGCCGATCATCTGTGGTGAGGGGAAGACACGGGGTGACCATGTCCATGTTCGGCGATTCTCCGTACGAGGTGCTGGGTCTGGAGGTCGGTGCGTCCAGGGCCGACGTCCTGGCCGCCTACCAACGGTGTTCGAAGGCCGCCCGGCGCGATCGTGAACTGCGCGACCGCCTCTCCCGGGCGCGCAACGCCCTCTCCCGCCCCGGAGAACGTCGGGTGGCGGAGCTGTTGACACCGCTGCCCGGCGCGCTGCCGCCCGATGCGAGCGGTGCGCTGCTCGCCGAGGCCCGTCGGCACATGTCCCGAGTCGCCCCCCTGATGCCCGACCCGGCGAGCTTCGCCCCGCCGTCCGGCTGACGGCCCCACGACCGCTCGGTGATCCGCCTCTGTACGCCTCACGCCCCTTCAACGTCCCGGGAGCCCGCGTTGACCGCACCGTCCTCCGCACAGCCCGACTCCGACTCCGAACGTCTGATCGCGCAACTGCGCAGACGGTGCGAGGCGTTGGAGCGGCGGCGTGCCCAGTACGAGGACGAACTGGCCCGGAAGGACGCCGAGTGGGAGACGTCGCTCCGCCGCCTGCTCACCGGCCTGCTCGACGTCGACGACGCACTCGCGGAGTCCCTGCGCTGGTCGGCACGCCGGCACTCCACGGTGCCGCATCACGCCGCCGCGCCGCTGGCGAGCCTGACGGAACAGGTGTCCGCCGCGCACAGGCTGCTGCGCCGCCAGTTGCTGACCGCGGATGTCAGGCCGATGGACCTCGTGCACCAGCGCGCCGACCCCGGGATCGCACGGGTCGTGGGTGCCCGCCCCACATCCAGGCACCCCGCCGACCTGGTACTGGAGGAACGCGTACCAGGCTTCTACCTGGGGCAGCAGGTGCTGCGGACAGCCGAGGTCGTGGTCGCCGTCCCCGGCTCCGACCCTGACATCGGCCCTGGCCCGGAACCGTCTCAGGAACCGGTGAGGGAGCCGGAGCAGCCCGGCCGGTCGACGACGGCACGACGACAGCCTCGGCGACTGCCGCGTCACAAGCGCCGTACTCGCCGCCGTTCCTGACCTTCCTCTCCCGCTACGGAATCCCATCCACTGCCCGGTACCGCACAGCCCGCCCACTCCAAGAACAGGAAGCCTGAAGTGCACAGGACACTCGGAATCGACCTCGGCACCACCAATTCGGTCATGGCCTGGATCAAGGACGGCGAACCGGAGGTCATCGCGGCCGCACCGGAGGAGAGCGGGACTCCGTCGGTCGTGGGCCTCTCCGGAGACGGAAGCCTCCTGGTCGGCCGGGAGGCACTGAACTGGCTGGAGCGGGATGCCTCGCGGGTGATCGCCACGGTCAAGCGCCTCATGGGCCGCCAGTTCAAGGACCCGAAGGTGCGGCAGGCCGTCCTCCGTATGGGGCAGGGCGGTCCGGAGATCACCGAGGGGCCGGACGGCGGAATCCTGATCAGACTCGGAGACCACGACTACACTCCGGTCCAGATCTCCGCGATCATCCTCAGGCGGCTCAAGCGGGACGCGGAGGAACGCCTCGGTACGGCGTTCACCCGTGCCGTGATCACCGCGCCCGCGTACTTCGGCGAACGGCAGATCGCGGCCACCCGTGAGGCGGGCAGACTGGCCGGGTTCCACGTGGTTCGGGTGCTCATGGAACCCACGTCGGCCGCGCTCGCGTACGGCCTCGGACGCGCTCATGATGCCGACCAGGCAACCGTCCTCGTCTACGACCTCGGCGGTGGCACCTTCGACGTCTCGATCCTGACGCTGATGCCCGGGTTCGTCGATGTGCTCGGCGTGGGCGGGGACAACCTGCTCGGCGGTACGGACTTCGACGGCAGCCTGGCCGATCACCTGCAGGGACTCCTGAACGAGCGCAGCCCCGGACACGAACCCCTGCCGGGTGACGCCTCGAAGATCCGGAAGGCCGCTGAGCACGCCAAGATCCGTCTGTCGGCGGCGTCCTCGACCGAGGTGATCGTGTCTCCGCTCGGCGAGTCGGGCGCCGTCCTCTCGGAGACCGTCGACCGGAAGCACTTCGAGAGCCTGATCGCCGAGCGGATCGAGGAGACCGTCGACCTGACCCGGCGGACCGTGACGGAGGCGTCCCTGCTGCCGGAGGACATCAACCAGGTCCTCCTGGTCGGCGGCTCGAGCGCCATCCCCCTGGTGGCGGAACGGCTGGCGGAGCTCTTCGGCCGCGAGAAGCTGCGCACGGACGTGGACCCGATGACGTGCGTCGCGCTCGGTGCGGCCGTCCAGTCGGCACTCGTCGACACCCTCGACTGCCCCGACTGCCACGCGACCTGCCCGCTGGACGCCGACACCTGCTCCGACTGCGCCACCCCGCTCGTCGGCACTCCGACAGTCGAGTGCCCGGCCTGCCACGTCCCTGCGCCCGAGAACACCGGCGCGTGCCCCGTCTGCGCATCGGACCTCTCCGCGCTCTCGGCCCAGCGACCCGCACCGCCCACCCCGTCCGTCTGCGGCGAGTGCGGAGAGGAGAACGCTCCAGACGCGATGGCGTGCGACCTGTGCGGAGCGGAACTGCGTGACAGCGGCGGTCTGAAGTGTCCGAGCTGCGCATTCGTGAACCAGCCGGGCCTCGCCTCTTGCTCACTCTGCAACGCGGAGCTGCCCGTCGCGGCCCCGTCCGATGTGACTCCTCGTCCCATCGGTGTCCGTACCAGCGACGGCAGTCTGGTGATTCTGGTCGACGCGGGCACCCGCTACCCGACAGAGCAGCCGATCCGGCACGATTTCCAGCTCACCGCCAATCCCGGGGACATGCTGGAGATCGCCCTGCACGAGGGAGACCTCCAGCCCGCGGAGCGCAACGACCTGTGCGGCGTCTCCATGTACGAACTGCCCGAGGGAAGCACGGGCACCAAAGCCCTCACCATCGCCGTGCACCTGGACGGGGACCGCTCGATCCGGCTGGAGACCCGGCTCGACGGAGCCTCGTTCACCCCGGCCGTCTTCCGACGCAACCCGCTGCCCCCGGAGTTCCGCAGGCGGGCGCGGGAGACACACGGACGATTCCAGACGTTCCTCGCCGACTGGCGCCATGAGCTCACCCCGGCGGAATCCGCGGTCCTGGCAGAGACGGCGACCGCACTGGAGCAGGTCGTCACGGGCGAGGCTCCCGGGCGTTCCCTGGACACGCTCCTGGAAGACGCGGATGTCCTGCTGGAACGTCAGCAGAGCGTGCGCTGGGCCACGGCTCTCGCCTACCGCTATCCGCATCACGTGGCCGAGCTGATGCCGAACGAGGACCTTGAGGCGATGCTGCGCCACCGCAGCGCCCTGAAGTCGATGCGCGAGGCGGCGGACTTCGACCGCGGACACAAGATCGCCGAGGAGGTGCTGAGCATCCGGCGCCGCCTCGGCGAGGACCTGTACAAGGTGATGAGCGCTCTGGCGTTCGCCTCGCACAACGGGGTCAACGCCGCGTTGCAGCAACGCATCCAGCAGACCGGCGAGATGCTGACCGAGGCGGCGCGGCAAGGAGACCTCGCCCGCGTGGACGCGGCCAAGTCCCGGATCACCGACCTTTACGAGGACATGCGCCGGGAGCAGGCGGAGTTCCGGGCGCCGCAGCGCAGGACCGTGCGTCCGGAGAAGCCGGCCCGTTGACCCGCCGGCTCAGCGCGTCGCCGTTCCGCTCCGTCCTGGAGACAGCTCCGCCCACACGGTCTTGCCGGGTGCGGCGGGGCGCGGGTCGGTGCCCCAGGCGGTCGCCAGCCGGGCCACGAGCAGCAGTCCCCGGCCGGACTCCGCGTCGCCGGGCGCTTCGGGAACGGGCTGGGGCGGCACCCGCTCGGTGCGGGTGTCCGTCACCTCCACGCGGAGGGTGTCGGAGGTTGCCGTCAGCCGGAGGTGGAAGTCCCGGCCGGGCACGTGGCCGTGCCGCACGGCATTGGCGGCGAGTTCGGCCGCGATGAGGGTGAGGGTCTCGTTCGCTGCGGAGTCGTAGGCGTATCCCCACTGGTCGAGCCGATGCGAGACGAGACGGCGGGCGAGACGGGCACCGCGCGGTGTGGAGGTGAAACACATGGCGAACTCGTGCTGGGCAGACGGGGGTTGGGGCGTCGGCGCGATGGCGGTGTCCGAGGATTCCATGGCGGCGAGCCTGCCGGAGACCACACGGCGCTGACCAGCACGACGCCTGTACGGGGCTGGTCTGTACAGGTCGTCGCGACGGACGTACAGGCAGGGGCAAGTCCTCGTACGGGGGAACTTGCGAACGTTCAGGTCCGACTCTTTCGCCGCCGCACGTAGCGTGCCCTATGGCGCTGAGTGCGGTGGCCTCACCGTGTACAGCCGCGTACCAGAGCCGTGGGCGGACAGGTTGCCGGAGGTGGCGGGCATGGCGGAGCAGGACGACGGGACGGGCTTCCTGCGGTGCTTCGGGCAGCAGTTGAAGCTGTTTCGGGAGCGGGCCGGGCTGACCCGGGCCGAGTTGGGCTCCCGGCTCGGTTACGGGGAGGACCAGATCACGTCGGTCGAGCTCGGCCGACGCATCCCCAAGCCGGAGCTGATCGACAGGGCGGACGAGGTGCTGAACGCGGGCGGCGTCCTGCGGGCGATGAAGAAAGAGGTGGCGCGGGCGCGTTATCCGGCGTTCTTCCGGGACGCGGCGCGGCTGGAAGCCGAGGCCGTCGAGCTTCAGACGTACGACACCCATGTGGTGAACGGCCTGTTGCAGACCGAGGAGTACACGCGGGCGCTGCTGACCATGCGCCGGCCGCTCCTGAACGAGGAGACGATCGAGCAGCGGGTCGCGGCACGACTGGCCCGCCAGGAGATCTTCAACAAGTGGCCCGCGCCCCTGTTCAGTTTCGTCATGGAGGAGTCCGTACTGCTGCGGCGGCTCGGCGGAACCACGGTGCTTCGGGGGCAGTTGGAGCAGATCCTCCTCATCGGCCAGAAACGGAACGTCGAGGTGCAGGTGATGCCGCTCGACCGGGAGGACAACGCCGGTGTGGACGGCGGGTTCACGCTGTTCACGCGCAAGGGAGGGGAGCAGATCGGCTACACGGAGGCGCAGGGACGTAGCACACTGGTGACCGATCGCGAAGAGGTCCGCGCACTCGCCGCACGCTATGGGATCATCCGTGCGCAGGCCCTCACCCCGTGTGAGTCGCTGGCCTACATCGAGAAGTCGCTGGGGGAGCTATGAACACCCGAAGGATCACTGCCGTCGCTCAGGATCTGCGGTGGTTCAAGAGCAGTTACAGCGGCGCGGAGGGGGGCCAGTGCGTGGAAGTGGCAGCTTCGACAGGGACCGTCCACGTCCGGGACTCGAAGGCGGTCCCCGGCCCCGCACTCACCATGGACCGCACCGCATGGGCGGCCTTCGTCGGCTTCGCCGCGTGCCACCGCAGCGAGGGTTGACCAACCTTCTCACTCGTCGGCTGACCGTTTGTCCCCTTGATGTGTGGTTCCTCGCTCCTTGAATTCCGAAATGGGCAGAAATGTCACCGCACTGTTAGCGGCGTTAACGCAGGCGTCTTGCCTATGCCCTTTGAGGTGTGTACGGTCCCGTCATGGCCGCCGACGAATCCGCCCCCGCGGCGGTCGTCACGGCTGCCGAGATCGCCCGCCTCGCCGGGGTGACCCGTGCCGCCGTCTCCAACTGGCGCCGCCGCCACGCCGACTTCCCGCGCCCCGCCGCCGGCACCGCGACCAGCCCCCTCTTCGCGCTCACGGAAGTCCAGCAGTGGCTGGACCGACAGGGCAAGGGCCGGGAAACCTCCACTGAGGTCGACCTGTGGCACGAACTGCGCGCTCAGTACGGCGACGACCTGCTCACCGCACTCGGCGCGGTCGGCGCGCGGTTGCTCGGAACCGCCGTCGAGCAGCCGCTGGCCGAACCCGCCGCGGCTGCCCTCACCGCCTTGTCCGCGGAGCGTGGCGCACACGCCCTCTACGCCGACCTTGTCGAGCGCTGTATCGCCTCCACCACCCGCAGCGGCGGTGAGCCGATGACCACCCTCGCCCTGGAGCGGATCGTCGCGGCGTTCACCAGGCCGGCCGGCGAGGTAGCCGGAGCATCGGACGGCACCATCGGCACGGTTTACGACCCGGCGTGCGGCATCGGGACGCTGCTGCTCACCGCCGTCCCGGGTGCTCACCGGTACGGCCAGGAACTCAATCCGGCGACCGCCTCCATCGCCGAGTTCCGTGCCCGGCTCGGCGGCAGGACCGCCACGCTGGCCTGTGGAGACTCGCTGCGCAAGGACGCCTTCCCCGACCTCCGCGCCGATCTGGTCGTCTGCGATCCCCCGGTGGGCGTGGCCGACTGGGGGCGGGACGACCTGCTGCTCGACCCCCGCTGGGAGCTGGGCGTACCCCCGCGCTCGGAGAGCGAACTCGCCTGGGTCCAGCACTGTTACGCCCACACCGCCCCCGGCGGCCGGGCGCTGCTGGTGCTGCCCTCGTCCGTCGCCTACCGCAAGGCCGGTCGCCGTATCCGGGCCGAATTGGTCCGCCGAGGACTGCTGGCCTCCGTGGTGGCACTGCCGCCCGGTCTGATGTCCAACCACTCACTGCCCGTGCACCTGTGGATCCTGCGGCGACCGGACCAGGGCGACCCCACCCCGACACACATCCGCATGATCGACCTCAGCACCGCCGACCCGGACGGCATCGGCATCGGCGTGAAGGACTGCGCACCGACGCCGGAGCAGATCGCGGACGTTCCGCCCGTCGACATCCTGGACGACGACGTCGACCTGAGCCCCGGCCGCTACGTCACCCCCCATCACGGCGACTACCCCGTCGAGTACGCCGCCCTGCGCGACCGCGTCCAGAGTCTCGCCAGGGACCTGCTCGACCTGCTCCCCGAGCTCCCTGCCGGCCCCGGCCGCATCGAGGCCGCGCCGATGGGACTCGGCGATCTCGTCCGGGGCGGTCTGGTCGACCTGGACGGCACCGAGCCGACCTCCCGGACCGACCAGCTCGACACCGACTACCTGCGCGGTTTCCTGCGCAGCGCCGCCAACACCCGCCGCAGCACCGCCGCCAGTGGCACCCTCCGCCTGAGCGCCTCGGGTGCGCAGATTCCGCAGATGGACATCGGGCGCCAGCGGGAGTACGGCGAGGCCTTCCGGCGTCTGGCCGCCTTCGAGGAACTGCTGCGCGAGGCCGCCGCGATCGGCGACCGGGTCGGCGCACTCGCGTACGACGGGCTGACCAAGGGTGCCCTGCTGCCGCCGTCGGCCGCCACCAGTGCCTCTTCGGGGAAGGGCGAGTCCCAGGAGGCGCAGGTTCAGTGAACCGACCCGCTGATAACCTCGCTCTCGTCCAGCCAGGTCAGGACAGTACGGGGGCAAAGGTGCTGCAGCCGCTCAGAGCGGGCGACCCGAGGACGGTCGGGAACTTCCGACTGGTCGGCCGACTGGGGCAGGGCGCGATGGGTGTCGTGTACCTGGGCTACCGTTCGACCCGCCCGGTCGCGGTGAAGGTCGTCAGACCGCAGCTCGCGGAGGACGAGTACTTCCGCAAGCGCTTCGCCCTGGAGTTGGAAGCGATCCGCCGCGTCGGCGGCTTCCACACCGCCGCTCTGGTGGACGCCGACCCGCAAGCGGCGACGCCTTGGATCGCGACCCAGTACATCAACGCGCCCTCGCTGCTGGAGCTGGTGGAGCAGCACGGCCCGGTCAGCGAGCTGGGTGCGTGGTGGCTGGCAGCGGGTCTCGCGGACGCCCTGATGCACATCCACTCGGTGCGTTTACTGCACCGGGACCTCAAGCCCGGCAACGTCCTGGTCGCCACGGACGGCGTCCGGGTCATAGACTTCGGGATCTCCCACGTCAGCGGCGGCACCGGCCTGACCACGGCGAGCGCGGCCCTCGGCACCCTCTCCTACATGGCGCCGGAACAGGCGGCGGACTCCCGTAGGGCCGGCGAGGCGTCGGACGTCTACAGCCTCGGCGCGACGCTGGCGCACGCGGCGACCGGCCACGTCCCCTTCTACGCACAGATGCCGGCACAGCGGACGCTGGACCTCCAGCCGGACCTGACCGGCCTCCCGCCCGCGCTGCTCGACCTGGTCACCCACACACTGGCCTTCGACGCCGAGGACCGGCCGACGGCGCAGAACGTGCTGGAGGAGGCGATGGGACGCCTGCTCGACTTCGGCGTGCCGACGGAGGCGCAGGCGTACCCGCCGCTGCCGGAGGCGTTCCTCGCGGCGGTGCTGGAGCGGCAGGCCACACCGGTCGAGGCGCCGGATGCCGTACCGGATCCCGATGCCGCGGTGGACGCCGAGCCGGAAGGCGTTAGGGACATCGCCCCCGAGCCGATGCCCGAGGCCGCACCGTTCCCCAGGCCCGCGGAGCCGCTCGCTCCCGGGCCCCGGCCGGACGGCATGCCGGACCGCTGGGCCGCACGATGGCGCAGCCGTATCGAGGACCGCCGCGGCGACTACGGCGGCTGACCCCGTCAAACCCACGCACAAACCACAGACGCCCAGTGCTTGAACGGCACAGCGGCACAGCAGCAGAGCAGCAATCGAAGGAGACCCGCCGATGACCACCGTCGCCGACAGTGCGTCAGGCAACGTCCCGGGCTATGCGTCCGGTGGCGTCCGGTTCGCCGCCGGGATGCAGGTCCGCGCCCGCGACGAGGACTGGCTGGTCGTGGAGGCCTCGGAGACTGCCAAGGACGGCACCCGCCTGGACGTACGGGGCATCTCGCCCCTGGTCCGCGACCAGCGGGCCGTCTTCTTCGCGCACGAAAGCCTCGACCAGGTGATCCCGCTGCGCCCCGAGGACACCGAGCTCGTCCCCGACGACTCCCCCGAGTGCCGCCGCTCGCGCCTGTTCATCGACGCGCTGATCCGCAAGACCCCGCTGCCCCTCTCCGAACAGCGCCTCGCCACCGTGGGCACCCACCTCGTCGACGACCTCGCCTACCAGCGCGAACCCGCCAAGGCCGCTCTGCGCGCCCTTCGCCCCCGACTGCTGATCGCGGACGCGGTCGGCCTCGGCAAGACCCTCGAGGTCGGGCTGCTGCTGTCCGAACTGATCAGGCGCGGGCGCGGCGAGCGCATCCTGGTGGTGACGCCGAAGCACATCCTGGAACAGTTCCAGCACGAGCTGTGGACGCGCTTCGCGATCCCGGTGGTGCGGCTGGACTCGGCCGGTATCGAGCGGATCAAGAACGACATCCCCGCCGGCCGCAACCCCTTCTCCTACTACAAGCGCGCGATCATCTCCATCGACACCCTGCGCTCCGACCGCTGGCGCAGCCATCTCATGCAGGTCACCTGGGACGCCGTCGTCATCGACGAGTCGCACAAGCTCATCAACACCGGGACGAAGAACAACCGCCTCGCGCAGCTCCTCGCGCCGAAGACCGACGCCCTGATCCTGGCCAGCGCCACACCGCACAACGGCCAGCGGGAGTCCTTCGGCGAGCTGCTGAGCCTGCTCGACCCGACGGCCATTCCCAACACCAGCGACTACGACGAGACGCAGCTCCAGCACCTCTACATCCGGCGCCACAAGATGTCGCCCGACGTCTCGGCCGAGATCGGCCACATGTGGGCCACGCGCAAGCCGCCCGTCGCCATCGACTGCACGGCGACCCCGGCCGAGCAGCGGGTCTTCGACGAGCTGTACGACGTCTGGATCAACCCGAAGGACGGCCGCACGGCCCCCGTCTCCGGCAAGGGCGCACGGCTCTTCCCGTACACCCTGCTGAAGTCCTTCCTCTCCTCCCACTCCGCGCTCGTCGAAACGGTCGACAACCGGATCGACAGCATCGACCGGAGCACCAACCCACAAGAACGCCAGGCCGAACGCGACGCACTGGTCAACCTCGGCACCATCGCCGAGGCCATAGACATCGAGGACGCCGCCAAGTTCCGGCAGCTGGTGAAGGTGCTCAAGGAGGAGATCAAGGTCGGCCCCGGCTCCGACACCCGCGTCGTGATCTTCTCCGAGCGCCGCGCCACTCTCCAGATACTGCAGGACACTCTGCCCTCGGCCCTCGGCTTCGCACCGAGCAAGGGAAAGACCAGCGGCGCCGTCCGCCAGCTCCACGGCGGCCTCTCCGACGACGAACAGCAGCGCACCGTCAAGGACTTCGGCCTGGCGAGCAGCGAACTTCGGGTCCTGCTCACCGGCGACATCGCCGCCGAGGGCGTCAACCTGCACCGCCAGTGCCACCAGATGATCCATTACGACCTGCCCTGGTCGCTGATCACCATCGAGCAGCGCAACGGCCGTATCGACCGCTACGGCCAACAGCACTGCCCCGAGATCCGCGCCCTGCTGTTGCTCACCGCCGACGAGGACCCCGACCGCCCCTCGGCCGACCGAGCGGTGTCGGAGCGCCTGCTGCAGCGTGAGGACGAGGTCCACCGCACCCTCGGCGAAGCCGCCTCCATCCTGGGCCTGCGTGACGAGGGCACCGAGACGAACGCCATCATGGAACGGCTCCTGGCGAACGAGGAACCGTTCGACGCCGCCGTTCCCTCGGTCCCGCTGGACCCCTTCGAGGCGTTCCTCGCCGACCACACCCCGGACGGCGACTCACCGGGCTACCGGGTGCCTCAACTGTTCGCCTCCACCCGCGCGTTCGTCGAAGAGGCCCTGGAGGAGGTCTACGACAACCCGGAGCAGCGCATCGGCAAGCACTGGGACGCCGACCACCCCAAGATGATGGTCTTCACCCCGGACCGGGAACTCCAGCGCCGCCTGCTGGTCCTCCCCAAGTCGTACCTGGACGAGCGTCAGGTCCTGGACCAGCTTCGGGTCACCTTCGACAAGCAGTTCGGCCAGGACCGGCTGGACCGCGCCCGCGAGCGCAGCGGCAACCGTGCCAAGGGCGCGATCACCAAGCAGGAGCGCACCGAGACCTCCGGCTGGCCCGACGTCAGCTACCTCACCGACCAGCACCCGGTGGTGGAGTGGCTCACCGACAAGGTCCTCGTCAGACTCACCCGCAACACCGCCCCGATCATCACGGCGGACGTCAGCGAACCGGTGTTCCTCACCCAGGGCATGTACTCCAACGCCAAGGGCCACCCGACCGTCCTTGCCTGGACGTGCGTGACGGGCCTGGCAAGCGGCACACCCACCTTCGACGACGACCTGGTGGGCGTACTCGAACGGGCCGGAGTCAAACCGGGAATGCTCAACCGCCCCTTCACCGGCGACAGGACTGCCCTCCAGGCCCTGGTCCCGGCGGCGGTTCAGGCGAGCCGCGAGCACATCGGCGCGCTGCGCAACGAGCAGGAAACCCCACTGGTGGAGCAACTCGTCGAGTACGAACAGCGGTTGGAGGCATGGCGGAAGGCCAGCCTGTCGACCTTCGAGCAACTGAGCTTCAGCGGCATGCGGCGGAAGCACGAGGAGACGCGCGTGCAGAAGACCGCGGTGGAGGTCGAGCAGCTCATCGAGCAGTTGGCCACACAGGGCGAGGCGATGGTTCGTGTGATCGGAGTCCTGGCGCCACCCGCGGCCGCCGGCGGCAACGTGATTCAGCAGCAGAGGGGCGCGTGACACCGTGGCATTCGAAGCGATCACCAACCGCGGTGAGTACATCTCCGCCCACTACCTCGCCGAGCTGTTCGCCAAGGACCTCACCGAGCTGCGCAAGCGCTGGACCTCCGCCAACCGGGCGGGCGCTCCGTCGTCCCGGTCGGGCGTGAAGGGCCTGCGCCGCGAGTACTTCAAGGCGAAGGTCCGCATCACCGAGAACAAGGCCTTCGACGGTCCCGAGGTACGGGAGCTCAACGACCGTTTGCTGGCGGCGTTGGCGTATGTCAAGCCGGAGGGCGAGGACAAGGACGCGGAGGGCGCCGCTCCGGAGCCCGCGGGTTCCACCCACACCCGACTCCGCCGGGGCGACTTCGGTGTGATGCAGGGCGACAAGGAACGGTCGGTGCCGGTGGCGCTCGCCGTCACGGGCCCTGGCGGCCTGGAACTCGTCGCCCTGGACGTCACCTGGCAGGTGGACGGCGAACTCGTCGTCGCGGACGTCGAGGACGGCGGCGCACAACTCCTCGACCCGATCCAGCTCGACGGCAAGCAGCTCATCACCAGCGCGGCCGACGCCGTCACCTTCCTCTTCGGCTGCGAGGACGGCTACGCCCCGCGCTACGTCCTGCTCCTCGCGGGCGGCGCGGTGTTGCTCGCCGACCGCACGGCCTGGCACGAGGGCCGGTTCCTCGCGGTGAGCGTGGACGAGGCCCTGGACCGCAACCTCAGCGCGGACGGCGAGGAACTGGAGGCGGTGGCCGCGCTGTTCGGCGCGGAGTCACTGCTGACGGAGGGCGGAGTCGCCGGGTACCTGGACGGGCTGGTCGACAAGGGCCGGAAGCACGCGGTGGGCGTCTCGAAGGAGCTGCGGGAAGGGCTGCGGCAGTCGGTCGAACTCATCGCCCAGGAGATCCTGGACCGGCTCAAGGAGGGCGGCGCCGATCCGGTGGAGCTGGGCGACCCGGCCGACCTGGCGAGCCGGCTCACTCGGGAGTCGCTGCGGTACCTGTACCGGATCCTGTTCCTGCTCTACGCGGAGGCGCGGCCCGAGCTTGGCATCCTGCCCAGCAAGGACGACGCCTATCAGGACGGCTACGGACTCGCCCGGCTCGGCGAACTGGTCTCCTACGACCTTCCGGAGGAGGCGCAGGACGGCACGCACTTCGCCGATTCACTGAATCTGCTCTTCCGGCTGGTCGACCAGGGCCACCGCCCTCTGGGTTCGGACGCCGCGCCGACCGAGGACGGAGTGACCGTCCTCGACGCGGACGGCCTGCGCTTCGAGGCCCTGCGCAGCGACCTGTTCAAGGCCGACGCGACCCCGCTGATCGGCTCGGTGTCGGTCGAGGGGGAGCGGATCGACACGCGGCTGCGCAACAAGGTGCTGTGGCGGGTTCTCAACCTGCTGATGCTCACACAGGGGCGGCGCAGCGGACGCGGCAAGGCCGGCGGTGGCACGGGGAAGGGTTTCATCTCGTACGCGCAGCTCGGCATCAACCAGCTCGGCGCGGTGTACGAGGGCCTGATGTCGTACACCGGCTTCTTCGCTTGGGATGACCTGTACGAGGTCGCCAAGCCGGACTCGGACGGGCTGAGCGGCACCTGGGTCGTGCCGCTCAAGGATGCGGACAACTACGACGAGGACGTCTTCGTCAAGCGGACGGACGAGCTGACGGGCGTAAAGAAGCGTGTCCTGCACAAGAGGGGCAGCTTCGTGTACCGCTTGTCTGGTCGGGAGCGGCAGCGGTCGGCTTCGTACTACACGCCGGAGGTACTAACCCGCAGCACGGTCAAGCACGCTCTGGCGGAGCTGCTGGACCAGGACGGTGAGACGACGCCTGCGCGGGCGATCCTGAACCTGACGGTGTGTGAGCCCGCCCTGGGCTCCGGCGCGTTCCTCAATGAGGCCATCAATCAGCTGGCTGCGGAGTACCTGAAGCGAAGGATGGCGGAGCTGGGTGGTGAACAACTGCCTCCGGACCGGTACGAGGCGGAGCTGCAGAAGGTCAAGGCGTACCTCGCGCTGCACAACTGCTACGGCGTCGACCTCAACCAGACTGCCGTTGAGCTGGCCGAGGTCTCACTGTGGCTCAACTCGATGCATGAGGGCCTCAAGGCCCCCTGGTTCGGCCTGCACCTGCGGCGGGGTAACTCGCTGATCGGAGCGCGGCGGGCCGTGTATGCGGCGGAGGCGCTGAAGCGGAAGGCGTGGCTGACGACGGTCCCGACGGACCGCCCGCTGCGGGCAGGAGCCGAGGAAGGCCAGTTTCAGGCGGGCAAGGAGATCCACCACTTCTTGGTGCCGGCCAAGGGGTGGGGCGCCGTCGCCGACGCCAAGCAGGCCAAGGAACTGGCCAAAGACGAGCGCGATGCGCTGGCGAAGTGGCGGACGGCCGTCACGTCGACGCCGTCGGTGGCGCAGGGCAAGCGGCTGCTGGCACTGGCAACGCGAGTCGAGCGGCTGTGGGAGCTGACCCGGCGCCGCTTGATCGTGAGCGAGCGGGAGGTACGGCGCCAGATCGACGTGTGGGAGGTCGATCCCGAGCAACCGCTGGAGAAGGCGTCGGGAGATGTGACCCGTGAGCAGATCGAGAGCGCACTGAACGAACCGGGCTCACCGCGCGGCCGACTGAAGCTGGTCATGGACGCCTGGTGCGCCCTGTGGTTCTGGCCCGTGGGGCAACCCGACACCCCGGCGCCGCCCAGCATGGAGGAGTGGCTGTCATTCTGCGAGGCAGTGCTGGGTGTTCCGGCGGCCAAGGCGAAGGCGAGGCAGTCCAGCCGTGTCGGTGGCGGCGCGGCGGGGCTGGACGACGAGTTCGGGCTGTTCGCCGACACCGGCGAGTTCGACAAGCTCGCGATGGACGACGAGTTCGACCGGGTGATGAGCCAGTGCGCGGACTTGCCGTCAGTGATGGTTAGGTTCCCGTGGCTGAGTGAGGTTGACGCGATCTCACGGCGGGAGGGGTTCTTTCATTGGGAGCTTGAGTTCGCGCAGGTATTCGAGCGGGGCGGGTTTAACCTGCAGGTTGGGAATCCGCCCTGGAATCGCCCCACTTGGGACGATTACCTGGCACTCGCCGAGTATGACCCTTGGTTTGGCTTGCTCGACAAATCGCCGGAATCGATCAAGAGCACTCGAAGGCTTGACGTTCTCTCCAGGGAAACGGCACTACGCGGCTATTTTTCCGACTTGAACTCCTGGGCCGGGACTAACGCGCATCTCGGATCGACGGTGGAAAACTCGGCCCTGGCAGGAACGCAAACCAACGTCTACCGGAATTTCATGATCCGGGCCTGGCGAAACCTGGGAGCCACGGGCAGGGCTGGCCTAATTCATCCAGAGTCACACTTTACCGACTCGAAAGGTGGCGGGTTTCGCAAGGAAACCTACAAGAGAATTCGACGCCATTTTCAATTTCGGAACGAGGCTCAACTATTTCCCGAGATTGATCACATTAATGTCTATGGGATTCATATCTACGGACCTCCGCAGACGCCCAGGTTCATCAGTATGAGTTCAATTTTCCACCCCGACACGGTCGACACATCACTCACTCATTCTGGAATCGGCGATGCACCAGGAATTCAGCATGAGTCCGGCGGTTGGGACTTCCGACCTCATGCGGAGCGAGTAGTGACGGTGACGGAGGCGGTCCTTTCCGATTGGGCTGCGCTCGTCGACGAGAAAGGAACTCCTTCGCTGCAGGCTCGAATGCTGAGACCGCTGACGAATAGCGACAATGAGGCGCTCCGAGTGCTCTCTGGATTCCCGCAGCGACTCGGTGACTTTGTTTTCTGGTGGACATCTGGCCTTCACGAGAAAGGCGCGAAGAGGGATCGAATTATTGAATGGAAGACCGATATCCCTTCATCTTGGGGTGATGTCGTTCTCCAAGGGCCGCATTTCACGGTGGCAACGCCTTTCGCCAAGCAAGCGAGGGAAATTGTGCACGGGAACGGTGACTACTCGCCTTGGCGACTGGAAGAGCTACCTGAATCAGTTATCCCTCGTACGAATTATTTCCGCTCATGTTCGGTGGATGAATTTAAGTCGACGCAACAGCTTTGGGGAGGTAAGAGGGCTAGTCAATTCTTCCGGATTGCCTGGAGGAGAATGACGGCTCCCCCGCTTGAGCGAGGACTTCACGCGGCGCTATTGGCTCCAGGGCCGACGCATGTCCATACCGTCCACACCATGGCTCTCGACACGAATCGAGCTACTGTAGTGTTGGGGGGGATTTGGTCGGGTCTGCCGCTCGACTATCTCGTCAAGGTCTCGGGGAAAGCGGATATCCAGATTGAACTGGTCTCACAGTTCCCTGCTCCGCTGGAGCACCCACTCACGACGCCCCTACTTCTCCGCACCCTCCGCCTCAACTGCCTGACCCGCGACTACGCCCCCCTCTGGACCGAACTCTTCGAGCCCCTCTGGCTCACCGACCGCTGGACCGACCCCGGATCACTTCGCCCCCCTGTGCAGGCCGTCGAGCCGACTTGGTCCATGGCAACACCACTCCGCACTGAATACGACCGCCGTATGGCCCTCGTCGAGATCGACGCACTCGTGGCCGTAATGCTCGGCCTCACAGCCGAACAACTCTGCGCCATGTACCGCTCCCAGTTCGCCGTACTCCGCAAGTACGAGTGGGAGATGTTCTTCGCGCCCGACGGTCACAAGATCGGCGCGGCCACCCACAACGTCGGCATCCGCCAGACCCCCGAAGAGACCGCCTTCGTCAAGGCCTGGGCCAAGGCAGCCCGCGCAGGCGACCCCACCCCCGCCATCCCCGAAGGCTGGGTGAAGCCCAACCGCGAGGCCGAAATGACCCGCGCCCACGCCGACTTCACCGCCCGTCTCCACGCCGGCGAATACGGCGACTACGCCGCCTACCTCGCCGAGCACCCCCTCACCACGCCCACGCCCGCCCCCGCCGAGTCCACCGCCACGCCCACCCCCGCCCCGGAAAGCAGGTAGCACCCAGCCATGCTTCCCTCCCTGGCCGCCGAGGATCTGCGCCGTGCCCTCGCCGCGTACCTGACGACGAGCTTCGCGCTCGCCGACGACGACGTCCGCGAGGAACTCGAAGCGTTCCTTGAGCGGCCGGAGAGCCGGCTCTTCCGGGGCCCGTACCTCCGTGTCCGTACGCCCTTCCGGTACGCGCCCCGCGGCTGGGAGAAGGCCCTGGACTGGTCGCCCAGCCTCCGCCCCTACACCCACCAGGCGACCGCCTGGCAGCGGCTGTCCAGCAAGTCGGGCCACGCCCCCGAGCCGACGATCGTCACCACCGGCACCGGCTCCGGAAAGACCGAGTCGTTCCTCATCCCAATCCTCGATCACTGCGCCCGCGCCCGCGCCGCCGGGGTGAAGGGCGTCAAGGCGCTGCTCCTCTACCCGATGAACGCGCTGGCCGACGACCAGGCCCGCCGTATCGACGACCTTCTCGCCAAGAACGCCGCCCTCTCTTCTGTCACCGCCGGCATCTACATCGGCGGCGCCTCCGGTAACCGCCCCCCGGACGACGAGGACGAGGACGCTCCCGGCTCCTACGCCCGCGAGTCCGGCGCGAGCACCATCACCCCTGCCCAGCTGTCCCCCGACAGCCGCCTGATCACCGACCGCGAGGCCATCCGCGCGAACCCGCCGGACCTGCTGCTCACCAACTACAAGATGCTGGACCTCCTCCTCCAGCGCATCCCGGACGTCCCGCTCTGGCAGGACGGCGGGCTGACGTACGTCGTCCTGGACGAGTTCCACACATACGACGGCGCCCAGGGCACCGATGTGGCGATGCTGCTGCGCCGCCTGGGCGCGGCCACCGGCAAGGCCGAGCCGGGCCGCCCCCTCGGCACGATCACCCCCGTCGCCACCTCCGCCACCCTCGGCGGCGGAACAGGCGGAACAGGCGCAACCAAGGGAACCGGCGCCCTCGGCCACACCGCAGCCACCAGCGCCACCCCCTCCGCCGAAGCGGCCCCCACCCCCGACGGCCCCCAGAAGTCCGACCGCGAACTCCTCCTCGAATTCGCCGAGAAGGTCTTCGGCACCCCCTTCCCGGACGCCGCCCTCATCGGCGAGGACCGCCAGACGCCCGGCGAGTTCGTCGCCGAGCCCGACTTCCTCCTCCCCGTGCCCTCCCCGGCCGCCCTCGCCGCCGTCCCCGACCCCCTCGACGACCCGTCCGCCCTCCACCGACTCGCCGAACTCGTCGTCGGCATGGACTTCGCCGACCCGATCCAACTCGGCGAGAAGCTCCGCCAGCACAACCTCATCCGCGCCCTCCTCGACGTCGCGGGCGACACTCCCGTCACCGTCCCCGAGATCGCCCGCGAGTTCGCGAAGCGCGGCGGCGGCGCGGCCTGGGACGAGGCGGCCCGGACCGACATCGACCTGGTCGCGACCGGCCTCGCGCGGCTCCTCGCGCTGGTCTCGACCGCCCGCGCCTACGACCCGATCGCCGACCGCATCATCCCCTTCCTCCGCGTCGAGGCCCAGCTCTGGGTCCGTGAGGTGCGCCGCGTGATCCGCGCCGCGACGCCGACGCCCCACTTCCGCTGGTTCGACGACGACGGCCCCACTGGGGACACCCGCCCCAACCCGGCCAACCTCGCCGTCTACCCCTCCGCCGAGGTGGACAGCACCGCCGACGCCGACACAGACCCGTATGCCCCCGGCGACGGCACTTCCGCCCTCACCCCGGACAGCTCCGTCCCGTTCGTCCGCCCCGTCGGCCCGGCCTACCGCGCCCACCTCCCCGCCGTGTACTGCCGCCACTGCGGCCGCTCCGGCTGGGCAGCGCTCTCCACGGATCTGGAGTGGCAACAGCTCAAGACCAAGCCGCTGGAGATCTACCGGGCCTCCGCCCAGGGCAACCGCGCCGTCCGCTGGATGATCCGCGCCAGGCCGGGCGAGCACACCCCCGTCTTCCTGCACGCCGAGGAAGCCGAACTGCGTACGGTGCCGAGCAACGACACCGTGCCCGTCATCACCGTCGCCGGGCCCGTCCCCGCCAACGCGGGCGACAAGTGCCCCTCCTGCGACCTGACCGACGGCATGCGCTTTCTCGGTGCGGGCACCGCCACCCTCGCCTCCGTCACCACCACCCAGCTGTTCTCCGACCGCGGCCTGACCGACGACGAACGCAAGCTGCTGGTCTTCACCGACTCCGTCCAGGACGCCACTCACCGGGCCGCGTTCATCGCCAACCGCAGCTTCGGCTTCACCTTCCGCGGGCTGCTCGCCGAGCAGCTCAAGCCGGGCGCCCCCGTCGCCGTGCACGACCTGGCCACCGATGCCGCCGAAGCCGTGGTGACGGCGGCGGAGAAGGGCGAGATGAGCAAGCTCGCCTCGATCGTGCCGCCCGACCTGCGCGACAACCCCGAGATCCAGACGCTCCTCAGCGGCGACGGGTTCAGCGACGCGGGCGCGTACATGCTGCAGGACCGCATGGTCTTCCAGACCCTGCTGGAGTTCGGGCTGCGCTCACGCCTGGGCCGTACCCTCGAACTGACCCGGACCGCCGCCGCCGAGGTACACCTCCCCGACGCCGCCGCCGTAGCGGCTCTGCTGCGGGAAGCCCACCAGCGCCTCCCGGGGCAGATCACCCTCCCCACCGACGACGCCGACTACGTCGTCTACCTGCGCGGCCTGCTGGAGCGCATGCGCCTGCGTGGGGCGCTGTTCCACCCCTGGCTCAAGGAGTACATCGCCCAGGCCGGCGCCCGTCGCTGGCCGATCTGGGGCGGGCGGCCCACAGGCATGCCCGCCTTCCCCCGCGGCCTGGCCGCACCGACCTTTCCGGTCCTCGGGCGCCTCGGCACATCCGAGTTCGACTCGCTGGCCCGCGACAACACATGGTTCGCCGACTGGGGGCACCGCACCCTCGGCTGCGAGCGACGCGAGGCCCGCGCTCTCGCCGAACAGGCCATGAAGCTGCTCGCGCAGCGCGAGGTGCTGGCGACCTACCCGGCCGAGGGCGGCTCGACCGTCTTCGCTCTCAGGCCGCGCACCATCATGGTGCACAGCCTCGACACCGGCCCGTCGTCTCCCGACGACGGCAGCGGGGCGGACGGGGCAGGGGCCGACGGAACGGGCGTCAACGACCACGGCGTCCGCTGCGACAGCTGCACCTGGCGGCAGACCGTCCCGCCCGGCCGGCGCGAGGACTGGCTCGGCACGCCCTGCCTGCGCTTCCAGTGCGGCGGCACGTTCACCACCGACGACCGCGACTACAGCGACGACTACTACCGCCGTCTCTACACGGTCGACCGGCCCGGTGACGTCCTCACCGCCGAGCACACGGGCGCGCTCAGCCGGGCCCGCCGCGAGGAGGTCGAGCAGGCCTTCAAGAACCGCCCCTCGCCGTTCGACCCGAACGTACTGACCTGCACGCCCACCCTCGAACTCGGCATCGACATCGGCGACCTGTCCGCCGTGCTGCTCGCCTCCCTGCCGCCCGCGCCCGCCAACTACGCGCAACGCATCGGCCGTGCCGGCCGCAGCACCGGCAACTCGCTCACCGTCACCTTCGTACCGCGCGGTGCCCGCAACCAGTACTACCTGCACGCACCCGAGCAGATGCTCGCGGGCCGGATCATCCCGCCGGACTGCTACCTCGACGCCTCCGAGATCCTGCGCCGCCAGTACCTGGCGTACCTGCTGGACCGGGCCGCCGACCGCAGCCTGTGGCGGGGGACGATGATGCCCGAGGAGCCCATGCCGCACCGCATCGGCGTCCTCTTCACCCGAGGGCTCGCCGAGGACGGCTGGTTCCGCCGCTTCCTGGACGTCGCCCACGCCCGCCACGCCGAACTCGCGTCCTCCTTCGTCCAGCTCTTCCCCGGCATGTCGGCCGAGGCCGAGCAGGGTTTGCGGCAGTTCGCGCAGCTGGAGTTGGAGCAGACCGTCGGCCAGGCCGCCACCGCATGGCGCAAACGCCTGGAGGCTCTGCGCTCCCGGTCCCGGCAGATCGGCCGGGCCTTCGACGCCCTGTCCACCGCATCCGGGGACCGCGAACGCGACGAGCAGCGCCGCCAGCTCTACGCCGAGCGCAGGTCGGTCAACCGGCGCAGGGACGCCCTGGTCGGCGAGAACTCGGTCAACGCCATGGTCCGTCTGGGCCTACTGCCCAACTACACCCTCCACGACGACGCCACGCTGCTCGACGCGACGCTGTGGTGGAAGGACGCCGACGGCGAGTTCCAGGACCAGCTGACCGAGTACGGGCGGGGCTCACGGATGGGCCTGCTGGAACTCGCGCCCGGCAACACCTTCCACACCGACGGCTACAAGTACATCGTCAACGGCCTGGACCTGGGCGCCGGTGAGGGCGACACCGCCTACGCCAAGTGGCGGCTGTGCCCCGAGTGCGGCTACGTCGCCACCGCCGAGTCCGGGCTGGACCTCACCGCCTGCCCGCGCTGCCTGACGCCGCAGATCGCGGATCCCGGCGCGCTCCACACCGTTCTCGTGCCCGAACGGGTCACCGCCCGCGAGCGCCGCGAGGACGCACGGCTCACCGACGAGCGCGACGAGCGGGAGCGGCGCCGGTTCAACGACATCACGCTGGTGGACATCGACCCGGAACAACCCCAGGGACTGCGTGCCTGGAAGCGGGTCGGGGAGCTGCCGTTCGGTGTGGAGTTCGCCCGGGTGGCCACCATCCGCACCCTCAACCTCGGCCCGGCCGCCGCAGCGGGTCCCGAGCACCAGATCGCCGGCGACGACGTCCAGGTGCCCGGCTTCGAGACCTGCCTGGAGTGCGGGGCCGTACGCGGTGTGCACCCCCAGGCATGGGACCGGGCCGCCCAGCGGATCGGTACCCGGCACGCGTACTGGTGCGGCCACAAGGACGACGGGATCGACGCCGAGACGGCGTCGATGCAGCGACTCGTCCTCGCGCACGAGCTGACCACGCAGGCGCTGCGGATCCTGCTGCCCGTCTCCACGATGGAACTGCAGATCCGGCTGGTGTCGTTCAAGGCCGCGCTGCTGCTGGGCATCACCATGCACTTCGGGGGCGCCCCCGACCACCTGCGCGTCGTACCCGCGACCATGCCGGGCGGCACCCGGGAACTGCGCCGCCGCTTCCTGGTGCTGCACGACTCCATGCCGGGCGGCACCGGTTACCTGGAGCACCTCGCCGACGCCACCGTGCTGCACCGGGTGCTCACCCTCGCCCAGACCGCCCTGCGGGACTGCCCCTGCGGCAAGGAGAACCTGCGCACCCCCTGCCACCGCTGCCTGCTGCCGCACGTCAGCAGCAACGAACACCCCTTCGCGTCGCTGCGGGTCGCCAGGGAGCTCCTGGACGAGATCCTCACGGGCTGGGACACGGAGAAGGTCGACACCCTGTCCGGGGTGCGCATCGACCAGCTCGCCGAGAGCGAACTGGAGAAGCAGTTCGTCCGTACCCTCGTGGACTGGGGCAGCCGCCGCCCGGAGTCCGGATCGGTGACGCCCCGCGCCGGGGAACGCGGCATGGAGTACGAACTGCGCTTCACCCGCCCGGACGGCAGCGGCACCCGCTGGCTCTTCCAGGACCATGTGCGGCAGCTGACGTCCGCGCCCAGTGAACCGGACTATCTGCTGACCCGGATCGACGGGCCGTCGACGCGCATCGCGGTCTTCCTCGACGGCTACGCCTTCCACGCCAGCACCGGCATCAACCGGATCGCCGACGACGCCGCCAAGCGCGAGGCACTGCGGGCCGAGGGCATGCAGGTGTGGCAGTTCACGCACGCGGACGTCATGGCCTGGAAGGCGGCGGTGGAGGGGACCGCGGACGACCGCGAGGTGCGCACCCCCGCCGAACCGCTCCTCGGGGAGGGCGCGCTGCGGACCGCCCGGCAGATCCACCAGATGCTGACGGGCGGCCCACGCCCCGACGACACCCTGGACCCGGCACTGCGCAACCCGATCGAGACGCTGCTCGCGGTGCTCGCCGATCCCGACGCGGAGACGTGGTCCCGCAGGGCGGCGGCGCTGATCAGCGGTTTCGCCGGGGGCGGAGCGGCGCGGCAGCCGATCGACCGGCGTTCGGTGGGCGAGCGGCTGTCGGACGTGCTGGCGGGCGGCCCCCTGCCGGTCGCCGGCAACCCGGCCGCCGCCGACGCCATCGCGATGGACGTCCGCACCCTGGGCGGGCTGCGCGTCATCGGGCTGCTCGACCGGCGGGCCGAGCCCGCGACCGGGCAGCCCGGGATGTCCGCCTGGTCGGCGTTCACCGTGCTGGACGACCGCGACGAGGCGGTCGCCGAGCCGGGCCACCGGGCACGGTGGGCCGACTGGCTGCGGTGGTCCAATCTGCTGCAGCTGCTGACGGGCGACCGGGGCTCGGCACTGCCGCGTTCCTTCCACCAGATCGCGATGTCCACGGCCGGGCAGCTCGACCCGCACACGGTCGCCCTCCTCGCGGGTGCGCTGCCCACCACCACGGGCCTGCCCGACGAACTGCCGGAACCCTGGGCGGAGGCGGTCGAGTGGGCCTCCTCGCAGGCCGAGGAACTGCTGTTCGCCCTGTGCCGGGAAGCCCGCACCCGTCACTTCGGCGCCCCGGAGGTCGGCTTCGAGCTCGACGACCGGGTCGCCCAGCAGGCGGAACTCGCCTGGCCGGACGCCAGGGTGGCGGTGTTCCTCGACGTGGACGAGCACCGTGACGCCGCGTTCGCGGAGGCCGGCTGGCACGTCGTACACGCCGGGACAGTTGATGTGGCCGAGTTGGCCGAGCGTTTGGAGAATGTGTGATGTCCAAGGCCCAGGTCGTCATGGCGGACGTCTTCGGCAAGTACTACGACAAGCTGGACGGGTCGGTCCAGGCACAGGTCCTGCAGTTCATCATGAAGATGCAGCGGGACCCGGACGCCAACGGTCTGAACCTCAAGCCGCCGAAGGGCGCCGAGGACAAGCGGGTGCGCACGGCCAGGATCAACGACAACTTCCGCGCGGTGCTGATGCACTACGCCGACCGGATCTACTACCTGGTCGCGGTGCTGCCGCACGACGACGCCTACACCCTCGCGTCCCACATCATCTTCGACATCAACAAGGTCACCGGCGGCGTCGAGCTGATCAATCTCGCGAGCCTCCACGGCACCCTGAGCGGGCAGCCCGCCCAGGCACCCGCCGCCGAGCAACCGTCCGTCTTCGCCCACGTCTCGGACGCCGACTTCGACCGGCTCGGCGTGCACCCCTCCGTCGTACCGGCGTTGCGGGAGATCCGCAGCATCGACGCGATACTCGGCTTCGTGGAGCACCTGCCCAAGCTCGCCAGGGACGTGATCCTCTGCCTCGCCGACGGTATGACCGTCGAGGACGTCTGGGAGCACGTCAGTTCGGTCGCCGCGACCACTGACACCATCGACCCGGACGACTACGAGGCCGCCAACGAGCGCCCCGCCACCAAGGAATCCTTCGTCGTCACCGGCGACGTCGCCGAGTTCGGCCGGATCATGTCCGAGCCGCTGTCGGCCTGGCGGATCTTCCTGCACCCGGCCCAGCGCGCCCTGGCCGAGCGCAAGACCCCCAACAAGGGCTCGGTACGGGTCACCGGCGGCCCCGGCACGGGCAAGACCGTCGTCGCCCTGCACCGGGTCAAGGCCCTGGCCGAACGACTGCCGCCCGGCCAGGCGATCCTGCTCACCACCTACACCACCACCCTCGCCGAACTGCTGCGCTCGCTGCTTGAGGACCTCGGCGGCACCCAGCTCACCGCCAAGGTGGACGTCCGCAACATCGACAAGGTCGCCTACGGCATCGCCAAGGAGGTCTTCGGCGCGAAGACCCCCAAATCCCTCGGCGACGACGAGATCCGCAGGCGCTGGGAGGACCTGGCCGAGGAACAGCAGCCGCACCGCTGGGACGCGCGTTTCCTGGAGGCCGAGTGGAAGCAGGTCGTGCTCGCCCAGGACGTGCGCAGCCGCGACGAGTACCTCGTCGCCAGCCGGGCCGGTCGCGGCCGGCGCCTCAACCGCCCGGAACGGGCGCAGGTGTGGGGACTGATCGAGGCCTTCGAGCATCGGCTGGACGCGGCCGGTGAGGTCGGCGTCACCCAACTCGCCGCGCAGGCCGCCCGGATCGCCTCGGGCTGGAGCGACGAGACCCGCCCGTACCGGCACATCGTCGTGGACGAGGCCCAGGACTTGCACGCCGCGCACTGGAAGCTGCTGCGGGCGCTCGTCCCGGTCGGCGAGGACGACCTCTTCATCGTCGGCGACGCCCACCAGCGGATCTACGACAACCGGACCGCGCTGAGCGCCCACGGCATCAACGTGCGGGGGAGACGCTCCAGGCGGCTGACCCTGAACTACCGCACGACCCGTCAGATCCTCGGAACGTCACTGAGCCTGCTGGGCGACGCGAGCTTCGACGACCTCGACGACGCGACCGAGGACCTGGGTGGCTACCGGTCCGTTCTCGGCGGAGCGAAGCCCGAGTTGACCGAGTACCCGAGCACGGCCGCGGAACTCGCGGGCCTGGCCGGACGGGTCGAGGAGTGGCTGGGCGAAGGGCTGAAGGAGGACGAGATCGTCGTCACCGCCCGGACCAACAAGCTCGCGGACGCGGCGGTAGAGGCGTTGCACAACGCGGGGATCAAGGCCGTCAGGGTGAGACCGCGGCAGACACCGGCTATCGGTTCCGGGGTGCACGTGATGACGATGCACCGGATCAAGGGCCTGGAGTACCGGGCGGTCGCGATCATCGGAGTGGGCGCGGATCACGTGCCGCAGCCAGGCGCCGTCACCCCGATCTCCGAGGACCGTACCCAGCACGACCGCGACCTGCAGCGCGAGCGCTCGCTGCTCTTCGTCGCGGCCACCAGGGCCCGTGAACAGCTCTCCATCACCTGGGCCGGACCACGCAGCCCGTTCCTGGAGGGTAGCCACTGACCTGCGGCGACGCGACACAATGCCGCCGCGTTAGAGTCACCACGGAGCCGGCCGTCGTCCGGCTCTCACCTCAGAACGGGATCCGGGCGGACGAGACATGTACCTGAAGAACCTTCGCCTACGGAACATCAGGTCGTTCCACGGTGCGCGCGACGTCGACCTGGACCTGACCAGGCCCGACGGCTCATACGCCGGCTGGACGGTCCTGGCGGGCCGCAACGGCTCGGGAAAGACGACCCTGCTGCGCGCGGTCGCCCTGACGATCAGCGGACCCGCCGTGGCCCGCAGTCTCGTCCCCGGGTTCGACACCTGGGTCTCGCGGGACGAGACGGTGGCGAAGGCCGAGGTGTGCCTGGTCCATGACCCGGAGCAGGATCAGTTCACCACGGGGCGGCGTCCGGTCCGGCCGATCTGGGCCGGGCTGCGCTGGACCGCGGCTGAGCAGACGTCTCTCTCCGGCAAGCCGGGTTCCAGCAGGGCCGGGCAGCCGGCGCTGAACGCCATCGGCTACCAGAAGGAACGCCCCGTCGCCCAGCGCGGCCCATGGGCGGACAATCCGGTGGGATGGTTCTGCGCGGGGTACGGTCCCTTCCGCAGGCTCGCCGGGGGCTCGAGCGACATCCAGCGGCTGATGTCCAGCTCAGGCGCGGTAGCCCGGCTGACGAGCCTCTTCCACGAGGACGCGTCGCTGGCGGAAGGCGTGAGCTGGCTCATCGAGCAGCACCTGCGCGCATTCGAGGACAAGGACGGCGCCCGGGACCTCAAGGCGGCTGCTCTGGCCATCCTGGGCGACGACCTGCTGCCCGACGACTACCGGATCGACAACGTCGACTCAGAGGGCCTGTGGGTCGTCAACCGAAACCATCGATTCCCGCTGCGGGAGATGAGCGACGGCTACCGCACGGTGGCGGCCCTGGTCGTGGACATCCTCAAGCAGATCCATGACGCATACGGCGAACTCATCCTGGACACGACGGACGGCACGCCGAACGTTCCGAGTTCCGGGGTCGTCATCATCGACGAGATCGACGCCCATCTGCACGTGTCCTGGCAGAAGCGCATCGGCGGCTGGCTGAAGGCGCACTTCCCGAACATCCAGTTCATCGTCACCACGCACAGCCCCTACATCTGCCAGGCAGCGGACCCGGGCGGACTGATCCGGCTGCCGGGCCCGGACGAGGAGAGCCCTGTGGAGGTCGTGCCCCAGCACCTCTACGACCGCATCATCTTCGGCAGCGGCGACGACGCCGTACTCTCGGACCTGTTCGGGCTCGACACCCCCTACTCGGACCAGGCCGAACAGAAGCGGGAGGAGCTCCTCGCCCTGGAACTGGACGTCGTGCGAGGCCGGGCCAGCGAAGAGGAAAAGGACCGCTACCGTCACCTGAAACGTAAGCTGGCCAGTTCACCGGCAACCCGTGTCGACGAAATCGCAGCCGGGCTCCACTCCCGCCGTCCAGGGCACGATTCATGATCCGAGTGACGAGGGTGTCACTCCCGCAGACGACGCTGACTTCCATGGCCGGCTACACCGGTGACATCGGGCAGGCCGCTGCACCCAAGACGCGAGCGGGGCAGTTATGGAAGCACACGTCCGTCCGCAGGCACATACACCCCGTGCTGAAAAGCGCCCTCGCGGAGATGGCACCCGGGCTGGAGCGGTGCATGTACTGCGGGGACAACCAGGGAACGGACATTGACCACTTCGAGCCCGTCCGGGTCAATCCGTTACGGACCTTCGACTGGAACAACCACCTGCTGGCGTGCTCCCTGTGCAACAGCCACCTCAAACGTGACCTCTTCCCCCTCGCCAACGACGGCACGCCCCTGCTCATCGACCCGAGCAGTGAGGATCCCGCTCCGCATCTGCACCTCTCGCTCGCTGCCGGCGAATACATCGATCTCACCGATAGGGGCACCGCCACGATCAAGGTCTTCGGCCTCAACCGGAGAATCCTCGTCCGGGGACGGCTCAATGCTTACCGGATCACCCCGCTTCTGCTGAACAAGTGGCGTACTGCCTTCGAAAAGGACGACCTGGAGGAGGTGGCAGCCTGTGCAGCAACCATCTGGGAGCAGCCCACCGCCGACGTTGTTCATGCCATGTTCCACCAAGCAGTCGTCCCGGGCGCCGAGGACATCTTCACGGACGAGTCCGATACCCTCGCTCTGCTGCGCGATCCGGTGATCCGTACCGGGCTGCTGGGCACCTGCTAGGTCAGCGACCTGCGCAAGCACGTTCTCGCTGGGGGCTTCCCCCGAGAGAATGGGAGGACACCGCCGTGAAGCTGAGCTCGGCGATCGGTGACATCACCGAAGTGGCAGGCTGCACTCGGGTAACGGTCCCTGAAGTATCCGTGCGGCTTGCTGCTCCCAGACATAGATCAGATTCGCCGCATTGAGCTCCGAGATGAAACCTGCTTCTCCCAGGACACGAATGGCCGGTTAAGCGGCCGCATGTCAGGATCGGACTGTGCCTGCTTTCCTGGACGCCGCTGAAAGTTCGAGGTGCCCTACCGTGCCGCCTCCAAGGATGCGGCGGGTGGTGTTCGTCGCGTTGCTGAGCTCGGACGGGCGGCTTGCCCTGGTGGCAGACGACCTGCCTGGAGCTGTTCCCCGATGGGTGCTCCCGTCAGGATCGGTCCGAGCCGCAGAGCCCTACCGTGAGGCGGCAGTGCGCGTACTCCTTGATGCGGTCGGCGCGATGCCGGTGCGCGGGGGCACTGTTGAAGGATGCCGCTGGGCTCAGGTGCCTGTGCCCGTAGGCCGGAGCCGTCGAGAGGCGCACCTGTTCATCTTTCGTCTCGCTGAAGCTGGTGATCCGCCGGATCATCTGTCCTGGAGGGGAGCGACACGCTGGGCCGGGCCTGAGCAGTGGCAGGAGTTGTGCACACGGTGTGATCTGCCAGATGTGGATGTGCTGTTGACGGGATACCTGGAGGGGTGGATCCCGGACGGGCGGATCACATTGGGGCCTTGAGTCCTGGCACCTCGGCGCCCGCTGTCACGCTGCCCTGGCGATCGTGGTGGCGGTCTCCTGCAGGGCCGTGGCAATCGCTGGCATGTCCTGTTCACGCAGACGTACGGCGGGTGCGTAGACGGAGATCGCGGCGAGCGGTTCCCCGATGCGATTGCGAATGGCCACGCCTACGCCGTGCAGGTCGTGTGCACTTTCCTCGAGGTCTGCCGCCCATCCCCGGGCTCTAACTTCCTCCAACTCCACCTCAAGCAGCGGCCACTCAGTGATGCTTCCTGCCGCCGTGGCAGGGAGCGCGGCCGGCAGTATCGCGCGTACATCTGCCGGGTCGCGCAGTGCGAGCAGGGCCTTGCCCGCCGCTGTGACGTGGGCGGGGAGCTCCTGTCCGAGCGGAACGCTGACGCGCAGGACATGCCGGCACTCGATTCCGTCGAGTAGTCGGACGACGGCCGCATCCAGGGAGTACAGGCACACCGTCTCGTGCAGCTTCTCGGAGAGCTCCTCCAGGGGCCTGCGCGCTTGTCGTCGGACGTCCAGCTGGGCGATCGCGGCCAGTCCCATGCGTACGAGCTCCGGCCCCGCTGAGTATCCGTGCTGACCAGGATCGTGGCGGAGGAAACCCGTGCGCTGCAGGGTGACCAGGATGCGGTGTGCAGTGGAACGTGAGATACCGAGCTCCCGGGCGGTTTCGGTAACACCGACTTCCCCCCGGTCATACGCCAGGACGAGAACATCCAGGGCCTTCGTCACCGACGCTAAGGCCTCCGTCGCCGACAGATGCTTGCCATCCACCATGAAGGAACCGTAACGCTCAAACGTTCCCGGAGACCGGGAGCTTCGACAGAATCCACACGTCAGGATTCCGTGATGGCACGTCTCACAGTTCCGGTGCGGCATCGCACGACCCGGCGAGCCAACTCTGCGCCAAGACAGGTCGAGTCCTGCGATAACCCCGACCGGACTTGCCGTGCTTGAGCGCACTGCTGACCGTTTGATAGCACCTCACAGGAACTGCGTGCGTGCCACAGTGTGCCGTCCCTACACTGGCAGCGGGCTTCCTTAGGAGTTCGCTATGGCGGGATACCGGACCAGCGCACCTGCGTCAGACAAGGGTGTCTACATCGGCCAGGCCCGGCATGCCGTGAAGGAGCTGATCACTTCACTGCGCGGGGAGTTGGCGACATTGGAAGCTGTGTACGCGATGATGTGCCAGGGCGCCGAATCCACCGATGTCCGCGAAGAGCCGCCGGACACTGGCGAGGACGCGGAAACCGCCCAGCCTTCCCGGGAGGGTCCGCCTGAAGTTTCTGTCGCCGACGAGGATCCTTCGTCCGACGATGCGCGCCCGGGCATGGGCACTCGGACCCTGGGGCCACCGCGTAACGGAAGCATGCGCGATGCGATCCTCACACTCCTGTGCGCCGCTCAAGAGGCAATGTCCATCACCGATATCGCGGCGGCGGTGCGCCCGGGAGCGGACGCGACGGTCCGCTCATCCGTAGGAAAAACCCTCAACCGCATGAAGCAACTTGGCGAGGTGGAAAACGTAGCACCGGGAATGTTCCGGGCTGTGCTGTCATCCCGGGCTGCTTGATCTACCCGAGAACGACCCTAACCCAACAAGCAGGCCTCCCTCGATTAGCGGTCGAGGGAGGCCGCCAAACACGCGAACGGACGCTTCTCCTAGCAGGGTTCCGGTCCGTCGCGCACGTTCACTCTAGCGCTCCCTCGGGTGGCGCTATAGGGCGTCTGAGCCATTCCACACTTGAGCGTGCACGACTGACCTCAAATAGGCAATTGGGGATCAGTCATGAGCACATTGGGTCGCATTCGATCCGGGCCAGAGCGCCAGGCCCAGGGCGCGCTCCAGTCGGCAGACCGTCAGCACATCCGGCCAGGTGGCGCCCGCCAGCAGATCGCCGATGGTCTGTCTGCCGACGTTGCTCTGGGCGGCCAGTGCACGCAGCGAGAGCTCCGGCCTCTCACGCAGGGCGGCGGCGAGGCGGCGGGCAATCGTCTGGACCACCGCCGCGGCGGGCTCCCCGGCGATCCGGGCATCCGGCCACTCCTCCGGATCGACGGCGTAACTCCATGGCGGCGCCGTGCGCGCTCGGCCTCCGGTCATAAAGATGCGTTCCTTCAGATCGTGATCGACACTGACACCAGTGGCCGGTTAACCGGCCACCTGTCATGGGCCTTGCGCCTGGAGGTCGCTGTGTCGAATCGCCTGCTGGCTTACGCCCCGAAGGCGGAGACGGTGCCGCCCGCCCAGTGGCGCCGCATCGCTCCGGTCGTCCGATCGCTGGGATTCATGGCCGTCGCAGCGGGACCCTACGGCCCAGACGTGGTCATGACGCCGCTCGCACGGCTGGTCGCCTGGGTCGAGGCCCAGGGCCTCCCGCTCGAACCCTCGGTGATCCTTGACCAGAGCACCGTCGAACGGTTCATCCTCGTCGGCTGCCGCGACATGGCCGCCAACAGCCGCCGAACCTGCAGCAGCCAGCTGCGCCGGGCCTCCGAAGCACTCCTGCTGGACCAGCTCGGACAGCATCCGCCGATCCGGCTGAAGGCCACGGCCGCCCCAGTGGCCCCCTACCCGCCGGCAGAAATCGCCTACTGGCTGATCTGGGCGCAGAGCCTGCCCACCCCCGCCCAGCGGCGCAACGCCTGTCTTCTGTTCTGTCTCGGCCTGGGTTGCGGGCTTGCCGTTGAGGATCTTGTGTACGTTCAAGGGCGGGACATCCTCGCGGGCCCCACCGGCCGGGCTCTGGTCAAGGTGCACGGGCGCCGTCCGCGCACTGTCGTATGCCGGTACGCCTACGAGGAACTGCTGCTGGCGGAAGCCGCCCACATCCCGGCAGAGGCGTACGCCTTCCGGCCGGACTGGCAGGACCGCACCAGCAAGCACATCGCATCGGACTGGCTGGCCAGGTACCCGCGGATCATCGGCCGTTGTGACGGTGCAGTGCTGCAGACCCAGCGGCTGCGTACGACCTGGCTCGTCGATCTGCTGAATGCAGGTATTCCGCTGAAGGTGATCCTCAAAGCGTCGGGGCTCGGGACCCTGCACAGCCTCTCGCGCTACCTCGTCTTCCTCCACGACGTGCCCGAAGCGGAGGCATCCGATCTGTTGCGGGGGGCGGCATGAGCAGGAAGAACCCGGAAGACAAACCTTGCCGGCGTACCGGCCTCGCTTTACGCCCTGCACCGCAGGCCCCCGGCCGCACCCTCAGCGACCGCGTTGTGAGGCAGGTCTTCGACCTCGTGCGCCACAGCGGAGTACTGGAACGCCTTCCCTCCAACGAGCACCGGCCGGGCCCGAAGGGCTTCCCGTTCCGCACAGTGCTGATCGGCCTGATCTTGTCGCAGTACATGGGCAAGAGCGCGAACATCAACGACGCATGGGAGACGCTCTTCTTCGCCCTGTCTCCAGGATCCAAAGCCCTCCTTGACGTCCCCGACGTCGACCTGCACATCCGCGAGGGCGCAACCCGAGAAGAAGTCGACCGCGTCGCGCACCACCAGTACGCGACGTCGAAGCGCGTCTACCGGTCCTGGTCCTCGATGACCCGGCGCCTCGACCCTGCACCGCACGACCGCCGCAAGCGGCTGTCTCTCAGCGAGGCCAAGCAGATCCGACGGAAGTGGAATGCCCGCGACAACCAGGACACCGTGCGTAACCTGGAGGGCATCGCCCAGGATCTGATTCTCGCTCCGGTGATGGCTTCCTACCGGCGCGGCGACTTCGCTCGGTGGCCTGGCCACATCGCGGTCGACGACACTCCGGTTCCGGTCTGGGGCAAAGAGCCGGACTACCACCAGGACCGGGCCTCGCTTGAGATCACCGCCGGGATGTACGTTAAGGGAGGAACGCGGAAGAAGTCGCCCAGCGGCAAAGCTGCGGCCTCCACGAACACCGGCACCCGGCGCGGCACGGCAAACAAGCCAGTGCCTCGCAAGACCAAGTCGGCACGGGAGAAGAAGGCCAAGGCGCCGGAGAAGAGAGAGTTCCGCTACGCCATGATGGCCGCGTTCCCGGGCCATGGCCATGGCGACCTCGCCGGCGCCTACCCCGCGGTCTGCCTCGGCATGATCCTCCACACCCCGGGCACCGAACCCGGCCCGGCCGCCCTGCGCGCCATCCAGCCAGCCTTCGAACGGGGCCTGGTCAAAGACCTGTTCTGCGCCGACCGGGGCATCACCCAGGCCAAGCCTCACAACCTGCATCTGCAGCTGCTGAAACTCGGCCTCAATACGGTGAAGCACTACAACGACGACAAGGTCGACCGGCAGGGAGAGTTCCGCGGCATGCAGCTGGTCGGCGGCGAGTTCTACTGCCCGCTGATGCCCACCCCGCTCGTCACTGCGGGCGCCACATACATCGACAGCCGCACGGACGAGGACCGCGCCCACGCACTCAACCTGATCCAATCCCGGAAGGACTACCAGGCCAAGATCAAGGAATACGGGCCCGCAGGGGATCAACGTCGACAGTGCCCCGCCCTCGGGCCGCACGCCACGGTCACCTGCTACCGCCGGCCCCAGCCGCGCCCATCCACCGTCGTCGACCTCGACGCCCCCACTGTCCGTACCCCGGCAGCCCTGCCCACCATCCCTAGGCCCAAGCGGGACACCGCCGTCTACCCCGACATCTGCAGGGGGAAGAGCATCACCGTCCCGGGCACCGTCTTGGCCAAGTGGCGGCAGAAATACGCCCTGTTCACCCCTCGGTGGCAGGAAGCCTGGTCCGGACTGCGCAGTCAGAACGAGGGCGGCAACGGCAACCTCAAGAAGTCCGCCCTCGACAGCATCGACAATCCTCAGCTCCGCCTGCCGCACGGACGCGTCGCACAGACCCTGCTCAATGCTGTCATCATCTTCGTGGCGAACCTCAGAGCCATCCGACGGTTCCTCCGCGACCAGGGCATCCAGCCCCGTAAGGCCAGCACGCAGAGCGCCGCAATCCAACCCGGTGAGCCCTCCGACCCGCCCCTGGCGCGACCGCTTCCGACCGAGCAGGTCGAGCCTCCGCCACGCGAGTGACACACCTCCGTCGCGCTCCGCCCCCTGAAAACCCCACATGCCTGCGCCACGGCTACCAGCCGTCGCGCAGGCATGTCCTGTTTCCGCAGGTGAGAGGCGCAGTGCCTGGACCGCCACCGCCTCACCTCCTCATCGAGCCGATCACGAGGCTTAAGGCCCCAGAAACGACGAATTACCGGTGAGTCACATGACTCGACCGGTAATTCGTGAACGCTTCGGGACGATCTCGTGAACGTCCCTGGTGGTGTCCGAGGGGGGACTTGAACCCCCACGCCCGATAAAGGGCACTAGCACCTCAAGCTAGCGCGTCTGCCATTCCGCCACCCGGACAAGGTGTCTGTCTCGCGGCGTGTTCCCCGCGGCGACATAGAGAACTCTACCAGGGGTTTGAGGTGCTGTTCACCCGCATAGTGCGTGGTCAGGCGATCGGTCAGGCCCTGTTCGCGGGGGCCCAGTCCTCGTTCACCTGCCACGCGTACAGCGTGTGTCCCTCCAGATACGCGTAGTACGTCCCGCAGTGGGCGAGAGGGCGCTGCCCGGCCCGCTTCGGGAACCAGGAGGCCGTGATGGCCGGCGGGCGGGCGGCGGCGTCCGGCTTGTGGGGCTCACAGGTGGGCGGGAGCGCGGCTGCGGGGAGGGTGGCCTTCACAAGACGGTCGCCGCCGGTCGTCCGCATCGCGTACTCGATGTGCTTCGCGTCGTCGGGCAGCCAGCGCGGCACGGAGACGCGGTCCCCCTTGGCCTCCTTGCCGGACCGGTAGGAGGCGGCCTCGTCGTGACGGTTCTGGTACCAGTCCTTCACCGCCGGAACGGCCACGACCGCGGCGAACCCGATCGTCACCGCGATCGCCAGGACGGCAAGGACGACGGTCCGGGTGCGGGTGAGGCCGGCGGGCATGTCTTTGTCTCCTTGGACGGCGGCGGAGGGAGCGGCCGCTTGCGTGTCCCGTTCGGCGCGGCGCCCTGTGCTCTCCATTCTTCGGGCCCCGGTTGTCCGTATGCGTACGCCGTGAGGACCAATGTGTGTACGACTGAGGGACCACACGGCGGCGCGACGTCCTCGGCCGAGCGGGCCGGCCCTAGCCTCGCCGCGTGAGCAAGGGCAAGGACACGGGAACGGGCAGGGGCCAGGGCACGGGATACCGGCGGCCGAGAGCGCTCTCACCGTTGCGGGAGCATCTGCGCGACACTTACTGGTTCGCACCGACCGCGGCCATGGTGCTGATCTTCGTCGTGTGGGCCGCCGCGAGCGAAGCCGACGCGGCCATCGTCCGGCTGCTCCAGGAACACCAGGACTTCGACGACGTCGACAACCTCATCCGGATCGTGAACGACGCCAAGTCCGTGATCAACACGGTCAGCTCGGCGATGATGACCTTCATCGGCGTCGTGTTCAGCATTTCGCTGGTGGCGGTTCAAATGGCGAGCGGCCACTTCACGCCCCGCGTGGTCCGGATCTTCGTACGGTCCCGCATCACAAAGCTGACGTTCGCCGTGTTCCTCGCGACCTTCACACTGACGCTGCTCGTGCTGACCTCGTTCGACAGCGAAAGCGATCCGCGTCTGGTGACGACCGTCCCGTTCGTTCAGAGCGTCCTGACGCTGATGATGGTCGCGCTCAGCCTCTTCCTCTTCATCGCGTACGTGAACTCCACGCTGCGACTCATGCGGGCCGGGTACGTCGTCGAGCGGATCACCGGCGAGGCGCTGCGCGTCGTGGACAAGATGCCGCGCGGCGACCTCGACGGGTTCGACCCCGGCCCCGAGTTCGCCCGCGTCGGGTACGAGGGGCGGGCCGGGGTCCTGCGGGACGTGAACATCGCACGCCTGGTCCGGGTGGCGCGCCGCCACGGCGTGGTGCTGCGGCTGCTCCCCCGGATCGGCGACTTCGTGGTGCCGGGAACCCCGCTCCTATCGGTGCACGGCGCGGACGGGAGCAAGGTGCCCTCGCGAACCGCGCTGCGCCGCACCGTGTCGGTCGGTGTGGAGCGCACGTTCCATCAGGATCTGGGGTTCGGGCTCCGACAGCTCTGCGACATCGGCCTGAGAGCGCTCTCGGCCGCGGTGAACGACCCCACCACCGCCGTCCAGTGCCTCGACCGGATCCTCCAACTGCTCACCGCCCTCGCGGACCGGCCGCTCGGAGCGGTCGGGCATCCCGACGGCAAGGGCACGGTCCGGCTCGTCCAGGACGTACCCGACTGGGCCGACCTCGTCGATCTCGCCTTCGCCGAGATCCGGCTCTGCGCGGTGGGCAGCCCCCAGGTCACCCGTCGCATCCTGGCGGGCCTGGACGATCTGCTCCGGATCGTCCCGCCATCCCGACGCCGGCCACTGCTGCGCCACCGCGAACTCCTCGTCCAAGCGGTCGCGTCGGCAGTACCGCAGGCAGACGAGCGCGCCTTCGCCCTGGAACCGGACCGGCAGGGAATCGGGTGACCTCAGCGCGCCGGTGAGCAGGGCGTCGTCCGCGTTCATTCGAGCCGCCACGGCCGGCCCGGGCCCCGGATCCAGGATGAGAGCGCTCTCACTGCCGTCCAGCTCCGGGCATCCGGGCATCTCCTGCGCCGCATGCTCCGGGCATCCGGGCATCTCCGACGCCGTACGCCCACGTCACGGTTACCCCGGCAGCCGCCGCCTCCCCAGGACCGGAACCGGCGCTGACACAAGATCGTCCCCCATGGCATGCCCACAGCACTCGTACTCGGTATCGATCCGCACACCGTTCCCGGGATGGACGGCGACGCCCTCCGTTCGACCCTCGACAACGAACTCGCCCGTTTCGGCACGCATGGAATCCAGGCGTCCATGGCGCTCATCGCGCTGGACGAGACGGCCGAACCCACGGTGGTCGCCGCGTTGAGCGAGCGGGCCTGGGACGTGGTCGTGATCGGCGGGGGTATTCGTAAACCGGAACCTCTGCTCACGTTCTTCGAGCGGATCGTGAACCTGGTACGCCGGCACGCACCGGGCTCCGCGATCGCGTTCAACACCAGCGGGGGCGACAGCGTGGAGGCCGCTCGGCGCTGGCTGACACCGGCCGGATGAACGATCGGCCCCGCTTGAGCCACCCCTCCTGCTTGAACCACCGACCCCGCTTGAGCCACCCCGCCTGCTTGGACCGCCCGCCCCACTTGAACTGCTGCTTTCTACTGGAGCTGCCCTCCCGCTTCAACTGCGGTCTCGCATGAAGCTGTGCCCACCCCGCATGAGGCCCGCAGGCTGCCCCCGCGCGTTGTCAGTGGCCTGTGCGAGAGTCGACAGCATGCTTGCGATCACAGTCGATACGGAGAACGGGCGTCGGCACAGCCGGGTCACCGCCGAGGCGTTGGCCGATCTGGTCCGCCGGATCGGGGGCGAGGACAACCGGTTCCTGGTGGTGCAGCCGATACCTGACCTGCCCGACGTGTTCGTTCAGGTGTGGCACGAGGCGGGTGGCGAGTACACGCTGGAGTACCGGGACGGGTCGGCCGACCGGCACTTCCGTACGCTGCTCGACACGGCGGAGCCGGTGATAGCGGCCATGACCGGGTGGGCTCGGCGGACGGCGGACTGGAACGCCGGGATGCACTGGGAGCGACTGGACTTCGAACCCCCGGCCGACATACCGCCGTTGGATCTCGGCGCGGACGACCGCACGCTCCTGGAAACCCGAATCCGTGAGGTCATCGCGGGCGGTTACGCGACCCGGGCGCAGCTGGCCGAGCTGGCGGAGGACTACCTCGTATCCGGTGACGTCCGGCCCGTGTCACCGGAGCAGGCACGGCAGTTGGCGGACCGCCTCTGGCTCGAGCGGGTGGCGGAGCAGGCGGACTGGGACGATGAAGAGGAGGAGAGCGACCCGGAGCGAATCACCCACGCCTTCGCCGCCCTGGAGTCGGCCGGGCTCACCGCCCGGGAGAACTTCACCTGTTGTCGCTCGTGCGGCCAGGCAGAGATAGGCGGCGCGGGCTCGCCCGAGGCCCGTGGCTTCGTCTATTTCCACTCCCAGTCGACCGACTCGGCCGCCTCGGGGCACGGACTGACGTTGATGTACGGGGGGTTCGACGGCTCGGAGCGCACCACCGCGTCCGTCGGTCGGGAGGTGGTGGCGGCGCTTGAGGAGTGCGGCCTGTCGGTGGAGTGGAACGGCGATCCCGGGCAGACCATCACGGTCGCGCCACTGAACTGGCGCAAACGATTGGTGGGTTGAGGCGGGCGGCTTGCGACGCCGAGCAAGGACGTCACGGGCTCATGCCCTCGCTCCCGCGCGGGGGCGGAGGGGCCATCGACTTGGGGCCCGGGCCTGTCACGGCCAACGTCGAGCGGGACTAGCGGAACCCGTCCCTCCCGATGCCGTTCTTCGCCCGATGCCGGGCGCCCCGCGCGCCAACCGCCCTCACGCCGTACGTGGCCTAGCGCCTGGACGGCGTCACCCTGGACGAAACCGAGAAGGCCGTCACCGCTTCGTCACGGGCAGCGTACGACCTGCCCCGCGTACGACAGATTGCCGCCGAAGCCGAACAGCAGGACCGGGTCGCCGGTGCTGATCTCGCCGCGCTCGACCAGTTTCGACAGGGCCATCGGAATGCTGGCCGCCGAGGTGTTCCCGGACTCGACGACATCGCGGGCGACCACCGCGTTGACGGCGCCGATCTTGCGCGCGACGGGTTCGATGATGCGCAGGTTCGCCTGGTGCAGCACGACGGCGGCCAGGTCCTCGGGCGTGAGCCCCGCGCGCTCGCACACCTGGCGGGCGATGGGCGGCAGCTGCGTGGTGGCCCAGCGGTAGACGGACTGGCCCTCCTGCGCGAACACCGGCGGGCTGCCCTCGATGCGTACCGCATGCCCCATCTCGGGCACCGAACCCCACAGCACCGGCCCGATCAGGGCGTCTTCGCTCGCCTCGATCACCACGGCTCCGGCTCCGTCGCCGACCAGGACGCAGGTGCTGCGGTCGGTCCAGTCGGTCACCGCCGTCATGCTGTCCGCGCCGATCACCAGCGCGCGCGTCGCCGTGCCGGTGCGCACGAGGCTGTCGGCGGTGGCGAGCGCGTGGGTGAAGCCGGCGCACACGACATTGAGGTCCATCACGGCGGGTGATCCCATGCCGAGCCGGGCGGCCACCCGGGCCGCCGTGTTCGGCGAGCGGTCGAGCGCCGTGGAGGTCGCGACCAGGACCAGGTCGATGTCGGCGGGGGTCAGGCCGGCGCCGGCCAGCGCCTTCGCGGCTGCGTGCGCGGCCAGCTCGTCCACGGGCTCGTCGGGACCCGCGACGTGGCGCGTGCGGATGCCGACCCGGCTGCTGATCCATTCGTCGCTGGTGTCGACCAGCTCGGCGAGGTCGTCATTGGTGAGCACCTTGGCGGGCTGATAGTGCCCGACCGCGACAACGCGCGAGCCTCGCATGCCGGTCATGGCGGATCCCCTCGATACGAGCATTCAGTGCTGAACATCCGGAGCCATCCAGTCTTCGTGGCTACTGATCGGTACAGGGGCGCGAGATCCCACAGGATTCACTGCCGCACCTTTGGAGCCTTGTGTCAGCGTTTCGCCTCCATGGAGTACGCGCGGCCCGCCTCGGCTCGAGGAGTCGCACACTGTAGTCATCTCTGCAGTCACCGCTGCGGCGCGAGTCAGCAGTCACCGCTACGGCGCGAGTCATCTCTGCGGCCCGGCGAAGGATCCGGAGCGTGGCTGACGCCATGAGGCCTCGCGGCCTGGGGGCCCGGGCACTGAGGGCTCGCGCCTCAGAGTTCGCACCCTGCGGCCGGCCTGGTGCCGCCCTGTGGCCTCGACGACGACCTCGTCCTCCATGTGCAGGACAATGAGTGCGTCACACAAGACCGACCGGGTGACGAGACCGGGCCGGGCCACAGCGACTGAGGGACTGAGGGCATGGGACGGGTCACCGAACGCCGCCGCGTCATCCGCATCCGGGACGGGGCGGTCTCAACCCGCGCGGACACCCTGGTCGCCGAGGAGCCCCTGGAGATCCGCCTCAACGGCAAGCCACTCGCGATCACCATGCGTACACCGGGTGACGACTTCGCGCTCGCGGCCGGTTTCCTGGTCAGCGAGGGGGTGCTCGGTGCCGCCTCCGAGCTCCAGTCGATCGTGTACTGCGCGGGCGCGACCGCCGACGGGCACAACACCTACAACGTGGTCGACGTGCGCCTCGCCCCGGGCGTCACCGTGCCGGACATCACCCTCGAACGCAACGTGTACACCACCTCGTCGTGCGGTCTGTGCGGCAAGGCCAGCCTGGACGCCGTCCGCACGCAGGCCCGCTTCCCCATCGCGGACACTCCCCCCGTGCGGATCGAGCCCGAATTGCTCGCGAAGCTGCCCGACCGGCTGCGCGCGGAGCAGCGCGTCTTCGACCGCACCGGTGGTCTGCACGCGGCGGCGCTGTTCTCGCCGGAGGGGGAACTTCTCGACATACGCGAGGACGTCGGCCGCCATAACGCCGTCGACAAACTGATTGGACGCGCTTTCCAGGACGACAGGCTGCCGCTCTCCCGGTGCGTCCTGCTGGTCTCGGGACGGGCCTCCTTCGAGCTCGCCCAGAAGGCGGTCATGGCCGGCATCCCGGTCTTGGCGGCGGTCTCGGCGCCGTCCTCGCTCGCCGTCGACCTGGCCACCGAGTCCGGGCTCACCCTGGTGGGCTTCCTGCGGGGCAGCTCCATGAACGTGTACGCGGGGGACGAGCGCATCGCCCTGCGGTCAGAGGTCTGACCCCGCCCCCGAGCGGACAGCGAACTGGCCGGCCGGACGGCGGGCTGGTCGGCCGGACGGCGGACTGGTCGGCCTGACGGCGAGCCGGCCAGCCGGGCAGCGGTAGGACAGACGGCGGGCTGGCCAGCGGGCAGCGGTAGGACGGACGGCGGCCGACTGGCGGACTGAGAGCGCTCTCAGCTCAGCGGGCTCGCCTGCGCGCATCGGAAGGCGCCGGAATCATCTGCAGGGCGAGCGTGGCCGGGGGCTCCGCGACGCCGGGCCCGCCCTGTTCGGCCCAGGCCAGGATGTCGTCGGTGGCGTCGTCGTCGAGTACCCAACCGATCCACGTCGCACGGGCGCCCCGCTGGCGGGCCCGGCCCGAGGGCTGCACCACGATGACGTTGGCCTGGCCACAAGGGCCGAGGCAGTCGGTGGTGCGCACAGCGATCCGGCCACCGGATGCAGCGGCCGCGGTACGCAGCCGGTCCAGCTGGCGGGCATGGTCGGTACCGGGAGTCTTACGAGCGTCCCCACAACAGCAGCCACGGCAGACGACGAGGGTGCAGGGGCGCGAACCGGCCGCGGATATCGTGAACTTGGGCATGTCCTCAGCCGAATCCGAGAGCCGAGGCAGTGATTACCGTTCCCAGGCGGGGGAAGTTGAGAGCGATCGCGGCACGATGCTCGTCCTCGGTCAGCGCCGCCATGGCGTCCTCGACGAACAGCAGCTCGTAACCGTGGTCGGCGGCCGCCCGGGCCGTCGATTCGACACCGAGATTGGTGGCGATCCCCCCGAACACGAGGGTGCGGACTCCGCGTTCGGCCAGCATGTCATGCAGCCCGGTCTGGTGAAAGCCGCCGACGGTACGCTTCACGACGACCAGGTCGCCCTCCCCTACGAGGCCCGCGACCACATCGCTGCCGGGCGGTTGCGTGACCGCGCCCGGGCGTTCGACCCGCACGAGTACGACGGTGGCACCCGCAGCGCGGAACTTTCGCGCCAACTCACCTGCGGTGGCCACCACTTGGTCGCCGGAACGGGGCGCAAGCGGCAGCGCCGCGATGCGGTCCATGAGATCGACGAGGACGAGCGCGGTGCGCGCGGGGTCGAGACTGGCGGGCTCGCCTTCGAGTGCGGTCATGGCGGCACCGTACCGGCCCCGATGATCTAGCCCGTACGCCGGGGACCCGTTCCGGCCACCCGGGACCGAGCTGCCCCGTTCCCGTGACTACCGCCCAAGCCCGCACCGAGCCTGACGTGCCGGGACGGCGGGGGTCCGGTAGTCCGGCGGGGGTCCGGCGGTAAAGGGTACGAGCCGGTCTTGAGGAGCTAGGCCAGCTTTGAGGGGCCGGGCCCACGTTGCGGAGCCAGGCCGACATTGAGGGGCTGGGGCCGACGTTGAGGGTGCGGGGCCCTGCATTGAGGTCCGGGGGGCTGGCGTGAGGGTGGGCAGATACATGCCGGGGCGGCACGAGCGCGTCGGCTGATCGCGCTCCCAGCGAGCGTCCCGCCGACGGTCGGCCGGGGTCGGAGGGGCGGCTGATCGCGCTCTCAGCGAGCGCCCTGCCCGCAGTCGGCCGGGGTCGGACGGACGGCTGATCACGCTCTCAGCCAGATCCCGCCCACCCCCGAAGGAGCCGACGGATCTCGGTGATCGCGCTTTCACCCCCCACCCCCCAGCCGCTCACCAGCACAGAGCAAGCCGACTGATAACGCTCTCAGCAGCCGCCCTCCCGGCCGCCAACCCGTGCCGGCCTGGACGGGTCCTGCTGCCGTGGCCGCGCAGGCCAAGGCTGGTCGGGCAGAACGCGGCCGCGCTCAGGGCGGTCGAGCTCAGGGCGGTCGGACCCAGCGCGCCCGGGCTCAGCGCGGCCGGACCCAGGGCGGCCGGGTCCCTCCTGGTCCGGGGCCGTCCCCCGCGCGGGCAGCGGATCGCGGGCGCGGCGCTTGGCGAGCACGGCGCACACCATCAGCTGCATCTGGTGGAAGAGCATCAGTGGCAGCACGGCCAGAGATGCCTGGGCGCCGAACAGCACGCTGGCCATGGGAAGCCCGGCGGCCAGGCTCTTCTTCGACCCGGCGAACTGGATCGCGATGCGGTCGCCCCGGTCGAATCCCAGCCGCTTCGCCCCGTACCAGGTGGCCAGGAGCATCACCGACAGGAGTACGGCCTCGACCGCGAGCAGCGCGGCGAGACGGCCCACGCCGACCTGGTGCCAGATCCCTCGGACCATGCCCTCGCTGAACGCGCTGTACACCACGAGCAGGATCGAGCCACGATCGACGTATCCGAGAACCCGCTTGTGCCGGACAAGGAAACCCCCGACCCAGCGGCGCAGGATCTGCCCCGCAAGGAACGGCACCAGAAGCTGGAGGACGATCCCCAGGAACGAGTCCGTTGAGAGCGCTTCCCGACTGCCGCCGAGCAGTCCCGCCGCGAGGAGCGGGGTGACCACGATCCCGGCGACGCTGGAGAACGACCCAGCGCAGATCGCCGCCGGCACATTGCCACGGGCGATGGAGGTGAACGCGATCGACGACTGGATCGTCGAGGGCACCAGACAAAGGAAGAGCAGCCCGTTGGCGAGATCCGGCGTCAGGACGAGCGGAACGAGCCCCTTCGCCGCCAGACCGAGCAGCGGGAACATCACGAAGGTGCACACGAGCACGGTGACGTGGAGGCGCCAGTGGCGCAGCCCCGCCACCGCCTCACGGGTCGAGAGCCGCGCTCCGTACAGGAAGAACAGGAGCGCGACGGCTCCGGTCGAGGCGCCGTTCGCGACGGGCGCGGCGGATCCCGAGGCGGGCAGCAGCGCGGCGAGCCCCACGGTGCCGAGCAGCGCCAGTATGTAGGGGTCGATCGGCAGCCAGGACGGCAGTCTCGGGGTGCGGCGACTCATGTGCTCCACTCACGTGCTCGGGCAGGACAGGACAGAACGGGACAGGACAGGACAGGGGAGGTACGGGGCCGGGCCTCGTACCGACGTGCGGGAGGCCGGGCCGGGGGCGTGGGTCTGGCCCATGGTCCCTCCCGGGCGGGTGATCGGGAATCCCGTACACCGCTCTCACTGTCATCACACATCGCGATGGGCCGCCGCTACGGTGGAGGTCATGTACGACGCGAACCAGTTGCGGACGTTCCTCGCCGTCGCCCAGACGTTGAACTTCACCCAGGCCGCGCGGCGCCTCGGGGTGCGGCAGTCGACGGTCAGCCAGCATGTGCGGCGTCTGGAGGACGCGGCGGGGCGGCCGCTGTTCAGCCGGGACACGCACAGCGTGCGTCTGACGGAGGACGGTGAGGCCATGCTCGGTTTCGCGCGGACGATCCTGACCGCGCACGAACGGGCCGCCCACTACTTCACGGGGACGCGGCTGCGTGGCCGGCTGCGGTTCGGCGCATCCGAGGACTTCGTCCTGACGCGGTTGCCGGAAATCCTCCAGGCCTTCCGCCGCGAGCACCCCGAGGTCGATCTGGAACTCACCGTCGAGCTGTCCGGGACCCTGCACCGGCGGCTCGAAGCGGGCCGGCTCGATCTGGTGCTCGCCAAGCGGCGGCCGGGCGACAGCCATGGCGAACTGGTGTGGACGGACGAGCTGTGCTGGATCGGGGCGCCGGGGCTGCGGCTCGACGCGGGGCGGCCCGTTCCGCTGATCCTCTTCCCGCCGCCCGGCATCACCCGGGCTCGCGCGCTCGAAGTCCTCGAGGAGCACGGGCGTTCCTGGCGCATCGCCTGTACGAGCGGCAGCCTCAGCGGCCTGATGGCGGCGGCTCGCGCGGGGCTCGGCGTGATGGCGCACACCCGGGGACTGATCCCGCCCGGCCTGGAAGCGCTCTCAGCCCGCTGCGGCCTGCCGGAACTCGGCGCGGTCGACTTCGTCCTGCTCCACAATCGGCGCGGCTCGGCAGCGCAGGACGCGGCGGGCGCCCTGGCTTCGGCGATCCTCGCGGGCGGCGACCGGCTGCACCGGGGGCACTCGGGTCACCCGGGTCCCCCCACTGGCTGAAGATCGTCCTGCCCGCGTGCGGTCACATCAGGCGCACTCAACCCCGCTCGGCCGCTCGGGACGCCCGGGCCTGCGACGACGGAGCGCGGTCCGCACCAACAGGGGGCACAGCCGTGGGGCGGGGGTGACCGGAGCGTACAGATTCCGTGGAGATTGCTTTCCGCAGAGCCTTCCTTTGAGTCAGCTGAGTGTCCGAGGGGTCCCCATGTGGGCCTGTTTCAGCCGCTGACCTGTGAAGACGTCGTATGTCTCGACGCGCAGAAGACCCCTGTCACCGAAACTGCGCGTGGGGTACGGTCACCGCGCTGTGCGGAGCGCCACCGGGAGTGGCCACCCCGGAGGGAGGCAGGTCATTGCGCGAGTTCACGGTCCCACCCATGGCGACACCGCCTCAGGTGGGCGGCCTTGCGGACGCCGTCTTCGACCACGCCCTCGACGATCCGCACCGCGTCGCACTCTGCCGCAAGGACGAATCCGGCCAGTGGCGGGATGTGACGGCTGCCGTGTTCAGGGACGAGGTGTTCGCGCTCTCCAAGGGACTGATCGCGGACGGCGTCCGGTTCGGGGACCGGGTCGCCATCATGGCGCGCACCCGGTACGAGTGGACGCTCTTCGACTTCGCGCTCTGGAGCATCGGCGCGCAGCCCGTGCCGATCTACCCCACGTCGTCGGCCGAGCAGGTCTTCTGGATGCTGCACGACTCCGAGGCGACCGCGTGCGTCGTGGAGCATGAGGACCACTCGATGACGATCGGCTCCGTCGTCGACCGCCTCCCCCATCTCAAACGCCTGTGGCAGCTGGACACGGGAGCGCTCTCAGCCCTCCTCAGAGCGGGTGAGGCCATCGACGACGAGGTCGTCCACCGGCACCGGCGGGCCGTCACACCCGAGTCGGTGGCGACCGTGATCTATACGTCGGGGACCACGGGCCGGCCCAAAGGGTGTGTCATCACACACGCCAACTTCATGTTCGAGACGGACATGCTGATCTCCCGCTGGGAGCCGGTGTTCCACTCCCGGCCCGGCGACGAGGCGTCCACCCTGCTGTTCCTGCCGCTGGCCCACGTCTTCGGGCGGATGGTGGAGATCGCGGCGGTCCGGGGCCGCGTCAAACTCGGCCATCAGCCGGCCCTGTCGGCCTCCGCTCTGCTGCCCGATCTCCAGTCGTTCCGGCCGACCTTCATCCTGGCCGTCCCCTACATCTTCGAGAAGGTTTTCAACGCGGCCCGCCGCAGAGCCGAGGCCGACGGGAAGACGGGGCCCTTCGACAAATCCGTTGACATCGCCGTCAAGTACGCGGAGGCCGTCGAGCAGAAGGCGTTCGGCCTGGGCCCCGGGCCGTCGGCGGCGCTGCGGATGCAGCACCAGTTCTTCGAGAAGACGGTGTACGCCAAGGTCCGCGACGCGATGGGCGGACGGGTGCGGCACGCCATGTCCGGCGGCTCCAGCATGGGCCGCCGGCTCGGCCTGTTCTTCGAGGGCGCGGGCGTCACGGTATATGAGGGGTACGGCCTGACCGAGTCGACTGCCGCCGCGACCGCCAATCCCCCCGAGCGGACGCGTTACGGCACGGTGGGGCAGCCCATTCCCGGCACGACGGTGCACATCGCCGACGACGGGGAGGTGTGGATCCACGGCGGCCAGGTGTTCTCCGGCTATCTCAACGAACCCAAGGCCACCGAGGCGGTCCTGAGGGAGGGCTGGCTTGCGACCGGTGACATCGGGGCCCTCGACGAGGACGGCTACCTCACCATCACCGGGCGCAAGAAGGAGATCCTGGTGACCTCGGGCGGCAAAAGCGTCTCTCCTGTCGCCCTGGAGGAACGCGTGCGGGCCCACCCCCTGGTCGCGCAGTGCATCGTGGTCGGCAACGACCGTCCCTACATCGCGGCGCTCGTCACCCTCGACCAGGAGGGCGTGGACCACTGGCTCGCCGTACGGGGCAAACCCTCACTCACCGCGTCCGAGCTGGTGCGCGACCCGGATCTGGAGACCGAGGTGCGCCGGGCCGTCGTCGCCGCCAACACCTTGGTCTCCCAGGCGGAGTCGATCCGGACCTTCCGCATCCTGGCCCATCAGTTCACCGAGGAACACGGCCTCCTCACCCCGTCCCTGAAGCTCAAACGCCGGGCGATCGAGGACGCGTACGGTGCCGAAGTGGACGCGTTGTACCGATGAGTGCGGGTTGACGGATTTGATTTGATCGCGCTCTCATCGGAGCCACCGGTCAGGGACAACCAAGGGCAGGAGTGGGCACGCCCCCCTTGGAGGACGCGCCGGGGAAGCCCCGGGAAGGCGTCACGAGCCAGGGAGCCGCAGGTCAGATGCGATCCGGTGGGTGTATCGGGAATGCGTGGTTCCGCCCGTTCGTTGACGATGTGAGTACCAACCGACGACGCAAAGGATCGACCGCTCGTGAGCAAGGTCCCCTCCATCACCCTCAACAACGGCGTCGAAATGCCGCAGCTCGGTTTCGGCGTCTGGCAGGTGCCGGACGACGAGGCCGCCAAGGCGGTCGCGACGGCGATCGAGTCCGGGTACCGGAGCATCGACACCGCCGCGATCTACGAGAACGAACGGGGTACCGGCAAGGCCGTCGCCGCGTCGGGGGTCGCCCGCGAAGACCTCTTCGTCACGACGAAGCTGTGGAACAGCGAGCAGGGTTACGACTCCACCCTGCGCGCCTTCGACGCCTCGCTCGACAAGCTCGGCCTGGACTACGTCGACCTGTACCTCATCCACTGGCCGGTGCCGGCCAAGGACGCGTACGTCGACACGTACAAGGCGTTCGAGAAGATCCTGGCGGACGGCCGCGCCAAGGCGATCGGTGTCTCCAACTTCCAGCCCGCGCACCTGGAGCGGCTGCTCGGCGAGACCTCCGTGGTCCCGGCCGTCAACCAGATCGAGCTCCACCCGCAGCTCGCCCAGGCCGAGTCGCGTGCCCTGCACGCCAAGCACTCCATCGCGACCGAGGCGTGGTCGCCGCTCGGCCAGGGCCGCGGGCTGCTCGAAGTGCCGACCGTGGTCGCGATCGCGCGGAAGCACGGCCAGACCGCGGCGCAGGTGGTGCTCCGCTGGCACCTTCAGATCGGCAATGTCGTCATCCCGAAGTCCGTGACGCCCTCGCGGATCAAGGAGAACATCGACGTCTTCGGCTTCGAGCTGGACGCCGACGACCTCGCCGCGCTGGCCGCCCTCGACGAGGGCAAGCGGCTGGGTCCGAACCCGTCCGAGTTCAACCTGGGCGCCTGATCGGACACGTATTGTCGGACACGTATTGATTGTGGCGATTTCCTGATCGCCCTGTGACAGAAGGGGTGCCGCCGACCTCCGTCGAGCGTCACCCCTTTTGTCGTTTTTCCCACTTGGTTGGTCAGCTGCCAACCAAGAATGTTCATTTAAGTGCCCCGGCCAGGCAAAGCGTTCGACATCAAGCGACAAACACTCTTGTCCTGCGCATGACCTTCCCGATGGGATCGCGAAGACCGCCCCGCGCGGCTCGACCCCCACTCAGGGAGTATTCATGCGCATAGCCCGCCCCCGGACTCGTACCGCAGCAGCGACAGTTGGGGCCACCGCCCTCGCCGCGGCCGCGATGATAGCGACCCCGCTGTCCGGGTCCGCCACCGCCGCACCTGCCGCCCCGCAGGTGAAGCCCGTCCCGGCGATCGCCGGGCACCAGCTCGCCCACTCGACCAGCGGCCCGCTCAGCAGCGAAGAGTGCCAGGCGAAGTGGAAGATCGCGTGCTACGGCCCGCTCCAGTACCGCCAGGCGTACAACCTGAACCCGCTCTACAAGGCCGGCATCACGGGCAAGGGCCGCACGATCGTGATCGTGGACTCCTTCGGCTCGCCGACCATCCAGCACGACCTGGACGTGTACAGCAAGCAGTACGGCATTCCCAGCAGCAAGGTCGACGTCGTCAAGTGGGGCAACGTTCCCAGGTGGGACCCGAAGAACAAGGACATGACCGGCTGGGCCGGTGAGTCCACGCTCGACGTCGAGATGGCGCACGCGGTCGCCCCCGACGCGAAGATCGTCCTGGTGGAGACCGCGGTCGCGGAGACCGAGGGTGTCACCGGCCTGCCCGAGATGATGGACGCCGAGAAGCACCTCATCGACCACGGCATCGGTGACGTCATCACGCAGAGCTTCGGCGCCACGGAGAACACGTTCCCGGGCTTCGACAAGGGCGACTTCTCCAGCATCCAGAAGCTGCGGTACGCGTTCAAGGACGCGCAGGCGCACGGCGTGACCGTACTGGCCTCCTCCGGTGACGGCGGCGCGACCGACAACACCGCGGACGGCTCCGGGTACTACAAGGAGCGCGTCAACTCCTGGCCCTCCTCGGACCCGCTGGTCACCTCGATCGGTGGCACCCAGCTGCACCTCGACGACAAGGGCAACCGCACCAGCCCTGAGAGCGTTTACAACGACAACGGCGCGGGCGGCGGCGGGCAGTCGCACGTCTTCCAGCGCCCGTCCTTCCAGAACGGTGTGCGCGACGCCGTCGGCAACCGCCGCGGTACCCCCGACATCTCGATGTCGGCCGCGGTCAACGGCGGTGCCTGGGTGTACTCCAGCTACGACCCGACCTCCGTCGGCTGGGACGTCTCCGGTGGTACGAGCGAGGCGAGCCCCCTGTTCTCGGGCATCGTCGCCCTCGCCGACCAGGCCGCTGGGCACCGCCTCGGCAACATCAACGACGCCCTGTACTCCCTCTACAAGCACGAGGGGTACAAGCCGGGCTCCGGCCTCGTCGACGTCAAGGACGGCACGAACAACAGCTACGCCGGCGTCACCGGTTACACCGCGGTCAAGGGTTACGACATGGCGACCGGCGTCGGCACCATCGACGCCGCCCACTTCGTGACCGCGCTGGCCCGCGAGAGCCGCCACAACCACTGACGGCACCGCATCACAGCATGAGACGCCGCCGCCCGCGCTGTACGGGTGGCGGCGTCCGCGCGATGGCGGGTGTGCGGGCCGGGTGGGTGCGGGGCGTGCGGGCCGGGTGCGTCGGCCGCGCGCGCGAACCGTGTGCGTCGAACTCACCCATTGACCTCACGCGCGCGTTGACCTCACCCCGGTGAGCAACCCCGGTCGTCACTCCGCGCCGTGGTTGAGAGCGATTTCTTCGACGCGGTGGGCGAGCCGGAAGTCCAGCTCGGTGAGGGCGCCCCCGGCGTCGTGGGTGTTCACCGACAGCGCGACCGTGTTGTAGCCGAGGGTCAGGTCGCTGTGGTGGTTCAGCTCTTCCTGGATCTGGGCGATGTGGACGACCATGGCGGTCGCGGCGAAGTGTCCGGCGAGGCGGTAGCCGCGGGAGATCCGGTCGTGGTCCTGCGACAGCGACCAGCCGGGCAGCTCCCGCAGCCGGTCCTCGACATCCTTCTGCGACAGCGGCTCAAGGGACATGTCCGGATACTCCTTACGGGGTGGTGACATGGCGGAGTGGAGCAGTGACGCGGAGGCTCCCTGTCCGTAGCGTCTCCCCTATGCGTGTACTTGTCACGGGAGGCGCGGGCTTCATCGGCTCGCACATTGTCACAGCGCTCGCCGCGCACGGCCATGAGCCGTTCGTCCTTGACCGGGCGGTCCGCCCACAGGACGACGTTCGCGACCCGGAGATCGTCGCGGCGGCGCTGCGCGGAATGGACGCGGTGTGCCATCAGGCCGCGATGGTCGGGCTCGGCACCGGTTTCGGTGACGCCCCTGAATACGTCAGCTGCAACGATCTCGGCACCGCCGTGCTCCTCACCGCGATGGCCGCGGCCGGGGTGCGTGAACTGGTACTCGCCGGCTCCATGGTCGTCTACGGCGAAGGGCGCTACGAGTGCGCCGAGCACGGTGTCGTACGCCCCGGGCCGCGGCCGGTCGAATGGCTCGACGCCGGACGCTTCGAGCCTCAATGCCCGTACTGCGAGGCCGAGTTGAGCCCTGGTTTGGTCGCGGAGGACGCGCCGGTCGATCCGCGCAACGTGTACGCCACGACCAAGCTGGCGCAGGAGCACTTGGCCGCCGCGTGGGCGCGGGCGACCAGCGGCAGGGCGCTGTCCCTGCGCTACCACAATGTGTACGGCCCCGGCATGCCGCGTGACACGCCCTATGCCGGGGTCGCCTCGTTCTTCCGCTCGGCGTTGGCCCGCGGTGAGGCGCCGCGCGTCTTCGAGGACGGCCGGCAGCGCCGTGACTTCGTGCACGTACGCGACGTGGCGGGCGCCAACGTGGTGGCGCTGGAAGCGCTCTCAGGCCGGGAGCCGGGAGCGCTCACCGCGTACAACACGGGCAGCGGGACCCCGCACACCGTGGGCGAGATGGCGAACGCGCTCGCCTCGGCTCATGGCGGCCCCGAGCCGGTGGTGACGGGTGAGTACCGCCTCGGGGACGTACGGCACATCACCGCGGACTCGGCGCGGCTGCGCGGTGAGCTGGGCTGGAAGCCGGCTGTCGGCTTCGAGGAGGGGATGGCGGAGTTCGCCGCGGCGGAACGGTAGCGAGGCGGTTGGCACGTCGCGGCGGGGATGTCGCGGTGGGGGCGAGTCTGCGGGTGCGGGGTGCGGAGTGCTGGGTGCGGCGTGAGGCGTGCGAGGTGCGAGGTGCGGGAGATGCCCATGCATGCGAGGGAGGGGTCGGGGACGTGCCGTGTGGGTGACCGTGCGGGCTCGGGTCAGGCCGTCGCCGTCGGCAGCGTAAGTTCGAAACGGCAGCCGCCCGCCACGTTGCGGACTTCGGCGCGCCCCGAGTGGGCTTCGACTATGCCGCGCACGATCGCGAGGCCGAGGCCCGCGCCGCCCGGTGGGGTGCGCGCCTCGGTACCGCGCCAGCCGGTGTCGAAGACGCGCAGCAGGTCGTCGTCGGGAATGCCGCCGCAGCCGTCGGTGACCGAGAGCGTGACCACGCCGTCCCGGTCCTCCGCGCCGACCGCGACGGTGCCGTCCGCCGGGGTGTGCCGGATGGCGTTGACCAGGAGGTTGGCGAGTACGCGGGTCATCTCCTTGCCGTCGACCTCGACCGGCACCGCGTCGACGCGCGCTCCGACCAGGCGGACGCCGTGTTCGCGGGCCAGCGGATCCGCGCCGGCCAGCGCGTCACCGATCAGGTCGTGGACGGACATGCGGGCGGGGTGCAAAGAGAGCGCTCCCGCGTGGATCCGGGAGAGTTCGAAGAGGTCGCCGACCATGCTGTTGAGGCGTTCGACCTCGGTTCTGATCTGCCGGAAGTAGCGGTCCGGGTCCTTGGCCATGCCGTCTTCCAGCGCCTCGGCCATCGCGCGCAGTCCTGCGAGCGGCGTGCGCAGGTCGTGGGAGATCCAGGCGACCAGTTCGCGCCGCGAGGTTTCCAACGCCCGCTCCCGCTCGCGCGACTCGGTCAGCTTGGCGCTGGTGGCCGCCAACTCCCGGCTGAGCGCGGCCAGTTCGGACGTGGTGGGGCCCACGGGCGCGTCGAAGCTGCCGCCGTCACCGAAGGAGCGGGTGGCCAGGGCTAGGCGGCGGCTGCTCGCGACGACCCTGCGGCCGAGAAGGAGAGCGGTCGCAAGGGAGGCGACGGCCGCCATGGCGACGACCACGGTCACCACCGTCAGGTCGTGGGTGTTCAAAAGCATGGCCCAGGCGACGGCGAGCGTGCCTGCCAGCATCGCGAGGACGGCGACGGCTGCGACGACGGTCACGGACGCGGTGAGCGAACGGTGCCGCAGCAGACGCAGCGCCAACGCCCCACCGAGGCCTGCGGCTGCCGCGCCGAGGAACGCGTACAGGGCGATGAGCAGCACGTCACCCACGGTCTGCGCCTTCCGTGAGAGCGCTCTCCAACGCTATGACAGCCGCCTTCGGGCCGGCGGCGGCGCCTCCGCCCAACCCGGCGGCACTGGCAAGCCCTGTGGCACCGGGCAGACCGGGGGCACAAACCCGGTCTGCGGGCCCAGCCGCCTCTGCGCCAGCTTCCCTGTCGGGGCCGACCGAGCGGATGCTGGCCTCAGCGCTGTCCCTGTCGAGAGCGCTCTCACGCGAGCCGGGGCCGGGCACCTCGGAACCGCGCTCGCCCCCGGCCTCGTCCGCCCACCGCCCGATCTCGACCATCTTCGCGGCGGCCGCCTGCCTCTCAGCCTGGGCGGACATGGCGAGCGCGTCGCTGACGGCGGCCGGGTCGCTGACGGTGGGCGGGTCCGCGACGGCGGAGGGCGCCTGCGGCCGGGTTTCGGGGAGGGGGGCGTCCGGTTCGGCCTCGAAGCGGTAGCCGACGCCCCACACCGTGCGGATCAAGGCGGGCTTCGCCGGGTCGGTCTCGATCTTTCCGCGCAGGCGGCGCACATGGACGGTGACCGTGGACAGGTCGCCGAACTCCCAGCCCCACACCTCATGCATCAGCCGCTCGCGCGAGATCGCCTCGCCGGGGCGGGCGAGAAGGTAGGCGAGGAGGTCGAACTCCCGCAAGGTGAGGGCGAGTTCGGCACCGGCTTTGGACGCGGTCCGGGCGGCCGGGTCGAGGGTGATGCCGGAGCGGGACATGCGCGGCCCGGGACGGGCGGAGGCAGTGCGGGCTCTGCGGAGCACCGATTCGACGCGGAGCACCAGTTCGCGCGGGCTGAAGGGCTTGGTCACGTAGTCGTCGGCGCCTATCTCCAGGCCGAGGATGCGGTCGTCCTCGTCGCCGCGCGCCGTCAGCATGATCACGGGGACGGGAACGGCGGCGTCGGCGCGCAGCCGCCGGCACACTTCCAGGCCGTCCATGCCGGGCAGCATCAGGTCGAGTACGACCAGGTCGGGACGGCAACGGGCGGCCGCGCCCAGAGCGGCGGGGCCGTCCATGGCGAGGTCGACGGTGTGACCCGCCCGTTCCAGATAGCCGGTGACGACCTCAGCGACGGTCGGATCGTCGTCCACGACCAGAATGCGGCTCTCGATGCTGTGCATGGCACCCAGCGTGGCACCGCTCGGGGGCGTCCGTCTGCGCCAGGTGGGCCCCGGGTGGGGGATGTCCGCGTTTCGTAAGAACCCGAAGTCTGTTTTGCCCGGTTTGAATTCGTACGGTGAGCACGTGACTGAAACCACTTCCGCATCCCCCGCCGCGCCCTGTGCGGCGACCGTGGACGTCGTACTGCCCTGTCTCGACGAAGCCGAGGCGCTGCCCTGGGTGCTGAGCCGGATCCCGGACGGCTGGCGGGCCGTCGTGGTCGACAACGGCTCGTCGGACGGTTCACCCGACGTCGCACGCGCTCTCGGCGCGACGGTGGTGCATGAGCCCCGACGCGGCTTCGGCGCCGCCTGTCACGCCGGGCTGCTCGCCTCCGAGGCCGAATTCGTCTGCTTCTGCGACTGTGACGCCTCCCTGGATCCGGCCGAGCTCGTCCGCTACGTAGGGGAGGTGGCGTCCGGCGCGGCGGACCTGGTGCTCGGCCGGCGCAGGCCGCAGGGGCTCGGCGCCTGGCCGTTGCACGCGCGCGCCGGGAACCTGGCACTGGCACGGATGCTGCGCCGGCGCACCGGACTGCGCCTGCGCGATCTCGGACCGCTGCGCGCCGCGCGCCGCGAAGCCCTGCTCGGACTCGCTCTCACCGACCGGCGCAGCGGCTACCCGCTCCAAATGGTGGTGCGCGCGGCGGACGCGGGCTGGCGGGTGGCCGAACACGATGTGGCCTACCGGCCGCGCACCGGCAAGTCCAAGGTCACCGGCACCTGGCGGGGCACCTGGCACGCGGTGCACGACATGCGCCAGGTGCTGGCCGAGCCGCCTGCGGCGGCGCGTGCGACGGCGGTGGTCCGGTGACGCGTTCAGAGCGCTCTCAGACCTCGGGCACCACGCTGCTGGTCCTCGCCAAGGCGCCCGTTCCCGGCCGGGTCAAAACGCGGCTCACTCCCCCGTACACCCCCCAGGAAGCGGCCCGGATCGCCGAGGCGTCACTCGCCGACACCCTCGACGCGGTGCTCGCCACTCCCGTACACAGGAGGGTGCTCGTCCTCGACGGCGAGCCGGGGCCATGGCTGCCGCCCGGCATCGAAGTGATGCCTCAGTGCGCGGGGGGCCTCGACGAGCGGATCGCGGCCGCGTTCGCCGCGTGCTCAGGTCCCACGCTGCTGATCGGCATGGACACCCCGCAGATCACCCCCGCGCGGCTCGCGCCCGCGCTGGAGGGGCCCCAACCGGATGAGGCGTGGTTCGGACCGGCCGAAGACGGCGGGTTCTGGGCGCTCGGCCTGACCGATCCCGACCCCGCCTTGCTGCTCGGGGTGCCGATGTCGGTGGCCGAGACGGGGCGCGTCCAACGCCAACGGCTCCTCGACGCGGGGCTCTTCGTACGTGAGCTGGCCCGCCTGCGCGATGTGGACACCGCGCGCGACGCCCAGCTCGTCGCCGCACAGGCTCCGCACGGCCGCTTCGCCCGGGCCCTGCGGACGCGGACACGAACGCAGGAGCGGATGCGGACGCTGACGCCGGTGACCACGGCGGACGTGACGAGTGGGGCCAGCGTGATGGGCGTGACGGGCGTCGCCAGCATGACGGGTGTGGCGGACATGACGGGCGTCACGAGTGTGGCCAGCGTGGCTGGCGTCAATAACGTGGCTGACGTGGCAAGCATGACCGGTGTGGCGAACGCGCTTCCCTCGGACGCCACGCCCGCGTCCCTAGCGACCGCGCCCGCCACCGCCGCCACCACCACCACCACCGCGTCCAGGATCGTCGGATCCCCCGCCGCCGAGCCAGTGCCCGCCAGGCACAGGCCGACCGACTTCTCGCCCCCAACGCCCCCCAAACCCCCCACCTCCCCCGCACCCCCCACAACCCCACCCCCCGGAGGCCCCGCGTCGGCAGAGACCGTGACGGCCGGGGACCGCGCATGGTGAGAGCGCTCTCAGCAACCATCCCGGCGGCCTGGCACGCCGATCCCTACACGGACGCGCTGCGCTCCGGGCGCGGTCCGTTGTTCCTGCGCCGGCCCGACGGATGGCTGTTGCCACTCGAAGTCGAACGCTGGTGTGCGGAGCCGGACATGGCGGACCGTACGGTGCTGCGTCGCTGCCGGGGCGCCGTCCTCGACATCGGGTGCGGGCCGGGCCGGCTGGTGGCCGCGCTCGCCGCCGACGGGGTCGCCGCGCTCGGGGTCGATGTCAGCGCCGAGGCGGTCCGCCGGACCCGGGACTGGGGTGGCAGCGCACTGTGCCGCTCGGTCTTCGACCACTTGCCCGGCGAGGGTCGCTGGGACACCGCGCTGCTCGTCGACGGCAATGTGGGCATCGGCGGCGACCCGACGGCTCTGCTCACGCGCGTTTCCCAACTCGTAGCCCCCGGCGGCCTATTGCTGGCCGAGACGGCCCCGTACGAGATCGACGAACGCATCCGGGTAACGGTCACCGACGCGCGCGGCGCGGTCGGCGGTGACTTCCCCTGGGCCCGGCTCGGCACCAACGCGCTCCTGTCCTGCGCCCGCCCCCTCGGCTGGCGCCTGGCGGGCCGCTGGACCTCGGCGGGCCGCGCCTTCGTGGCACTGCGACAGGACTGAGTCCTGCGGAATTGAGTCGAACGGACGCGCGGAAGGGCGGGACAGGAGGCGTCAACTCCTGTCCCGCCCAGCGCAGTTCAGGTCAGCTCACGTTGACCGCGGTGTCGTCGATGACGAACGACGTGGCGAGGCTGCTGTCCTCCACACCGTTGAACTTGAGGGTCACCGTCTGCCCCGCGAACGAGGAGAGGTCGAAGGACTTCTGAACGAACCCGGTGTTCTTGTCGAGGTTGGAGTAGCTGGCCAGGGTGGTGGAACCGGCCGTCACCGTCAGCTTGTCGAAGGCGGTGGTGGTGGTCGTCTCCTTGGTGTCGATGTGCAGGTAGTAGCTGAGCGTGGCGTGGCAGCCGACCGGGATGGTCACCGCCTGGGAGAGGGTGTCGGTGTGGGTGGTGCCGTAGCCGTTGAGCCAGGCCTTCCAGGAGCCGGAGTGCGCGGGCTCACCGGCGGAGTTGTCGACGACACCCGCGGTCGCTGACCAGGGCGCGGCGCTGCCGGTCTCGAAGCCGGGGTTGCCGAGCAGCTGGGCCGCGGTGCAGCCACCGCCACCCCCGGTGGTCACGGTCCAGGTGAAGGACGTGGAACCGGTGGCGTTGGTGGAGTCCTTGGCGCTGACCGTCACGTTGTAGGTGCCCGCGGTGGTCGGTGTGCCGGAGATGAGACCGGTCGAGGCGTTGATGGACAGGCCCGCCGGGAGACCGGTGGCGCTGTAGGTGAGCGTCTGGCCGCTGCCGGAGTCGGTGGCGTGGATCTGGAGCGAGGCCGCGGTGTTGACCTGTGTGGACTGGTTGCCGGGGTTGGTCACCGTCACGGTGTTGCCGGTGCTGGTGCCGCCGGTGAAGGCCGCGGTGCCGTTCGGGGTGCCGAGCCCGGTCGGGCCGTCGTAGCCGGAGCCCGCCGTGCACAGGTAGGAGGGGCTGCAACTGCCGTTGGCGCCGGAGGTCACGTCGTTGAGGGCGGAGGTGTGGGCGTAGGGGTAGGACGCCGGGGTGGTGTTGGCCGCGGGGGTGCCGGCGAGTGCGTACACGCCGGCGATGATGGGTGAGGAGGCGCTGGTGCCGCCGTACACGTTCCATCCGCTGGCCTGGTAACTGTCGTACACAGCAAGGCCGGTGGCGGGGTCGGCGACCGCCGAGACGTCGGCGACGGTGCGCTTGGCGCAGCCGGTGTCCTTCTGCCAGGACGGCTTCGGGTCGTACGCGGAGCAGCCCGAGCCCGCGCCCTCGCCGCCGGAGCTCGTGCCCCAGACCGACTCCGACCAGCCACGCGAGTTGCTGGCGCGGCTGAGTGAGGTGCCACCGACGGAGGTCACGTACTGGGAGGCCGCGGGGTACTCGACGCCGTAGCCGCTGTCGCCGGAGGAGACGGTGATGGCGACGCCGGGGTGGTTGAAGTAGGAGGAGTCGGAGCTCGGGTCGGTGGAGTCCTCGCTGCCGCCGTAGCTGTTGGAGACGTATTTGGCGCCCATGGCGACCGCGCGGTTGACCGCGGTGCCGAGGTCGTCCATGTTGGCGGAGTTGGCCTCGACCAGCAGGATGTGACACTGCGGGCAAACGGCGCTGACCATGTCGACGTCGAGGGAGATCTCACCGGCCCAACCCGAGTCTGCGGTCGGGTAGTTGGTGCCGCCGTTCTGGTCCGCCTTCTGGAAGCAGCCGTTGGCGGTGGTGCAGGCGGGCAGACCGTACTGGGAGCGGTAGGTCGCCAGGTCGGACTCCGCGCTCGGGTCGTCCTGCGCGTCGACGATCGCCACGGTCGTACCGGCGCCCGCGTTCGACGGCAGGGCGTAGGCGCTCTGAAGGTCGGAGGGACCGTAGCCGGAGGGCAGGGCGTTCGGGGATATCCCGAAGTGGTGCTGTACATCGGTGCGGGCGAGCGCGAGGCAGGACATCATGCCGGCCTTGGCGGGCTGGGCGCACAGCCGTTGGGTGTGGGCGGCCTGGCTGCCGGAGCTCTGGGTTGCGGCGGCGACAGTCGGGGCCGCGGCGATGAATCCGCCGGTGACCAGGGCCGCCGCGCCGAGCACGGCGGTGGCCACACGCCCGCTGAGCGCGGGGAGGCCGAAGGGTCTCTTCGAGTACAAGGAACTGCCCTCCATGGGGGGTCGGTTCGCCGGATCGGGGCGAGCGGAGGAGCTGGGTCTACAGGTGCGGCGGGGCGGATCCGGCGCGTTCGGTGGTACGGGTGCCGGGCGGTCGGCGGTGCCGTGAGCGGTGACCGGCGGCGCGTCCTGCGGTGCGGCTGGGTGGTGCGGGTGGTGCCGGCCGGTGCAGTGCGGGTGCGTTGCTGGTGCGCTGCGCTTGGGTGAGGCGCGAGGTGGTACGAGTCCGCGTGCGCGGCGGTGCGGGGGCACATGCTGGTGCCCGCGCTGGTGCGGGTGTTGAGCTCGGTACGGATGTGTGTGTGCGTGTGCGTACACATGTACATGTACGGGTGCCTGTACGTGTACGTGTACGGGTGCCTGTGCCTGTGCGTGTGCTGATGCGGATGCTGTGCCGTTGCGCTGTGCGGCCGGCGGTACGTGTCATCGCGCATGACCGGTGGAAGCGGCATTACCTGATCAGGGCATGACAGTTGCGCCTCGAGAAAACTGCCACCCGCTCACGTGGTGGCACGGATGAAGGTAGCGACGCCCGCCTGGGGCGACAACAGCCTTAGGCAAGCCCCAGGCAAAGCCTTGCCCTCGAAAGGGGATGGATCACCGTGCGGCCCGCCCTGCGGATTCCCCATGGATCAAGGGGCTGCTCACAGCAGGGATAGATGTATACGGTGGCGGGCATCGAGCCGGGAGAACACCCACACCGTCGGACGGGGATGCGCATGGAGCCTGATGAGGGGTCGGTCAGCGACCTCGTCGAACTGGGGCTCTCCCGTTACGAGGCACGGGTCTACCTAGCTCTGGTAAGGCGTGACTCCTACACCGCGGCCCAGGTGGCGCGGGAGGCGGAGGTGCCGCGCCAGCGCATCTACGACGTTCTCGACGGTCTGGTCCGCTCCCAGCTCGCCGTCGCCCACCGGGGGCGCGTCGCCACCTTCACCGCGATCGCCCCCGAACTCGCCCTCACACGCCTGATGAACCGTCAAAGGGAGTCCCTGGAACGCCTGGAGAAGGTGTCCACGGGTCTGACGTCACTGCTGTTGCCCCTGTGGGCGGACGGCCGGGCCCACACCGATCCGCTCGACTACATCGAGGTGCTGCGCGACCAGCGTCAGATCGCGGAGCGCTTCGCGGACATCCAGGAGCAGGCCGACTCCGAACTCCTCACGTTCTGCATGCCGCCGTTCGTGGCCCCGGCCGCCAACACCTCCGGCATCAAGGCGACACGGCGTCTTCGACGCGCCAAGGGCACGGTACGGGCGGTGTACACCCGTGACGCGCTGGCCGACGAGAAGGTGCTGGAGAACGTGCGGCGCTTCGCCGAGGCCGGCGAAGAAGCCCGCTTCACCCAGCACCTCCCCCTCAAACTGGTCATCGCGGACGCGTCGTTGGTCCTGTGCGACATGCCGGACCCAGTCGCGGGGACCGGCTCCACCACCGCCCTGTACATCGAACACCCGGCGCTCGCGACCTGTCTGCGGCTGGCGTTCCACAGCGTGTGGGAGGTGGCGGAACCGATGGCGCCGGCCGTACGGGACAAGGGGTAGGAGGACGATCGGGGCCCCCGCGCCTCAGCAGGGGGCACTTTCCGGCCACCCGTCGCCCGGCGCCGACCCCGCCACCCGCCCCCGTCACCCGGCCTCGCCACCCGACGCCGTCACCCGGCCCCGGTCCCGCGACGCTTGGCACCCCGTCACCCATCACCCGTCACCCCCCGGCGCGCCTCCCCCGCCTCCCCCGGGCCCACCGCAGCGCGCCCAGCAGGAGTGAGAGCGCGATCAGCACCCCCAGGGAGACCAGCAGACCTCGTACGTAATCCAGGGGCACCACCGAGGGGTTGGCGGCGGGCAGGGGGCGCAGCAGTACGGGAAGCGCGATCAGAGTGAGGCAGCCGGCGGTCAGCAGGGTGCCGCGCAGCAGACCTCGGTTCTTCACGCCGCCGGTCAGCAGTCCCGCCGCGAGGACCAGCGGCGCGATGATCGCGTCGTGCAGCACGGCGGCTCCGGCCAGCCAGACCAGTACGTCCCAGCGGGTGGCCTGATCCCATACGAGCAGCCCGCCGACGGCCATCAGCGCGAGCCCGGCCGCGCCCACCACGACCCGCATCACAGCACCTCCAGACGGCTGACCCATTTGGTTTGCAGCACGCCCGGCCGGTTGGGGGCGATGACGCGCGCGGGATAGCCGTGGTCGGCGGTCAGGGTCTGCCCGTTGAGTTTCAGGGCGAGCAGGGTCAGTGGGTCGTGGGCGTAGTCGCGGCCCATTTCCATCACGCGGTAGGCGCCGTACTGCTCCAGCGACACCACCCGCACCCGGGCGCCCGGCGGCGCGCCCGCCCGGCGCAGCAGGTCGGCCATGCGCACGCCCGTCCAGTGGGCGGACTTGCTCCAGCCCTCGACGCAGGCGATGGGCAGGACGGACTCGTGCTGGGTGAGCGCGGACAGCTCGTCGTAGGTCAGGGTGTAGGGGCGCGGGCCCATGACGGTCAACCGGTAGGCACCGATGTCGACCTGGGTGGTGCCGGCCGCCCGCGCGCTGCGGTTGACCGGCAGTTGCTCGGCCCCGTAGTCGGGGTGGCGTGGCGCGAGGACGTCGAAGAACTTCAGCGGGGTGAAGGCCTGCCCGACGGTGGTCAGGGTGACGGCGCCCGCGGCGGCCGCGACTCCCTTCAGCAGGGAGCGCCGGTCGGGCCCGTCGACGGGCGCAAGCGTCAGCGTCCCTGGCGACCGCGTGCCCCAATGCGCCTTGATCTGAGGGTACTTGACGGCGATGTGCAGCATGAGGGCGCCGGCGAGCAGCCAGGCCACGGCGAAGTGCACCGGCACGAACGAGAACGGCCAGAGGTACCACTGCACGGTATTGAGGAGACCGGTGAACAGTTCGAAGACCGCGCCCGCGACGAGGACGGCGACCGAGAGGCGTTCCAGGGCATGGCGTACGGAACGCAGCGGCGGCCAGGCGAACAGCCTCGGGTAGACCGTCCACAACTTGGCGAGCAGCAGCGGGATCGCGGCGATGCCGGCTGCCACGTGCAGGCCCTGGGTGAGGCGGTACCCCCAGACGGGCCTGCTGGGCAGCACGTCCAGGAGCCAGCCGGGCTGGTGCTGGAGGTAGTGGCTGATCAGTCCGGTGCCGAAGCAGACCGTCATCGCGACACCCAGCCAGCGGCCGATGGCGGTCGCCGTACGCGCGTCGTGAAGGCTGCCCCTGAAGACGGGCGGGCGCACCGCCGGAAGTCGTGGCTTCATGCCTCCATCCCACCCCGAGCGGCCCCCTTCGCGAGCTCTGCGACACCTTACGGTTCACGAACGCCGCCCGTTCGAGGCAGAACGCGATGGCGTGAATATTGCCGTGACAGGGGCGCCGGAACGCGGTTAGGATCTTCGGGCGACATCGCGTGTCGGTCACCGGTCGGGTGAGGCATGGAGGTGTCTGCGATATGCCCGATGGAGGCATTCCACCATGGCAGTACAGTTGAATCACACCATTGTCGCATCCCGTGACAACCGCGCCTCAGCGGAATTCCTGGCCCGCATGCTCGGACTCGAGGCCGGTAAGGAATGGGGGCCCTTCGTCCCCGTCGTGACCAGCAACGGAGTCACTCTCGACTTCGCGACCGTGCCCGCCGGTACCGAGATCGCGCCACAGCACTACGCGTTTCTCGTGTCCGAGGAGGAGTTCGACGCGGCGTTCCAGCAGATCGAAGAATTGGGACTTCCATTCTTCGCCGATCCGCACCGCAAGCGCCCGAACGAGATCAATCACAATGACGGCGGCCGCGGCGTGTATTTCCCCGATCCCTCGGGGCACTGGCTGGAACTTCTGACGGTGCCTTACGGCGGCTGGCAGTAACAGCGTTCCGGACGCGGCCGCTCCCGGTTCCCCCGAATGAACCTTACGGTTCTCGGACGGCGGGGGCGGCCTACGCCTGATCGGGGCCCGGAGCTGCCAGGCTCGCGGGGTGACCCATCGACGTACCGTACGAACCCTACGCGGCGTATGCACCGCATGCACCGCCGTTCTGCTGGTCGCGCTCACCTTCGTGCTCGGCGTGACCGTCAGCAAGGACGGCTTCCGCGCCGACCCGGCCGGCCTTTCGTGGTGGTACGCGGCGGCCTGGCTCCTTTTCGCCCTCGCGGCGTGGTCGGTGTTCAAGGTGCCGGCCCGCCACCGCGCCGCGCTGATCGTGGTGGGCGGGATCGCCGTCGCCGCCACCGGGCTGCTCGCTCCCCCACGTACCAGTACCGACGCCTTCCGGTACGCCTGGGACGGGCGGGTGCAGGCGGCCGGGATCTCCCCCTACGACTACGCGCCGGCCGACCGCGAGGTGGCCCGCCTGCGTGATCCCTGGCTCTTCCCGACGGACCCGGCGCAGTGCCGCAAACCGGAGCGAGCCCGGGTCGACGGCGGCTGCACCCGCCTCAACAGGCCCTCCGTACACACCATTTACCCGCCTGTCGCCGAGGCGTACTACCTGCTCGTGGACGAGATCTCCCCCGGGGGCGCCCGCCTCAAGCCCCTTCAGATCGGGGGCGCCCTGTTCGCGGTGGGCACCACTCTGGTGCTGTTGCGCGTTCTGCGGCGGCGCGGCCCGGACGGCACTCCGGGCCAGGTGTCGCGCGCCGCGCTGTGGGCGTGGTGTCCGGCCGTGCCCGTGGAGGCCGTCAACAACGCCCACATCGACGTCCTCGCCGTCCTGCTGACCCTCGCCGGGCTCGGTGCGCTGACGGGAGGCGCGGGCCCCGCGATGAGCCGGCTGCGTGCGGCGACGGCCGGTGTGTTGATCGGCGCTGGTGTCGCGGTCAAGATGCTGCCCGCCGTGGTGCTGCCGGCGGTCCTGCGACGGCGGCCGGTCACCGTCCTCACCTCGACGGCCGCTCTGATCGCGCTCTCCTATCTCCCGTACGTGCTCGCTTCCCACTCCTCCGTGTTCGGCTACCTCGGCGGCTACACCGAGGAGGAGGGATACGAGGACCCCTCCGGGCAGGGACGGTTCGCGCTGCTGCGGATGGTGCTGCCCGACAGCTGGGGCCTGCCGGCCGCCCTCGTGGGACTGCTGGCGGTGACGGCCTACGTCCTGCGGCGCGGCCACCCCGAACGCCCTTGGTCGGGCGCCCTGTTGCTGCTCGGCTGGGCCTTTCTGCTCCTGACGCCCGGGTACTCCTGGTACGCCCTGCTCCTCATCGGGCTCGTGGCACTGGACGGGAGGTGGGAGTGGCTGGCCGTCGCCGGCGCGGGCACCTGTGTCTATGTGGTGGCCAAGGCGACGGGCGACTTCCCCATGGCGAAGACGGCGTACGCCGTCGCCGCGTGCGCGGTCCTGGCCGGCTGGGCAGTACGCCGCCGATGGCGCCCGGGACGACAGGAGGCGGGCCGGCAAGAGGCGTTGCCGCAGGCCCGGGTTACTGTCTGACGTATGACAACTACCGCCCTGGAAACGGGAGTAGGGCCTCTGCTGCGCGGCTGGCGCGAACAGCGCCGGCTCAGCCAGCTCGAGCTCGCGCTGCGCGCCGACTCCTCGGCCCGGCACATCAGCTTCATCGAGACCGGCCGGTCCCGCCCGAGCGAGGAGATGGTGCTGCGCCTCGCGGAACACCTGGACGTGCCGGTCCGCGAGCGCAACGCCCTTCTCCTGGCGGCCGGTTACGCCCCGCACTACGCGCAGACCCCGCTGGACGACCCCGCCATGAGCTCCCTGCGCGAAGGCATGGAGCGCCTGCTCGGGGCGTACGAGCCCTACCCCGCGCTGATGGTGGACGCGACATACACGGTGCTCGCCGCCAACCGGGGCATCGAGATGCTTCTCGAAGGCGTGGCCGGGCACCTGCTCACCCCGCCGGTGAACGCGATGCGGCTGACCCTGCACCCCGAAGGCCTCGCCCCCCGCATCCGCAACCTGGCGCAGTGGCGCGGCCACCTCCTGGATCAGATGGAGCGTCAGATCGCCCTGCTGCGCAACGATTCCCTGCGGGCCCTTTACGAGGAGGTCGCCGCCCACCCCGTGCCGGCCCACCCCGTGCCGGAGAGCGGCGAGACCCCCGCCGACGCGGGACACCAGCAGGTGTTTCCCTTCGCGCTGCCCCTGCGCATCGAACACGCGGGCACGGTGCTTTCCTTCATCTCGACCATCGCCACGTTCAACACGCCGATGGACGTCACCGTCTCCGAGCTGGCCATCGAGACGTTTCTGCCGGCCGACCCGGAGACGGCGACGTACCTTCAGTCCTTCATGCCGTAAAAGCACCTTCGATCGCTCATGCGGTGGGCGGGACGCGGTCGAGGAACCCCGCGACGGACTCGATGCGGCCGTCCTCGCCGAGGGTGATCACATCGAAGCCGGCGACCGGAGCCGAGCCGTCGGCGACCGACACGAGTTCCCATGCGAAGCGGGCGATGTGGTGGTTCCCGTCCACCGGCCCTGTCGGCCGGAACTCGAACCCGGGGAACTGCTCGTGCGCCCCGGCGATCACGGCGGCCACCGCGTCGTGGCCCCGGACGTCGACGAGGGGGTCGGTGTAGGACCCGCCCTCGGTCCACGCGTCGGCCACCGCCTTGGCGACATCCTCGGCCGAAGCGGCGTTCCAGGCCGCGAAGTAGCGGGCGACGGCGGTCTCGTAGCGGTTCTCGGACATGGGATCAGCCTCCTGGGCGTGGGTGGGGGTGGGTGTGTCGGGGTGGGTGTGTCGGTGTGGCTTGCGTCGCGGGGTGCGCGCAGGCATGTGTGGCTGCGTCGTGTCTGGCCGGAGTGCGTCGGTCGACGCGTTCCGCCTGCTCCGGGCCCGGGACCCGGCCGGAGTGCGCCGCCCGGGTCCCGATGTCCTCAACTGTGCCGGGGCGGGGGCAGGGGGTCGATTACCCGGGAGGTAATGGGGAGGGCCGGGCCGCCTCGATGAACGGCTCCCCTCGGACCCCTGCGTACTGTTGGGACAAGTGAGTGAGCAGCCAAGGGAATGCCGTGAATGGCAGCGGTTTCGAGGAGGACGTTGATGACGGGGATGACGGGGACCCTGCGGGTGGAGGCGGCTTTGACGGCGGGCGCGCTCGTGTTACGGCCCTGGCGCCACGAGGACGCGGAGCAAGTGATCGAGGCGTACGGCGACGTCGCCATAGCCCGGTGGGTGACCCGCCCCATCAAGACCCTGGAGGACGCGCAGCGCTGGCTTGAGTTCCAGAGCGAGAGCAGGCGGACCGGAACGCGGCTCGCCTTTGCGATCTGCGAGGACCAACCCGGCGATGCCGGCGGCCAGTTGCTGGGCAACATCGTGCTCAAGTGGCCGGAGCACCCCAGCCGCGAGGTCGGCGAAATCGGTTACTGGACGATGCCGTACGCCCGTGGACGCGGAGTTGCCCCGCGCGCCGTGGAAACGCTTTCGGCGTGGGCCTTCGACTCCTACGCCGCCGAGGGGCTGCACCGGCTCGAACTGATCCACCAGGAGGACAACCCGGCCTCCTGCCGCGTCGCGGAAAAGGCCGGCTACCACTTCGACCGCATCCTCCCCGCCACGCCTCCCTACCCGAGGGACGGCCACCTCCACGTACGCCACGCGGGCCACTGAGAACCACCCGGCACGGGGGTGGCGGGAGCGCCGGGAGCGCTCTCAAGGTTGCAGGGGGGCGGGGGTGCCCGGGGGGCGGTGGAGTCGGGAGCGCTCTCAGGGTGCGTGGGGGCGGGCGCTCTCACGGTGGGTGGGAGCGGGCTTGCGGGCCGGGCGGCGGGCGTACGGGCCGGGCGGCGGGAGCGCTCTCCGGGATCGGCCCGGCGGCCGTGCGGGCCGGGGTTGCGCGCGCGGGAAGCGCTCTCACGGTGACCGGGGGCGGTCTGTCGGTCAGGGATGTACAGCTCGGGAGCGCTCTCACGGTGAGAGGTTCGCGCTCCTGCCGTCGAGGTGGGCGGCTTCACCGACTTCGAGCCGTGCCCGATGGGTCACAAGCGCCGCCGCGAGTGCGAGGCCCCGAGTGCAGCGGCCGGCCTCCCGGCCCACCGTCACCGGCCACCGATGGCTGGCGTCGCCCGGGCCGCGTATTACCCCGTACGGCTGCGGCTTCGGGCGCCGGGCCGGGAGGAGATGCCAAGATCTGGGCGAGGGGCGGTTTCGGTTCGGCGATCTTGGAGTCCCATGCCCGGCAGGTCACGCTCTCCCATCCGCTACGGGCTGACGGCGCTCGCCGTTACGCTCTCCCTCGCGTGCGCGCTTCCGCAGTCCACGCCAACTCCCCAGCCCGAGCCCGCTGACGCGTCCCCGGCGCCTGCCGCGCCCGCGCCCGCGCCCGGCGGGACGTACCCCGGGCCTTTCTGGGTGAACCCGGTGGGGCCCGCTGCCGCCCAGGTCACCGAGTGGCACCGGGCAGGGCGGTCGGCGGACGCCGCGCTGGTGGAGCGGATCTCGCTGCGGCCCCAGGCGGACTGGCCCCGGGCGGACGGAGTCGAGGAGTCGGTACGCGATCTCACGAGCGCCGCCGCCACGGCCGGCCGGGTCCCCGTTCTCGTCGCGTACAACATTCCGCACCGTGACTGCGGGGGCCTGTCACAGGGCGGCGCGAAGAACGCGGACGCGTACCGGCTGTGGGTCGACGCCTTCGCGCGTGGCATCGGCGAGCGGCCCGCCGTCGTGATCGTGGAGCCGGATGCCATCGCCCACTTGGTGAGCGGGTGCGACGCAGCGCCATCGGCCGAGCGGCTGTCGCTCCTCGCTTACGCCGTCGAACAGTTGAAGCGCGGGCCCGCCACGAAGGTGTACCTGGACGCAGGGCACTCCGGCTGGATCAAGGACCAGAAGCAGTTGGAGGGACCGCTGCGGCAGGCGGGCGTGGAAGAGGCGGACGGGTTCTCGCTCAATGTGTCCGCGTTTCAGACGAACGCGTCCAGCGCCGAGTACGGGCACCGCCTCTCCGCCGCCCTCGGCAACAAGCACTTCGTCGTCGACACGAGCCGCAATGGCAACGGCCCATACGCCGGTACCGATTCCTGGTGCAACCCGCCCGGCCGTGCGCTGGGCACTCCGCCCACGGCGAGCACCGGCGACCCGCTCATCGACGCCTACCTCTGGATCAAGCGCCCCGGCGAGTCGGACGGGACTTGCCGGGGCGGCCCGCGGGCGGGGCGCTGGTGGCCGGAGTACGCCTTGGAGCTGGCCCGGGGAGCGCGCGCATCGGACACGTGAGACGGCCGTTGTGGTGGTAGTGGTCATGATCGGCGGTGCTGTAAAGCGGTGCTGAAACCTGGGCCGACAACGTTCCCGTCCCGCCCGGTCGGCCCGGTAGGCCCCGCTGGCCCGACCGTCACCCGCCGGCCCGACCGTCACCCGCCGGCCCGACCGTCTCCCGGTCTCTAGTGAGCCTGCCTTCCGTCCTGGTGCCGCTCGGGCCGGTGTTCCTCCTCGCGCTCGGCCGGCTCCTCCTGGGGAGCGCCGGTCCCGTCGGGCCGGATACGGACGGCCTCGGCTCGAATCAGGGCGTTGAGCGCCGCGAAGGGGTCGATGGGCATGGGTGAACCACCTTGCTGTGTAAGCGAGTTGACTGTCCGACCTGGTTCCGTGAGGAACGGTCAGCAGCGCAGCACCACACAGCGGACGCCCGTAGCCGTAGCCGTAGCGGACGGACGGGCATTGTCGTACGAGGCGGGAAGCGGAGTTCGAGAAGACGTTTCCTGGACGGCCGGGTCGCGGGAGGGGCGGATCTGCCGCACGGCCCGGATCGGCTGCGGGGGCAGCACCGCTTCGGCCGCGTCGGGAGCGCTCTCGTTCGACGGGTCGGGTGTCACCAACACCGTGGACGCAGCCACCGTCCGCCCCTCGGCCGCCTCGGCCCCGGGCGCACCCCCGAACAGCGCGCCGAGCACCAACAGCACCGCGAGGACACGGCGCAGGGCGGCGAGGGAGGCGGACGGCACGAGGACAGCTCTGCCCAGCTACGCCGCCGAAGTGCGCGAATTCCGCTGAGATCCCCCTACTGGGTGATTTGTGTTGCCGCTTTTGACGCCGCATCGGCCGGAGGCCCAAGCCGGGGGTAGGACGCGATGCCGCTGGCGCCACAAACGTCCCGCTCGTCCGCCACCGTCACCGCCTCAGCACCCGCACGCCGTCGCCCCATACGCCGTATGTGTGTCGGCGCGCGGGGCACCGGCGCGCGGGCGGCCGGAGCCCACTCCGACGCTCCCACCGCGCCCGTCAGGCCTCCCCCATTGCGGTATCTCGCGTGGAGGAGGCCGAACAGCACATGGCCGCACAGCACGTGGCCGGGACAGTACCCCGAGAGGCGGAGAGCGCTCTCAGCGGGTTCGCCGGGGCCGTCAGCCCTGCGGCGGGCCGTCCTGCGGCTTGTCCGAGCCCAGCTGCTCGTTGAGCCTCTTCTGGGCCATGTCGACCTGGCTCTCGTACTTGTTCCCGGTCTTCGCGTCGAAGGCGTCGCCGCCCTTCTCGACTCCCTGGCGCGCGGTGTCCTCGTGACCCTTGAGCAGGCCCTTGAGCTTGTCGAGCATCGACATAACTGCCTCCTTGCGGATGCTGGCACACCCCAGCATCCGCGCATTCGCCGTGATGCGCACCCGCAGGAGCCCACCGGGCCGAATGCGCCGGTCAGCGGGTCAACGGGACAGCGAGACAGCGGGTCAGTCGGCGGTCAGCTGTCCTTGCCGACTGCCAGCCGGCTGCCCGAGACGGTCGCTACGACGCCACCCTTGTCGACGCGTACGCCACGCAGGTGCAGATCCCGCGCCTCCTTGGGCAACGTGAAGGAGAAGGTCAGGCGGTCGGAGAGTTCCGGCGGCCGCATCTGGAGGAGTCCGGTGATCAGTTTCGGGTCGATGCCGATCTTCGAGAGCAGCCAGGGGTGGTCCACCACCACGTCCACGAGGTTGACGCGCATCATCTGCTCCACGAACATCGGCGTGCCCACCAGCTCGTGCAGCTTCGCCTCGTCGCGCAGGGCGGCATCGACGGCCGGCTGCGGTACTCCGAGACGCCGCACTACCGCGGGCACCGACAGGAGCTCCTTCACGCGCGCGGTGTCCCGGGCGATGAGTTCGGCGCTCTCCCGGTGCAGGGTCAGGCCCCGGTCTCGGCCCGGCCGGTATGTGGCGATGCCCGGCAGGTCGAGGCTCATGCCGTCGATGTCGGTGGACAGGCCGCGATCGCCGTCGAGCCTGAGTTGCGCGTCGGCCCGTACGCGCAACTGCTGGCCCGCGATGGTCAGTTGCCCGTCCGCACCGACGGAGTTCGCGTCGCGGCGGCTGAACTTGATCTGGGAAGCGGCGAGTTCGCGGTTCATGTCGTCGAAAGAAAGCGTGATCTCGCCATCCAGACTGCCGATGACGGCGCCACGTATGTCCTTGGGCAGATCGCCCGTCAGGTCGATGTCGCGTGCGCTGGCCCGCACTTTGGCGAGCGATATCCGGTCGGCCGGCACGTGCGGCACCGTGACGTCCACGCGCTCCAGGCGCTTGTCCAGCACCTGTGTGAGGAAGGGGAAGCCGTGGATGTCCACCTGGGGCGCGGCTTCCAGGTGGAGTTCCTTCTGGAGGGCCTGTTGTGCCTTCTTCTCCGCGTACATCGCGGCGCATCGGTCCGCCAGGATCAGGAATCCCGCGAGCACGACCAGGGCGGACAGCAGTTTGGCGGCGCGGGGCAGCGCGGCGAACGCGCTTCGGGGACGTCGTCGGCCCCGTCGGGCGCGCCGGCCCCTTCTGGCCTGCCGGAGCTCGGGCGGCGGGAACCAGAAGTCGTCGTCCGGGTCGATGTCCGGTAGGCCTCGTGAGAGCGCTCTCGGCGACCTGTCCAGCACTGTCTCCGCAGGCCGCGGCACCGCCGCCGGTATCTCCTGAGATGCGGGATCCGGGGCGTACCAGGTCTCGTCGGCGGGGTGGCGCTCCGGCTCAGGATGCGGCTCGGGCTCGGGGTGGGGCTCCGGCTCGGGGTCGGCGAGCGCCGCGAGTTCGTCATAGGGGTTGCGGTAACGGGGCTGCATGCGCGTGGGGGTTCGCATCACCTCATCCCACCACACATGATCCACTCGTACGCAACCGACTCTTGCCGGCGCGGCCTTGGGGGCGGGCTCTGAACGCGCTCTCACGGGCCGCGCGGTGCGCCGGCGTGGCGAACAACACGTCAGGCGGCGGGCGCCTCCTGGGTTCGCTGCTTGCGGGCCGCCATCCACGCGTACAGGAGAACGCCGGCGAACAGGAACAGCACGCCCTGGTAGACCGCTTCGTAGCCGGAGCCCGCCACGAGCCACATGGAGAAGCCGAAGGCGAGTACGGCCAGGACCGCGTCGCGGATCAGGCGGGAGCGGTGCACGCGTTCGGACTGGCCGGAGGCGAGGAAGTAGATCTGCGCCGCGGTCGAAAGGAGGTAGGGGACGGTGGCCGTGAAGGTGGTGACCAGGACCAGGATCTCGAAGACGCCCTTGGAGCCCGCGGTGTAGTTGTAGACCGTGAGCAGCGAGGCGAGGACGGCGGTGACCAGGACGCCCGCGGTCGGCACACCACGCCGCTTGACGGCGAACATCTTCGGGAAGAGACCGTCCTTGGCGGCGGCGTACGGGGTCTGGGCGCTCAGCAGGGTCCAGCCGTTGAGCGCGCCGACCATCGAGACCAGGGCGGCGAGGGCGACGGCCGTGCCGCCCCAGGAGCCGCCGAACATGGAGTTCACGGCGTCCGTGAAGGGGGCGGTGGAGCCGACGAGCTTGTCGTGCGGCACCGTGCCGAACACGGAGAGCGTTCCCAACAGGTAGATCACGGCGGCGCCGATGGTGCCGAGGATCGTGGCGCGGCCGACGTTGCGGCGCGGGTCGCGGACCTCGCCGGCGCTGACGGCTGCGGACTCGACGCCGAGGTAGCTGAAGAGCAGGATCGCGGCGGAGGCGGATATCGCGCCGAGTCCGGAGTGGCCCTCGCTCTGGAAGGGTCCGAGGTTGGCGGGGTCGAAGAAGAACAGGCCACCCACCGCGACCAGGAGCAGCGGGGCGAACTTCAAGACGGTGGCGATGAGTTGGACCGCGCCCACGTACCGGGTGCCCGCGAGATTGGCGAGTGCCGGGAGCCACTGGAGGAGCAGGGCCGCCGTGATGGTCGCCGCCTTGGAGCCGTGTACGGGTATGAGCACGTCGAGGTAGCCGACCGCGGCGACCGCGAGGGCGGCGTTGGAGACCCAGGTGGTGATCCAGTAGGACCAGGCCGCCAGGAATCCCGCGAAGTCGCCGAACGCCTCACGGGCGTAGACGTAAGGGCCGCCGGTCTGGGGGTGGCGTTCGGCGAGGCGGCCGAAGACCAGGGCTAGTGCGATCGCGCCGGCGGTCAGGACCACGAACGCGACGAGGCTGATCGTGCCGAACGGGGCGACGGAGGCGGGCAGCAGGAAGATCCCGCCGCCGATGATGTTGCCCATGACCAGCGCAATGGCGATCGGCAGACCGAATTGCCGGGCATGCTTGCTCTGGGCTTCTTGCGTGGTCATGGTGGGGTGGCGCGCCTCTCGTACGGAACAAACCTGACCATGGTCGGGCACGCGGTTCGGCGTACCAAATCACTCGGTTTTGTCCTGTACGGCGCCTCCAGCAACCGGAAAAGATCCTTCCGGTTGGCCCGTCGGCGGCGAATCCTCCATGCGTGCCGCGCGCTCACCCTTCGCCGCGCGCTCACTCTCCGCCGCGCGCTCACTCACCGCCGCGATCTCGCTCCCCCACCAGGATCTCGGCCGGTGCCGCGGCCTCGACCCGCGTCGGGGCTCCGGCGACCAGCGGAATCTGAGGTCCTTGGCCTTCGCGCAGCCAGCGGCGCAGCACGCGATGCACCTGCTCGGCGCCGACCAGCTCACCCTCGTCCGCCATTGGCGCCGACAGGGCGAGGGGCGAGATCAGGAAGGGGCGGGACTGTTCGCCGCCGAGTCCGCCGTGTGATCCGATCTGCTCCTCGAAGGCGTGCACCCGGCCGGTGTCCGGGTCGTACATCGAGTTGACCATGATGTCGGCGGTGTGCGGGAAGGTGTCGGTGCGCCGGATCGCGTCGGCGGCCCCGGCCGGGAACCCTTTCAACGGGCCCTGCCCGTCGGTTAGTTCGGCCAGCGGAACCTCGACGCGTCCGGCTCCCAGTACCACCGCGCCGTGCGCCTGACTGCGGACGAGAAGGAAGCCGATGCCGGGGTGGGCGGCCAGGGTGGCGAGCAGCGCCGGGTGACGGCGGTCGATGTGCTCGCGGGTCATGCGGCCCTCTACGTCGGGGAACGAGACCAGGCCGAGGTTTCCGGAGGCGAGCACCACCGGGTCGGGCCGGCTCCCCGGCGGGCACGGCCCCGCGACGGGGTCTTCCTCGACCGGCCGGCGCAGCGCGACCCGGACCGCGTATCTGGCCTCCGCCCCGCTCCTGGTCCGTCGGGCCCTGCGGGAGACGGGCAGACCGCAGCCGGCCCGTACAAGATCCTTCAGGGTGAGTCCGAAAGCGCTCTCAAAAGTCTCGCCGGGGCTCTGGCCGTGGTCCGAGAGCAGCACGACGCGGTAGTCGCGCGGCGCGTGTTCCGCCGCGTCGGCGATCAGCGCGAGGCAGCGGTCGAGGCGGCTGAGAACCTTTTCGGCGTCCGCGCTGTGCGGCCCGGAGTGGTGGGCCACCTCGTCGTAGGCGACGAGGTCGGCGTAGACGGCGGTACGTCCCGCGAGCATGTCGCCCATGACGGCGGCGACGACCACGTCGCGCTCGACGACCGTCGCGAAGGCGCGGATGAGGGGGTAGAGCCCGCCGCGTCCGATGCGCGGGGTCTGCTTGCGGAGCCTGGCCCGCGTCGACTGGCCGATCTCGCGGGCGACCTCCGCGAGGAACGAGCCCGCGGTGCGTACCGCGTTGGCCGGGTCGGAGAAGTAGGCGAAGTAGCCGGCGCGAGAGCGGTTTCGGCGCCCCCTGCGGGCGGCGGCCGTCAGGACCAGTGCCACCTGGTCCGCGCCGCCGGAGAACAAGTTGCCGCGGCTTGCTCCGTCGACGGTCAGCAGCCCGCCGTCGCCGGTGCGCTCCACCGCACGGCGTTGCAGTTCGACGGCCGAGGAGGGCCGGTTGGAGACCATCACCTCGCCGCTCTCCTTCTCGTACCAACGAAAGGCGGGCACGTCGAACGTGGTGCCGTGCAGAATGCCGAGCTGGCTCGCGCCGGTCTGGCTCGACCAGTCCGTACGCCACGGGGTGAGGCGGTGGGTCTCGCGCAGCCAGGCCGCGACGGTGGGCATCAGGCCCCGCTTGACGGCGTCGCGCAGAAAGCGCTCTCCGACGCCGTCGAGCTGGATGAAAACGATGCCCGGCGGCTGTGGCGCGTCCCCCTCGCCGCGTCTGCGCCTGCGCCGCTGGGCGAGCCGGGACAGGCGGCGCCGGTAGGCGTCGTCGTCCCGCACGGCAAGCGCGGTCGAGGTCGCCGACGCGACCGCCGACATCACGGCGGCGACGATCACCGCGGTCTCGGGTTCGGCAGCGCCACTCCCGGTCGGGATGAGCCGGAGCGCGATCAGGAGCAGCGAGCCGTTCAGGAAGAACACCAGGAGACCGAGCACCAGCGCGGGCACCAGCAGGAACGCGCGCACGACCAGGGGCCACACCAGTGCGCTGAGCAGCCCGAAGGCGGCCGCTCCCCAGCCCGCTGTGAGCGCGACCCGGGTGATGCTGTCGCCGCTGTCAGAGGTCAGTTTGAAGTCGGGCAGGAGGCCGGCGAGCAGCATCAGGGTCAGCGTCGAGACGACCCACACCACGATCACCCGGAGCAGGGCGCTGCCCGTAGTCCGCCATCGCCCCACGTCCGCCTGCCCTTCGCCGTGCCCGTTCCTCGCCCACCCTGTCACAGGGGCGGACGCGGCTTGTCGGGAGCGGTGCGTGCCGGGAGCGGTGAGCCCGGGAGTAGTTGGCCCACCCGCTGTGGGCGCGGGGGACGCCGCCGCCAGGGAGGGGGCGGGCGTGCCGGGTGGGCGACGCGTGGGACGAGGGTGCGTGGGACCGGGGTGCATGGGACCGGGGTGCGTGGAGCCGGTCGTGGGACTGGGGGCGTCAGCAGCCGTCGTATCCGGCGGTGGGCATGGAGAGGCGGCGATGTATGTGGGCCTTGCCTGCGGCGTCGTACGCGGGCTCGACGAGCCCGGCGGTCGACAGGCGCACACCGCGCCGCTCACACTCCGCGGAGAACTCCGGCACCGACCTCAACGCCCTTGCCAGAACACGCTCGTTGGGCGCGACGAACACATCGACCAGACCCGCGTCGACATCCGTCCACAGACCCGCGTGGTCCGGGCGCAATCCGTAGAAGAGCAACTGCCGGGTGACGGTGTACCCCTTGCTCTCGGCCCAGCGCACGCACATCTCGTGCTGGCTGCGGGTGTCCACGAGGAAGGGGTCGAGATCGAGTTCTTCCAGCGGGGTCAGGCTGGCGATGGCCGCCACCCGTATCTGCTCCATGCCGCGCCCCAGTCCCCCGGTCTCCGGGTCCCCCGTATGCCGTCGGGGCGACCCTACTCCCCCCTGTTGGCGCGCCGGAGCCGCCCCGGGGGCGGCCGGTCCGCCGATCTGGTGGGCCACCGGAGCCGGGTGGCGACCGCATGCTCGCGACCCCGGGTGCCCCACGGTGTACGCGGGGAGATTTAGGCTCGTCGGCGAAGGTTGGTGCGGCACCCGTCGCATCGACCGGCGAGCAGAGAAGAGGGTTTCGTGCCGGTGGAAGTCACTTGGTGGGGTCATGCCACCTGCACGATCGAGGATTCCGGCGTCCGGCTGCTGACCGATCCGCTGTTCGCGCGCCGCTTCGCGCATCTGCGACGACGCCGGGGAGCGCTTCCAACGCCCGAGGCCGGGGTGGCTGACGCCGTGCTGGTCTCGCATCTGCACGCCGACCATCTGCATCTGCCCTCGCTCGCGCGGCTCGCTCGGCTCGCGCCCGGAACGCGCGTGATCGGGCCGGCCGGCGCGGTGCGTGCGGTGCCGGGACTCGGGCGCCTGGACTTGCGTGTCACCGAGGTACGGCCCGGGGACGGCGTCGACGTCGGGGGGCTCCGGGTACGTGCAGTGCCGGCCCGGCACGATGGGCGCAGGCTGCCGATGGGGCCGCGCCGCTGCCCCGCGCTCGGTTACGTCGTGGAGGGCGCGGCCCGCACGTATTTCGCCGGGGACACCGGGCTTTTCGACGACATGGCGTCGGCGGTCGGGCCGGTGGACGTGGCGCTCCTGCCGGTCGGCGGCTGGGGCCCGGGCCTGGGCCTGGACCATCTCGACGCGGGTCGCGCCGCGCGGGCCCTGGCCGAGCTGGGAGCGCTCTCAGCGGTTCCGGTGCACTACGGAACGTACTGGCCGGTCGGCATGGAGGGTGTGCGGCCGCACGAGTTCTACGCGCCCGGCGAGGAGTTCGTACGGCAGGCGGCCAGGCTCGCGCCGAAGGCAACGGTGCACCGGCTCGAGCACGGCGAGAGCGTCCGCGTGGAGGCCACGCGATGATCACTGGTCGCGCCCTTGAGCTGGCGTCGGCGGTGGCGCCCGAGACGACTCAGCAGGCCGTCGGTTATCCGACGCTGTTCACCCTGGTGGCGCTGGGATCGCTGGTGCCGGTGGTGCCCACGGGGGCGCTGGTGTCGTCGGCGGCGGTCGTGGCCTTCCATCAGACCGCCTGGTTCTCGCTGCTGCTGGCGTTCGGGGTGAGTGCGCTGGCCGCGTTCCTGGGCGATGTCGCGCTGTACTGGCTCGGGCAGCGCGGAGTACGGTCCAAGAACGGCTCACGTCTGCTGGCGCCCCTGCGCGGCCGGGCCACGCCGGACCACCTGGACCAGGCGCGGCGCAAGCTCGACCAGCACGGCGTCATCGTGCTGGTGCTGTCCCGTCTGGTGCCGGCCGGGCGCATTCCGGTGATGCTTACCTGCCTGCTGGGCGGGATGCCGCTGCGGACGTTCGTACGGGGCGACATCCCGGCCTGCCTCGCCTGGGCCGGCGCGTACGGCCTGATCGGCATACTCGGGGGCTCCCTGTTCGACGAGCCCTGGAAGGGCGTGGCGGCGGCCGTCGCTCTGACCCTCCTGATCAGTGGGGCACCTGCGGTCTGGCGCAGGATGCGACGGGTGCGGCGGGAGCGGGTGGCGGCGGGTGGGGGCTGAGAGCGCTCTCGGGCTGAGTGCTGGGCGTATGGACGTGCCGACCCGCCGAACCCTGAGAGTGCTCCCAGATCGGGTCAAGGGCAGATGGGCGTCTGGGCCCCGCCGGGGCTGGGAGCGCTCTCGCCCCCGGAGTGGTCTCAGCCGTGCCGGGGGTGGTCTCAGCCGTGCCGGGGGGTGGGCGCAGCCGTGCCGGGGAATGGTCTCAGCCCAGAACGGCGAGCGCTGCGGCGAAGTGCTCCAACGCCGCCTGTACGTGCGGGAGTTGGAGGGGGTCGGGGGCCGTTAGGGCGTTCAGTCGTTGTTCCGGGGTTGAGCCGAGGAGTGGGCCGGTGGCGAGGCGGACGCGGAGGGCTGCGAGGTCGTCGCCGAAGCGGTGGCCGCCGGGGGTGGGGGTGGCGAGGCGGGCCGTCAGGTAGTCCTCGAGTTCCATGGAGTCGGTGACCCCGTGGGTGGCAAGGCGGGCGCGGAGCGGGCCGAGGTCGGCGTAGAGATGGCGGCCTGCCTGAGGGGGCCGGGCGAGTGCGCCTGCGTCGAGTACGGCCTGGTGGGCGGCGGCAGCGACCCGGGCGTGCAGCGCGGCCGCCCGCCGGGTGCGCTCGACGACGTACGCCGGCTCGGTGAGCGCGAGGGCCGCGGCCGCGGCGACCGGGGCCGCGAGCACCGCGCCCAGTGCGGCGAGGTGGTCCAGCGTGCGGGCCCGGTGCGGGGCGTCCGCCGGGCCGGCCGGGAAGCGGGCGACGGCGGCGGGCCAGCCGGGCGGGGTGAACGCGCCGCCCAGGTCGGTGAGGACCGTCACGTCGTCGGGGCACATCTCGGCCGGGCTGATCGGCACCGTTTCATGGGGGCGATGCACGGTGTCGCGCCAGGTCTCGTCACTGATGATGTGCAGTCCTTCGCCGACGGCCGCCTCACAGGCCTCCCGAAGGATCTCCGGCGGCGCCACCGTGGCGGTCGGATCGTCAGCGACGCAGAGCAAGAGCAACCGGGGCGCTCCGCCCTCGGCGCGTACTCGGCGGATCGTTTCGAGCAGGGCGTACGGGTCGGGTACGCCGCCGCATTCGGCCGGGGTCGGCACGTGGTAGCCGGGCCTGCCGAGCAGCCTGGCCTGCGGCGTCCACCAGGCCGGGCACGGGCGGGGCATCAGAACGTCTCCGCCGTACGCGCCGAGGAGGGCGACGAGGAGTGCCTGGCCGCCGGGGGCGGCGACGACGCGTTCGGGCTGGGTGGGCAGGCCGCGTCGCAGCCAGTAGCCGCAGGCTGCCTCACGCAGTTCGGGCCCCGCGCCGGGTGGCTCGGGTTCGGTGCGCCGCGCGGCCGCGTTGAGCGCGGAGACGAGTTCGGGGAGTACGGGCAGGCCGGGGCCCGGGGCGGGTGGCCCGTAGCGCACGGGCCCCCGGCCCTCGGCGACCGTCCCTGCCATTGGCGTTGCCTCCTAGAGCGCCTATTGACCGCGTTCGGCCCTGTTTGCCTATGTCAGCACCCGGCCCGTATGCGTTCGTGAGCGTTGATTGCGCATTGGTGAGCGTCCATGTGCGTACGCCTGGGTTCATCGCGTACGCCGCCTCCGTACGCCTCCGTACGCACGCACCCGCGCGATGCCCTTCCTGAACGTGAGTCCGCGAGTCCGTGAACCTGTGAGTCCGTAAGTCCGTAAGTCCGTAAGTCCGTAAGTCGAACCCTCCCACGCCCTTTATACGGAGGTTTGCCCGCCTCCGCCGCTTGTACGGATAGCGCGGGCGGGCGGGTCAGTGGGCCGGGCGCGCCATGGCGGACAGTTCGGACTCCAGGCCCCGGCCCTTGGCGCGCACGACCGCGTCGGCGACCTCGGCGAGTTTGCGGTTGGTGCGCTGGGAGATGGTGCGCAGGACGGCGAAGGCGGCGTCCGCCTCGCAGGCGAGTACATGCATCACGATGCCGCTGGCCTGGTCGATGACCGGGCGTGAGCGCAGTGCCGCCTCCAGTTGTTCGACCTCGGCGAGCGCCGCGTGGTAGCGGCGGTCGCGGACCAGGCCGGTCGTGGTCTCCTCGGCGAGGATGCCGACCGGGCCGCGCACGATGTCCTTGAGGGATCCGGGCCGGTAGCTGAAGAGGCTGACCGTGACCTCGATCCCGGGCCGGCGGAAGGGGAGCGTGACGGCGGAGCGTACGCCGGAGTCGAGCGCCAGGGCGCGGTAGCCGGGCCAGCGGTCCTCGGTCAGTAGGTCCTCTGTGTCCACGGCTTCGCCCGCGCCGAGAGCGCTCGGGATGGGCCCGTCGCCGCAGGCGAGCTGGACGGCGGCGAGGGGGGCCAGGTCGGGGTGGGTGGCGGTGATGCGGCGTTCGGGCCCGCTGTCGGAGATGGTGGCGACCGCGCCACAGCAGGCAGGCGCACAGCGCATGGACTGTTCGGCGAGCCGGGAGAGGCGCCGGGCGGTCGTCGTGGTTTCCGGCTTCTGGCGTTCGGGCTCGGGCAGCATGGCGAAAGCCTCCTCGTACTGCGGCTTCCCGGGCCCGGTCGCCCGAAACGGTACGCTCCCGCGCCCTGGTCCGCGCCCTGGGCCGACGGGCTAGCTTTCTCCCATGACGCAGACGGAGGACGACTTCGGCGAGGAACTGGCGGACTTCGTCAGACGGGTGGGCGAGCTGCGCGCCGCACGCGCTCGCCCGGCCGGTGAACAATCGGTCATTCTGGACGCGGCACTGTTCGAACTCGAGCACGTGGCCGGGCTGTTGTGGCCGCGCTACGAACGAATGGCGGCCGGGTCGGTGGTTCCGTCGCCGGCGGAGCGGCAGGAGCGGCAACTGCTCAAGGCGTTGTTCCAGCGGATGCCGTTGCCGGTGGCGCTGGTCGACCGGGAGACGGTCGTACGGCGTCTGAACTTCGCGGCGACCGGGCTCGCCGGGGTCCGCGCCGGATATGCGACCGGCAGGCCGCTCGCGGCGCTGCTGACGCCGGGCGACAGGGCGGCGTTCAGGTCACAGGCCGCAGCGGTGGCCAGGGGCGAGGGCGACCGGGGGCTCACCGTGCGTCTTCAACAGCGGCCCGACGAACCGCTGTTGGCCACGCTCACCGCGCTACGGCCGCCGGACGAGCCGCAGCCGGCGGTGCTCGTGGTGTTCCAGGCGGGCAGCGCGCGGGGGTCGGGGGCCGCTCCCCGGCCGCCGAGGGTCCCCGATCTCGCGGAGTCGACCCGGCACGCCGAACTCATGGAAATGGTCGACACCATGGCGTCCACGCTGCTCCAACTCCCGCCCGGAGAAAGGGAGTCGGTGCTTTCCGAAGCCTCCGGGGTGCTGTGCGGGCGCTTCGCCGACTGGATCGTGGCCGACTTGGTCGACGGCGGACTGCGGCGTGTGACCTGCCTGGGCCCCTCGGATCCGGCCAGCGGCGCGCTGCTTCGGGCGATGGCCGAGCAGGACCCGGCCGACTGCCCGGTGGTGCTCGAGGCGGCGCGGGCCGGGAATGGTGCGCTCCAGGTCCAGCCCGAGGATGTCGAGGGCTTCGGGCACGACCCGTCGGGCACACCGGTACTCGCCCGCGCCGAGGTGTCGTCCCTGATGTGTGTGCCACTGGGGGCGCCGGGGCCGGTGACGGGGGTGCTGACGCTGTTCCGCACCGGTTCGGCGCGTCCGTTCTCCATGGCGGAAGGTCGGGCGATGGATGTGATGGCCCGTCATGTGGCGCTGGCTATGCGGCGTCCTGTGCCTGACGGGTGGACAACTCGCTTGCTGGGCAGCTCAGTTGACGTTGCGGGCGAGAATTCCTGCGCGTCGGCGTCGTCTGCGGCGGCATCGGGGACGGTTCCTGAGTCCTCGGTGCCGCCCCCTGCGGGCCCTCGGACACCGCCCGGGGCCTTGGCGTCGCGGCCGCCGTCAGCTTCACCTTCGGCATCGTCCCCGGGTTCCCGTCCGTCCACGCCTTCGGAGAGCGGCCGGTCACCCTGGAGACCGGGCCCGCCCCGGCCACGTCCCGAGCCGGCCGACAGGGGTCCTCACGCGGATCCCGCGGCGCCTGGTCCCGCAGGGGCTGATCCCGCAGGGGCTGATCCCGCACGGCCTGGTCCCGCAGGGGTTGATCCCACAGGGCTTGGTCCCGCAGACGGCTGCAACAGCGCGTGATCAGCCGGGACACGTGCATCTGGGAGATGCCGAGGTCCTCGGCGATCCGGCTCTGCGTCATGTCGCGGAAGAACCTCATGTAGAGGATCCTGCGTTCGCGCTCGGGCAGACAGCTCAGGGCCGGCCTGACGGACTCGCGGTCGATGACGGTGTCGAGTGCGGGGTCGGCGCCGCCGAGTGAGTCACTGAGACTGTATCCGTCCTCGCCGCCCGGGAGTTCGGCGTCGAGGGAGAGCGCGCTGAAGCTGTCGATGGCCTCGAGTCCGGCCCTGACCTCTTCCTCCGTCATGCCGGTGTGCGCGGCGAGGTCCGCGACGGTCGGGCGCTGGGAGTCGGCGCTCGCGGCGAGTTCCTGGCTCGCCGTCCGTACCCGGGACCTCAAGTCCTGTACGCGGCGCGGCACATGGAGAGTCCACATGTGGTCGCGGAAGTGGCGCTTGATCTCACCCGTGATGGTGGGGACGGCGTAACTCTCGAACGCGGCGCCCCGCCCGGGGTCGTAGCGGTCGACTGCTTTGACCAGGCCCAGCGCGGCCACCTGACGCAGGTCCTCCAAAGCCTCCCCGCGGTTGCGGAAGCGTCCGGCCAGCCGTTCGGACATGGGCAGCCAGGCGTTGACCAGGTCCTTGCGAAGGGCGTCCCGCTCGGGGCCGTCGGGCAGCGCCGCGAGCCGTTCGAAGTCGGCCGCCGTCTTCGGTGCGTCGTCATGCGGGTGCTTGTGCTTCGCCGTGGTGTTGGTACGCATCTGCGATCCCGGCTCCCTGAAAACGGTTCAGCGGATGGTTGTCACCGGGGAGCCTTCGGCCGGGCAGGGGGGCACGCCCGAAGCGGACTGCCGCTCCCTCGGACGTGCCTCCGTTCCGAAGCACATGGTTCGCGTGCCCGGCGTTCGCGGGACCAAACATGCGGGATGCGCGCCGCGGCGATGACGGCGCTCTCCGCGTGAAGAGCGGGTTTCCACCGCGCCGCACCCGGTACCCGGCCCCGCACGAAGACCGGTCAACACAGGCGCCCCCACAGGCGCGCAGGACCACACGGCCCCCGCACCGCCTCACACCATGTCATGCCACATCACGTCACACCGCACCGCACCGCACCGCCCGAATGGCACCGCACCGCACCGCACTGAATGGCACCGCATGACCGTCCGGCCGCGCGACCACGGGATCAGCATGAGGTCAACAACATGGGATCAAAGGGAAACGGGACTTGAAGCCATGGCACGTTACGTCAGGGAAGTGATGACGGCGGGCGTGACCGCCGTGCGGCCCGATGCCTCACTCGTGGAGGCGGCGCAGCTGATGCGGGCCCAGGACATCGGTGACGTACTGGTCATCGACGCGGGCCGGGTGGTCGGGGTGCTGACCGACCGGGACATCACGGTGCGGGCGGTCGCGGAGGGGGCGGACCCGTTGACGGTGAGCGCCCACTCGGTGTGCACGCGGTCGCCGGTGTGTGTGAGTCCGGACGACGACGTGGCGACCGCACTCTCCTTGATGCGTCGGCACGCGGTGCGGCGGCTTCCGGTGGTGGCGCGGGGGCGTCCGCTCGGCATGGTGAGCCTCGGTGATGTGGCCGACCACCAGGAGGCGGGTCCCGCGCTGGCCGACATCAGCCGCGCCGCGCCGCGCGACTGGCCACCGGCGCCCACGCGTTTCCAGCAACATTGGCCGCTTGCTGACGAGGCATCAAGTTGACCGCCCGGCGGGCAATCGGGCGGGAATTTGGGCAGCCATCCGGGCAGGCATGCGGGGCGCGGTGGACTTACCCCAGGTGGGGCCGGTTGGGCGCCCGGTCGAATGCGGGCAGGTGCGGATGGAACGGAAGGGGGTCGGGTACCCGCGTGCCATGACGTACTCCACTTGGCACGAACGACTCGCCGCCCGGGACCGGGCGCTCTTCGACTTCGCCGCCGCCAGACACTGGCCGGCCGCCGAAGCCGTACTGCCTCGGCTGAGCCGGGCCGCGAACCATGGGGTGCTCTGGTTCGCGGCGGCGTCCGCCCTGGGCGCGACCGGCTCGCCGCGCGCCCGGCGCGCCGCGGTGCGGGGCGTCGCCTCACTGGCGCTGGCCTCGCTGACCGTGAACACCGTGGCGAAGCATTCGGTACGCCGGGAGCGTCCGCTGCTCGACGGGGTGCCGCTGGTACGCCAGTTGAAGCGCCGCCCGATCACGACGTCGTTTCCGTCCGGCCATTCCGCGTCCGCCGCCGCGTTCGTGACGGGTGTCGCCCTGGAGTCACCGTTCTTGGGCGCGCTCTTGGCGCCGGTCGGCTTCTCGGTGGCGGCGTCCCGCGTCTACACCGGAGTGCACTATCCGGGCGATGTGCTGGCGGGCGCGGCCCTGGGGATGGGGGCGGCGTTCGCGATGCGCGGGCTCGTGCCGACCCGTGCGCAGCTTCCGCCACCCGGTCGTCCGCACGCCGACGCACCGGCGCTGCCCGAGGGCAAGGGCGTGGTGGTCGTCGTCAACCGCGAGTCTGGAAGCGCTCTCACGCGGGCCGCGCTGATCCGTGAGGGGCTGCCGCTCGCCGAGGTCGTCGAGTGCGACGCTGACGACCTGCCGTCGGCTCTGGAGAAGGCGGCCGAACGGGGTGCGGTGCTCGGTGTGTGTGGCGGTGACGGCTCGGTCAACCGGGCGGCGGTGGTCGCGGCCCGGGCCGGCGTACCGCTCGCCGTGTTCCCGGGCGGCACCCTGAACCACTTCGCGCGTGACCTCGGCATCGAGGGGGTCCGGGACACCTGCCGGGCGCTGGCCTCTGGCGACGCGGTGCGGGTGGACCTCGGCCGGTTCAGGCCGGGCCCGGACGGCGCGGAGGCGGGATACTTCCGCAACACGTTCAGCCTGGGCGTCCGCCCCGAGCTTGCGCGGCGGCGCGAACGCCGGTCGCTACGGATCGGCGGGCGGGCGGCAGGAGTTCTCGCAGCGCTCCAAGTGCTTCGCTGCGAGCGGCCGTTGAGGGTAGACACGCAGGGCAGCCGAGGCGAGCTGACGCTGGATAAGCTGCCCGAGGCGCTGACCGTATACCGTCCCTCGGCTAGCGCTTGAGGCAGCCGGGGGGCGGGCAAGGGGGCCGGAGCGGTGTTTCGCTCCGGCCCCCTTGCCGTCTTACCCCATTGCCCCGTTGCAGGCTTGCCGTCTTGCCGTCTTGCCGTCTCCGATCAGGCGCCGTCCCTGGGGAGGAGCGGGCCGAGCGGGCCGAGGTCGATGTTGAGGTCTTCTGGGCGCAGCCCGAACTTGGACCTCAGTTCGGCCATCCTGTCCTCCAGGAGCATGAGCGTGAGCCCGATGCGCTCCTCCTGGTCCTCGGTGAGCGCGCCGGTCTCGACTCGGCGCAGGGCCTGGCGTTCCATGAGCTGGCGCAGCAGCTCGACGACGGTCAGGACGAGCCGGGCGAGATCGCGCTCCACGGTCTCGGGCTCGAGCTCCACCCGCCGCCGCGCCTTCCCCTCGCCGCCGCCGTCCCGCACGTCCGCGCCGCGTGCGTCGTCCCCGGCACCTGCGTCATCCGCGACGCGTACGCCGTCCGTCCTCTTCGCTCCGCGTGCGTCATCCGTACCGCGTACGTCATCCGTGGCCCGCGTACCGCTCCGCGCGTCGCCGGGCGCGCCGCCTGCGCCATCCGCGCCGGTCAGGATGTCCAGCGCTTCCAAGGCGTCCGTGGCCGTGAGGTCCGTCGTGTCCATTACGTCGTCGCCTCCTCGAAGTCGTCGAAGGGTGAGGGGACGTCGGCGCTGACGGAGCTGATCAGCGCGTTGAGGTCGATGCGGACGAGGTCGACGTCCGCGATCCGCAGTGTGAGGTCGCCGGTGATGACCACGCCGCCGGCGAGCAGCCGGTCGAGCAGGTCGACGAGGGCGACCTCACGCTGCGCGAGGGCTCCTTCGCCGTCCCTCACCGCTGTGCCTCCTGGCCGTCGTCCGGGCCACCGGCGAAGGAGTACGGCGCCCAGGGGCCCGTCAGCTCCACGCGTACGCCCTCGTCGCCCGGGGTGCGTTCGCGCACGGCCGCGACGAACTCCTCGCTGCGTTCGCGCGGCACCAGGTAGGCGGCGTTGAGAACGTTCTCACCGGACTTGCCCGAGAGCTGGCCGCTCTGGGGGCGGTGCAGGCGTCCGGCTTCGGCGCGCTCGCACAGGTCGGCGTGCAGGGCCCGTGAGAGCGCTTCCGCGCGCCGCCAGGTGTCGTCGCGGGACTGCCGCTGGCCGAGCTTGCGGCGCAGATAGTCCCGCCCGCTGGCCGCCTTCGCCTCGGGCTCCGGCGCCGGTGGCTGGGCCTGCGCGTACACCTTGACGCCCCATTCGACCCGGCCGTCGAGGCGTTCGATGGTCGGTACGAAGCGGGCGCGGCCGGAGTCGATCAGGCGCCGGACACCACTCTCGTCGCGGCACACGGTCGCGAGCCTCAGCGGCACCGGGCAGGTGACCGCGGCGAGCGCGGCGATCACCGCCTCGTGGGCGCGGGCGGTCGCGGCGAGCCAGTCGAGGTCTTCCAGGCGCGCGCGGAGCGGGGCCGCGTCGAACTCCTCGGCGGGCACCCGGCTCACCGCCGCGCACAGCCCGTCGTGTTCGATCAGCCGGGGCGGCCGGCCGTCGAGTCCGCGCACCCCCTCGGGGAGCTCCCCGGAGAAGGGGCGGGTGACGGCGTACACATACAGCAGCTCGTTGTCATTCATCGGTCACCGCCCTTGGTTCCTTCTCCTCGGCCGCCTCGCTCTGTGGGGAGCGGGCGGCTTCCAGTGCGGCCAGCCGTGCCTTCAACTCCTCGTTCTCACGGGCGAGTTCGCGTCGTCGGGCACCGGTGGACAGGGAGGGGTCGTCCTCCCACCAGTCGATGCCCATCTCCTTCGCCTTGTCGACCGAGGCGACGACGAGGCGCAGTTTGATGGTGAGGAGTTCTATGTCGAGGAGGTTGATGCGGATGTCCCCGGCTATGACGATTCCCTTGTCGAGGACGCGTTCGAGAATGTCTGCGAGGTTGGCGCCGCCGCCGTCGGACGGGTAGGCGTCGGGGAATCGTGCCGGGGTCGCCATCAGTTCCTCCCGAAATCGGATGCGGCGCGCGCGGGCTGCTCAAGCCGGTCGAGGAGTTCGTCCTCGCGGCGGTCGAACTCTGCCTCGTCGATCTCGCCCTCCATCAATTGCTTTTCCAGCTGGGCGAGTTCACGTCGCACGGTCGCCGGGTCGTAGTACTGCCGCTCCGCTTCCGCGGCGACCTGTCCGAGCACCCAGAAGGTGCCTCGGACAGGCGCCGCGGGAAGCAGCAGCAGCTCCTTCAGGAGGCCCACTGGTTCACCCCGTGAAGCTGTAGGGGGGCAGCGGGCCGTGCACCTGGACCACCAGGTGGGGCGCCTGGGCGCGCACGCGGTCCACGGTCGCGATGAATTCGTCGGCGCTTTCGCGCGGCACGAGGAAGGAGATGTTGGCCAGCCAGCCGGTGGACTGCGGTCCCGGGCACTGCTCTTCGGCGGCGTCCCGCAGGGCCTGCTCCACGAGGGCGGCGTCGGTCTTCTCGCGCTGCTGCACGGCGGCGGCGATGCGTTCGCCGAGCCGGAGCTTGTCCTCGTAGGTGCCGCCGCCCGACTTCCGGTTGGCTTCGCTCAGCGCCCTCAACTCGGCGTTGTCCGCGAGTACTTGATGCAGGACGGCTTCCTCGTCGTGGGTCGCCTTGACGTTGTACTCGACCTTGCCGTCGAGCGCCTGGAGCCGTTCGAGGTAGCGTTCCTCGTGCTCGGCGAGCACGGCCCGTACGGCTTCGTCGTCGGTGGAGACCCCGCCGAACCGCATGGGCAGCACGGGGCCGCCCGCGCCCGCCTCGGCGAGCACGTTCTGGTGGGCGAGCAGGTCGCGCCGCTTGGGCTTGAGCTCTTCGGGGGCGTCGCTGACGAGCGCCACGAGTTCACCCTGCTCGACGGTGCGCACCGGACGCGGCGGGTCGCCGATGCCGCCCATCTGCTCGGGGAGCCGTCCGTGGCCCCGGCGGGCGATTCCGTAGACGTACGTGGTCATTCCTGCTCCTCCTTACGGCGCGAGGTGGTACGCCGGGCCCGGGGCTTGGTTTCGCGCTCGCCGTCGTCGCGTGCCTCCTTGAAGGCATCCGAGATGGTCTGCGCGGCGCCTGAGAGCGCTCCCTTGGTCTTGCCGCGGGCGCCGGACTCGGTGACGTCGCCGACGAGGTCGGGAAGGCCGGGGTTGCGGTGCGCGCCGGCCTCCAGGTCGAGGCGGTTGCACGCTTCGGCGAAGCGCAGGTAGGTGTCGACGCTGGCGACCACGACCCGTATGTCGATCTTCAGGATCTCGATGCCGACCAGGGAGACACGTACGAACGCGTCGATCACGAGTCCTCGGTCGAGCACGAGCTCCAGGACGTCATAGAGACCACTGGTGCCGCCGCTGCCGCCTTGCTGTGCCGGGACAACCGTCATGGTGTCCGGGCCTCCTTACGTGTAGTCCGACTGTCTTCTGTCAGGTGGTGCCTGTCGTCCGTCTTCTGTCGGGTGGTGCCGCTCGTCCGGATGCCGATGCGGGTACGGACGCCGGTGCCTGTGCCGGTACGGATGCCGGTTCCCTTACCGGCGCGGATGCTGTCCGGCGTCCTGGGGCCGGCGGCGCCTCGTGAGCGCCGGGGGTCCTTGACCGTCTGCCCCGCTCGCCGGGTGGTGGCCCCTGTGAGCCTCGCCACCCCCCGGGACGGGCGGACGATTCGCGCATGACGGACGGTTCGCGCACGGGGGACGGTTCGCGCACGGGGGACGAATCCTGCGCGGCGGACATTTCGCGCGTCCTGCGCGCGTTCGCGGTCATGTGTTCTTGTCGGCCCGGCCGCGTTCGTATCGGCGCAGCCGTTGGTAGCCGGTGAGGTCGCCGTGCGAGTCGAGCTCGACTTCGTAGGAGGCCAGAAGGCTCATCGTGTCCGGGACTCGCGAGAGTTCCAGGACCTCGATCTTCAGCAGCCAGCCGTCGTCGGTGCGCTCGAAGGACGAGACGGATTCGGCGGGCATGCCGATGAGCTCGGCCAGCTGGGCGCGAGCGCCCCGCAGAACCTCCACCGCGCTCGGAAGGCCGTCGTCCTCACGGGATTTCGGGGCGGTCTTGGCCGCCGTTCTGGATGTCGTCTTCTCCGGGTTCTCGGATTTCTCAGTCATGTCACCTCGCGTTCTAGGCCTTTCGGGTAGCCGCGACGGGCCAGCTCAAACCCCCTACGGGTGGTCCGGCCGCCGCTTTGGGTTGTCGGGCGCGAAGTTGGGGGGGCGCCACGACGGGGGCGCCCGGCGGCACGCCCGGCTCAAGGGGCGGCGTCACGTGGTCGCCGGCGTCTGGGGTCTCGCGACCTGAGAGCGCTCTCCGGCCGTCACGGGCTGCCTTGTTCAGGAGGACGGCGGCCCCGAGCAGCAGCGCGGCGACGATCAGCGCGGCCGCCCAGTAGGGCAGCGCCAGGGCGAGTGCCAGGAGCAGGAACGCGGTGAGCGCGGCGCCTCCGTAGAGCGCGGCCGCGCCCGCGCCCGCGTACATCCGCGCGGTGTGGCGGTGTTCGCGGGTCTGCTCGCGCAGCTCGTCCCTGATGGCGTCCCGGACGGCCTGGGAAAGCTGCTGCGGCACGTGCGGCGGGTTCGTTTCCATGGGCGCCCGAGTACCCGTGGGGGTCGGAGCCAGTCCCCTGCGGGCGGGCGACGGGGCACCACCCACCTCGTCCACATCTCAAGACGGGTATCTCATAATCTGGCCAGCCCTCTTAAAGTGGGCTCATCAGCAGGGCAGTTCAGGCAGTTCAGGCAGTCCAGGCAGTCCAGGCAGTCCAGGCAGTCCAGGCAGTCCAGGCAGTTCACCGAAAGGGAGTCCGTCCATGTCACAGGAGACGTCTCGGGTCACGCCGGGCGAGAGCGCGGTCTACACCCACGGCCACCACGAGTCCGTGCTGCGGTCCCACACCTGGCGCACCGCCGCCAACTCGGCCGCATACCTCATCGGTGAACTGAAGCCGCACATGCGGATCCTGGACATCGGCTGCGGTCCCGGCACCATCTCCGCCGACCTGGCCGCGCTGGTCCCGGATGGGCATGTGACGGCGGTCGACCACGCGCCGGGCATCGTCGAGCAGGCGCGCGCCTACGCGGCGGAACGCGGTCAGGAGAACATGTCGTTCGCCGTCGCCGACGTCCACGCGCTGGACTTCCCCGACGACACGTTCTGCGTCGTCCACGCCCACCAGGTGCTCCAGCATGTCGGTGACCCGGTGGGGGCGCTGCGCGAGATGCGTCGGGTCACCAAGCCGGGAGGGATCATCGCGGTGCGCGACAGTGACTACAAGGCGTTCGCCTGGTATCCCGAACTGCCCGCTCTGGACAGCTGGTTGGATCTGTATCACCGCGTGGCACGCGCCAATGGGGGCGAGCCGGACGCGGGACGGCGTCTGAAGTCCTGGGCGCTGGCAGCGGGTTGTGTGGACGTCCGGGCGTCGGCGAGCACCTGGTGCTTCGCCACCGCCGAGGAGCGCGCCTGGTGGGGCGGCCTGTGGGCGGACCGTACGGTCGCGTCCTCGTACGCGGACCTGGCGGTCGAGGGCGGCCACGCCACGGTCGAGGAACTGGCCACGATCGCCGAGGCCTGGCGGGCGTGGGGGGACCAGGACGACGCGTGGTTCATGACGCCGCACGGGGAGATCATTTGCCGCGTGTGAGCGGGGGCGGGCGCCGCCCCGCCGGGTTCCGGCGCGGTGGCGCCGGAAGCGTCCGCCCTCGTCCCGCCCGCATCGGCGCCGCGTTCGCGTCGTCGGAACGCCTGCCGTGGGCGATTTCCGCCAACTAGGCTGCGACGCATGGAAATTCTGGGGACCACGCTGCGTGTCTGCGTCGACGACCTGGAGAGCGCGATCGTCTTCTACGAGCGCGTCACCGGCAGTCAGGCGCACCGTTTCGACCGGGGCGGGGTATCGGTCGCCGCCGTCGGCGCCTTCCTGCTGATGAGCGGGCCCGAGGCGGAACTCGATGTGCTGCGCAAGGTGGCCGCGACGGTCGCCGTCGTCGACATCGACGAGGCGCACGCCACGCTCACCGGGGCGGGCGCCCACATCGTCGCCGGCCCGGTCGCGACCCCGGCGGGCCGCAATCTGATCGCCCTGCACCCCGATGGTTCGGTCTTCGAGTACGTCGACCGCAAACCGGGGCGCTGAGACTGAGCCTGCTTCATGTGGTTCATGTGCTTTAAGCGGATCGAGTTCAGTGCTGCTCTCAGAGGGCAGTTCGTGAAGTGATGACCGTTTCCCGGTGAGGCTGGTGTGGGTCTGTCAGCGGCCAGTTCGACTTCCCCGTTGACGGGGGCCGGTTAGCGAGGAGTCAACTGGCCGCCAACGGCTACTTGCTGTGCAGAGTTGCCTATGCGGTCCGGGTGAGATCCATGATCCAGTTGGTGTGCCAGGTGGTCCCGCCGTCGTAAGAGAACGCCTGCTCCCAGCGCGGGGCCCCCGGGTCATGAGTGGTCCACTGAAAGCGGACCTTGACCTCGTGTCCGCCGAGGACGTCGTCGCAGTAGAACCGGCCGATGCCATCGGTGAATGAGCCCTCCACGTACGGGTCCAGGTGTCCCGGTCGGCCACTGGAGGCCCACCAAATCCGCCACACCCCGGCCTCCGGGTCGAACTGGCGCAGCGTGAACCCCTCGAAGGAATCGGTGAAGATCCGGTCGATGTGCCCGAGGCCGTCGAGAATCGGCTCCGCCGACGCCGTGGCATCGAATTCGATCCACTCCTCGCAGCCGGGGTCGGTGACGTCCACCAGCTTGCGGTTGCGCACCTGCCAGCGGCCGAAGATGAAGTCGAAGTCAAAGCGCCCGTCGACGGGCACGGCAGAAGTCACGGCGGCTACTCCCCAGGTGATGCTCTGCTGGTCTCGTTCGAGGCAGAGCGGAGGCCGCAACGATACGTCCCGGCGCTGCCGGCACGGGCAACAACTTGATCAAGAAGTCGTCCCGGGATGTGACTCAGGCGCTGGCTGTACGCGTGGGAATGTGAAGTGGGAGCGCACATGGGCCCTGCTGGCCGAGGTGCTTGGCGGCTACTGTTTTCTGGTAAAGCTGCCGGTACCGGCCTCGGTGAGGATGTCGAGGTCTACCCGACGTTTCAGCTTGGCCTCCGTGCCCTCGATGCTCTGCGTAAGCAGTCCGTGGTCGAGCGCTCCGCAGGCGCCCCGGGCCCGTAGCGGTCCGGTCGCATCGAGGGCCTGACCCTCTAGCCCCGCATCCCTGGCGTCTTCAACACTAATTGGCGCGCCCCTTCACGGACCTGGCAGCGCAAGAGTTCGTGGATGACCTGGTCGGCCCCGTTCTCCCGCCAGACGGCCAAGTAGTTGTACGTCGCGCTCTTCTGGAGCAGGTCGTGCGGGAGGTGGGCCCAGGCCTGCTGGCAGCTGGTCCGGCCCTGGTAGAGGATCGCGTTCACCCTGGTGGCCGCTGACCGAGCGATGCCGGTCCTTCCACGAAGTGATCTCGGCTGGACCAGAGCCCACTGCTCGTCCGACAAGTCGCTCGGGTACAGGGTTGCGTTCACTCAGGCCGTCTGGTCTCTCTGCTCACGTCATAAGGGCTGAGGGGTCGCCGGCCCTTCGCGCCAAGCGGCGCTATTGAAGCGGGAGTTGGCGGCTTGGGCGCTCGGGCCGGACTGCGCAGGCGTGGGCGCAGGTTGGTGTCCCCCGGGCGGACGCGGTCCGGGGCGAGCTGGGCGGGGCTCGGCCCTCTTCTCCCAGGCCGATGGAGGTCGGCCTCGCTGGTGCGGCGCGACTGAGGGTGCGGTCACGCCCACGACGAAGAAGCCGGTAAGCTGGCAGTTGCCGAGGTGTCGGTATTCGTAGAGCCCGGGACCCGGAATGCGCCAGGCGTTCCATCCTCGGGGCGGGGTGTCGCGGTCTTCAGGCGTGACCCGACCAAGGAAGGTCCGTCGGTACTCGTAGGTGTCGTCGAGGCCGGTGATGGCGGCTACCCAGCCCAGGGTCGTGTGGGTTTCCACGCGCCTTGGGGTGATCGTCGTTTCGAAGCCCAGATCGATGGCGTCCATGGCGGTGGCTCCGTCAGTTGTCGGGGGCGACTGCCAGTGTGACTGCCTGGTGTTCGGTGACGCGGGTGCCAGCGGCGGGCGTGACGCTGTTGATGATCCACTGGGTGGCGTCGGTGGTGCTGTCCTGGAGGGCGTCACGTCCGTCGGGGGCGGTCGCTCTGGTGATGTTGAAGCAGAGCAAGGGGCCGTCGACGGCGTCGGTGAGGGGTTTGCCAACGACGGCGGGGATCTTCTGCGGCCAGGTCTTGTTTTCGCAGGCGGTGGCAGGCCGACCGTCGGCCTTGGGCGGCCCGCTGGAGCATCCGGCCAGGATCAGGCTCGCCGCTGCGACGAGGACAACGGTGACGGTGCGGGTGTGCTTCATGGATCCCCCTGGGTCGAGGGGGCTATCTCTCCGCCCGCTCCCCTTCCGGCGTGGGGCTGTTGCCGTTTCGTGACCTCGGAGCCGCCGGGCCCGCCGATCACTCACAGGTCGATGACGGCCCAGAGGCGGCGTCCGTCGGTGGCGGTGTCAGCGCCGCAACTGCTCGCCCCGAGCTCCGCCACGTCCCGAAGCAGTTCCTCGCTGGTGACGTCAGCGCCGGGGGCGTGGGAGAGGACCATGACGAGGGCCTGCTGGTCCTGGTCGGCGAGGTGGAGACTGACGCGGCGTCCGCCGTCGGCGAGGGCGGTGCGGGTCAGCAGCTCGGTGACCTGAGTGAGCCGGTCGGCGAGAGCGGGGACGGGCCGATAGCGCCATGCGTCAAGCTGTCCGAGGACGTGACGGCCCGCTTTGGCCGGCGTCCAGGGGGCGTTTTCCAGGGCCCAGTTCGCTGCCCGCCGATTGCCGATGGCGGCCCGCATGCGGGGCCTCGTCGCGACCGTCGTGTCCGCTTCGGGGCGGGGCGGCTCGACGGGGCGCTTCGGCGGTGGCGGGGTTTTGGGCGGGTAGTCCGGACGGTGGGTCTGGTCGGTCACGGCGGCCTCCCGGCGCGGGCGGTGGTACTCCCGAGGGCATCGTAGGCCTCGTGCGGGGACGGCGCGCCAGATCGCGTAACCCGCACGGGTGCCGGCGAGTTGACTTGTTGTGGATGTTCTCCCTGCTGACCAGAACGTGCAGCAGCTCGAAGTCGAGGCCGTACGACGCGATCCGCTGAGCGCGCTCCACCACGGCGTCGGCGCCTTTCACTGTGCCGGAGATGGTGTTGTCGCCGGGCAGGGTCCAGGTGGCGTCGTCGTGCAGCAGGGCCCGGATGCCCTCCAAGTCGCCTGAGACGAGGGCCTGGTGGAAGGTGCGTCCGAGGGCGAGGGCGGCTTCGTGGGTGGTCATGGCACTCCCTTCGAAGAACACTAAAGCGGCGATCTCCGCTTTAGCTTTCGGTGCCGACTGTAGGCACAGGCCCACTAAGGCGCAAGCCTTTGCTTTAGAGTGGTGGGGTGAACGCTGACGCATCGACGAAGCGGCCCGGCGGCCGCAGTAGCCGCGTCCGTGCCGACGTACACAGCGCCGTGGTCGCGCTGGTGGGCGAGCGCGGCGCCGACCAGGTGACCCTCCCCGCCGTGGCCAAGCGCGCCGGGGTCAACTCCAGTACGCTCTACCGGCGTTGGGGTACGCTCGCCGCGCTCATGGCCGACGTCGCCGAGCACCGCGATGATGCCGGCGCGCCCCCGCTCGTCGGCGACCTGCGCACCGACCTGGAGCGTCAGGCGGCCTGGACGCTGACGGAGCTCGCCCGGCCCGGCGGCATCGCGTTCTTCCGTGCCGAGGTCGCGCCCGACATCGACGAGCGGCACGCAGGACTGCGGGAGTGTCTGCGCCGGGTCAGCGCGCGCTTCAGTCCCGTTCTCGACGCGGCCCGGGAGCGCGGCGACGCGCCTCCGCCCCCGTCTCTGGAGCAGATTCTGGATCGGATCGTCGCGCCGCTCTACTTCCGGGTGGTCTTCTCGATCCCCGGTACGGATGAGGCGTACGTCCGCGGGCTCGTAGCGGGGCTTCTCACAGAGCCCCGGGCTTGAGTTGTGGCTACGTCGCACCGGGTGGCGAGCCGTTGGTTCTGCACGCCAAGTGGGCGGACTGGGCCTGGCGGGTTCGGCAGGCGTCTCCCAGGGGCGGCGGAGATCTGGTTGAGCGCGTCCCTCAACGCGTCGTGCCCACGCCGCTGTTCGGCCAGCCGTGTTTGGTCGACCAGCTGGGCCACCGAACCGTTCTCGCAAAGCGACGCGTCGCACAGCTCGGACCTCTGCGACTCGATGGTCGAGACCGGAGGCCGGGAGACGGGCTCAGGCGTTCCACCACTCGTCGGTGCCACTCCCCACTTCGTAGTGCCACCAGCCTTCCTCTTGGCCTTCCGACAGAAGGGCTTTGATCCCGGCGAAGTCCGCGCCGGCCGGCGCCGTGAAGGCAACCATGGGGAAGTCCTCGCTGAAGACCTCGCCTCCGAGATCGAACGCCGAAAGGCGCTGATGCACCGCCTGCGGACTCCGTCCCAGAGGACCGGCGGGCACGGGCACCACACGGATCGTGCAGTTGCCGGAAGCACTGACCCGCCCGGTGGCCCAGTGGAGCCCGTCGGAGTCGGTCCGGTACCGCACCACATCGCCTTCGGCCACCCCGTCCTGAAGAAAGGGGACGTTCTGCACCCTGACCGTGTCATCACTGAGCCTCGTCGCCCACAACCCCTCGGTGTCCTGCGGGAACCACCCCTCACGAGGTACAAACCGGAACCAGACCTTGATCTTCACGAGCGCGCTCTCCATGCAGGTCATCATGTGCCGACCGGCAACACGGCCCCGGCATCGGGTCTGAGCCGGGCGATCAACCGTAGCTTCGCGCGCGCGTGCTGAGGTTGAAAGACAAGCTGAGCGGCGGGCCCTGAACCGTCGCGCCGTTGAGGACCGCGCGGGCCGCGGTGGTGCGGGGCGGGGCCAGTTCGGTGGCGATGGCGGCGGAGCGCTGTGCGTCGACGACGACCGCCGCCGTCTGCGGTGACCCGGCGGTGATCAGGTGGCGGCGCGGATGCGTGGGCGGGTGGGTGGAGTCGACGCTGTGGCCATGCGGCGCCGCGAGGCGGCGAAGCCGCTCGTATTCGCGCTCGGGGACAGTGGCGGCGCGCTCGGCGATCCGCTCCCACAGGTCATCGGCCGTGGCCCCCGGCCCGGCGACGCCGGTCTTCGTCCGCGCGCGGACGGACTCCGTGTGCAGTGCTCCAGTGACGGAAGCGCCGATGAGCAGCCGGTCCACCAGGGCGGCGGCCACTTCGGACGAGCCGACCCGTGCCGCGACCCGGTCGGCGAGGTATTCGCCGCGCTGCGCACCGCGCAAGGTGAGCCCGTCCAGGAGCAGGGCGAGGCCGCGAACGGCCCAGCGGGGTCCGAGGATCAGGACGTCGACGGCCACCTCGGCCAGGGGGCGACGGCGGCCGTGGACAGGATGGCGCCGAAGGCGCAGAGAAGGTAGCGGGGCCGGCCGAGTACGACGAGCAGGGCGCCGCCGACGGCCAGGACGGCGGTGACCGCGTGCACGGCGAGGGCCACGGCGCGGGCGAGGACGTGGGAGCGGTCCGTCGTCGTGGTGGCGCCGGGGCCGCCGTCGAGCAGTTGCCTGTGCAGTTGTTCGCCGTGGCGCGGGGCCAGGCGGCGCCGCGCCGCCTCGAACCGGCTCAGGGGCGGCTCCTCGTCGCTCTGGTCCACGTTCCAGTCGCAGGCGGTGCACCACTTGGTGAAGCGCTCGTCGTACGGGATGTCGGCCGCGCAGCGCGGGCACGGTGTGGCCTGCTTCACGGCAGCGTCGAGTTGTTCCCCCACGAGATGTGCTCCTCCCCCCATCGGCTCCCCCCCGGAGCCGTTTTGGCAACGGCGCACTCCAACCCGTCGGGTCGGGGCTACTCCTCGGGGCGCATTCGGTACTGGTAGCGGTCGGGGAGCGGGTCGTCGGTCAGGCGGGACCACAGGTCGTTCAGGGTCTCGGCGCCCTCGCGCAGGTCGGGCACGTCGAAGCCCGCGTCGAAAAGGGCCCGGGCGGCCTCCGGATGGCCCTCCGCCAGGAGGAGTTGGGCCTCCAGGAGGCGGAACCTGCCGCGTTCGCGCACGGCGGGGCGAAGCCGGTCCCAGATGGCGCGGGCGTCGGCGGGGCGGTCCACCGCGAGCAGTGCTTCCATCGCCTCGCGGCCGAGTGCGGCGTCGGCCGCCGTCCACGGCTCGCCGTCCCTGCGCTCCTGGCAGAAGTCGTCGTAGGCGTCCGCGTAGCGGTCGGCGGCGCGGCTCGGGTGCCCCATGGACTGGTCGGCGACCGCGAGGCAGCGCAGCAGGGGCCAGCGGGAGGGGGCGAGGGTGAGGCCTCGCTCCCAGCTGCGCACCGCCTGGGCCCGGTCTCCCGCGTGCCATTGGGCGATGCCGAGGTGGTATTCGGTGAGCGGGTCGGCGGGCGCCGTCTCCAGCATGTCGCGCCAGTGCGGGGCGACGAGGGTGGGGCCGGCCGGGGCGACCTTGCGCGGTTCGGGGAACACCCCGGTGCGCAGCAACCCCAGCCATGGCAGCTGTTCTTGAGTGAGCGTCAGATCCGGAAAGGGGGTGCCGGGCAGTTTCACTCCCGTACGCAGGACTTCCAGGGCGCCCCAGCCCGATCCGGTGGCCAGGCTTTCGCCGGGCTCGGCGTCGGCGAACGGGCGCCAGGCGGCGTAGGCCCGCTCCACGGTGGCTCGCGGCAGCGCCCGCTCCAGTTGGCCCTCGGTCTCGGCGCGTGCGGCCGCCCAGTCCTCGCCGTGCACCAGCGCCGCGTCGGCGCTCAGCGGACCGTACGCCTCGAGCCAGGAGAACTCGGCGCCTGCCTCCAGCGGCACATGCTCCAACTGCGTGCGGGACAGGCCGGCCTGGATCTCGGCGTATCCGGCGGTGCCGGGCTCGGTCAGCCATTCCTGCCAGCGGCGCCCGCCCCGGCCCGAGCCCCACAGGAACAGCTTGCGGCCGCGCAGGGTGTCCGTGGAGGTCTGGACGAGACCGTGGCCGTCGGCGTCGAGTGAGGCGATCCAGCGGCGGGCGCCGTCGGGGACCTCGTAGAAGTAGTCGGCGGGGTGTTCGCCGCGCAGCGGATAGGTGCGGTCCACACCGTCCCAGACGGGCACGGGCACCCGGCGCAGCGCGTGCTCGTATCCGAAGTGCCAGGCCTCGTCGGCGGGGGCGAGCACACGGGTGCGTTCGCCCTCCTCGACCGCGATGTTCGACCACCAGTAGACGGGCGCGGTCCGCTCGTGCGGGTTGCGGACGCGGACGCCCACGTACAGGAAGTCGCTGTCGTCGGGGAGCCAGAGGTCGACCTGGAAGGGGAGGTCGCGCAGCCGCTCCCACTCCCACAGGCGCACCATCAGCCCGCCGTCGGGCGCGGGGACGAGGGCCGCGTGCAGGGGGGCGCAGGAGAGGGTGGTGTGGCCGGTGGCGCCGATGTTCCACTCGATGCCGCCGGAGAACCACGCGCCGTTCAGGGCGAAGTCGGCGGGCTGGAACACCGGGTTGGCGTACAGGAGTTCACGGTTGGCCGGCTTGTGGAACAGGGAGTGCACGCGGCCGCCGAGGCCTGGCAGGACGGTGGCGCGCAGATGATCGTTCTCGATGACGATCGTCTCCAGGTCGACCGGAGTCCGCTCGCGCCCGTATCCATCGAGGATCCGCACCGGCAGCAACGTCTCCAGCGGCTCGTATCCGATCTGGCGGGCCATGTCGCGGGGCAGCCCGTCGAGTGCCCGCACGTCGAGCCGGTGCGCCTCGTCGCGCGGGCGCAGCGCGGGCAGGGGGTTGGCCTGGCCCAACGGGGCGCCGGGCAGGGTCAGTACGGCTCGTCGCACGGTCGTGGCCAAGGCAACCTCACTCCCTCGTACGGGGCTTCGGCGCCATTTTCGGCCGACCCCCCGATGACCATGGAACACCGCGCCACTGACAACGGCCAGGGGCACCCCGGGTCAGGATTGCGCAAAGCCGCCCTGACCTGCACGGACCTGGCCTGCGCCGATCCACCCCGCACCGCCCTGCCCTGGCCTGCCCCCGCCCTGCTCCGACCCGCACGGCGGGGAGGGTCGCACGCCCGGGAGGCCGCACGGCGCGCGCGGTCCGCACGGCGTGCGCGGCCCGGACTACGCGCGTCGTGCGGCGTATATCGATCGACACGTTCCGCTCCCCTGGGCGAGGATCAGCCCCACGGGCAGACGGCGCGTGCCGTACGGCCATAGGGCGCGTGCGGTACGGGCAGTGGGAAAGGACAGCGGGACATGGGCGAGCAGCACACCTACCGGGTGATCGTGCGCGGCGTGTGGGACGGACTGAGTGCGGACTCGCGGGCGCTGCTGCTGGCCGAGGCCGACGAGCACGGGCTGACCGCGATGGCGTTCACGCCTGAGGGCTCGCTCGCCTACGACCGCGCCCTGAAGCACTTCTCGTGGCGTTTCACCGTCGTCTCCGACGCCGCCGACGGCGAGGAGATGGCCGCCGCGATCGCCGAGGACAGGGCGGAGTCCGCGCTGTCGGCGCTCGGCCACGGGTTCCGCGATCTGCGCTCGACGGTGACGGACCTCGACACCATGAAGATCAACTACAAGGGCGGACGGCGCTAGCGGACGGGGCAGGCGTCATCGGGGGCCCGCGGCGGGCGCCGGCTCCGCGTCCCACCGCGTCATCTCCTTCGTGATCGCCCAGCGTTCGTGGTCGCGCCAGGCGCCGTCGATGAAGAGGAAGTCCGGCGAATAGCCCTCCAGACGGAAGCCGGCGCGGCGGACCAGGTTGACTGAACTCTCGTTGCGGGGCTGGATGTTCGCCTCAAGGCGGTGCAGCCCGAGCCTGGTGAACGCGTGGCGCAGGACGAGGGCCAGGCCCTCGCTCATCAGGCCGCGCCCGGCCGCCGGGGCGAAGGCGCCGTAGCCGAGCGCGCCGGACTGGAAGGCGCCTTCCACCACATTGTTGATGTTGATGAATCCGGCGATGCGGCCACTGTCCCGCTCACACACCAGAAAGCCGTGGCGGGACGGATCGTCGATGAGCCGACCCGCGTAGGTGGCGTATGCCTCGGGGTCGGCGGGCGGGAAGAGCCAGGGGGCGTGCAGGGCCCGGCTCGCCGCCGCCAGCGCGGTGAACTCCGCCGCGTCTTCGCGGGTGAGGGCGCGTATGCCCACGCGGGGGCCTTCGGCGAGAAAGCCGGACTCGGTTCGCATCGGATCAGGTTACTGATCTACGAACGGGCGGCGCCCGAAGGGCAGTTCTCGGTCTTCTTGACCACGCCTACGCTGACGCGGGTGTGGGCGGCGAGCGGCGCGCCCGGAACGGGGCTCTGGCGGCACACCTTCCAGTTGAACGGCCACAGCACGGCGCGGTGCCCGCCGCCGATGTCCTCCACGTCCAGTTTCGTTCTCGCGTCGAGTTTGTTGAAGATCTGGAGCAGGCCCTGGCCGACGAACGCCGGCATGCGTGCGGGGCGCTCGGGTGTCCCCGCGTCCTCGGCGAGGGCGGCGCCCGTCGTGAGGGCCGTCGCGAGGACGACGCCGGCCGTCACCGTCGCGGCGCGCGCCCGCATCCGCGTACGCGCCCGTACCCGGATCCCCACCCCCGCCCCTGCCCCTGCCCCTGCCCCTGCGCTTACGCTCATCGGCGTCCCCGCCTCCTGAGGAAGTAGCCGCAGCACAGGCCCACCACGAACACGGCGAGCAGGGCGAGGTAGAGCGGCATGGTGACCTCGGGGATCAGCAGCCTGATCTTGACGTGCCGGGTGTTCTCGAAGATGAAGACGAGCGCCAGGACGCCGAGGATCAGGACCGCGACCCTGCCCGGCGTCACGACACCGCCCGCCCTGCCACCCGTACCGCTGGACTCGCCCCTTGGGCTCATGACCCGGCCCTTCCGTTCGGCCGCACGTGGTGCGCCGTCAGCTCCGTAGCGCCCAGCGTGACGGATGCGCCGCGCGGGAGTGCGGTGGAGCGAGCCGTACGGGTGAGCGGGACCTCTGGGCGACTCACGGGTGCGCGGCACCCGGGACGGACGGCTGCGGGCCCGTCTTGTCAGACAAGTAGGGGCCGGGCATGCTGGCCTTCCGGCACATCGAGGGGTGGAGTTCATGGCAGGGAGCGGGCAGCGGCTCAGGCCGGTCGTGGCGCTGTACGAGCGGATCGCGGACGCCATCCACGACGGCACCTATCCCCCGGGGTCCACGCTGCCGTCGGAGCCCAGGCTCGCGGGTGAGCTCGGGGTGAGCCGGCCCGCCCTGCGCGAGGCGCTGCTGCTGCTCCAGGAGGACGGGCTGCTTTCGGTGCGGCGCGGGGTCGGCCGCACCGTCAACGACCGGCCGCCCCGGCGGGGCTTCGAGCAGCTGGGGCCGCTGGAGGACCTGCTGGGTCCGGTGAGGGTGTCTGCGCTGCTGCGCAGCCGGGAGGAGCCGACCGACTTCACGGCCCAGCATCTGCTCGCGCCCGCCGGGGCCGAGCTGCGTTTTTGGGAGTCCGTGCTGGTCGGGGCGGATCTGGCGGTGGCGCTCAGCCATGAGTGGGCGGCCCCCGAGGACGTCCTCGCGCGGCTGCACCCCGCGTTCGGACAGGCTCTGGCGGCCGAGCCCGCGTCCTCGATGCTCACCGTGCTCGCCGCCTCATCGCGCGGGGTGCGCCTGGGCGCGGTGAGCCAGATCAGCGCGACCCTGCTCGGGCGGCGCAGGGGTGAGCAGCTGGGCCGGCCGGCGGACACCCCCGCGGTGCTGGTGACCCAGGTCGTGCGGGTCGACGGCGTCCCGGTGATGGCCGCCAAGCACATGCTGCCGACCGGGGCCCCTGCGCTCACGGTCCTCCAGTCGCTCTAGGCGCCGACCGGGTGGCGCTTTGGCACGCTGTACACTCCCGCCTCATGCACTTGTCAGACAACTCCGCCGCCACCTTCTCGGCCGTCCCCGCCGAGTGGATCCGCCGCGCCCCCAAGGCCGTCCTCCACGATCACCTCGACGGCGGCCTGCGCCCCGCCACCATCGTCGAGCTGGCCCACGCGTGCGGCTACACCGCGCTGCCCACCGAGGACCCGGCCGAACTCGCGCTCTGGTTCCGTGACGCCGCCGACTCCGGCTCCCTGGAGCGCTACCTGGAGACGTTCGCGCACACCTGCGCGGTGATGCAGACCCGCGACGCGCTGCGCCGCGTCGCCGCCGAGTGCGCCGAGGACCTGGCCGCCGACGGAGTCGTCTACGCGGAGGTGCGCTACGCGCCCGAGCAGCACCTGGAAGGGGGCCTCACCCTCGACGAGGTCGTGGACGCCGTCAATGAGGGCCTGCGCGAGGGCGAGCGCCGCACCGGTGGGAAGATCACGGTGCGGGCGCTGCTCACCGGCATGCGGCACACCCGGCGCTCCCTGGAGATAGCCGAGCTCACCGTCGCGCACCGCGACCGCGGCGTGGCGGGCTTCGACATCGCGGGCGGCGAGATCGGCAACCCGCCGGCCGCGCACCTGCCGGCCTTCCAGCACCTCAAGCGCGCCAACTGCCACATCACCATCCACGCCGGTGAGGCCGTGGGCGCGGAGTCGGTGCACGAGGCGGTCCAGGTGTGCGGCGCCGAGCGCATCGGTCACGGCGTGCGGATCACCGACGACATCGCCGCCGACGGCACCCTCGGCCACCTGGCCGCGTACGTGCGGGACAACCGGATTCCCCTGGAGGTCTGCCCGACCTCCAACCTCCAGACGGGCGCGGCTGTTTCGTATGAGAAGCACCCCATCGACGAGCTGCGCCGGCTCGGTTTCACGGTGACCCTCAACACCGACAACCGCCTGGTGTCCGGCACGACCATGAGCGAGGAGTTCCAGCACATGGCGGACGCCTTCGGTTATGGCCCGGAGGTCTTCGAGGAGTTCACCGTCGCCGCCGTCGACGCGGCGTTCCTGCCGCTGCCCGAGCGCCGTCGCATCATCGAGGAGATCGTGCGTCCCGGTTACGCGGCTCTCAGTTCAACCGCCCGCTGACGATGGGCAGTTGGAGCGTCCCCGTGTCGCCGGGGGCGCTCACGACGGTCACCGGCTTGACGCCCTTGTTGCCGAGGTAGGCGTCGTCACTCGCGGCGATCGCGAACTCCAGGCGGTGCCCGGCCTCGTAGCGGTGGGCGATGCCGGGCAGGGCGACGGTGAAGGGTTTGCTGACGTCGGGCACCCGCACAGGGGCGATCAGACGGCGCACCAGCGTCTTGGTGCCGTCGGGCGCCACGTCGTACAGCTTGGCGAACAGGACCAGCTTGTCGGCGGCGTCCTTGGACTTCTGTGTCCTTCTCGCCTCCGGTGAGGAGACCTTCAGGGTGGCCTTCGCCGAGCCGACCACGTCCACGGGCGCCGCCAGCGGGGCGGTGTCCCAGCCGAGGTAGGTGCCGGGCGTGTCGTAGGGCGCGGGGTCGGGCAGGCCGACCGTGCCGGCCAGCGAGCTCTCCGAATGGCTGGTCGGGACAAGGGAGTTGGTGTACGTACGGCTGCCGCGCGCCACCTTCGCGCGGTTGTCGACGAGTTTGCCGTCGCCGGAGAGGTACACCTTCTGCGACAGGGGCGGCACCCTGGACGCCTCGCCGTAGCCGCTCCGCCAGTCGCGGTAGTAGGCGAACGCGGGGCCGGTGTCGGTGTGCTCGCGCTCGCGCAGGTAGCGGTCGAACCAGGACAGGACCCGCCGTCCGGTGTAGCTGGTCTCCAAGTTGCCCTGCGTCAGGTCGAGTTCACCGGGCACATGGCCGCCGCTGTGGCCCCAGGACTGCCAGATCATCTTGGTGGGGGTGCCGTTGTCCTTCAGCGTGTTGTACGTCGCCGTCGCCTCGTTGAGGTTGAACAGGGTGTCGCTCTGGCCCTGGATGAGCAGCGTGGGCGCCTCGACCCGGTCGAGGTAGGTGACCGGGGAGACGCCGCGGGCGTAGCGCAGCATGGCGGCGGTGGGGGCGGCGGGGTAGCTGCCGGAGTTGAGCAGGCCGATGGTCTGGCAGGCGTCGGGGACGAAGTGCGTGCAGCCGAGCGTGCCCCAGCGGGACGGGTCCAGGTTGGGCGCCGTGATGGGCAGGCGCTCCCCCATGAGGTAGAAGCCGTTGGTCCACTGCCATTTGAAGGCGCCGGGCACCTTGCGGTCGGCGACGTTGTTGGGGTCGAGCGCGTACGACAGGTCGTGCCAGGTGATCATGGGGACGAGCGCGTCGACGCGGTGGTCGACGGCGGCCGTCGCCAGTTGGACCGCGCCGCCGTAGGAGCCGCCGATCATGCCGACGCGGGGGTCGCCCGGGCGGTCCTTGGCGACGAAGTCGATACGGGTGCCGTCGTCGGCGGCGCGGGTACCGGCGAGGAAGTCGATGAGGCCGGACGCGGCGCGGCCGTCGATCGCCGGGGCGTCCAGGGAGATGGGGCAGCCCGACTTGCCGAAGCCGAGCCCGGAGTAGGCGAGGGTCACATAGCCACGGGCGGCGAACGCCTTGGCGGTGGCGGTGGTGGAGCCGTCGGACTTGCTGCCGCCGAAGCCGTTGGTGGTGAGCACGGCGGGCGCCGGGTGAGCCTTGTCGACGCCGGCGGGGCGGTAGAGGTCGGCGTCGACGGCGCAGGTACCGCCGACCGTGCCGACCGTGAACTTCAGTGCGGTGACGGTGACTTGACCTGCCGCCGCGCCGCTCGCCGTGGCGGGGGTGGTCGCGAGCAGCGGCACGGCGAGCGCCGCGCCGAGGACGGCCGCCAGGGGCTTGCGGTTTCTGGGCACGGCCAAGCGACGGGTCACGGTGTCCTCCACGGCGAGCGGCCCTACCGATCGGTAGGCCCGGCGCCCTCATGCTCGGACACGTCAAACTCGTGCGTCAACGCCCGGGACGCAAGGTTCTTGCCCGGTACGGGAGTTCGGGCCGGATCCGGTCATGCGAGTGCGGGTGCCTCCAGGGTGAGGGTGCCCCGGTCCGCGTCCAGGACGGCCGTCACCCCGAGCGGCATCGTCAGGGCGTTGTCGCGGTGCCCGAAGCCGACGTTCTCGGCGATGGGCACGCCCAGGCGGCCCAGGCGTTCGCGCAGCACCGGACGGACGCGCTCCTCGTAGGGTCCGCACTCCCGCCAGGAGCCCAGCGCGATGCCGGTGACGCCCTCCAGGCGTCCCGCGCGCAGGAGTTGGGTCAGCGTGCGGTCCAGGCGGTAGTCCTGCTCGCCGATGTCTTCGAGCAGGAGCAGCCCGCCCTCGGCCGGCGGGCGGGCTCCGGGGGTGGCGAGGTCCGCGGCGAGCAGGGACAGACAGCCGCCGAACGTGACGCCGCGGGCCCTGCCCGGCACCAGGGCGCCGGCGCCCGGCAGGCCGAGCGTCAGGGCGGCCTCCGGCTCGAACAAGGTGGTGCGCAGGGACTCCTGGGTGGCCGTGTCGGTGAGGAAGGAGAGCGTGGAGGCCATCGGTCCGTACAGGGTGGACAGGCCGAGCCGGGCGGCGAATGCCTCGTGCAGCACGGTCGCGTCGCTGTAGCCGATGAACACCTTGGGGCCTGCGGCGCGCAGCGCGTCCCAGTCGAGGAGGTCGATCATGCGCTGGGCGCCGTAGCCACCGCGCGCGCACATCACCGCCTCGACGCGGGGGTCGCACCAGGCGTCCTGGAAGTCGCGCGCCCGCTTCTCGTCGTCGCCCGCCAGATATCTGAACTCCGGTTCCCGTTCGGTCACTTGGGAGGTGGCGACGGGATCGAGTCCCCAGCCGCGCAGCACGTCGAGCCCGGCCCACAGCCGCTGTTCGACCACCGGGCCGCTGGGGGCGACCACGGCGATCCTGGCGCCCGGGCGCAGCCGGGGCGGCCGGGTGAGCGCGGTGGCGGCGCTCATATGGTGAGCTCCAGGACCGGGATGTCGTGACGGTCGATCGCGAACACCTGGGTGTACAGGGAGAGTTCGGCTTCGATCGCGCGGATCATGGTCTCGGAGCGGCGGAAGCCGTGGCCCTCGCCCTCGAAGGTGAGATAGGCGTGCCCGATGCCGCGTCCGGCCATTTTCTCCAGGAACTCCTCACACTGCACGGGCGGGCAGATCGCGTCGTCCAGGCCTTGGAGCAGCAGGAACGGCGCGGTGACGCGGTCCGCCTTGCGGCCGGGCGAGCGTTCGAGATAGCGGCCCGGCACGTCGGCATAGGGGCCGATCAAGGTGTCCAGGTAGCGCGATTCGAAGTCGTGGGTGACGCCGAGCCAGCCGGCGAGGTCCAGGACGGGATAGCTGATGGTGGCGCACGCGTACACGTCGGTGGTGGCGAGGGAGGCGGCCGCGGTCCAGCCGCCCGCGCTGCCGCCCCGGATCGCGATGCGGCGGGGATCGGCCGCGCCCTCCTCGGCCAGGGCGCGGGCCACCGCGGCGCAGTCCTCGACGTCGACGACGCCCCACTGCTCGCGCAGCCGGTTGCGGTAGGCGCGTCCGTAGCCGGTGGAGCCGCCGTAGTCGACCTTGACGACGCCGATGCCGCGCGAGGTGAAGTAGGCGGCCTCCAGGTCGAGTACGAGGGAGAAGCTTGAGGTGGGGCCGCCGTGCACCCAGATCACATAGGGCGGCCGTTCGCCTTCGGGGCCCGTGCGGTCGGGGTGGCGCGGCGGGTAGACGTGCGCGTGGACGTCACGGCCGCCGGGGCCGGCGAAGGTGCGGATCACCGGCTCGGGGTAGTAGGCGGGATCCACGGTGTCGGCGTGGCCGCGGCCGATCACGCGGGCGCGGCCGGTGGCGGTGTCCAGCTCGACGAGTTCGGCGCCGGTCCGCGAACTCGCGGCGACCCCGACGACACGGCTGCCGTGTGCGGTGAGCGTCGCGCCCCACTGCTGCCAGGGCCCCACCGCGTCGACGAGGTCGCCGCCGCGTGGATCGAGTATGCCGAGCGCGGTGGCGCCCTTGCCGTGCACGACGGCGATCAGGCCGTTGTCCAGGGGCTGGAACCAGCGCCGCCCGATCTGCCACAGCGGCCCGGCGAACTCCTCCTCGCGCGGGCACAGCGCCGTCGTCGTCCCCTGATCGGGGTCCATGGCGTACAGGTTCCACCAGCCCGAGCGGTCGGAGCTGAACAGGAGCTGCCCCTCGGCGGACCACTCGGCCTGCGCGATGGACTCGTCCGGGCCTCCGGCGACGGCGCGCGCACCGTGCATGAGGCCGTCCTCACCGATGTCGGCGAGGATCAGCTCGGTGCCGTCCCATGGCATCCTCGGGTGGTCCCAGGCGATCCAGACGGCGCGGCCGCCGTCGGGCGAGAGCCGGGGGCCGGTGACAAAGCGGTGGCGTCCGTCACTCAACTCCCTTACAAGCGAGCGCGCTTGGGCCGCCGACCCGTCCAGCGGCACGGCCGCGATCACCCGGCGTACGTCGGTGGGCGCGTCGCCGGTGAACTCCTCCAGGACGCACCACACTTCGCCGCGCTCCACGTCGATCCGGGGATCGGCCCAGCGCAGCCCGGAGCCGACAGGACAGAGCGGGGTCAGCGGGCGCGGCGGGGCGCCGGTGTCGGGCTCGTAGGCGTAGAGCCGCTGGTCGGCGAAGTGCACGAACACGATCAGGGAGCCCTCGCCGGCCCGGGCCGCGCCGTGCCAGGGCGTACCGCCGTACTCCATGAGGCGGCTGCGCACGTTCCACGGCTCGGGCAGCGCCACCTCGCTCTCGCCGTCGGGTCGCCGGCGCACCAGCGCGGACCGGCCGCCCTCGGTGGGGCGCGCCAGCGTCCACCACAGCTCGTCACCGACCATCCCCACGTGGTCGGGGTGCCCGTCGCGGGCGACCGCGGTGGCGGCGTCGATCGGCGAGGGCCAGCTTCCATAAGCCCCGGTGGGCACCATCGTGTGCAACTCCCCTATGCGGACCGCAGGTAGTGGTCGAGAACGCGGACGCCGAAGTGCAGGGCGTCCACGGGCACTCGTTCGTCGACGCCGTGGAACAGCGCCTGGTAGTCGAGGCCGGGCGGCATCCGCAGCGGCGCGAAACCGTAGCCGGTGATGCCCAGGCGCGAGAACTGCTTGGCGTCGGTACCGCCCGACATGCAGTACGGCACGACGTGGCCCTCCGGCGCGAACCGCTCGATGGCGGCCCGCAGTTTGCGGTACGTCGGCGCGTCGACGGGCGCCTCCAGCGGCACACCCCGGTGGTAGAAGTCCCAGTCGACCTCGGGTCCTGTCAGCTCGTCCATGGTGGTCTCGAAGGCGTCCTCACCGCCGGGTACGGTGCGCCCGTCGACGTATCCGGTGGCGATCCCCGGGATGACGTTGACCTTGTAACCGGCGTCCAGCATCGTCGGGTTGGCGCTGTTGCGCAGGACCGGTGCGACCAGGGCGGCGGCGGGGCCGAGCTTGCCGAGCAGTTCGTCGGCGTCGAAGTCGTCGGCGGCCGGGTCGGCGTCGATGCCGTGCAGGGCGGCGAGCGCGACCAGGCTCGCGCGGACGGTCGGCGTGAGGCGGACCGGCCACTCGTGGGCGTCGATGCGGGCAATGGCGGCGGCGAGCCTGCTGACGGCATTGGCGCGGTTCACCTTCGAGCCGTGGCCCGTGCGGCCGCGCGCGGTGAGCCGCAGCCAGGCGGTGCCCCGCTCCCCCGCGCCGATCGGATAGATCTCCATGCCTGGTCCGGCGTGGAAGGTGACGCCGCCCGATTCGCTGATGCCCTCGGTGCAGCCCTCGAACAGCTCCGGGTGGTGGTCGGTGAGGAAGGACGCGCCGTCGATGGCGCTGTCCTCCTCGTCGGCGGTGAAGGCGAGGACGATGTCGCGCCGCGGCCGCACCCCGTGCCGGGCCCAGGACCGTACGACGGCGAGGACCATCGCGTCCATGTTCTTCATGTCGACCGCGCCCCGGCCCCACACCATCCCGTCGCGGACCTCGCCGGAGAAGGGGTGCACCTGCCAGTCGGCGGGCTCGGCGGGCACCACGTCGAGGTGGCCGTGGACGAGCAGGGCGTCGGCGCAGGGGTCGCTGCCCTCGATCCGGGCGACCACGTTCGTACGCCCCTCGGTGCGCTCCAGCACGCGGGGCGCGAGGCCGGCGTCGGCCAGCCGTTCGGCCACGTACTCGGCGGCGGGGCGCTCTCGGCAGTCGCCGCCGCCCCGGTTGCTGGTGTCGATCCGGATCAGCCCGGAGGTGAAGGCCACCACCTCGTCGAGCGCCACCTGATCGGCCGTCTCCACCTCAGCCATACTGCTCCTCCACCGCGGACGAGACGATCGTGGTGACCGCCTTGAACGTGCGGATTCCCTCATACATCGTCGAACTGGTGTAAGAAACGCGCCGTTCACCCGTACGCGCCACACCGGGTACCACGGTGGCCGCGTCGGACAAGTGCTCGGCGTCGAACTCGATGTCCACGGTGAACGGGCCGCCGTCCACCGGGGCCGCTCTGCCGGCGAGCCGCGTCGCCTCCTCGGCGGCGGCCCGGATGTCACGGGCGGTGCGGGCGGGGGTGCGGCACACCGCCGCGTACCGCGAGACGTGGTCCTTGACGGCGACCTTGCGGGCGTCGGGCGCGTACGCCTCGGCGTCGGCGCAGGTGAGGTCGTCGCCCGTCACCAGGACCACGGGCACGCCGTACTCCGCGGCGACATGGGCGTTGAGCAGCCCCTCGCTTGCGCGGGCACCATTGAGCCACACCCCGGTGATGGAGTTCGCGAGGTAGGTGTGGGCGAGGACGCCTGCCGTGCCGGCGCCCGTGTGGTAGCCCACGAAGGCGATCGCGTCCACGTCGCCGTGCTGGATTCCCTCCACCATGGACAGCGACTTGTGCTTGCCGGTGAGCATCTGGGCGCGCTCGTCGAGGCGTTCGAGCAGCAGGTTGCGCATGGACCAGTGCGCTTCGTTGATGAGTACGTCGTCGGCGCCGCCGTCGAAGAATCCGAGCACAGCCGCGTTCACGTCGGAGGTGAACATCGGCCGGCAGCGCTCCCACTGGGGCGTACCCGGCAGCACATCGGCCGGCCAGGTGACTCCGGTGGCGCCTTCCATGTCGGCGCTGATCAGGATCTTCATGCGCACGACGCTACCGGCCGCCGAATGTGCTGGCCAGGGGTGGCGGGATGTGGGGATGTACGGAATCCTGCGGGGTCCCGGACGCCGCAGGAAAGGGATGGCATCCGGACCGCGCGCCTTGGGAATCCGGATCGCCGGGCTGCGCTTCGTGCGCCGGCCCCCGATTATGGGGAATGCGTTGCGGGATCAGCCGTTGATCGGCGTTGCCCACAGTGCGACGGCTTGCGTCCAATTGGCCGCCCTCTGGGTGGGCGCACGAAGTGGCTCGTCAACACCGGGTTCTTTCGCCACCACACCGGGGCTCCGACACCGGGGTTCAAACCGTGGTGACGTTTTGCGACTTGTGGTTGCATCTGTCGCGTTGGGGGCGCGGCAACCACGCCGTGAAAGATCCGCCGAGCCGGAGGTGTTCAGGCCGTGGGCACACGTGGATGGGTCCGTGCTTTTCGTCACCTCGCGGCCAGAAGGCATGCGCGTGCTTATCCCTATGGACTGCTCGCGCCCGTGGCACGGGTCGCTACTACTGAAACCGCGGAAAAGGTCCGTGCGTTCCTGGCAGGCCACGGAATCCGGTCCACTGTCGCCCCCAGCCCGCCGCATTGGCGCAGGAGAGGCGTGCGAGCGCAGTTGCACGTGCAGGTGTTGGTCTTCATCGAGGATGTTTCACTTGCGAGGCATCTGGTGAACCTCTGGGCCGTCCCCGTCCAGCCGGCCTGACGGCGTCGCCGGTGATCCAGCGCCGAATCACTCACCCTGACCAGCATGGGCCAACGGCAACCCCCTCCAGGGCCCGACCGGCAAGACATTCATATCGCCACTCTTCCGCCTCATCCGGGTGAAAAAATCCGCCCACGCGTCCCACTCTCGTGCGAACGGGTGGAATATGGGGCTACGTTGGCGGAACGGGCAATTTATTGCTGTGGCTCAGCGCGGTCAGGATGAGCACACATACCCACCGCACCGCATGAGGAGATCGGTTCCGCGACCAGTCATACGTTGCCATAAACCACACCGGCGGGGTCGCCCCGTCTCGGAGTGGCGTTGCCTTCAGCGCGACCAGCACACAGCAGCAACCTTGTAGAAGCGATGGAACACAGCCCCAGCCCGCAGGGCAGAAGTGGGGCGTGGTCGCCTGAGCAGGCGGCCCCAACCTTCGGGAGCACGACGTATGACCTCTGCGCACCGCACCCCTTCCTCCGGTCATCGTGCAGGGCCGGAATCCAAGGGTGAAAAGCTCGCGACGTGGGCGGATGGCCGCGTCGGCCTGTTCGCGATGGCCAAGCCGAACCTCAGGAAGATCTTTCCTGATCATTGGTCTTATATGCTCGGAGAGGTCGCTCTCTACTCCTTCGTCATCATCATTCTGACTGGTGTCTATCTGACCTTGTGGTTCAAGCCCAGCATGGCTGAAGTCATTTACGACGGATCATACGTACCGTTGAGCGGCATCCGTATGAGTGAAGCCTTCAAGTCGACCATGGACATCAGCTTCGAGCAGCGTGGCGGCCTGCTGCTCCGTCAAATCCATCACTGGGCCGCTGTCATCTTCATCGCATCCATGCTCGTACATATGATGCGCGTCTTCTTCACCGGCGCGTTCCGTAGGCCCCGAGAGGTGAACTGGCTCTTCGGTGCCGGGCTTTTGATCCTCGGAATGTTCGACGGCTTCATGGGCTACTCACTCCCGGACGACCTGCTCTCCGGCACCGGAGTGCGTTTCATGGAGGGCGCGATTCTCTCCGTGCCGATCGTCGGCACGTATCTTTCCTTCTTCTTCTTCGGCGGGGAGTTCCCCGGCGTGGAATTGATCGCGCGGTTGTACACGATCCACGTGCTGCTGATCCCGGGCATCATGCTGGGTCTGCTCGTGGCCCACCTGGCGCTGGTCTTCTACCACAAGCACACCCACAGCTGGGGCCCCGGCAGGAACAACAACAATGTCGTCGGAATGCCCCTGATGCCGGTCTACATGGCCAAAGCCGGCGGATTCTTCTTCCTCGTCTTCGGTGTCATCTCCGCCATGGCCGCCATTGCCCAGATCAACCCGATCTGGGCGTACGGGCCCTATCGGCCCGATCAGGTGACCACCGACGCCCAGCCGGACTGGTACATGGGTTATTCCGAGGGTTTGATCCGCATCATGCCCGGCTGGGAAATCAATCTCTGGGGGCACACCCTTCAGCTCGGTGTCTTCATCCCGTTGATCATCTTCCCGTGCGTCCTTCTGGTGCTGTGGCTGTATCCGTTTTTCGAGGCCTGGGTCACCGGCGACCATCGCGAACACCACATCACGGAGCGACCCCGGAACAACCCGACGCGGACGGCGTTCGGGGCCGCCTGGACCGCCGAGTACATGCTCCTGCTGCTTGGCGGCGGCAACGACTTGCTGGCCACGCACTTCCACCTTTCGATCAACGTGATCACCTGGTTCGCCCGGATCGGCTTCTTCGTGGTGCCGGTGCTGGCGTTCGTCGTCACCAAGAGGATCTGCCTCGGGCTTCAGCGCCGCGACAAGGAAAAAGTGGAACACGGCCGGGAGACCGGCCTCATCAAGCGTCTGACGCACGGCGAGTTCGTCGAGCTCCATGAGCCCCTTTCGCGGGAACAGTTGTTCACGCTGACCGCGCACGACCAATACGCTCCCCGTGACATGCCGTCGTCCACGGACGAAAACGGCGTCGAGCGCAAGATCAAGTGGAGCGAGAAGCTGCGTATCAGGCTCTCGAGGTCCTACTTCGGCGACGATGGGCAGATCACCAAGGCGACCGCCGCCCATCACAGAGAGCACGCCACCAGCGACCATCACTGATCGAACGCCACCGTGAGCTGTGCTCAGGCTTTGGGAACGGGATGCGGCGCCGGTGGCGACAAGGGGCCGGGTGGCTTCGCTTCGAGACGGCCGGCCGGTGCTTGCGTGGACCGACTGTTCCGTAGGTTCTGGTGGCCCAACGCCCTTGCATGAAGGGGGCGTTGGTAGCGTCGCACGCCGATTCACCGGGGCCGTCCGGGGTCGCCCGGGGCCGCCCGGGTCCGTGGATACTTGCGGTCTGCGTATCGACTTCGATCCCGGCGCCATGTCCTCGACCGAGTTCTACCGGCTGCTCACGGCGACCGTGGTGCCCCGCCCCATCGCGTGGGTGTCGACGGTGTCGTCCGACGGGATCCCCAATCTCGCACCACGTGGTGTTGACCTGGGTTATGAGCGGTTCGGACGCCAGATTGACGACGAACTGGCCCGTCGCCTCGACATTGCGCGGCGAGCCTGCTGACGGCGTTGGCGCGGTTCACCTTCGAGCCGTGGCCCGTGCGGCCGCGCGCGGTGAGCCGCGGCCAAGCGGTGTCGCGCTCCCCCGCGCCAACCGGGTAGACCGGCGAACGGCCTTTCAGGAGGCGGCGCCCTTCGCGAGCCCTCCGGCGGTGCCTTCCGTGTGGCACATTACAAAGGCAGATTCCGCTTCAGCCGCTCAGCGACACGACGGCACGGCGACCGGTCGACGGGACGTGCCACATGGCAGTCTGCGGGCGAGCCCGAAGACTTGGAGCCGGAGGTACACCGCTCGTGGCGGCGAACACCAACCCCACCGTCAGGAGACGCCGCCTGGGAGCCGAACTCCGCCGGCTCCGTCAGGCACGGGGGCTGACGAGCACTGAAGTGGCGAAGCTCCTGATGGTCTCCCAGCCGAAGATCAGCCATCTCGAGAACGGCAACCGCACCATCAGCCCCCGCGACGTCCGCGACCTGTGCGCGCTCTACCGAGTGACCGACCAGCAGGCCGTCGACGCTCTCATGCAGATGGCCAGGGAATCGGGAGCGCACGGCTGGTGGCACGCCTACGGCGACATCCCCCAGAGTGTCTACATCGCCCTGGAGACGGACGCGGTCTGCCTCCAGACCTTCGAGCCCATGGCCATTCCAGGGCTGCTCCAGACACCTGCCTACGCCCACGCGGTCATCGAGGAAACGATCCCCCCGATCCCGCCCGACCAGGCCGCCGCGCGCCTCAAGGTGCGATTGCGCCGCCAGCACCGGATCTACGACCCGGCCCGCCCGCTGCGTGTGTGGATCGTCCTTGACGAATCGGTCCTGCGCCGCGTCGTCGGCGGTCCCGACATCATGCGCGAACAACTGGAGCACGTGAACGCGCTCGGCACCGAGCCGCACATCACCGTGCAGGTCCTTCCCTACGCCCAGGGCGCCCATCCGGGTCTGTCCGGACAGTTCTCCATCCTTCAGTTCGCCGACAGCCAGGAGGCGGGGCTGGTGTACCTGGAGCGGTTCACCAGCGATCTCTACCTGGAGAAGCAGTCCGACGTGCGGCACTTCGGCATGGTGTACGACCACCTCCGGGCCCGGGCCCTCGATCCGGGGAGCACCCGCGAGTTCATCACCGACGTCGCCAAGACCTACATCGACGTGGTGAGCCATCACTGAGCGGCGGCGTCACCCGGTTTTTCGGTCTGCTCAGCGATCCCGACGGGCTCGTACGCGCACCGTCGGGGCGCGGCACGGGCTTCACCCGGAAGGCTCGCTCTGCGTGGGCACCAGGGCACGCGGCGCCCGGGGCGCCTCAGACGTTGTTCCGGAAGCCGCGCCCCGGGCAGCGCGTCGCCGTGGCCTTCCCAGAGCGCGGTAGAAACGGTCCGGCAGGAACACGGCGTCGGCGATGATCATCGCGCCGGAGAAAAGGGGCAGCCCCATCAGTACCGCGATGCCGACGTGCATACCCAACAGCGCGGTCAGGACCGGGTACTTGAGCCGGCCGAACAGGACGAACGGGAAGGCAACCTGCAACAGCACCGTCAGGTAGCAGGCGATGGCGATGAGTACGTCGTGCTCGTCCGCCATGCCCGAAAGCCCGGGCCAGGGCCGGAACAGGTCGAGGTGCAGCACGTAGTGGAGGGCGGTCCCACTGCCCCAGGATCCGCCCTGCACCTTGTACAGGCCCGCGGAACCGTAGAGGAAGCAGACCTGGGCCGCGATGACGAACATCCCGCAGTTGTGCAGCACGGCGGTCAGGGTCCGCCGGGAAGCGCGGAGGTGGCTTCGCAGCTCGCCCTGTGCCCCGCCCGGCGCGCGCACCGCGATGCCCGCGCCTGCCCGGCGCCGGACTCTGCGTGCGTCAAGGGACCAACGACGTCCGCATGCGGTCAGGGCGAGGTAAAGGGACATGAGGAGGATGAGATTGTCCCCTCCGTCGCTCATGAGGATCGCCCTGCTGTGGAACGAGGCGACAACGACCGCGAACGCCACGGAGACCGCTCTGGTCCGCCAGCCGAGGGCGAACAGTGCCGATGTGACGACGGCCAGTGCGTAACAGGCTTCGAAGTAGGCGCGGTTGTCCGACAGGGTGAGGATGCTGTCCCACCCGGTCTGGTCGAACAGCTGCCTCGCCAGGTCCGGGGTCCACGGTGATCCCGGACCCCAGATCTCGTCGCGGTGCGGGAATTCGCGCAGCAGGAAGACCAGGTGGACAAGGCCGTATCCGATGCGCAGGACCGCCGCGGCGTACAAGGACACCGGCCGCTCGGTCAGGCCGTCAAGCACCGCGCGGAGACGGCCGGCTGCCCGGCCCGGTACGCCCGCTCCCGTCCGCTCGTCGGTATGGGGGCGCGATGCGCACAGTCGTTCAGTCGCCACGGGAATCCTCCTCCGTTCGCCACCAGGGCAGGTACCGCGTACGAGCAGGCATCTTCGTCGCGTCCGCCTCGGTGACCCCGCTGCCCGTCGGGACGGGCGCGGCGATCGGCACGGTGACCACCCGCAGCTGGACGGCCTTGAAGCTCCCGCCACGCGCGGCCTTGACGCGGTCCGTCGCGATGTTGGCCAGATACCGCTGAGTCATCACTGCGCGCGGCGAGCGCGGCTGGTCGTCGACGACGTGGTTTTCGAGGTAGGAACTCCAGGCTCGGCGCAGCATGTTCTGCGCGATGTGACTCGGGAAGGGGTTGTGCCTCACGGCGGCGTTGTCCACGGCGGTCAGATCGAACCAGCCGCTCACCCGCGCGGTTCCGTCCGGATCAGTGTGCAGGGTTCTCGCCGAAATCCGCTGGTTGACGGACTCCGGATCGGGGGCGAATAGCCGCCAGTTCTGCTCGAAGAGCGGGAAGATCCATGCGTTGACTTGCCGGCTGTACCGCCGGGAGAGCGGGTTCGAGGGCGCCACATGCAAAAAGACGAGGAGCACATGGGTCAGCGCGGTCGCCAGACAGAGGACCACGGCGGCATTGGTTGCCGCTTTCATCAATATCGGCGCATACCTCCGTCGTTTCGCGGCTCTTTCCGCGGATTTCAGCGGCGCGGGCCGTTCGGCGGATCGGACCGCGCATTGATACGGAAGTCCTTCCGCGGATTCGCCCGCGAGGGCTGACGCGGTGTCATCCATCATGGCCCCTCCTGGCTTTCGGCCCCGGCTCCACTCACTGCTTCTCCTGAGCTCGCGCGGGCGGCGCGCGATGGAAGCGACACCGCTCCATCGCGCGCCGCCCGCCCCTCAAGGACACGTGCACGGCTCAGTGGCCGGCGTTGCCGTAACCGCTGCCGTAACCGTTGCCGTAGCCGCTGCTGTTCGTGCCGGACTCGTCGCCGTAACCGCCATAGCCGTGGTCTTCGGGCTTTCCGCCGTGGTCGTGTCCGGTCCCGCCGGTCGTGGGGCCCGTCGTCCCGCCGGTCGTGGCGCCCGTGGTGGCGCCGGTGGTCCCGCCCGTGGTGGCGCCCGCGACGAGGCCGCCGAGGGCTCCGCCCGTGGTGCCGCCCGTCGTCAGGACGCCGCCGATGAGGCCGCCGAGCACGCCACCGGTTCCGCCGCCTGTCGGCACGCCGCCGATGACTCCGACCGTGGTGGCGCCAGTAGTGCCGGCCGTGGTGCCGCCCGACGTGGCGCCCGCGATCACCCCGCCCGTGATCAGACCGCCCGTGGTTCCACCCGTCGTTCCACCCGTCGTTCCGCCCGTGGACGCGGTGCCGCACGGCCCCTGGAAGATCCTGTTGCTGTCCAGCGTCACGGCGCCGTCGCCGCGCAGGCCCGCGTCGGCCAGCAGCCGGCCGTTGACAGTCGCGCCCGTGGTCGCGGTGATCGAGGTGTCGGCCAGGATGGTGCCCACGAATGTGGAGTCGGTACCGAGGGTGGCCGAGCTGCCGACCTGCCAGTACACATTGCACGGGGAGGCACCATTGATGAAGCTCACCGAGCTGGCGGACGCCGTGGTCAGCGTCGAACCGATCTGGAACACCCAGACGGCACTGGAGTCGCCCTGCGCGTCAAGGGTGAGCGTGCCGGTGATCGCGGCGGAGCTGTTCGCCCGGTAGAGGCCGGGCGTCAGGGTCTGGCCACCGAACTCATGGGGAGCGTCGTTGTAGACCGCGTCGGTGAGGCTCTGCCCTGCGGCCTCGTTGTACGCCGTGTTCAGGTCGGTCTTGGCCTGGCCCGCGACGGCGTCGGCGGCGTGCAGAACGCCGGGAGGGGTCACCTTGCCGGGTCCTCCGTCCGACGTCTGGAACCCGGTGATGGCCGTCCCGGGGCTTACGCCGACGATGAGGCCGTCGACCTCCGTGGGGCCGGTATTGGTGACCGTGGCTCCGGCCAGGACTCCGAAACTGGCCGCCGTGCCCAGGGGCACGGGGCTGGCGACGGCGTTTGCGCGTGTCGGCGTCACCGCGAGAACGGCGGCGGCGAGCACCACGGCCGTGAGCGCCGCGATCCACACCGACAATGTGCGGCGCTCAGGCGCGTCAGGAATGTTCAGCGTCATCGAGGGGCCAACTCCTTGAAGAGGATGGTCTTGGCAGTTCCCGGCCGTACAGAATTCGATTCTGCGTCTGGAATATTACGCAGGAAACTGCCCTGATTTAGGGCTCCTCCGCAGCCGTTTAGCTGAGATGGAAGAATTCTGTGCTTGATCTGCACAAATGATTAATTACCTGAATGGCGCCGGGCTGTCTCCGGATCTCCGGCCTCTCCGGCGCGGGCGCCGCCCGCGCCCCTCCCTTCCAGGGGACGGTCCGGCAGGGTTCCGCGCACTGCGCGGCCGCGGCATCCACCACGGTCAATCACCTTGCGCAAACGGCCTGTTGAGGATGCGCGCTCCGGGTGCGGTGGGGCGGCGGCGAGGCATGGATACTGACCCGCATGCGTATCGACTTCGATCCCGGCGCCATGTCCTCGACCGAGTTCTACCGGCTGCTCACGGCGACCGTGGTGCCCCGCCCCATCGCGTGGGTGTCGACGGTGTCGTCCGACGGGATCCCCAATCTCGCACCACACTCCTTCTTCAGCATCGCCGCCATCGCGCCGCCCGTCGTGCAGTTCACCTCGGTCGGGCGCAAGGACTCGCTGCGCAATGTCGAGGCGACGGGACAGTTCGTGGTCAATCTGGCGTCCGAACCGCTCATGAATCAGGTGAACGCCACCGCGACCTCCTTCCCGCACGGGGTGAGCGAGTTCGAGCAGGCGGGCCTGGCAGCCGAGCCGAGCCTGCGGGTGAAGCCGCCCCGGGTGGGCGAGTCGCCGGTGGCCCTGGAGTGCGAGCTGCACAGCACGCTCGGCATCGGCGACTCGACCGTCGTGTTCGGCCGGGTCGTGCACGCGGTGGTGGCGGACGAGGTCATGGTCGACGGACACCCCGAGATCGGCCGCCTGCTGCCGCTGGCCCGGCTCGGCCGGGACGAGTGGGGCACGGTCGGTTCCGTGCACGAACTCAGCCGGGTGCCTTACGCGGGACCCGAGGGCGCCTGAGCGGTCCGGCCGCGCCGGGGAGCCCGACAGCGGGTCGGTTGCCCCGGGGGCGGCGAGCTCGACGGTGGGTCGGTTGCCCCGGGTGCGTGGGGCGCGGCCGGGGCGTGCGGGGCCGGGGTATGCGGACCACCCTGGGGGCATGGGGAAATCAGAAACACGCCGACGCCGGTCCTCGCTCGGACTCGTACGGACACGCAGGGCGGCGCGCCTCGCGAGGCGGGTCTGGGTCGCTGGGCGCCTGGCGGGCCGCTGGGAGGAACGGCTTCGCCGCCTGTCGGGCCGCCGCACACGGTGGTGACGGCGCCCCGCGCGCCGGTTCTAGCGTCCGGCGGCGGCCACCGTGCCCAGCTGCTCCACGCGTCGGCGTACCGCCTCGACGGCGCCCTGTTGACGGCCCGGCACCTGCTCACGCAGCGCGATCAGGGCCGGCGTGAGCGCCCGCGCGCGCTCGGGATCGGCCAGCTGCTCCCACTGGTGATGGGCACGGTCCACGGCGGCCTGCACATCGCTGTCGTCCGCGTCCTGGCCCCGGGTGAGTCTGCCCTGCGCGCACGACATCCACAGCTCGCACGAGCGCGCCGGATCCTGGGCCAGCCTGGCGAGGTCGGCGCGCACCTCCAGCCAGTGCAAGGCTTCCTGCGACGAGGGGCCGTGGGCCCGCCACGCCTCGCTCTCCCACATCGCCGCCATCGACGCCGCCTCGCCGTGGCGTCCCGCACGGGCGGCGGCCAGGATCGCCGGGTGCGGGTCGGCCGACGCGCGCGGGGTGACGGGTGGTTCGGAGGGCAGGGGTGGCAGGGGCGGCAGGGTCCTGGCGACGTCGGCCCGCGTCGCGGCCGGGATCTCCCGCGGTACGGGCGGGGTCGCCTGCGGTACTGGCAGCGTCGCTCGCGTTCCGGCCGGCGGCACGGTGGCGTCGCTGCTCGGGGGTGCGGGATTCTGGGCGGATGGCGCGTCCGCGCTCAGGAGCAGCGCGTTCTCAGGGCCGCTGTGATCGACGGCGTACGCGTGGAGCTCGGCGAGCGGCGGCCGGGCCCCACCGCGCCAGACCCGCGCGTACGTTTTGAGGTAGTCCGGCGAGGCCACAGCGCGGCGTGGCGCGGGCGGGACGATTCTGCCGTGGAGCCGGACACCGGGGCAAAGGGCGAGGCCTTCCTGACGCAGTCGCTCCCACGCCTCCGGGTCGGCGACCAGGTCGACGATCACGGTGGTCGTGCCGGGCTCGCGCGCCTGGAACGCGTGCGCCAGCCACTGCCAGGGCAAGGCGGTGTAGCGCACGCTCGTCCGCGTGGTCCGGGCCAGCGCCAGATGCGTCTGGTGCGCGCGGGAGTCGAGGTGCAGTTGGCCCGCGAGATACACCGACACCGGGCCGGGCGACGCGGCCACGGCGCGGATCCTGGTCAGCACGGTCTGCGGGTCGACCGGATCGGCGAGCTCCACGACGCTGGCGGTGTCCGTACCGGTCAGCACACCCGGAGGCACGGCGGCCAGCCCGGGAAGCACCGACGCCGCGTCGATGAGACGCCCCTTGTTCGCCGGGGCGGCTGCCAGCAGCAGCGCCGTACCCGGTTCCTGCCCCTTGATCAGCACACGAGCACCGTATCGGGTCCGCCCCGTCCGTGGCTGCGCCGCGGGCTCAACTCCCGCACGGGGAACGGCAATCGGGAACGCTTCGGGATGTAGGGGAGCAAATCGTCTCCGTCCCGGCAATCCGGTGGGCCGACGCGGGGCCTGGTCGGCTCGGGCCTTGGCTGACCCGGCTCCTGGTTGGCCCGGCTCCTCGCTGGCCCGGCTCCTCACCGGCTGGGGTCCGGGGCCGGCCCAGGGCCTGGGCGGCTCCGGTTCGAGGCCCGGCCCGGGTTCGAGGCGGCCCGGGGCCTCTTCAGTCCGGGGCCTGGCCAGCCCTGCGCCTCGCGGGCGTGGGCCCTCACCGACTCGGGTCCGGGTCCGGCCCGGGTCCTGACCAGCCCGGGTCCTGGCTGGCCCGTCTCCTCTCGGGCTCGGGCCCTCACCAACTCGGGTCCGGGTCCGGCCCTCACCGGCTGGGGTCCTCGGCAGTCCAGGTCCTGACCAGCTCGGGTCCCGGCGCGTGGGTACGCATCCATGCGGGTCCCCATCGACCCCGCTCCTCTTGAGCGTGGGCCCTCACCGAATCGCGTCGGGAACCGACCCGGGCCTCGCCGGCCCGGGTCCGGGCCGGCCCGGGTCCCCACCAGTCCGGGCCCTGACCAGCGCCCGGGTCCGGGGCCGCCTGGGTCCTCACCAGCCCGGGTCCCCGCCAGCCCGGGCCCGCGCGCATGGACCCCCACCCACACGGACCCCCGTCGGCCCGGCACCCCGCCAACGCAGGCACCCCCCGACCCAGGCACCCGCCGGCCCCGGCGTCCGCCGCCCCGGCGGAGCACGTTCGCCGGGTTCCCCGCTCGCCGGGTCCGGGCCGGACCGTCGCCCCTTCGCGTGGCTCGCGGCGGGCGCTCGCGCCATGCTGGGAGCGTGATCACCGTGCTGCTGGTAGCCACCGACGAGGAAGCGGCCGTGCTGCGTGAGCGCATCCACCGCAACCCCCACTTCCGCGTCATCGCGCATACGCCGAGCCCCCGGCTCGCCCTGGCGCAGGCGTACGTCCTGCTGCCCGACGTCACCGTCCTCGACCCCAGCATGGACGGAGACAGCGACCCGGCCGCCCTGTTCACGGGGCTGCGCTCGCTGACGCCGCCCAGCGCCGTCGTCCTGCGCACGACGCCCGCCACCGCCGTCTTTCCCGAGCTGCGCACCGTCCTGGAGGAAGGCGCCGTCCACACCGCCGCCCGGGACGATCACGATGGCCTCATGGACGCGCTGCTCACCATCGGGCGCCGGCGCGAGAGCTGCGATCCCGACCGCTGACCCGCACCGGCCCGGGCACCCGCACTGGCACCGGCATCGGGCCGCCCGCGACCGGGCCGGCGGCGTCCGGCGTGCGGGCGCTGGGCCCGCGCGAGACAATGGACAGGTCTATGTGCCGAAAAGTTGGCATTCCTGGGCGTGAGTGAGGGTCCCGTGACGGCACCACCGAGCAACCCCGGCATTTCCGCGAAGCGGGCCATCGCCTCCAGCGAGGTGGCTCTCGGGGCGCCGTGCTGGGTGAGCCTGATGGCGCGGGACCTGAGTGCCGCGCTCGATTTCTACGGCACGGTCCTCGGCTGGCGCTTCCGCTCGGGCGTGCTGGGCGAGGAGTTCCGGATCGCGCTCGCGAACGGGGTGCCGGTGGCGGGGATCGGCGCGCTGGCGCCCGCACTCCAGGTCGCGGTCGCCTGGACGCCGTACTTCGCGGTGGAGGACGCCGATGTCACCGCGTCCCGGATCCGCGAGCGCGGCGGCACGGTGGCGGTGGGCCCGGTCGCACTGCACACCGGGCGCGGGGCGCTGGCGGCGGACCGGGACGGGGCGGTCTTCGGGCTGTGGCAGGGCCCGCTGGTGTCGCAGTGGGAGACGTGGCGCGACACCGCTCCGGCCTGGACGCGGTTGCAGACCAGGGACGCCTTCGACGCGGCGATCTTCTACGGGGAGGTCCTGGACTGGGCGCGCGAGGGCCCGGGCTGCTGCGATGTGCGCTACGAGCACGACGAGGTCGTCCTGCGCCACGGCGGGCACGTGGTGGCGCGGCTGACCTCGGGGGCGGTCGAGGCCGCGCCCGATCCGAGTCTGCGCCCGCACTGGCACACCCACTTCACCGTCGACGATCCGCTCCATCACGCGGTGAAGGCCCGCGCGCACGGCGCCACCGTCCTGGCCGAAGGCGTCTCACCGACCGGCCCCTGGGCCCGCCTGAGCGACCCCGACGGAGCCACCTTCACCCTCAGCACGCCGGGCTGACCGCCGCGCGGCGCCGTCCGCGCTCCGGTCGGGCACCTCAGGCCGCGCGGCTCACGACCAGCCAGCGCGAGGGCAGCTCGATGCGTCGGCCGTCCCCGGTGTACTCCGTGGTCAGGAGCGGGAGTTCGCCTTCGGCGAGCACCGTGAGGCCCGCCGTCGCGAGGAGTTCTGTGAGCGCGCGGTCGGAGACCTCGCCCGGCGCTATCCCGTGGGCGAAGACCGGCCGCAGTTTGGGCGGCGGGCCCGCGGGGCTCTGGGCGAGGCCCATCAGTACGGGCTTGGCGTCCTCGGCGAGTTCCACCACGAAGGCGCGGCCCGTGTCGCCGATCAGGGTGGCTATGGCGTCCGCCACGGGCCGACGGTCGCTCTGCTCGCACTGGTGCAGCACACCCCGTACGTACACGTTGGCGTCTCCGAGCCGGTCGCGCAGGGCCTGGACCGCCTTGGCGTCGGCGGCGTCCAGCTGCTCGAACTCCGCTTCGCCTGCCGGGTCCTGGCTGCGTGCCCGCTCGACGGCGGCGAGGGCGAGGTCCACGCCCGTCACCTTCGCGAAGTGGCCCGCGAGGTAGCGGGTCTGCGTGCCGTTGCCGCAGCCGAGGTCCACCATCGGCAGGTCGGGGCGGTCGATGCGCGGCGCGAAGTGGGCCAGGTGGCGGGCGGCGGTCAGCGCGGGTTCCGCGTCCCAGAAGACCGTGCCCGGCTCGTTGGGCGCCTCGCCCCAGAACCCGTCCCAGGCGTCCTTGTACTTACGCGTCACGCTCATGACCGACTCCCCGGGCAGCCTCACAGTGTCAAGATCGGTGTACCGCGTGGGGCGCACGCCGGGCAAGCCTCCGGCAGACACCTTCACCTGCCGTTCGAGCGGTCGTGATGGATACCGACCGCAGGCATCTACCGTGAAAGCAGGGCGAGTTGAGGCTTCGCCGTCTCCCTTCGCGTCACCTGCTTCCGCGTGCCGCACGGGGCAGCGCCACGTCGAACCAGACCGTCTTGCCATTGCCGGTGCGGCTGCTGCCCCAGGCGTGGGCGAGCTCGCTGACCACCCGCAGGCCCCGGCCCGCCTCGTCGTCGGGGCCGGCGCTGAGCAGCGACGGCAGGGTGTGGTCGTCGTCGGCCACCTCGCACAGGAGCGCTTCGGCGCGCACCAGACGCAGCTCGACCTGGCGGCCGTGCGCGTGCCGGATGCCGTTGGTGACGACCTCGCTGACCAGCAGCTCGACGGTTTCCGTGACGGCCGCCAGGCCCCACTGGACGAGCTGTTCGCGCACCAAGTGCCGGGCGCGGCCCACCTCTTGCTCCTCGGCGGCGAGCCGCCACTCGGCGACGTCCTCGCGGGCGATCCCGTTCAGGCGCGCCATGAGCAGGGCCACGTCGTCCTTGCGTCCGCCCCGGGTGTTGAGGGAGCGGATGATCGTGTCGCAGGCGTCGTCCATGGAGGCCGCCGGGTGGGCGGCGGACTCGCAGAGCGTGGCGAGGCCCACGCCTATGTCCTCGCCGCGCACTTCGACGAGACCGTCGGTGCACATCACCAGCCGGTCGCCGGGCTCGACCGCGATACGGGCCGTCTCGAACGGCACTCCGCCGACGCCGATGGGGGCGCCCGTGGGCAGGTCGATCAGTTCGCTGCGCCCGTCGGCCGACCGTACGATCACCGGCGGTACGTGGCCCGCGTTGGCCATCAACAGCTCGCCCTTGATCGGGTCGTACACGGCGTACAGACAGGTGGCGAGGTAGTGCTCGCCCAGGCGCTGTGCCAAGTTGTCCAGATTGCGCAGGAGTTGGTGGGGCGGCAGGTCGAGGGCGGCCATGGTCTGGACGGCCGTGCGCAACTGGCCCATCATGGCGGCCGAGTTGAGGCCGTGGCCCATGACGTCGCCGACCACGAGCGCGGTCCGTGAGCCGGGCAGCTTGACCGAGTCGAACCAGTCGCCGCCGACGCGGCCGAGCAGCGTGCCCGGCAGATAGCGGGTCGCGGTGTCGCAGCCCGCCATGCGCGGGGCGACCTGCGGGAGCATCGAGTCCTGAAGGGTCTCGGCGACGCTTTCCTGGTAGGTGTACATGCGGGCGTTGTCGAGTACGAGCCCGGCGCGGGCGGCAAGTTCGGCGCCGGTGACGCGGTCCATGTCGTTGAACTCGGCCCGTTCGGCGTGCCGCAGCAGGATCATGAAGCCGAGCACCACGTTGCGCGCCTTGAGCGGGACCACCAGCATGGAGCGGCCGTTGATGAGCGGCCGGATGTCACGCTTTTCGAACTGCGAGGCGATGGCGGTGCCCATCTGCTCGCTGATCCGGGGCACGAGGACGGGCTCGCCCGAGGTCATGCACTGGAAGAACGGGGTGTGCGCGGGGAACGGCATGGATTCGCCGACCGGTACGACGTCGTCCCAGCGGCCCGGTTCCTCGACGTGTTCCAGGGCGACGCGGTGCCACAGGGTGCGCTCGTCGGGCGGCCCGTCGGGGAAGCCCTCGCCCGCGATGACCTGCTCGCGCAGATAGGTGCCTGCGACATCGGTGAAGCGGGGGACGACGGCGGCGCTGACCTCCTGGATGGTGCGGGCGAGGTCCAGTGAGGAGCCGATGCGGCCGCTGACCTCGTTGAGGAATTCCAGCCGTTCGCGCACCGCAGCGTATTCGAGGTCGGCGGCGAATTCGGGTGAGCGGGGCTGGGCCCACGACACGGGCTCCAGGGGGTGGCGCCGGCGCGCGGAGCGGTGTTCGGCGCGCCGGGGCACCCCCCAGTCGGGTGTGACGGGAACCCGGTCGTGACGGCTGAACTCCAGGACGGGATAGCCCAGTTCGAGGACCTGGGACACGATCCGGGAGCTCTCGCCGACGCTCATGCTGGGCAGGATCTCCGGCAGCCGCCGGGCCAGCTCGTCGGCGCCCGGGAACTCGGTGTGCAGGGCGAAGCCGGGCGCTATCCGCTCGAAGGGGTTCGCCCCGTCGTCGGTGCCGTCAGGGCTCTCGGGGCTGTCGGGGTCATCGAGGCCGTGGGGGCCTTCGGAGTCCTCGCGCTCCTGGTGCAGCTGGGCCGCGTCGGCCGCCAGGACCAGGAGCCGTTCGGGCCCGGGGCCGACCAGCGGATAGGCCCACCACACCACGTCGGTGCGCTCACGGCCGGGCTCGCGCAGCGTGGCCCGGCCGGTGCTGGGGAAGGCGGTGCGGCCGGTCAGCGGCCCATCGAGGCCGGGGCCTGCCTCCTCGAACTCCTCATAGCCGTCGCAGTCGTGGTCGTAGTGGCGCTCCAGCGCTCCGGAGACCGGGAGCAGGTCGACGGCGGGCCGGCCCACCGCGTCCTCCTTGTCGGGACCGAAGAGCCTGCGCGCGCCGGAGGACCAGTGCGACACCAGGCCCTCGCCGTCCACGACGATCACGGCGAGCGGGATCCGGCCGGCCACGGCGGGCTGTCGCGCCGGCTCCGGCGCAGTACCACGGTCCATGGATGGGGGGCTCCTTCCCCGCCGCGGTGAACGGCGGCTGTCCACCACCGTACGGGTATCGGCGCACCGCGCGCGGGGCAACTCCACAATAGGCGTACGCCCCCGCGCACATGCCGGACGCATTGACCAAAGGTCAGTCAGCATGGTCCAGTTGAGGCCGGTCCCCGTGGCTCGGCCGAGGTCAGTCCTCGTGCCCCAGTTGGAGGTCGCGCTCGGTGCGGCCGCCGCCCGCGACCTGGAGGACGGTGGCCACCGGCGGATACCCGGCCGCGATGACCGTGTACTCGCCGGAGGACAGGTCGACGAATCTGAAGGTGCCGTCGGGGCCGGTGGTGAGGGTGTCCACGACGTTGCCCGCGGCGTCGAGCAGGGTGACCCGGGCGTCCTCGACGGGGCGCCCGCCGCCCGCGCGGACCGTGCCGCGCAGCACCGCGCCGCCGGCCAGCTCGATGTCCTGGCGGGTCTCGCGCGAGGCCTGCACGCTGACCGGGAGCGCGGCGGGCCGGAAGGCGGGGGCGCTGGCGGCCAGGGTGTACTCCCCCGCCACCAGCTCCGTGATCACATAGCCCCCCTCGCGCCCGCTGCGGGTGGCGGCCACCACCTCGCCGCGTACGTCGGTGAGGGTGACGGCGGCGTCCCGCACGGGCGTGCCGTCGGCGGTGACGACGGCGCCGGCGAGGCGGCCCGCGCCGCCGAGCACCACGTCGAGGTCGACGGGGCGTTCCCCGACGGTCACGGCGACGGCCTGCGGCTGGTGACCGCCGGCGGCGGCGATCAGGACGTAGGACCCGGCGCCCGGCACGCTCAGCGCGTACCGTCCGTCCGCGCCGCTCGCGCCGCGCCCGACCTGTTGGCCGCGTACGTCGACGAGGGTGAGGGCGGCGCGCGGCACGGTGGAGCCGTCGTGGTGCTGGACGGTGCCGGTCACCGGAACACCGCTCGCGTAACCGGAGTTGGGGGCGGTACGGGCGTGCGGCAGGGGCGCGGTGTCGGCGGTGGTGGCCGGGGGAAGCGTCTCGGCGATGGGGGCGTTCTGGGACACCAGCGGTTTCTCCTTGAGGAAGAAGGCGAGGACGAAGCCGAGCACGAGCACCGGCACGAGGTAGAGGAAGATCCGCGGCATGGCGTCGGCGTAGGCCCGGATGTAGCCGTCACGCAGCGCGGGGGGCATGGCGCGCACCAGCTGCGGGGTGATCGACTCGGGGTCGGGAAGGCGCGCCGAGGCCGGCAGCCGCTCGGCGAGCGCGTGGGCGAGGCGGTTGGTGAACAGAGTGCCGAAGACGGCGGCGCCGACGCTGCCGCCGATCTGCCGGAAGTAGTTGTTGGCGCTGGTGGCGGTGCCGAGGTCGGCGGGGTCTGCGGCGTTCTGCACGGCGACGATGAGGACCGGCATGACCAGGCCGATGCCCGCGCCGAGCACGGCCATCCAGATGCTGTAGTCGAGCCGGGGGGTGTCGGTGCCGAGCCGGGAGAGCAGCCACATGCCGACGGCGGAGACGGCTCCCCCGATGATCGGGTAGGGCTTGTAGCGCCCGGTGCGGCTGATGAGCTGGCCCGCGACGACGGAGGCGATGACGATGCCGCCCATCATGGGCAGCACGAGCAGTCCTGACGCGGTGGCGCTGACCCCGTCGACCATTTGCAGGAACGTCGGCAGATAGCTGGCGGCGCCGAAGAGGGCGACGCCGATGACGGCGCCGACGAGGCCGGAGACGGTGAAGACGGGGTCGCGGAAGAGCCGCAGGGGGATGACGGGTTCGGCCGCGTGGTTCTCGACGACCAGGAACAGCAGGGTCGTTCCGGCGGCGCCGGCGGCGAGCCCCAGGATGGTGCGCGAACCCCAGGCGTACTCGGTCCCGCCCCAACTGGTCAGCAGGACCAGGCAGGTGGAGGCGGCGGCGAGCAGCAGCATGCCGAGCAGGTCGAGGCGGGGGCGCACGGCGGGCCTCGGCAGTCGGAGCACGGCGGTGACGACGGCGAGGGTGACCAGGCCGAAGGGCACGTTGATGTAGAAGCACCAGCGCCAGGAGGTGTGGTCGGTGAAGAACCCGCCGAGCAGGGGGCCCGCGACCGAGGCCAGCCCGAAGACGGCGCCGATCAGGCCCATGAAGCGGCCGCGGTCGCGGGGCGGCACGATGTCCGCGATGATGGCCTGCACGCCGATCATGAGACCGCCGCCGCCGACGCCTTGCAGGGCACGGAAGACGATGAGCTGGTCCATCGTGCGCGACCAGCCCGCCAGCGCGGAGCCGATGACGAAGACGACGATCGCGAACTGGAAGACGGGTTTACGGCCGAAGAGGTCGCCGAGCTTGCCGTAGATGGGCAGCCCGATGGTGGAGGCGAGCAGATAGGCGGTGACGGCCCAGGAGACCTTGTCCAGGCCGTGCAGATCGCCGACGATCTTCGGCAGCGCGGTCGCGACGATCATCTGGTCGAGCGCCGCGAGCAGCAGGGTGAGCATCAGGCCCAGGAAGACCATCCGCACCCGGCGGGGGTCCAACTGCGCCTGGGGCGCGGCGCGTTCCTCCCCGGAAGGCACCGCCGCCACCGCCGCCACCGCCGGGGCCGCGGCGGGCCCGGTGGCCCGCCCGTCCTTCACCAGAGTGATCCCGCCCACGAAACTCTCCCCTCGTCACGCCCTGCGCCGACCATTTCTCGCATTACGCGACAACCGGGGCAAGCGGAGTGAGGGAGGGCGCCGGGCGTGCGCCGGGCGCTTATGCGCTGGCGGGAGCCCCTACGGCGCACAACCGTGGCGGGCGGGAAGTCCACCCGAACCGGTGACCGCGCGGGGGGATCGCCGGGGGCCACCCCGGGCTACTTCTCGGTCTTGGCGGCGAGGTTGGCGAGCATCGCGTCGTAGATGCGGCCAAGCCCCTTGGGCGCGAAGGTCCTTTCGAAGAACCCGCCGATGCCCGAAGCGCCGTTCCACACGGTGGAGACGACGGCCTTGGAGCGGCCCTCGCCGGCCGGCGTGACCGTCCAGGTGGTGACCATGGAGGAGTTGCGGTCCTTCTCGACGAGCTGCCCGTCGGTCGGCTCGGTCACCTCCAGGAGGCAGTCGCGCACCCGCTTGCTGGTGGCCTGGAGCTTCCAGTGGACCAGGGTGCCCGCGCCGTCGCCGCCCTCGCGGACCTCGTACTCGCTGAAGTGCTCCGTCAGGAGCGCCGGGCGGCCGGCCCGGTAGTCGGCGAGCATGTCGAACACGGTCTCCGGGTCCGCCGCGATGATCCGTTCCGTCGTGGCTTCGACCTGTGCCATGGCGCTTCCTCCAGCAGTGGTTTTCCGGGTTCTCCGGGGATTTCGGGTGGGCCAAGCCAACCACCTCGCGCTCGGCCGTCACAATCCGGGTTGCGATCAAGAAGGGAACATGTGTTCTATTCAGGGGTAGGAGTGACCGACCAGGCCCGTGCGACCCGAGGAGGCGTTCATGCGCTGGGAAAATCTCGCCGATGACGACGCCCCGGCGGCCCGGGCGGGTACGGCCGCGCTGTTCGCCGCCGACGCGGTGACGACCCGCACGTTCGACACCCCCGAGTTCCGGGGGATCACCTTCCACGAGATCCGGGCGCGCTCGATCGTCAACCGGGTGCCAGGGGCATCGCGCATGCCGTTCGAGTGGACCGTCAACCCGTACCGGGGCTGCTCGCACGCGTGCGTGTACTGCTTCGCCCGCAAGACGCACAGCTATCTGGACCTGGACACCGGCCTCGGTTTCGACTCCCAGATCGTGGTGAAGGTCAACGCGCCGGAGCTGCTGCGCTCCCACCTCTCCTCGCGCCGCTGGCAGGGGGCGCACATCGCGATGGGCACCAATGTCGACTGCTACCAGCGCGCCGAGGGCCGCTACCGCCTGATGCCGGGCATCATCGCGGCCCTGCGCGATCACGCGAACCCGTTCTCCATCCTCACCAAGGGCACGCTCATCCTGCGGGACCTGGAGCTCCTGAAGCAGGCCGCCGCCGTGACGGAGGTCGGCGCCTCGGTGTCCGTCGGCTTCCTCGACCAGGAGCTGTGGCGCACCGTCGAGCCGGGCACGCCCGCGCCTGAGCGCCGCCTCGACGTCGTACGGACGCTGACCGAGCACGGCGTCGGGTGCTCGGTCCTGATGGCCCCCGTGATCCCCTTCCTCGGCGACCACCCCGACCAGCTGCGGGCCACGGTCCGCGCGATCGCCGCGTCGGGCGCCACCTCGGTGACCCCGCTGACGCTCCATCTGCGGCCCGGTGCCCGCGAGTGGTTCATGGCCTGGCTCGGGCAGCACCATCCGCATCTGGTGCGCCGCTACGAGCGGCTGTACGCGGAAGGGGCGTACGCGCCGAAGTGGTACCAGCGCCGGATCACCGGCCAAGTGCACGAGCTGGCCACCGAGTTCGGCATCGGACCCGCCCATCGCGGAGCGGCCCGGCGCATCCCGGCCGCCGCGCCGAGCGAGCCGGAGCCGACCCAACTCACCCTGCTCTGAACCGCCCCCGAGGGCGCGCTGTCAGTGGCGTGCGCGAGGATGGGCGCATGACCTCATTGACCCATGTCCCCGCCCCCGAAGGCCTCGCGCCCAGCCCCGCCTACAGCCATGTGGTCTGGGGGACGGGACGGTTCGTCGCGATATCGGGGCAGTGCGCCCTGGACGAGGAGGGCGACGTGGTCGGCGCGGGCGACGCCCGGGCCCAGGCCGAGCGGGTCTTCGAGAACCTGCGCCGTGCCCTGGCCGCGGCGGGCGCCACGTTCGACGACGTGGTGAAGCTGACCTACTTCGTCACGGACATGGCCCACATGCCGGCGGTCCGCGCGGCGCGCGAGGCCGCCATGGGCCACGAGCGGCTGCCCGCCAGCTCGGCCGTCCAGGTCGGCGCCCTGGTCCGGCCCGAACTGCTCGTGGAGATCGAGGCGTTCGCGGTGACCGCGCCCGCCTAGGGGGTGTCTTCGAAGTGGCGTCGTCCGGGGCCCCGCTCGCCTCACCGGCCGGCTTCGATGCGGCGCAGGGCCCACGCCGCCTGGCGGGCGAGGCGGGGGTGGGCCAGGGCCTCGGTCAGGATCTCCACGGCCCGCCGGTCACCGAGCTCGCCCAGGCCCTCGATGCAGGCCACAGCCACCCGGCCGTAGGGGCTGTGCGGCGAGAGCAGCGGCCGCAGGGTCTTGATCAGAGCCGGTACGGACTCGGGGGCGCGCAGCGCGGTGAGCAGCCGCACCGGATGCAGGGCATAGGCCGTGCGCAGTTCGTTGGTGGCCAGCGCCGCCGCCGCGCGCGCCGTGCGGGGGTCGCCCAGGCGCGCGAGGGCGTGGGCGGCGCTCACGCACCGCTCGGGGTCGCGGTGGTTGAGCAGCAGGACCAGCGCCTCGAAGGCCCGCCGGTCCCCCGCGACCCCCAGCCGGAAGGCTGCCAATTCCCGTGCCCAGAGCGGTCGTTCACGCTCGGTGAGCACGGCGGCGAGCTCGTCGGGATCGACGGTGCCGAGCAGCCGTTCGTACGCCGCCGACCCGCCGCTCTCGCCGCGCACCCGGTCCACAAGGGACCGGAACTCCTCGTCCATGTCCAAAAGCCTAGTGGCGTACGGCCGTTGGGGACCCAAGGATGATCGGATCCCGGCACACACCGGGACATGCCACGGGCAAGGACCCCACGCGAGGAGCAGCCCCATGGAGGCCATCGGCAGTCCGGCGCTGGGCGATGGGCCCGCGCGTCCCTGGTTACCGGGCCGCCGGGCCGAGTTCGCGGCGCTCGCCGCGCGGATCCGCTCGGTGGGGCCCGCTCCCTCGCGCACCTCGCCCGGCGGGGGCGCGCTCGTCATTCAGGGGGCGCCCGGCAGCGGCAAGTCGACCCTGCTGCGCGCGGCACGCGGGTTCGCCGCCGACGCGGGCCTGCTGGTTCTGGCCACATCGGGCACGCCGTGCCCCGCCGCCCCTCCCTACGCCGCGCTGCGTGAGCTGCTGCGCCCGCTGATGGGTGCGGCGGGCGCGCTGCCCGCGGCTCAGCGCACCGCGCTGCTCACCGCGTTCGGCGAGCCGGCGGGGCCCGTGCCGGGACCCCACCTCGTGGCGCTCGCCGCGCTGCACCTGTTGGGCGAGTGCGCCGTGGGCCGGCCGGTGTTCGCCGCCGTCGACGATCTCACCTGGCTCGACGAGCCCAGCTTCGAGGCGTTCGCCTTTCTCGCCCGGCGCGTGGGTGACGACTCCGTCCTGCTGTGCGCGACGGCCAGGAGCGGCCCGGGCGAGCGGCCGCCCCCGGCCGGTTCTGAGCGCCTTGACCTCACAGCGCTCGGCCCGGCGGCGGCCCGCGAAATCCTCGCGGTCACGGCCACCGGCCTCACGCCCGCCCAGCGTCGGCGCGTGCTCGCGGCGGCCGGGGGAAACCTCCTCGCTTTGGCCGAACTGCCCAGCTTCCATCGCGGAGTTGAGGACGGCGACCAGCAGCGGTGGGACTCCCCGACACCCCTGCCGGAGCGTCTTGAGCAGGTGTTCGCCGCGCGCCTGGAGGGGCTTTCGCCGCCCGCGCGGGACGTGGTGCTGGTGGCGGCCGTCGCGGGCACCGGGCGGGTCCTGGAGATCCTGGCCGCCGCCTCCGCGCTCGGCGGTGGCGTCCCGGTGTCCGCCGGTGATCTGGGCCGCGCGGTGGACGCCGGTCTGCTGTGCGTCGAGGAGGATCGGGTCCGCCTCCGTCACACGGCGGCGCGCGCGGGCACGTTCCGCGCCGAGCCCCGGTCGCGGCGGCGGGCGGCGCACGCGGCGCTCGCCGGTGTCTTCGCCGATCCCTATCGCGCGAGGTGGCACCGCGCGCTGGCGGTGGAGGGGTTCGACGACGCCGTGGCCGACGAGCTCGCGGCCGCCCACCGCATCCCGCTCGACCGGGGCTCCGCCGCCCTCGCGGTCCGCACGCTTGAGCAGGCCGCACGGCTCACATCGTCCCCGGCGCGCCGCGACCGCCGACTGCTCCTGGCCGCCGACCACAGCGCCCGGGCCTCCCGCCCCGACCTCGTACACCGCCTGCTCTCCGCCCTGACCGCGACCACCCTGGACGAGCGCGAGTGCGCCTGGGCGGCGTGGCTGGGGGAACGGGCGCGGGTGCACGGGGAAGGCGACGCCGCTACGCCCCCGCGCCGGTGCGGCCGGACCGGGCCCGGCCCGGAGAGGGACGACCGGGCCAGGACCGCGCGTCCCCCGGGGCTCACGCCGGACGGCACGCGAGACGACGACACCGTTCTGCGCTTGTGCGCAATGGCCGAACTCGTCGCGCGCGTCCGGGACGTCCCGCTGGCGGACGGGGACCTCTCCACGGCGGACCAGAACTTGTCGTTGGCGGACGGGGACCTCTCGACGGCGGACCAGGACTTGTCGTTGGCGTTGGATCTGCTGCTCGCCGCCGCGCTGCGCTGCCGGCACGCGGAGGCCGGCGCGCCGGTGCGAGAACACCTCGTCGCCCTCGCCACGCCCCTGCGGGGACCGGCGTGCGAACCCCGGCTGACCGCCACGCTCGCGCTGGCCCAACCAGTGCGTCAAGCAGCGTACGTACTGGGTCAGTTGGGAGACGACCGATCCGCCTTGACCAAGAACGTCACCGATGCCGAGGGGCTGTGTCTGCTCGGCTCGGCCGCCCACGCGGTGGGTGATCCGGTGGCGGCGGGCGACTTCCTCGACCGCGCGGAGAGCGGGCTGCGCGCGCAGGGGCGTCTGGACCTGCTGCCGCCGGTGCTCGCCACGCAGGTACGGGTCCGGCTCGACGTGGGCGACTGGCACCGGGCCGCCGAGGCCGCCGACGAGGTGAGCCGGATCGCGGTCGAGACGGGGCAGCCGGCGGATACGGCGGCCGCGCTGGTGGACGACGCCCTGGCCTCGGCCCTGCGCGGTGACGACCGGGCGGCCCTGCGTCTGGCGGGTCGCGCCGAGGGCGCCTGCTCGGGCCGGGACGCGGGCCTGGCGGTGCGGGTGGGCCTGGCCCGTGGCATCGCCGCGTGCGTGGCCGGGCGCCACGGCGATGCGTACGAGGTGCTGCGCGGCCTGTTCCCCAAGGACGACGGCTCCGAGGACGCGGGCCCCGAGGGCCAGGGCCTCAATCGCGATCGCGATCGCGGCCTGCGCGCCGGGCACGTCGGCCCGGATTCCGAGAGCCCAGGGCCGGACGGCGGCGCGGCGTGCCTGGAGAGCGTGGGCGCGGTCGGCTTCCTCGCCGACGCGGCCGTACGCGCGGCGCGACGCGACGACGCGGCGCGGGTGCTCGCCTCCCTCGCGCGGCGCACCGCCCGGTCCCCGGCGCCGCTGGTGCGCGTCCACCTGCGGTACGCGGCGGCGGTCCTGGCCGACGACGTCGAGGCGGAGACCCTGTTCCGGCGGGCGCTCGGCGAGAATCTGGCCCGCTGGCCCTGGCCACGGGCCCGCGCCGAGCTCGCGTACGGCGGCTGGCTCGCCCGCCGGCACCGTAGCGCCGAGGCGCGTCCGCTGCTGCGCTCCGCACGGGTCGCCTTCGACCGGATCGGGGCGCGGCCCTGGTCTGCGGCTGCCTGCGAGGAGTTGGCGCTCGCGGGCGGGCGGACGGCGACGCCGGACAGGGGTGCGGCCAGCCGTCCCCACCTCGCGGCGGCGCGGGCACTGTCTCCCCTCGAAGCGCACATCGCGCGTCTCGCCGGGCAGGGTCTGACCGACCGCGAGGTGGGTGCGGAGCTCTTCCTGTCGCCGCGCGCGGTGGCCGCGCACGTGGACCGCGTCCTGACGAAGCTGGCGCTCGCCTCACGCGACGAGCTCGCCACGGCCCCGGCCGCGCCGCTCGGCTGACACCCGCGCGCACCGACTCCGAGAGCCCGGGCCCACCGCCCTCCCAACTCCCGTCCACCCGCCCCGCCGCACACACCACCCCCAGCCGCAACCCCCGGCCCGCACGCGACCCACGTCACAACGACTCAACGCGGCGGAGGTCTGGCGCGCTCGTTACTCGCCGGTTAATCTCAGGTGAGCGGGTAACCCCCGCGACTCCGGTGGCCTGGTGACGCAGCCACCGCGAGTGATCGTCGGTTCGGCAGTTCTGTACGACGCGCCCCGGGACAGGGCCGTCGGCCCCCTTCGCACTACGACGCACCACGGCTCAGCACGACGCTCCCCGGCTCAACTCCCGCACGCCGTGCGCCCGTTGGCGTATTTGAGCGCCCTTCTGCCGCTGGTCGCGTGCGCCCTCTCTCAGTCGTCACTCATCCCTGGAGTCCCGTGATGGACATCCCCCTGAACACTGTCGCCGTGGTCGGCCTCGGCACGATGGGCACCGGCATCGCCGAGGTCCTGGCCCGCGCCGGGCGCGAGGTCATCGGCATCGACATCAGCGAGCACGCCGCCCGCCAGGCCGTGTCCTGCCTCGAGGCCTCCACGGCCCGCGCGGTGTCCCGCGAGCGGATCACCCCGCAGGAGCGTGGCGACATCCTCGCCCGGTTCCGTACGTTCACCGATCTCCAGGCCGCGGCCGAGGCCGATCTCGTCATCGAGGTCGTGCCGGAGTCCTACGAGCTCAAGCACCAGGTCTTCCAGGCGCTCGACTCCATCGTCGCGCCCACCACCATCTTGGCGACCGGCACCAACGCGCTCTCCGTGACCCGGCTCGCCGCCGACTCCGCGCACCCCGAGCGCGTGCTCGGCCTGCACTTCTTCAACCCGGCGCCCGCCATGAAGCTGGTCGAGATCGTCTCCTCCGTGCTCACCGCTCCGCCGGCCGTGGACGCGGTCACCGCGCTCGCCCTTGATCTCGGCAAGGAGCCGGTCGCGGTCGGCGACCGGCCGGGGTTCGTCGCGGACGGCCTGCTCTTCGGCTACCTCAACCAGGCCGCCGCGATGTACGAGTCCAAGTACGCCTCGCGCGAGGACATCGACGCCGCGATGAAGCTGGGCTGCGGGCTTCCGATGGGCCCGCTCGAACTGCTCGACCTGATCGGCATCGACACCGCCCGCACCGTCCTCGAGGCGATGTACTCCGCATCGCACGACCGTCTGCACGCCCCGGCGCCCATCCTCGGCCAGCTCGCCGAGGCCGGCCTGACCGGCCGCAAGAAGGGGCGCGGCTTCTACACGTACGAGGGCGAGGGCAGTTCGGTCGTGGTGGCCGACGCACAGACGCCGCGCGCCATCGCGGGCGCGGGCGGAAGCCGCGAGATCCGTTCGGTCGGCGTGGCCGGTTCGGGCACGATGGCGTCCGGCATCGCGGAAGTCTTCGCCAAGGCCGGCTACCAGGTGGTGCTCGCCGCGCGCAGCCTGGAGAAGGCCGAAGGGGCCAAGTCCCGGATCGCCAAGTCACTTTCGCGCTCCGTCGACAAGGGCCGCATGAGCGCCGGGGCACGTGAGGAGACCCTGAACCGGATCTCGGCTGCGGGCGCGCTGGAATCCTTCGCCGACGTGGATCTCGCGGTGGAGGCGGTCGCGGAGGACCTGGCCGTCAAGCAGCAGCTCTTCGCGACGCTGGACAAGATCTGCAAGCCGGGCGCGGTCCTTGCCACGACCACCTCCTCGCTGCCCGTCGTCGCCTGCGCCCGTGCCACCTCGCGCCCGCAGGACGTCATCGGGATGCACTTCTTCAACCCCGCCCCGGCGATGAAACTGGTCGAGGTGGTCCGCACCGTGCTCACCTCCGACGAGGTGCACGCCACCGTCCGCGAGGTCACCGCGAAGATCCGCAAGCACCCGGTGGACTGCGGCGACCGCGCCGGGTTCATCGTCAACGCGCTGCTCTTCCCGTACCTCAACAACGCCGTCAAGATGGTCCAGGAGCACTACGCGACCCTGGATGACATCGACGCCGCGATGAAGCTGGGCGGCGGCTACCCGATGGGCCCGTTCGAACTGCTGGACGTGGTGGGCCTCGATGTCTCGCTCGCCATCGAGAAGGTGCTGCACGCCGAGTTCCGCGACCCGGGCCTGGCCCCGGCGCCGCTGCTCGAACACCTCGTGGCGGCCGGGTGCCTCGGCCGCAAGACGGGCCGCGGATTCCGCGAGTATGCCCGGCGCTGAGCCGGACACGGGGTGGGGCGGGCTGTTGCGGCCTCCTGACAGCTCGCCCCCGTGGGCGCGGCCTGCCGCGCCCATGCAGTACGTTCGGTCCATGCCCCAGCCAGTCAGGTCCTCCCGTACGAACGCCGTGCCCGACGCCCCGGAGAGCGCCGCGGGCAGCCGGGCCGCCGCCCAGCGGCTCAAAATGCGCCGGGAGCTCGCGGCCGCGGCCATGGACCTGTTCTCCGCGAAGGGGTACGAGGCCACCACCGTCGACGAGATCGCGGCGCGGGCCGGCGTCGCCCGGCGGACCTTCTTCCGCCACTTCCGCTCCAAGGAAGAGGCGATCTTCCCCGACCACGACGACACCCTGGTTCGGGCGGAGGCGGTCCTGAACGCCGCGCCCCCGCACGAGCATCCGCTCGACACGGTGTGCCGGGGCATCAAGGAGGTCATGAAGATGTACGCGGGCTCGCCCGCGGTGTCGGTGGCCCGCTACAAGCTGACCCGCGAGGTGCCGACGCTGCGCGAGGCGGAGATCGCCTCGGTCGCCCGCTACGAGCGCCTTTTCACCCGCTATCTGCTCGGGCACTTCGACGAGCACGACCACCAGCCGGGCAACGACGACCCGCTGCTCGCGGAGGTCGCCGCCTCGGCCGTGGTCACCGCGCACAACCACGTGCTGCGCCGCTGGCTGCGGGCCGGGGGCCAGGGCGATGTGGAGGCCCAGCTCGACCACGCCTTCGCCATCGTGCGCGAGACGTTCGGATCCGGCATAGGAGCGGGCCGCACGGCCAGGCCGAAGCCCGCCGCCACCGTGTCGGCCGGCGACGAGGTGCTGGTCGCGGTCGCCCGCACGGACGCCCCGCTCGAAGAGATCATGCAGAGCATCAAGCAGGCGCTCAGGACGAGGTGACGCTCGCGACGACGCGCGCGGCACGCAGTGCCACTGGTGGCCGCATCCCTCCGACAGGGATGCGGCCACCCGTATGTCCGGTCCCGCTCAGCGATGTCCGGCCCCGCTCCGCGCCTGCGGCCGGGCGACCCCGCTGACCTGCAACGATCGATCATCGCTCATCTGCGCGGGGCGCTCGGCAATTGAGAGAAAGTCTTGGCACGCGGTGTCTTGCGGCTTGGCACGGGGTGCCATACGTTGATGTTGTCCGGGCGGTCGGCGCACGGAACATCCTCGTACGCCGGCCGTGTCCCGCATCCGCCGTCCCGGCGAATGACCCGGACGCCTGCGTCACAGGCACCCCTCCCGCGCCCACCAGGCGCTGCCGCACTCGCACCACACCGCCGAACCGACGGCACACCTCCACAGCACCAACCCCCGAAGACCCTCAACGCCCCCCGTCGGGCGCTTCGCCGGAGGCAACACCGTGAAGGAAATCCTGGACGCGATCCAGTCGCCGGAGTCCACCTCCGCCGACTTCGCCGCTCTGCCGCTCCCCGACTCCTACCGCGCGATCACCGTGCACAAGGACGAGACGGAGATGTTCGCCGGGCTCAGCACCCGCGACAAGGACCCCCGCAAGTCGATCCACCTGGACGAGGTGGCGATCCCCGAACTCGGCCCGGGCGAGGCCCTGGTGGCCGTCATGGCCTCCTCGGTCAACTACAACTCGGTCTGGACCTCGATCTTCGAGCCGGTGTCCACGTTCAGCTTCCTGGAGCGCTACGGCAGGCTCAGCGAGCTCACCAAGCGCCATGACCTGCCGTACCACATCATCGGCTCCGACCTCGCGGGCGTCGTGCTGCGCACCGGCCCCGGCGTCAACGCCTGGAACCCCGGCGACCAGGTCGTCGCGCACTGCCTGTCGGTGGAGCTGGAGAGCTCCGACGGCCACAACGACACGATGCTCGACCCCGAGCAGCGCATCTGGGGCTTCGAGACCAACTTCGGCGGCCTCGCCGAGATCGCGCTGGTCAAGTCCAACCAGCTGATGCCCAAGCCCAAGCACCTCAGCTGGGAGGAGGCGGCGGCGCCCGGTCTGGTCAACTCGACCGCGTACCGCCAGCTCGTCTCCCGCAACGGCGCCGGCATGAAGCAGGGCGACAACGTCCTGATCTGGGGCGCGAGCGGCGGACTCGGCTCCTACGCCACGCAGTTCGCGCTCGCCGGCGGCGCCAACCCCATCTGTGTCGTCTCCAGCCCCGAGAAGGCCGACATCTGCCGCGCCATGGGCGCCGAGGCGGTCATCGACCGCAACGCCGAGGGCTACAAGTTCTGGAAGGACGAGCGGACCCAGGACCCCAAGGAGTGGAAGCGCTTCGGCAAGCGCATCCGCGAGTTCACCGGCGGCGAGGACATCGACATCGTCTTCGAGCACCCGGGCCGCGAGACCTTCGGCGCGAGCGTCTACGTCACGCGCAAGGGCGGCACCATCACCACCTGCGCCTCCACCTCGGGCTACATGCACGAGTACGACAACCGCTACCTGTGGATGTCCCTCAAGCGCATCATCGGCTCGCACTTCGCCAACTACCGCGAGGCGTGGGAGGCCAACCGCCTCATCGCCAAGGGCAAGATCCACCCGACGCTCTCCAAGGTGTACTCCCTGGAGGACACCGGGCAGGCGGCCTACGACGTGCACCGCAACCTGCACCAGGGCAAGGTCGGCGTGCTCGCGCTCGCGCCCCGCGAGGGCCTTGGCGTCAGCGACCCCGAGCTGCGCGAGAAGCACCTCGACGCCATCAACCGCTTCCGCAACATCTGAGACCGGGAGCGTTCATGACGGAGCGTCAGAAGGATCGGCCGTGGCTCATGCGGACGTACGCCGGTCACTCGACCGCCGAGGCGTCCAACGAGCTCTACCGCAACAACCTCGCCAAGGGTCAGACGGGTCTGTCGGTCGCGTTCGACCTTCCGACGCAGACCGGATACGACCCCGACCACATCCTCGCGCGCGGCGAGGTCGGCCGGGTCGGGGTCCCCGTCTCCCACCTCGGTGACATGAGGCGGCTGTTCCAGGACATCCCCCTGGAGCAGATGAACACCTCGATGACGATCAACGCCACCGCGATGTGGCTGCTCGCCATGTACCAGGTGGTCGCCGAGGAGCAGGGCGCGGACATCACCAAGCTCCAGGGCACCACGCAGAACGACATCGTGAAGGAGTACCTTTCGCGCGGGACGCACGTCTTCCCGCCGGGCCCTTCGCTGCGGCTGACGACAGACATGATCTGTTACACCGTGAACAACATCCCCAAGTGGAACCCGATCAACATCTGTAGCTACCACTTGCAGGAGGCGGGTGCCACCCCGGTCCAGGAGATCGCGTACGCGATGTCCACGGCGATCGCCGTGCTCGACTCGGTCTTCGCTTCGGGCCAGATCCCCGAGGAGCGCAAGGGCGATGTGGTGGCCCGCATCTCCTTCTTCGTGAACGCGGGTGTCCGCTTCATCGAGGAGATGTGCAAGATGCGCGCCTTCGGCCGCATCTGGGACAAGATCACGCGGGAGCGGTACGGGATCGAGGACGCCAAGCAGCGCCGCTTCCGCTACGGCGTCCAGGTCAACTCCCTCGGCCTGACCGAGGCGCAGCCCGAGAACAACGTCCAGCGGATCGTGCTGGAGATGCTGGCCGTGACGCTGTCCAAGGACGCGCGCGCCCGCGCGGTCCAACTCCCCGCCTGGAACGAGGCGTTGGGCCTCCCGCGCCCCTGGGACCAGCAGTGGTCGCTACGCATCCAGCAGGTGCTCGCGCACGAGAGCGACCTGCTCGAGTACGAGGACATCTTCGCCGGCTCGCACGTCATCGAGGCCAAGGTGGAGTCGCTGGTGAGCGAGTGCCTGGCGGAGATCGACCGGATCCAGGAGATGGGCGGGGCGCTGGCCGCCGTCGAGTCGGGCTACCTCAAGTCGCAGCTGGTCTCCTCGCACGCCGAGCGCCGGGCCCGCATCGAGTCCGGCGAGGAGAAGATCGTCGGCGTCAACTGCTACGAGTCCACCGAGCCGAGCCCGCTCACCGCGGATCTGGACGGGGCGATCATGACGGTCGACCCGGCCGTCGAGGCCCGGGTCGTGGCCGCGCTGAAGCACTGGCGCGACACCCGCTACCAGCCGCCCTTCAACCACCCGCGCCCGTGCAAGGCCCTGGAGAAGCTGAAGGAGGCCGCCAAGGGGACGGGCAACCTCATGGAGGCCACGCTGGAATGCGTGCGTTCGGGGGTCACCACCGGCGAATGGTCGCAGGCGCTGCGCGAGGTGTTCGGTGAGTTCCGGGCCCCCACGGGCGTCTCGTCGGCCCCGGTCGCGGTCACCGCCGAGCAGGGCACGCCGCTGGCCCTGGTGCGCGAGAAGGTGGCCCGCACGGCGTCGGACCTGGGCTCGGGGCGGCTGCGCCTGCTGGTCGGCAAGCCGGGCCTCGACGGGCACTCCAACGGGGCCGAGCAGATCGCGGTGCGCGCCCGTGACGCCGGCTTCGAGGTGGTCTACCAGGGCATCCGGCTGACCCCCGAGCAGATCGTCAGCGCCGCACTCGCCGAGGACGTGCACTGTGTGGGTCTGTCCATTCTGTCCGGCTCGCACGCCGAACTCGTCCCGGACGTCCTGGTGCGTCTGCGCGAGGCGGGCGCGGGCGACATCCCGGTGATCGCCGGCGGGATCATCCCGCCCGCCGACGCCGAAGAACTGCGCACGGCGGGTGTGGCCGCCGTTTTCACCCCTAAGGACTTCGGTATCACGGAGATCATCGGCCGTATCGTCGACGAGATCCGGAAAGCGAACAAGCTCGACCCGTTGGAGGTCCCCGCATGAGCTCCCCCGTCTCCCCCGTCAACCGGCTCCGCCCGCGCCGCTCCTGCCTCGCGGTCCCCGGGTCGAACCCCCGCTTCCTCGAGAAGGCCCAGGGGCTCCCCGCCGACCAGGTCTTCCTCGACCTGGAGGACGCCTGCGCGCCGCTCGCCAAGCCCGAGGCGCGGCACACCATCGTCAAGTTCCTCAACGAGGGCGACTGGACGGGCAAGACGCGGGTGGTGCGCGTGAACGACTGGACGACCGAGTGGACGTACCGCGACGTCGTGACCGTCGTCGAGGGCGCGGGGCAGAACCTCGACTGCGTCATGCTGCCGAAGGTGCAGACCGCCGACCAGGTCGTCGCCCTGGACCTGCTGCTGACGCAGATCGAGAAGACCATGGGTCTTGAGGTCGGCAAGATCGGCATCGAGGCGCAGATCGAGAACGCGCGCGGCCTGAACAACGTCAACGCGATCGCCGAGGCCTCGCCGCGCACCGAGACGATCATCTTCGGCCCGGCCGACTTCATGGCCTCGATCAACATGAAGTCGCTCGTCGTGGGCGAGCAGCCGCCCGGCTACGGCGCGGACGCCTACCACTACATCCTGATGAAGATCCTGATGGCCGCGCGCGCCAACGACCTCCAGGCGATCGACGGACCCTACCTCCAGATCCGCAACGTGGACGGCTACCGCGAGGTGGCCAAGCGCGCCGCCGCGCTCGGCTTCGACGGCAAGTGGGTGCTGCACCCCGGTCAGGTCGAGGCGTCCAACGAGATCTTCTCGCCGTCGCAGGAGGACTTCGACCACGCCGAGATGATCCTGGACGCCTATGAGTGGTGCACCTCCGAGGCGGGCGGCAAGAAGGGCTCGGCGATGCTCGGCGACGAGATGATCGACGAGGCCAGCCGCAAGATGGCGCTGGTCATCTCCGGCAAGGGCCGGGCCGCCGGCATGAAGCGCACCACGACGTTCGAAGCCCCGGAGGCGTGAGCACCATGCAGTTCGGCCGTACCTACGAAGAGTTCGAAGTCGGCGCCGTCTACAAGCACTGGCCCGGAAAGACGGTCACCGAGTACGACGACCACCTCTTCTGTCTGCTCACCATGAACCACCACCCGCTGCACATGGACGCCAACTACGCCGAGAACACCACCGACTTCGGCAAGAACGTCGTGGTGGGCAACTACATCTACTCGCTCCTGCTCGGCATGAGCGTGCCGGACGTCTCCGGCAAGGCGATCGCCAACCTGGAGATCGAGTCGCTGCGGCACGTGGCGCCGACCTTCCACGGCGACACCATCTACGGCGAGACGACGGTGCTCGGCAAGACGCCGTCGAAGTCCAAGAGCGACCGCGGGATCGTGCACGTCGAGACCAAGGGCTACAAGCAGGACGGCACCCTGGTCTGCGTCTTCCGCCGCAAGGTGATGGTGCCGACCGAGACGTACATCAAGGAGCGCGGCGGAGAACAGCCCGGCCGCCCGGAACTTCGGGAGAACTGAGATGGCCCGTCTCGCGCAGACCGCCGGTCTGACCGACGTCCAGCAGGAAATCCTCTCCACGGTGCGGGACTTCGTCGACAAGGAGATCATTCCGGTCGCGACCCAGCTGGAGCACAAGGACGAGTACCCGACGCGGATCGTCGAAGGGCTCAAGGAGCTGGGCCTGTTCGGCCTGATGATCCCGGAGGAGTACGGCGGTCTCGGGGAGTCGCTGCTCACCTACGCGCTGTGCGTGGAGGAGATAGCGCGTGGCTGGATGTCGGTGTCCGGCATCATCAACACGCACTTCATCGTGGCGTACATGCTCAAGCAGCACGGCACCCAGGAGCAGAAGGACACCTTCCTGCCGCGGATGGCGCTCGGCGAGGTGCGCGGCGCGTTCTCGATGTCGGAGCCGGCGCTCGGCTCGGACGTGTCGGCGATCACGTCGAAGGGGGTCAGGGACGGCGAGGAGTACGTCCTGAACGGCCAGAAGATGTGGCTGACCAATGGCGGAACGTCCTCGCTTGTGGCCGTGTTGTGCCGGAGTGACGAAGGACACCCCGAGGGGACCGCGCCCCACAAGTCGATGACGACGTTCCTCGTGGAGAAGGAGCCGGGCTTCGGAGAGGTCCGCCCCGGGCTGACCATTCCCGGCAAGATCGACAAAATGGGATACAAGGGCGTCGACACCACCGAGCTGATCATGGACGGGCTACGGGTTCCGGCCAATCGCGTCCTCGGCGGGGTCACCGGCCGAGGGTTTTACCAAATGATGGACGGCGTGGAGGTCGGGCGGGTCAACGTCGCGGCCCGTGGCTGCGGTGTCGCGCAGCGTGCATTCGAACTGGGTGTCTCCTATGCCCAACAAAGGCACACTTTCGGAAAGCCGATCGCTCAGCATCAGGCGATTCAGTTCAAGCTCGCCGAAATGGCTACCAAGGTCGAAGCGGCCCATGCAATGATGGTCAACGCAGCACGCAAAAAGGACTCCGGGGAACGAAACGACCTCGAAGCAGGGATGGCGAAGTACCTCGCCTCCGAGTACTGCAAGGAGGTGGTGGAGGACGCCTTCCGTATCCACGGCGGTTACGGCTTCTCCAAGGAGTACGAGATCGAGCGCCTGTACCGCGAGGCGCCGATGCTGCTCATCGGTGAAGGTACCGCCGAGATCCAGAAAATGATCATTGGGCGCCGACTTCTTGAGGAGTACCGGCTCCAGGGTTGATTGTCGCTTTTGAGTCGGTTCGGCCGCGAAGAACATCACACCCCGTAGGCGTTTTCTGAGCGCTTCCGGCCGACCGACTCGGCTTCTGGCTTGCCCAGTTGCGGCTCGCAACCGATACCATCGCCGGTAAACCTGCCGCCGTCCCCCGTTGCCAGCGCGGCATCATCCGCTACGAAGGTCATCCATGCCCCACAGCCAAACCTCTGCACCACGCGACGGCTTCCTCAAGGGACGCCTTGCTCGCGGAGCATCGCCGTGGCTTCTGCCGACCGTCGCCACCGCAGCCCTCAGCCTGGCCCGATCCCGCCGCTCCAAGGGCGCCGCGATCGTGGCCGTGCCCACCACCGCACTGGCGGCGGGCATGCTGTGGTTCTTCCGCGACCCCGAGCGTGAGATCACGCAGGGGCGGGTCATCTCCCCCGCCGACGGTGTGGTGCAGAGCATCATGCCGTGGAAGGACGGGCGTACGCGCGTCGCGATCTTCATGAGCCCGTTGAACGTCCACGTCAACCGCGCGCCCCTCGCGGGCACGGTGACCTCGGTGGAGCACATCCCCGGTGGCTACGTTCCGGCGTTCAACAAGGAGAGCGAGAACAACGAGCGCGTCGTCTGGCACTTCGACACCGAGCTCGGCGACATCGAGATGGTGCAGATCGCCGGCGCGGTCGCGCGGCGCATCGTCCCGTACGTCCCCCAGGGCACCAAGGTGGAGCAGGGCGAGCGCATCGGCCTCATCCGCTTCGGCTCGCGGGTCGACATCTACCTTCCCGAGGGTGTCGAGGTCGCGGTCGAGGTCGGTCAGGCGACCACGGCGGGGGTGACTCGAATTGACCGTGATTGATCCCGAGACGCAGGCCGGCTGGGTCCCCGAGGCGGAGTCCGAGGACGACGTCGAGGAAATGCCGCTGTCACTGCGCCTGTCGATAGCGGACACCCTCACCCTCGGCAACGCCACGTGCGGCTTCATGGCGGTGTACTTCACCACCACCGGCATCCTGATCCCGCACCTGTCCGGCAGCCAGGAGACCGGCATGGCGCGGCACTCCGCCGCGACGGCCGTGATCCTCATGCTGCTCGCCGCGATCTTCGACCTCTGTGACGGTCTGGTCGCGCGCAAGCTGCGCAGCTCCCCGATGGGCGCCGAGCTGGACAACCTCTCGGACCTGATCAGCTTCGGGCTCGCCCCGGCGTACTTCGTGCTCGTGTACGGCATGGTCGCCGACGACGCCCATCAGCGGGTGGCGGCGGTGGCGGCGATCACGGTGCTGCTCGCGGTGGTGCTGAGACTGGCGCGCTTCAGTTGCGTGACGATGAAGGACGGCATGTTCCAGGGCATGCCGAGCCCGTTCGGCGCGCTCACGGTGGTCTCGATCGTGCTGCTCGAGCTGCCGTTCGTGCCGACGCTGCTCGCCGTCATCGGGGTCGCCTGGCTGATGGTGAGCCGAGTGGAGTACCCCAAGCCTCGGGGTGTCCTCGCGGTGGCGATGCTCAGCTGGATCATCGGGGCGATGGGTCTGCTCGCGGCGTGGGCGTTCGACGCGCCGGGCGGGCAGCTGCTGCTCCAGACCGGCTGCGCGCTCCAGATCGTCCTGGCCGCCACGATCCCCCTCTTCGCGACGGCCCGCCGGGTGAACACGTTCCGCGGCAACCGGCGTGAGGCGCGGGCGGCGCAGCTGCCGTAGCTCCGCACGGTGCTGGACTTGAAAGGGGCCCCGGGTCGATGAACCCGGGGCCCCTTTTGCGATCCCCTGGTGGTGCGTTGCTGGTCGCGTCGGGCGTCAGGCGTCGGATTGATTCGCGGGGGCGGGGGCGGGGGCGGGCGTCGGGTGCGGACCGCGGGCGCTTGCCGCGCAGTTCCCCGCGCCCCTGGCGGGGCTGGTGCTGGCCCACCCGGCATACCCCAGCTCGTCCGCCCCTGGCAGGGCTCGTGCTGGCCCACTGGGACATACCTAGCCCGTCCGGCGTTTGAGGACGAGCGCCTTCAGCGCGAACGGGGTCTGGGGCGGAGCCCCAGGGAGCTTGGCTGCCGACCGTGCGTGGCCGGTCGCGCAGTTCCCCGCGCCCCCGGCGGGGCTGGTGCTGGCCCATGTGCATATACCTAGCCCGTCCGGCGTTACCCCCGGCAGGGTCGGTGCTGGCCCGCATGGGCATACCCAGCCTGTCCGGCGATTGAGGACAAGCGCCCTTCAGGCGCGAACGGGGTCTGGGGCGGAGCCCCAGGGGCCCCGGCTGCCGACCGTGCGTGGCCGGTCGCGCAGTTCCCCGCGCCCCTGGCAGGGCTGGTGCTGGCCCACCCGGCATACCCCAGCCCGTCAGTGGGCGTTTTCCGTGGGGCGGAGGTCGCCCGGGATCTTCGCCCAGGCCAGGACCGCCGCGGCCAGCGGCAGGGCGGCCGCCAGGAGGAACGTCGGGGTCATGCCCGAGGTGAAGGCCGCCGACGCCTGCTCCAGGAGCAGCGCGCCCGGCCGCCCGCCCAGCGACGAGGCCACGTGGGCCGCCTCGCCGACCGAGTCGCGTACGGACGCGGTCGCCGCGCCGTCCAGGGCCAGCCGCGGCAGGTGCGTACGGTACAGCGCCGCCGCGACGCTGCCGAGGATGGCCACGCCCATCGCCGCGCCCAGCTCGTAACAGGTCTCCTCGACGGCGGCCGCGCCGCTGACGTGCTCCTTGGGCGCGGACGCCATCAGGGTCACGGACGCGGCGGTGGTCGCCACGCCGACACCGCAGCCGAGCACGCCCAGCGCCACGGCGACACCGGGGTAGGCCAGCGGCCCGGACTGCTGGAAGAGCCACGGCAGCGCGAGGCCCGCGGTCATCAGGAGCAGGCCGCCGCCGATGACGTGCCGGATCGGAAGGCGGTGCATCAGGACCGGGGTCACCAGCGAGGTGACGACCAGGCCGAGCGGGGCCGGAAGCAGCCGTGTCCCGGCCTCCAGGGGGCTGTACCCCTGGCCGTACTGGAACCACTGCGTGACCAGGAAGAGCGCCGAACCCAGCGCGATCATCCCGAGGAAGATCGAGGCGGCCGCGATGCTGAACGACCGGTTCGTGAACAGTCGCACGTGGAAGAGCGGCTGGGCCAGGCGCAGCTGACGACGGACGAAGACCGTGAGCGCGAGGGCCGCCACCACGAGCAGGACCCACGCGAGGGGATCGGCGGGCCCGCCCTTGCCCAGCTGCTTGATGCCGCCGGCCAGCGCGAGCATGCCGACCACGGACTGGCCCACACCCCACCAGTCCCAGCGGCCCTCGCGGGGCTGCCGCGACTCGGGCAGCAGCCACGCGCCGAAGGCGATGATCACCAGGGCGACCGGCACGTTGATCAAGAACGCGGACTGCCAGCCGTTCCGCTCGACGAGCAGCCCGCCGACCACCGGGCCGAGCGCCATGCCGCCGCCGAACACGGCGGCCCACACGGCGTAGGCCAGGGCACGTTCGCGGGCGTCGGTGAAGACGTCGCGCAGGATCGACAGGGTGGACGGCATGATCGCCGCGCCGCCCACGCCGAGCAGCGCGCGGGCCGCGATGACCTGCCAGGCCTCGGTGGCGAACACCGCGATTAGGGACGCGAGGGCGAAGGTCGCGAAGCCGGCGAGGAGCAGCCGCTTGCGGCCCCAGCGGTCACCGAGCGCACCGGCCGTCACGAGGAGGCCGGAGAGCGCGAGCGCGTACACATCGATGATCCACAGCTGCTGTACGGAGCTGGGCTGAAGGTCGCTGACCAGCGAGGGAAAGGCGACGTTGAGGATCGTGGTGTCCATCGCGATGAGCAGCAGGCTGCCGGAAAGGATCGCGAGGACGACCCAGCGCCGTGGGTCGAGGGGCGGCGTCATGGAACACTCCAGTATCGAATGAGACACAAGTGTCTCATATGGCGTGGAGAGGTGCAGTGCGGCGGGGGTGGCAGGAGTGGCCGACGGGCCGCTCGGGCGCGGGTCGGCCGCCTGGACGGCGTCGGCCTGCGTTCGACCGGCCCCTCGTCCAGGGAACGACACAACGGCCCCCCTCGCGCGGTGCGAGGGGGGCCGTGGGGGTTCGTGGGGCCGGGGCCCAGGGGGCGCCGATGATGTCGCGCGGGTGGGCTACCGCAGGAAGTCGCCCGCGATGTTCTGGGCGACGCGCTCCAGGAGCGGGCCCGCATTGGCCATGCAGCGGGCCGGGTCGGGTTCGAGGTCGGTCAGGGCGTAGGCGCGGCGGATGCCGGCCTCGCCGAGCTGGCGGGGCTGAAGCGCGAGCCGGCCGCACACCGCGATGACCTCGATGCCGGCCGCGCGGGCCGCCGCCGCGACACCCGCCGGAGCCTTGCCGTGCAGGGTCTGCTCGTCGAGCGAGCCCTCACCGGTGATGACCAGGGTGGCCCCGGCCAGCGCGGGCCCGAAGCCGAGCACGTCGAGCATGACCTCGATGCCCGGCCGGAAGACGGCGTCCAGGGCGACCAGCGCGCCGTACCCGATGCCGCCGGCCGCCCCGGCGCCCGGAGCGAGCGCGGCTTCGGCCGCCTTCGCGCCGAGGGCGCCTTCGAGGACCTTGGCGTAGTGGGCCAGGGCCGCCTCCAGGGCCGCCACGTCCTCGGGCGAGGCACCCTTTTGCGGACCGTAGACAGCGGGGGCGCCCTTGGGACCTGTCAGCGGATTGTCGACGTCGCTGGCGAGGACGAGTTCCACGTCCGTGAAGCGGGCGTCGAGGCCCGAGAAGTCGGCCGTGGCGAGGTCGGCGAGGGCGCCGCCACCGGGGCCGACGGGCGTGCCCGCCGCGTCCAGGAAGCGGGCGCCGAGCGCGGCCAGCATGCCGGCGCCGCCGTCCGTCGTCGCGCTGCCGCCGACGCCGAAGACGATGGTCCGCGCGCCCGCGTCGAGCGCGGCACGCAGCAGTTCGCCCGAGCCGTAGGTGGTGGCGGTCAGCGCCGCGAAGACGCCCTCGGGGAGGTGCTGGAGCCCGGAGGCCTCCGCCATCTCCACCACGGCCACCCCGTCGCGCACCGCGTACGCGGCGGTCACCGGCGTGCCGAGCGGCCCGGTGACCCGCGCCTCTCGGCGCTCGAATCCGGCCGCCACCGCGGCCGCCACCGTGCCGTCACCGCCGTCGGCGACCGGCAGGGTGTCCACCCGCAGATCCGGGACGACCCGCCGCAGCCCGGCCGTCACCCGCTCCGCGACCTGTACGGCCGTGAGCGAGCCCTTGAACTTGTCCGCCGCCACGAGTACGCGGGCGGTCTCCAAAACTGCGCCGTCCGTCACTTGTTATCCCTTGCTTTCGAACAGGCAGTCGCGCCGCTTCAGACCCTATCCGTCCGGAGTGCGCCTGCCCATAGCCGACCGTGCCGGCAGGCGGCGCGCCACCCCACAAAGTGCGTACTTTCCCCACCATAGTGGGGCGTCATGAAGAGGGATTCGATCGATCATTCCGGCGCCGGCACCGCGCCGGACAGCCCGCCCGACGAGCCCGCGCCCTCCCCCGACCACACCGTGATCGCCGTCGGCGTGCTCGCGGTGGCGGCGGTGGTCGCCTGGGCGGCGCTCGGCAAGAGCTCCTTCGACAGCGCCTCCTCGACCGCGCTGGCCTGGGTCCTGGACAACTTCGCCTGGCTCTTCGTGGTCGCAGCCGACACGTTCCTCGTGCTGTGCCTGGTGCTCGCGATCAGCCGGTACGGACGGATCAGACTGGGCGCCGACGACTCCGAGCCGGAGTTCACCAATCTGGCCTGGATCGCGATGATGTTCAGCGCCGGCATGGGCATCGGCCTGATGTTCTACGGCGTGGGCGAACCCCTCACCCACTTCCTCAGTCCGCCCCCGGCCACCGGCGCGCGTCCCGGCACGGGCGACGCCGCCCGCACGGCGCTCGAGTACTCCTTCTTCCACTGGACGCTCACCCCCTGGGCGATCTACGGCATCTCGGGCCTGGCGCTCGCGTACGCGGGCTTTCGCAAGCAGCGCGGCAACCGGCTCTCCTCCGCCTTCGTGCCGCTCATCGGCGCCCGGCGCGCGGACGGCCCGCCGGGCAAGTGCATCGACCTGCTGGCCGTCTTCGCCACCGTCTTCGGCACCGCCACGAGCCTCGGCCTCGGCGCGCTCCAGGTCGCCGAGGGACTGAACATCACCTCCGGCGTCAGCAACTCCCGGACGACCCAGCTGGTCATCATCGCCTCGCTCTCCGCGGCCTTCGTGCTGTCCGCCTTCTCCGGCCTGCACAAGGGCGTGAAGTGGCTGTCCACCATCAACATCGTGCTCGCGGCGGTGCTGATGCTCTTCGTCTTCCTGCTCGGCCCCACCGTCTACGTCCTTGATACGATCCCGGCCTCGATCGGCGGCTATCTGCACGACCTGATTCCCATGGCCAGCCGCACCGGCGCCTTCACCGACCGGATGTGGCTCGGGGCCTGGACGATCTTCTACTGGGCGTGGTGGCTGTCCTGGGCGCCGTTCGTCGGCACCTTCATCGCCCGCATCTCGCGCGGCCGCACGATCCGCGAGTTCCTGATCGGCGTGCTGCTCGTGCCCAGCGGCGCCACCATCATCTGGTTCTGCGTCATGGGCGGCACGGCGATCCGGCTCGAAGCCACCGGCGCCGCCGATCTCGCGGGGGCGGTCAAGGACGGCGCGGAGGCCTCGCTGTTCGGGATGCTGGACGCGCTGCCCATCGGCACCGTCACCTCGTACATCGCGATGGCCCTGGTGATGACCTACTTCATCACCAGCGCGGACTCGGCGTCCCTGGTGATGGGCTCGCTCACCAGCCGGGGCTCGCTGCACCCGCCGACGTGGCTCGTGGTGATGTGGGGCGTCCTGATGGCGGCGGTCGCGGCGGTGCTGCTGGTCGCGGGCGGCCTCAAGTCCCTCCAGACGGCGACGATTTTGGTGGCGCTCCCCTTCGTCCTGGTGATGCTCGGCCTGTGCTGGTCGCTGGTGAAGGAGCTGCGTGAGGACCCGGGCGCGGGACCCTCGCGCCACGGCGCCCTGCACGGGCTGCGGGACGCGGTGCGGGCGATGGTCGGCGACGCGATCACCGAGCAGGGCCCGGCCCTGCACCCCCGGCTGCGCCGCGCCGCCAAGTCCCGTACGGAGGACGACGGTTCGGGCCGGCCCCAGCCCTGAGGGAGTGGTCCGTCCCGGGCAGGCTCCAGTCCTGAGGCCGTGGTCCGGTGCGGGCCCGCGCACCGGACCACGGACGTCCGCTCAGGCCCCCAACGAGCCGCGCAGGAAGCCCAATTCATCCCAAGCGCGCAAGGGGGGATGCGCACTGCCCTCCCAGTAGACGGTCGGCTTGGTGACGCCCCGAGGCCGCCTCGCGGGTTTGAGCCCGGTGTCGCGGCTGACGAATGGCGAAGAGTCGATGTCCTACCGGCTCGAGGCGCGCCCAACCGCCCCGCTACGTCCTACTTCTCCTCCGGCTCCCAGGCGCGGAGCAGGTCGAGCAGCCCTGCGTCTCCGTCGACGTGCAAGGAGTCGGCCTGGATCCGGTCGTACAGCTAGAGGACCAGCTCACTGGCCGTGCCGTGGACGGAGGCGCCGGCTGCGTCCGAGTCCTCGCCGGTCGCGGCGGTGGGCGCGGGGATGCGGGTAATGCGTGCGCCGTCGCCGTCGACGGTGAGGCGCCAGGAGCGGCCCTCGGCGGCGTGGAAGTCGAAGGCCGTGGGCTTGTGCGGCCAGGCACTCGGCGTTGCGCAGACGGTGAACAGGAACTCTTCCACACCGTCGAGTGCCAGCTCGACCGGCAGCGGCTGCGGGGCTCCCTGGGCGAGCTGGGCGTCGTAGGTGTGCACCGCGGTCTCCTGGACCCGGTGTCGGGCGGTGCCGCCGGCGGTCTGCGGTGACTGCGACGCGGGCCACCACGTCCAGCAACCGTTCTCCGGCCCCGCCGCGCGCAGGGCGCCCAGCAGAAGCTGCGTCGACGCGTCCAGCCAGGCCAGCAGGGCCTCACGCTCCTGCGGCACTTCCAGCACGGCGCGCGCGGCGACGGCCTCCGCCGGGGCGCGTCGGCGGGCCCCGCGCCGACGATGGCGGCCCAGAAGCGGTCTCCCCCGCCCAGGTGCTTCACCAGATCGAACAGCGTCCACCCAGGACAGGTCAGCACCGGTGCGTCGAGACCGGGCGCGGCGGCGACCACGGCGCGGAAGGCGCTCGACCGCTCATCGATCAGTCGCAACAGGTCGGGAAGTCAAGATCCTTTTTCACACCGGATGTCTATCACCGTGCCCCGGTGTCGTACAGCGATTTTCACGGTCGCCGCCGGTTGGCCATGTGCGGACGTCCTCGCCTCCCACCGCCCGGGTACGGGCTGCGCACTGCTGCGGGGACGCTGGTGGTAGCGGTACGCCAGGCGTCGTGCCTGTGGGCGATATGGTCTCGCCGCGACGCGGCCTGGCACCTGGGCGACATGACGTCCACCCGGTGCGCGCGGTCATGCTGCCGCTCGATGCGATGGACGCGGAGGTCACGACGGCGAGGGAAGACCGGTCGAGCCGGGAGCTCAGGCGACTCCGTTCGATCAGCACTCCTCACGTTCGGAACAACAACAGCCACTGAGGCATGCGAACTGTTCATAAGGGCGGGACCATCGAGTCCGACGCCGGGGAGACTCCGCGTCAGGCGGGCCGCCGGGAGACCCCGGAGGAGATCGGTCTCGACGTGGCGCCCGGCCGCTTCCTCCCATTTGACTGGGTGCACGGCACGCCCGCCCGCCCGCCGATCGTCGCGTACGTCTACGACGGCGGCGCCCTCGACCGCGCCGCCCTGGCCGCGGTCCGCCTCCAGGAGCAGGAGCTGCTGCCCTGCGCCTGGTCCCCCGCGACGAGCTCACCGCCCACCTCCCCGGCCCACTCGGCGACCGGGTGCTCGCGGCACTCGACGTCCTGACAGAGGGCCACGGCACGGCGGAGTTGGAGAACGGGCGGCGGGTGGGGTGAGGCGATCCCTCTCACCGCGAGGGGCAGGGAGGATGTCCCACCCCGCATCCGGACCGGCACGTCAATCCGTTCACGGGATGGGCACCTCCTTTCATCCGGGTCGCTCAGGCGGCGGTGTGGGCCCGCCCGTCACGGCCTTGACGCAAGCGCCGCAGGGCGGGCCGTGGGGTGAACGGTTCCCATGCCTTCGCCTTCACGGAAGGTCCAGCGGAACCGTGACGCCATGCGCCTCACGCATGTGACGGCGTCGCTTCACGCGGGCATCGACCTCCTGAGACGGGTTTCGCTCGCGTACCGCCAAGCGCAGCTGCGCGTCCAGCTCTCCGCATACCGCGCATGCTTCCGCCTCCTGCGATGCCTGACTTGTCTTCCCGACGTCTCGCCGTAGCCCGATCGGCTGTCCTGATGCGTACATGGGTCGCTCCTTCCTTTCGGTTGTGCTCCCTAGGTGTACGCCGAGCCAACTCGCCTGACAGTGGCCGCAGTAGTGGCCACCATGGGTTCCGTGACCCTGGGAGACTTGATCAAGATGCTTCGGAACGGGAAAGGCTGGTCGCAAGGAGACCTGGCCGAGCGTCTCTGCGGCCTGTCCGACCGTCCGACGCTGACCCGTGAGGAGGTCAGCCGTTGGGAGACCGCGAAACGGTCTCCGGGACGGTTCTGGTTGCCCTTCCTTGCCGAAGCCCTGTCCGTGCCTCGGGAAGCCCTCGAGGCCGCCAAGGCGGGCCGCCCCGCAGCGCTGAGCGAGGCGACTCGCCAAGCACTCGTCAGGGCCATGGGTGCGCCGTATGTCCTGGACGACTGGCACAGGCTCACCGAGGACTACGGTTACGACTTCATGTCTCTGTCGTCGAGGACGGTGGAGCCCCGGCTCGCGGGTGACCTTCTCCTGCTGCGCCCGGGGTTGAACGATGCCTCCCCCGGCCTGTGGGAGGTGGCAGGCAGGCTCTCGGTCGTCATGGCAATGGCATCGGCTTCGCTGAACGGACCCGCCGCCTCCGCGCGGTGGTACCGAACGGCCATCGCCGCAGCCGACAGGAGCGGCAGTGTCAGCCTTCGGGAGTGGACCCGAGGACAAGGCGCGCTCGCCCTCATCTACGAAGGATCACAACCCGGACCCGTCATTCGGATGGCACAGGTGGGGCTGGCCCTGTCCGAGAAACCGTCACTCGGGCGACTATGTGCTCGCGCTCGCGCTCGCTCACGCCTACGCAAAGCTGAACCAGTCGGTTCCCGCCCTGGACGCTCTCAGGAATGCCGACGACATGTTCCCTACGGTGGAGACCGACGAAGATGCCTCGGTGTTCTGCATGCCGAGGTGGGGTTACAGCCTGACGAAGACACTCGTACACGCGAGGCTCGGCAACATCGCGCAGTCCCGGGCCGAGCAGGACACGGCCGACGCCCTCAGGCCCAGGCATCTGGAACGCTATGCGGCCCACACGAACGTGCACCGCGCCCTGTCCGTGGTGAAGTCGGGTGACGTCGGTCCAGGGCTCGACATGGCACGTGAGGCGCTTGCGTCGCTGCCGGAGGGCCACCGGTCACAGGTACTGCGGGGCTTCGTCGCCGAAGTAAAAGCCGCGGCCCAAGGAGGCGCAGGCCACGGGTAGAGCCGATCGGCAGCGCGCTGCCCCGGCTCCTGCGCACGTTTGGCTAGAAGAGCACGTCCTCCCTCGCCGCGCCGCGTTCGAACGCGAGCAACCGCTGTTTGCGCTCCAGGCCGCCGCCGTAGCCGGTGAGGCTGCCGTTGGCGCCGATGACGCGGTGGCAGGGCACGATGATGCCCACCGGGTTCTTGCCGTTGGCCAGGCCCACCGCGCGGGATGCGCCCGGGCTGCCGAGGGCTTCGGCGAGTTCGCCGTAGGTGCGGGTCTCGCCGTACGGGATCTGCTGGAGCCCGCGCCAGACGCGCCGCTGGAACGGGGTGCCCGACAGTTTCAACTCCATGGTGAATTCGGTCAGTTCACCCGCGAAGTACGCCTGGAGCTGATCGATGACCTCGGGGAAGGGGCCGCCGTCACCGCGCTCACCGAAGGTCTCCTGCGGCGGGCGGTGACGCTGGTTCTCCATGTAGAGGCGGCTCAGGACGCCGTCGGCGGCGACCAGGGTGAGCGGGCCGTAGGGGCTGTCGATGAGGGTGTGGGTGATGCGCACGGCTGACTCCGTCGATCCTCGACTTCCCTATGCGGGAAGGTAGTTGATGGCGTGGTCCTCGGTCGCCCAGAGGTACTGGACGGCGTAGGCCCGCCAGGGACGCCAGGCGGCGGCGCGCGCGGTGAGCGCGGCGGGGGTGGCGGGCAGGCCGAGGTGCTGGGCGGCCCGGCGCATGCCGAGGTCGGTGGGCAGGAACGCGTCCGGGTCGCCGAGCGCCCGCATCGCGATCGCCTCGATGGTCCAGGGGCCGAAGCCCGGCAGCGTCCTGAGCTGGGCGCGGGCCAGGTCCCAGTCGCTGTCGAGGCCCAGCTTGAGGGTCCCGTCGGCGAGGGCGGCGACGAGGGTGGTCAAGGTGGTGCGGCGGCTGCGCGGCAGGGCCAGGGACTCCGGGTCGATCTCCGAGAGCTGGGCCGGGGTCGGGAAGAGGTGGGTGAGACCGCCCGCCGGATCGTGGACGGCGTGACCGTGCGCCGCCACCAGACGCGCCGCGTGGGTGCGGGCGGCGGCCGTCGAGACCTGCTGGCCGAGCACGGCGCGCACCGCGAACTCGGCGGCGTCCACCGTGCGCGGCACCCGCCGCCCCGGCGCCTTGGCGACCAGCGGCGCGAGCAGCGGGTCGGTGCGCAGCCGGTCGTCCACGGCAACCGGGTCGGCGTCCAGGTCGAGCATCCAGCGGCACCTGCTGATGGCGATGGTCAGATCGCGCAGGTCCGTGAGGTGCAGTACGCAGCCGATGTGCTCGGGCCCCGGGGTGAGCTCGGCGATTCCGTGTCCGTACGGGAGGGTCAGGGTGCGGCGGAACGAGCCGTTCCGCCACTCCTCCACGCCGGGGACGCCCGTCGCGGCGAGGTGGCCGAACAGGTTGTCCGGGGTCAGCGGGGCCCGGAAGGGCAGCCGCAGGGTGATCGCCCCCGGCGTCTGGCGGGCGATGCCGCGCGTGGCGCGGGTCCGCAGCTCGGTCGGGGCGAGCGCGAAGACTTCCCGCACGGTGTCGTTGAACGTACGGATCGAGGAGAACCCGGCGGCGAAGGCGACCTCGGCCATGGGCAGCGGGGTCGTCTCGATGAGGAGCCGCGCGGTCTGGGCGCGCTGTGCCCTTGCCAGGGCCAGGGGGCCGGCTCCCAGCTCGGCGAGCAGCTGGCGTTCGATCTGCCGGGTGCTGTAGCCGAGGCGGGAGGCGAGCCCGGGCACCCCTTCGCGGTCGACGACGCCGTCCCGGATGAGGCGCATGGCCCGGGCGACGGTGTCGGCGCGGGCGTTCCACTCCGGCGAGCCCGGGGTCGTGTCCGGGCGGCACCGCTTGCAGGCCCGAAACCCTGCCTGCTGACAGGCGGCCGCGCTCGGGTAGAAGGTCATGTTCTCGACCTTGGGCGGCACGACGGGGCAGCTGGGGCGGCAGTAGATGCGGGTGGTGAGGACGGCCGTGAAGAACCATCCGTCGAAGCGCGCGTCCTTGGACTGAACAGCGCGCACGCAGCGCTCGGTGTCGGTGTGCATGGGTGCGGGAGCGACGGGGGGCATGGATCCAGCATCCGGCACGGGCAGCACCCCCGCTGGCGAGAATCCGACATCGACCTCGCGGGGCCTGGGGCGGCCAGCGGCCCGCCTACCGGGTGGGCAGGGCCACTGCTGCCGCCGCCTGCCGTCTGCCTGCCGACTGCGTGGCGACTGCCATCGGCCTGCCGACTGCCGACTGCCGTGGTCGGGCGCTCGGGTCCGGGAGCGCTTCCAACCGCCTGCGCGGGGAGCGCTTCCAACCACCGGCCCGAGCCGGGGAGCGCTTCCAACCGCCTGCCCTGGGGAGCGCATCCAACCACCCGGGCCTGGGAGCGCTTCCAACGGTCTGCCCGGGCCCGGGACGCTGGCAAGCCGACCGACCTGAAAGCGCTTCCGGCCACATGCTCGGGCCAGGGCGGCCACCCGGCGGGCGGCCTGAGAGCGCTCTCGACCACCACCCCTGCCCGCCACCCCTCCCCCGCCCCGCCTTCCCGTCGGCCCCGCCCGTCGACCGCGCCGACCCACGCCGGCCGGCCACGCCGCCTCAACCACGCTCGGCGTCACAAAGGAAACAGTTGTCCGAGCGGTGCGGAGTGTGATCTCGTGGTCGCGATCACGTACTCGGAACGGGGGGCCACATATGGCGGACGGTACCGGGCAGTTGCTGGCCATCAGCGACCTGCACATCGGATACGCCGAGAACCGCGCCCTTGTGGAGAAGCTGGCGCCCGGTTCCGACGACGACTGGCTCCTGGTGGCCGGGGACGTCGCCGAGAAGGTCGCTGACATCCACTGGGCCCTCTCCACCTTGGCGAGCCGCTTCCGCAAGGTCGTGTGGGTGCCCGGCAACCATGAGTTGTGGACGCACCCGAAGGACGACATCACCCTGCGCGGTACCGCCCGTTACGCCCACCTGGTCCAGATGTGCCGCGATCTCGGTGTGCTCACCCCGGAGGACCCCTACCCGGTCTGGGACGGCCCCGGCGGCCCGGTCGCCGTCGCGCCGCTGTTCCTGCTGTACGACTACAGCTTCCTGCCGGCCGGCCGGACCACGAAGGCCGAGGGGCTTGAGTACGCGTACGGCACCGGGGTCGTGTGCAACGACGAGTACCTGCTGCATCCCGACCCCTATCCGAGCCGCGAGGCCTGGTGCCGCGCCCGGGTGGAGGAGACGGAACGCCGGCTCACGGCGCTCCCCGACGACCTGCCCACGGTCCTGGTCAACCACTACCCGTTGCACCGCCACCCCACGGACGTCCTGTGGTACCCGGAGTTCGCGATGTGGTGCGGCACCCGGCTGACCGACGACTGGCACCGCAGGTTCCGGGTGGCCGCCATGGTCTACGGCCACCTCCACATTCCCCGGACCACCTGGCACGAAGGGGTCCGCTTCGTGGAGGTGTCGCTCGGCTATCCCCGCGAGTGGCGCTCCCGCTCGACGGCGCCCGGGCAGCCGCGCCGCATCCTGCCGCCGCCGGCGGAACACCCCCGCTGACCGGGAGCCGCGTCGGCGTGGGCGCGGGCGTGGGCGTGTCAGAGGCTCTGCCCCCAAACCCCGCCCGGCGCACGCTTCATGACGCGCCGTCAGCTCACCCACGCCGCGAACGCCTCGTACGCCCGCTCGTCGAAGAGTACGAACCTGACCTCCTCGACCGACGTGTCCGCTGCCCGCACCGTCTGCACCGCGATCCTGGCAGCGTCCTCCATCGGCCACGCGTAGACGCCCGTGGAGATCGCCGGGAACGCGATCGTGCGCGCGCCCAGTTCGTCGGCCACTCGCAGCGACTCCCGGTAGCAGGAGGCAAGCAGCGACGCGTCGCCGCCGCCGCTCCCGTACACCGGGCCCACCGTGTGGATCACATGGCGGGCGCGCAGCAGCCCCGCCGTGGTGGCGACCGCCTGGCCCGTTTTGAGGCCCTTGCCGTAGTGCGAGGCCCGCAGCGCGCGGCACTCGGCCAGGATGGCGGGGCCGCCGCGCCGGTGGATCGCGCCGTCCACCCCGCCGCCGCCGAGCAGCGAGGAGTTCGCGGCGTTGACGATGGCGTCCACCACCTGCTCGGTGATGTCGCCGCGTACCAGGACGATCTTCGCCCGCGCCGGCGTCATCGCCGGTCCGCCTCGCGCAGGCGGCGCCACACGGCCTTCGCCGCGTTGTGGCCGGACATGCCGTGGACGCCCGGGCCCGGCCAGGCGGCCGACGAGCACAGGAACACCGAGGGGTGCCGGGTCGCGTACGGGAACAGGGAGATCTTCGGGCGGAGCAGCAGTTGGAGGCCGCGGGCGGCGCCGCAGGCGATGTCGCCGCCCACGTAGTTGGCGTTGCGCGCGGCCAGTTGGGGCGGGCCCGCGGTCGCACGGGCCAGGATCCGGTCGCGGAAGCCGGGCGCGAACCGCTCGAGCTGGCGCTCGATGGCGTCCGTCAAGTCGCCCTCCCATCCATTGGGGACGTGGCCGTACGCCCAGAACACGTGCTTGCCCTCCGGCGCCCGTGAGGCGTCGACGAGGCTCGGCTGGGCGGTGATCAGGAACGGCGTGCGGGGGGCGGTGCCGCCGGACGCCTGGCTCAGGGCGGCGCCGATGTCGCGGCTCGACGGGCCGACCTGGACGGTGCCGGCCCGCCGGGCCTCCTTCGCGGTCCAGGGCACGGGGCCGTCAAGGGCGTAATCGATTTTGAAGACGGCGGCGCCGTACCGGTGGTCCGCGTAGGCGCTGCCCAGGCCCGCGATGCGGGCGAGCGCGGTCGGCGAGGTGTCGAAGAGGTAGGCGCGGGCCGGCGGCAGGTCGTCGAGGCGCTTGACCTCGAAGCCGGTGTGGACGACGCCGCCGAGGTCGCGCAGATACCCGGTGAGGGCGTCGGAGATCGACTGGGAGCCCCCGCGCGGCAGCGGCCAGCCGTTCTCGTGCGCGGCGAGCGCGAAGAGCATGCCGACGCCCGCCGTGGCGATGCCGCCCAGCGGGGCGATGACATGGGCGACGAGGCCGGCCATCAGGGCGCGCGCCCGGTCGTCGCGGAAGCGGCGCATCAGCCAGGTGTAGGGCGGCAGCCCCACCGTGCCGAACCGGGCGAGACCGACGGGGTCGCGCGGCAGGGCGGTGAGCGGCAGCGACATGAAGTCCCGTGCCAGCACGTCCCACTTGCCGAGGAAGGGGGTCATCAGACGGCGGTACGCTCCCGCGTCGCGCGGGCCGAAGGACGCGGCCGTCTCGGCGACCGAGCGGGACAGCACCGCGGCCGTGCCGTCGTCGAAGGGGTGGGCCATCGGCAGTTCGGGGTGCAGCCATCGCAGCCCGTAGCGCTCCAGCGGCATGGCGCGGAAGGCGGGCGAGCCGATGCCCAGGGGGTGCACGGCGGAGCACGGGTCGTGACGGAAGCCGGGGAGGGTGAGCTCTTCGGTCCTCGCGCCTCCGCCCACGGTCTCCTTGGCCTCGAAGACCTCGACGCGCAGGCCCCTCCTGGCCAGTTCGACGGCGGCGGTCAGCCCGTTGGGACCCGCCCCCACGACGACTGCATCGAGCATCGACGCCACCTCGGACTCCTCACGCCACGGCCAAGGACCCCAGGATATTCCGGCGCGCCGATAATCCCGCCGGGGGTGGCGTGCGAGGGGTGAACTCGCCATCGCACACCGCCATCGGATGCCGCCATCGGTCAAACCATCGGACGCCGCCCATCGGACGTCGCCTTCGGTCACCGCGTGTCCGCCGTCGCCGCGTGTCCGCCGTCGCTGCGTGGTTCACCGAGGTGCCCGGCGCGCTGGTCGTCACCTCGGGCGGCAGCCGCGCCCGGGGCACGTACCGGCCGGACTCCGACGGGGACCCCGGCGTCCACTACCGGGGTGAGCTCCACGTGCCCGCGCCGGCCCGGCCGGCAGGGCGGGCGACCGGCACCCCGGCGGAGGTCGCCCATCACCGGCGCCGGCCTTTAAACGAGAAGGGCGCGGCGGCCGCGCTGCCCGTCGCGCCCGCGGGCTTCGGCGGCCCTGGCCGACCTCATCCCCGACCCAGTGGATCTGGCCCAGGACCTGGTGAGCGAGGTGCGGACAGCGTTGGCCTGACCGGGGCCGGGACGCGGCGGGTCACCAGCGCCCGATGCCCTCACTCCCCCGCGAGCAGCCCCCGGATCCGCTCCGCCGTCGCCGCGTCGCGTGCCGCGGTGAACGGCAGCTCGTTGCCCCCGGCGATCCGGAACGGCACCCCGGCGACGGTGGTCTGCGCGCCGCCCGCCTCGGTGACCAGGAGCAGTCCCGCCGCGTGGTCCCAGGCGTACTCCCAGGAGAACGCCAGCGCGTCGAGCTCTCCTCGCGCGATCGCCAGGTATTCCAGGCCGGCCGAGCCGCACGGGACCGCCTCCACGCCCTCGGTGCGCAGGGCCAGGAGGGCCTGCTTCTGCTCGGGCGTGGTGTAGTCCGGGTGGGAGGTGGCGACCCGCAGGACCGCGCCCGGCTGGGGTGAACCGGCGTGCAGCGGCTCGCCGTTGAGGGTGGCGCCCCGGCCGCGGACGGCCACGGCCATCTCGTCGAGCGCCGGCGCGTACGTCCACGACGCGAGCAGTTCGCCCCGGTGGGCGAGGGCGACCAGGGTGCAGAAGCCGGCTTCGCCCCGGACGAACTGGCGGGTGCCGTCCACGGGGTCGACGATCCACACCGGCGCGTCGCCGCGCAGCGCCTCGTACACCGCCGGATCGGCGTGCACGGCCTCCTCGCCGACGACCACCGAGCCCGGAAGTATCGCGGTCAGGGCGGCCGTCAGATGCTCCTCGGCGAGCCGGTCGGCGACCGTCACGAGATCGTGCGGGCCGTTCTTCTCGACGATCTCGTGCAGGGCCAGGCGGCGGAAGCGCGGCATGATCTCGGCGGCCGCCGCCTTGCGGACCGCCTCTTCCACCGCTGCCGGGACACCCTCGAGAATTCCTTCGTCGATCATGCGTCCAGCAAAGCACGCGCCACTGACAACGGGCGAGCCACGGGAGCTCCCTCGGTGAACAGTGCGTGGCCGCAGGGCGACGTCCGGCCGGAGCGCCGCCGGGACTTTCCGCGGCCGCCCAGAGCCCGGCTTTCCCGGAGCGGGCGGCCCCGCGCCGCGAAACAGCGCGGGGCGCATTACCGTTGAGCCCGCTCAGAACAGAGGGAGGCACAACGGTGCACGGCGAATACAAGGTCCCCGGCGGCAAGCTCGTCGTGGTCGATCTGGAGACGCGCGACGGCGTCCTGCGGGACGTACGGGTCGCGGGTGACTTCTTCCTCGAACCCGACGAGGCGATCGACGCGATCAACGGCGCTCTGGAGGGCGCCCCCGCCGACACCACCGCCGCCGGCCTCTCGGCCCGGATCGACGCGGCCCTGCCGCCCGGCACCACCATGTACGGACTGTCGTCGGACGGGGTCGCGGTCGCGGTGCGCCGGGCCCTGGCCCATGCCACCGACTGGAACGACTACGACTGGCAGCTCATCCACGACGGCCCGCAGGAGCCCGCCCTGCACATGGCGCTCGACGAGGTCGTCACCGCCGAGGTCGCGGCCGGCCGGCGTCCGCCGACGCTGCGGGTGTGGGAGTGGGGCGCGCCCGCGGTGGTCATCGGCAGCTTCCAGTCGCTGCGCAACGAGGTCGATCCGCGGGGAGCCGAGCGCCACGGCATCACGGTGGTGCGGCGGATCAGCGGCGGCGGCGCCATGTTCATCGAGCCCGGCAACACCATCACGTACTCGCTCTCCGTGCCGAACGCCCTCGTGCAGGGTCTCTCCTTCGCGGACAGCTACGCCTACCTCGACGACTGGGTGCTCGGCGCGCTCGGCGACATGGGTGTCAAGGCCTGGTACCAGCCGCTCAACGACATCGCGACCGAGGCGGGCAAGATCGCGGGCGCGGCGCAGAAGCGGATGGTCGCGGATGACGGCGCGGTGCTGCACCACGTGACGATGGCGTACGACATCGACGCGGACAAGATGATGGACGTGCTGCGCATCGGCAAGGAGAAGCTGTCCGACAAGGGCACCACGAGCGCGAAGAAGCGCGTCGATCCGCTGCGGCGCCAGACGGGTCTGGCGCGCGAGACGGTGATCGAGCGGATGATCGCGTCCTTCCGCTCCCGCTACGGCCTGGCCGAGGGCCGTGTCACGGACGAGGAGATGTCCCGGGCGCGCGAGCTCGCGGCCACGAAGTTCTCCGCCGAGGAGTGGACCGCGCGCGTGCCCTAGGAGCGCGGCCCGGGGGCGTTCGGGTCCTGGGTCGCGCGGTGTGCGGGGCGGTTTCCGGCCGACAGGGCGGCGTACAGCACCAGCCCCGAGCCGAGTCCCACCGCCCAGCCGTAGTCCGCGAGCGGTTTCAGGAGGGGGATGAGACCGCGCGTGGGGAAGGGGCCGGCTTTGGCGCCGTGCTCGTCGAGCGTGGAGTACGAGCCGCCGACCGCGAGGACGCCGCCCACCGCGAACGCGGCCACCGCCCGCCAGTTCCAGCCGGCCCGGTACCAGTAGCGGCCGCCGGGCCGGTAGAGGTCGGCGACGTCCAGGATGGTGCGGCGCACCACCCAGTAGTCGGCGATGAGGATCCCCGCGACCGTGCCGAGGAGTCCGCCGACCACGCCGAGCCAGGTGAAGATGTACAGCTGGGGCGTCGAGGTCAGCTTCCACGGCAGGACCAGGACGCCGACGACACCCGTGACGAGCGCTCCCCGGCGGAAGGTGATGGTCCTGGGCGCGAGGTTCGCCAGGTCGTACGCCGGGGAGACCACGTTGGCCGCGATGTTGACGGAGATCGTCGCGACGAGGACGGTGACCAGCGCGAAGAGCAGCCCGAAGACGTTGTCGGTCTTGGCGACCAGGTCGACCGGGTTCCAGATCGGCGCCCCGTACACCGCCTGGGAGCCGGAGGTGACGAGGACCGACAGGAGCGCGAAGGCGGTCATCGTGGTGGGCAGCCCGAGCGTCTGGCCCCAGACCTGGGCGCGCTGGCCTCGGCCGAAGCGGGTGAAGTCGGGGATGTTCAGGGACAGCGTGGCCCAGAAGCCGATCATGCCCATGAGGGACGGGAAGAAGACCCGCCAGAAGTGCGGGCCCCAGCCGTACCGTGCGGGCTGGTCCAGGAGCGGGCCGAAGCCGCCCGCCTTGTGGGCGATCCACGCGAGCAGGACGAGCGCGCCGATCAGGACGAAGGGCGCCGCCCAGTTCTCGAAGCGGCGCAGGGTCTCCATCCCCCGGTGGATGATGGCGAGTTCGAGGGCCCAGAAGACGGCGAAGCACAGCCAGAGCGTCCAGGGCTGACCGCCGGTCTCCGCCGCGTGGGTCCAGCCGCCGAAGACCTTGCCGAGCAGCACGAAGACGCCCTGGCCGCCGATCCAGGTCTGGATGCCGAACCAGCAGCACGCCACGGCGGCACGGATCATGGCCGGAAGGTTGGCGCCGCGCAGTCCGAAGGAAGCGCGGGCCAGAACGGGGAAGGGGATGCCGTACTTCGGGCCCGCGTGTCCGGTCAGGAGCATCGGGACGAGCACGGTCACGTTGGCGACGGCGATGGTGAAGACCGCCTGCTTCCAGTCCATGCCGAGTGCGACGAGGCCCGAGGCGAGCGTCCAGGAGGGGATGTTGTGGGCCATGCCGACCCACAGCGCGGCGAAGTTGTAGGTCGACCAGACGCGCGCCTCGCGGGGCACGGGACGCAGGTCCGCGTTGGTGAACCGGTCATCGCGCGCGGGGAGTTCGGGTATGGCGGAGGGGTCGGGCATGGGCAGGCCATCCGTTCGGGGACGCGGCGAGGGGATGCGAACGGGCCGTGCGGGGCTGGGAGTTGAGGGGCCGGGCAGCGGGTTGGACGGCCGGGCAGGAAAGTTGGCGGGCCGTCAGCTCAGGGCCGGGATGACCTGCGCGCCGTACGCGTCGATGACCGCCTCGCGCGCGTCGTGCATGGCGTACAGCGCGAACTGGTCCACGCCGAGTTCGCGCAGCGCCCGCAGTTTGTCGATGTGGGCCTCGACCGGGCCCAGCAGACAGAAGCGGTCCACGATCTCGTCGGGCACGAAGGCGGTGTCGGGGTTCCCGGTCCTGCCGTGGTGGCTGTAGTCGTACCCCTGGCGCCGCTTGATGTACTCGGTGAGCGCTTCGGGGACGAGGCCGGAGTGCTCGCCGTAGCGGGCCACCAGGTCCGCCACGTGGTTGCCGACCATGCCGCCGAACCAGCGGCACTGCTCACGGGCGTGGGCCAGGTCGTCGCCGACGTAGGCCGGCGCGGCGACACAGATCGTGATCGACTCCGGGTCGCGCCCCGCGTCGGCGGCCGCCTCGCGGACCGCCTTGACCATCCACTCCGTCAGATAGGGATCGGCGAGCTGAAGGATGAACCCGTCGGCCTTCTCGCCCGCGAGCGCGAGGGCCTTCGGACCGTACGCGGCCATCCAGACGGGCAGTTTGCCGTCCTTGACCCACGGCAGCCTCAGGCGCTGTCCTTCGACCTCGGCCTCCCGGCCCTCGGCGAGGTCGCGGATGACGCCGATCGCCTCCCCGAGCCTGGCCAGGGTGTTGGGTTTGCGTCCCGCCACCCGCATCGCGGAGTCGCCGCGCCCGATGCCGCACACCGTGCGGTTGCCGTACATCTCGTTGAGGGTGGCGAAGGTGGAGGCGGTGACCTCCCAGGTGCGGGTGCCGGGGTTGGTCACCATGGGGCCGACGGTCAGCTTGGTGGTGTGTTCCAGGATGCGGCTGTAGATGACGAACGGCTCCTGCCAGAGCACCGAGGAGTCGAAGGTCCAGCCGTAGCGGAAGCCGTTGCGTTCCGCGCGCCGCATGAGGCCGACGACGGCCGACGCGGGCGGGTCGGTCTGGAGGACGAGTCCGAAATCCATCAGTGCTCCTAGCGGTCCACGTGGCGGTGGTGCGTCCGTGCGGTGCTTCCGGGCCGGGGGTAGGGGGGCTGGTGTCCTTCCACGTCAGACCATGCCGGGCCGGGTCGAGCGAGCCTCATGAGCGGTCCGAGGAGGGAAATCCTGGACCTTCCCCCAAGGCTTGGCAAGAGGGCTTCGGCGCGTGTCCCGGCCTCTTGGCACAGTGTCCACGAACGGGTGCTCCCGCCCGGTCGCGGCGCGCGGTGAAAGGCCGAGGGGGCGGCGCACAAGCGCCGCCCCCTCCTCATGCCGCTGTGTTCCGTCAGCGCCTCTGCTCGAAGGGCGAGGGCACGGGGAAGTAGGCCGCGAGGAAGGCCCGCAGGGTGCGGTCCTGTTCCTCGACGGAGACCTCCGCGTTCGCCGACTCACCGATGCAGAAGACGCTGCGGTTGCGGGTGGCCAGCAGACGACTCAGGACCGTGTGGTGCTGGGGGTTGCCCACGTTGACGTAGGTGCAGGAGATCGTCGACGGCGTGGAGCGGCCCGTCAGATACCCGTAGTGGTGGTGCAGGGAGGAGGTGATGGACAGGTCGGAGGAGGCCCGGAAGCGGCTGGCCGCCGTGGCCGCGACCTGCTCGGGGAACTTCTCGCTGATCTCCTGAAGGACGCTGCGCCGCAGCGGGTGGGGAGCGTGCAGGAAGCTGTGGGTCGCGGTGCGGCCGAACATCTCCTCGAGCAGCGCCCGGTTGTTCTTCGCGGCGGCGAAGTAACCCTCGTCGTCGTCGGAGAGCTCGCTCGGCGGCACGGCGGTGGGCGAACGGAAGTGGAGGGCGTTGCCGCTGCTGTCGAAGAAGGACTGCGGGGTCAGCGGCCGCCCGATGAACACGTCGTCATTGAGGTAGAGGAAGTGCTCGGACAGGCCCTCGATGCGGTGCAACTGGCTTTCGATGGCATGGGAGTTGAAGGTGGGAAGCCAGTCGGCGTCGCCGAAGATGTCGCGGTGGCTGACCAGGTTGACGCGCGGGTCGCTGGTGTCGAGCCAGGCGGGGGCCTGGTCGTCGGTGACCAGGTGGATGGTGCGCACCCAGGGCGCGTACATGGCCAACGACCGCAGGGAGTACCGCAGTTCGTCGCGGTTGCGGAAGCGTACGTCGCCGTGGTCGGCGTCGGCGGCCGTGGTGATGCCGGCCGCGCGGCGCGCGGCGTCGCGGCGCTCCTGCCACGCGGGGTCGGTGTCGTCGACCCAGGTGTAGACGACGTCGATGGGGAAGTCGATGTCGTTCATGAGGCGACCGGTGTACGCCTTGTCCGTGGGGTGCTCGCGCTCGCCCACCCGCAGCGTCGCGCCCCCCTTCAGGTCGGGAAGGCGGGGCCCGACCAGGGTGGAGCCGCGCGGCGCCTTGCGCCAGCCGGGGAACTCCTCGTCCGGGCCGCTCTCGTCCCAGAACTCCACGGTGCAGCCGAAGGCCGGGCCGTAGCGCAGGGTGCGGCTGGTGGTGACGACCGGCTTGAAGACACGCACCCCCGCCACGTCGTCGGCGCCGCGCAGCCGTTCGGCAAGCCAGGCGCCGGGCACCGCGCCGTTGGGCGAGATGAGTTCGCCGTAGACGGGCTTGCCGTGCAGTTCGGTGGCGAGCGCCGCCAGGGCTTCGGGCCTGCGCTCGACCTCGACCGCGACCCGGTAGGAGGTGCCGGCGTCGCGCAGCAGCACGTAGGGCACGTTGTGGGCGTCGAGGGCGGAGGTGGCGAGTTCGAGGTTCCACTCGGCCATGCGGGGGGCCAGGATGTCGTCACGGACCTCGGCCAGGCGGCCCGCGGTGCGCACGATGGTGCCGGTGCGGTCCTGGGCCTGGAGCAGTACCTCGCGGGCCTTCTGCTCGTCGACGGAGTCGGCGAGGCCGCTGACCGGCGCGCTGACGTTGAAGCTGCGGGTGCCGCCGGCCGCGACGCGCCGGGCGATCCGGTCGGCGCGCTCGGCGAGCCGCTTGGGGTCGTCGCGCCGGGCCAGCAGGCGGGTGAAGAGCTCTTCCCAGCGGCCGGTGATCTCGGCGGCGCCGAAGCGTTCGCGCACGCCCGTGCGGGCGGCGGCGCCGAACGCGCGGCGCGTGTCGTCGTCCTCCATGAGCTTGGCCATGGAGGTGGCCAGCGCGTCCTTGTCGGCGGCGGGCACGAGCAGCCCGTCCACGCCGTGGCGGATGATCTCGGCGGGGCCGGTGACGATGTCGTACGCGACCACGGGCACGCCCGCGGCGAAGACCTCGAGCAGCACCAGCGGGAAGGCCTCGTTGCGCGAGGGCAGCACGGCGAGGGCCGCCTTGGCCCACTCCTGCTCCATCTGGGCGGAGCGGCCCATGAGCTGGACGCGGTCGTGCAGCGAGAAGCCGTCGACCAGGCGGCGCAGATTCACTTCCTGGGGTCCGTCGCCGAAGATCCGCATGGTCCAGCCGGGGTGCTCGTCCGCGATCGCGGCGAACGCCTCGACGGCGTGGTCGATCTGCTTCTCCGGCGTCATGCGGGCGGCCAGCACGATGGTCTTGCTGTCGAGGTCCGAGCGCGGACGGAAGCCGTCCGGCACCGCGTTGGGTATCGCGACCAGTTCGGGGGCGGCCGCGCCGAGGCTGTCGGCGAACCAGTCGTTGGTGCGGTCGGTCAGGGAGACCAGGGCGTCGATGCGGGGCGCGTAGACCAGCAGGGGCTCGCCGGAGACACCGCGCAGCTGGGAGGCGCGGTGCTCCTGGTGGACCGTGATGACGCGGCTGGGGGCCAGGGTGGCGGCGGCCATCAGGGCGGGGGTGGTCGTGATGAGCACGTCGGTGTCGAGCGAGCCGAGCGCGGTGGTCATCTCGATGTCGGAGAGCCGGTCGAAGGTCGACTCCCAGGACGGCTTGATCAGCTCGCTCGGCAGGGACGCCAGGGTGCGGCAGTCCTGCTCGGCCAGGCCGGTGGCGCGCACGGGGCGCCCGTAGGACCCGGTGCGGTCCACGAGGTAGCGGCGCGGGACGTCACGGCCGGCTTCGAAGAACGGCTCGGGGCGGGTCTTGAAGACGCTGATCACTTCCACCTGATGACGCGACATCAGATGATGGGCCTGGGTGTAGACGGCCATCTCGGTGCCGCCCATCTCGTCGCCCCAGGTGAGCAGGAAAGTGATCTTCATCGGTTGGTGTCCTCGGGAGTGACGAAGGGGGCGCAGCTGACGGCGAGGGTGCCGGCTGCCGAGAGGTGGGCGTGCACGCGCAGCACCGTGCCGTCCGCCAGGGCGACGCTGCGGAAGGGCGTGCGGAAGACCCGCTTGGGGTGGCGTACGTCGGTGAGCCTGCGCGCGATCTTGAGGTGGGTCGTCCCCGACCGCAGCCGGATGTCCCACATGCGCTGTCCCCGGCCCTCGCGGCTCATCTCGGCGAGCGGCAGGTCGAAGGTGAACTCGGGGCCCTGCCACTGGGTGGGGATGGCCAGCGGCGTGCCGCCGACGCCGCGCCGCACGGCCTCGGCGCCGGCCTGGGGGCCGGGGGCACGGACCGCGATGAGCCTGCCGCGCACGGTGATCCGGTCCCACTTGAGGTCGAGGGAGACCAGCTCGGCCTGGCGGCGCGGCGCCGAGACCTTGATCATGGCGTGGCCGTCCAGGGTGCGGACCACCCGGTAGTGCACCCCGGTCGCGGGGTCGGGCGGGGTGCGCAGGGTGGGCCCGTCCGACACGGCGTCGCCGAGCGCGGCGATCGGGGTGCGGCGGGTGCGGCCCTGGTGGTCGACGGCCACCAGGCTCATGCGCCACAGACCGTCGGCGAGGCGGGGGCCGTGCGCGGAGGGCGGGTTGTACCGGGCGTGACGCAGGGGGGTGGTCACGGTCAGGAGCGTGGTGCCGTCGGGCTGCGCCTCCTGCTCCAGGGGCAGCTGCTCGACGCGGCCGTGGGACTCCAGGTGGAGCTGCATCTCGGCGACGCCGGCCGGCGGCACGGGGCAGGGCACGGCGAGGTTGAGCGTGCGGCCGCCGAGGAGCGACAGGTGCACGGGCCGCAGCGGCGGGCGGGAGCGGGCACGGGCGCCGAGCGCGGGCACCGTGTCGATCTGCTCGGCCCGTCGCCGGGCGCGCACCGCTGTGCCCCGGGCCCACTTGGCGGCGCGCACCGCGTGGGACAGAAGGGGTTCACCCATGACGCTCCGTTCTCCGAATCTCTCAAGCCGCGTCCCTTTGCGTGAGACGCACCACCCCCGTGCGAGGCGAACCCGCGCCGGCTCGTCGGGCCCCGCGGTTTTCCGTTGTGCCGGACACAACCGCACCATGGCGTCGACCACCGAATTGAGCCGGCGAGACGTATCTCACAGAGATCGCATCGGTGGTGGTGGAACGCCACAGGTTTCCCAGGGCTTTACCGAGTAGCCAAGGCCCAACATGTTAACTTCACATGTGATTCACATGAGAATCGCTGGTTCAGGTCACTCGCCGCGCCTTTGGGGGGTCCGCGTGGCTGCCGTCCCGGCTGGGACGTTTTTTACACGGAGACAGAAGAATATGACGAAGGCCCAAGAAGTAGATGCGACCGGGGCCCGTCGGCAGGGGGCAGTCGTGGTGAACCAGCCGGACGCATTCGGCGTCCAGGTCGGACATGGGGGGATTCGGCCCAGCGCCGAGGCGTCCAGTCTGGTCTCGTTGTACCGAAAAGTGCTGCCCGTCCAGGGCCGGCGAGCCATCGCCCGGCGTTTCTCGCCCGAGCAGCGCCGCCGGGTCAAGCAGCGCATCGGCGCCGCCTCCAGCGCGCTTCAGGCCGTCCAGGTGCGGTCCTCCGCTTTCGCCGCGACCCACCACGCGCTGATCGCCGAGTCCGGTGCGACCGTCGTCACGGCCGAGGGCCGGCTGCGCATCGCGCTGCCCGAGCCCCGCCTCTCCCCCGAGACCGCGCGGCGCGCGAATCTGGCCACCGTCACCCAGGCCCTGTCCGGCGCGGGCATCGACTACTTCTGCGTCCGCCGCCAGGACCGTTCGGCCACCACCGTCGCCGTCTCCCGGGCCGACCGTCCCGCCGCGCTGCGGGTGCTGAGCGAGCACTGCGGCTCCTACCCCGGTTACCTGACGTCCCCCGAGAACGGCGGCCGGGTCCTGGCCGGCTTCCGGCCCGCGAGCTGGGGGCGGTTCTCGCAGGCGGACGTGGTCCGCGTCTTCGCCTACCGGACCGACCCCACCCGGCAGCTGGTGCTCGGGCCCGAGCACGGCTGCGACCTGGAATTCTGGGCCGCCGACGGCGACCGCCTGACGGCGCCCCGGCGCAACTCCATCGCCGAGACCGTGGCCGTCGCGGGGAAGACCGTCGAGGTCCCCGCGGAGACGTTCACCGCGCCCTACGGCTCCCGCGACCGGGGCCTGCTGACGGTCCGTACGCGCGAGGAGTTCACCACCGTCCTGCCGCGTGACATATCGTTTCCCATCGACGCGGTCTACACCTGGGTCGACGGCTCCGACCCCGCGTGGCTCGAGCGTCGCTCGCGGTTCTCGGGGACCAGTTACCACGCGGAGGCGGCCAACGCCGCGCGCTACGCCGACCACGACGAACTGCGGTACTCGCTGCGCTCGTTGGACATGTACGCGCCGTGGATCCGGACCATCTACCTCGTCACCGACGACCAGACGCCGGCCTGGCTCGACACCTCGGCCCCCGGCATCCAGGTGGTGTCGCACCGCGACATCTTCAGCGACCCGAGCGTGCTGCCGACCTTCAACTCCCACGCCATCGAGAGTCAGCTTCATCACATCGACGGGCTGTCGGAGCACTTCCTCTACTTCAACGACGACGTTTTCCTCGGCTCGGAGGCCGCGCCCGGCGACTTCTTCCTCGCCAACGGGCTGACCAGGTTCTTCCCCTCCCCCGCCCTGGTGCCGCTCGGCCCGCCCTCCGCCGACGACGTGCCCGTGGCCGCGGCCGGGAAGAACAACCGCTCGCTCATACAGCAGCGCTTCGGCACCACCCCCGTGGAGAAGATGCGGCACATGCCGCACGCGCTGACCCGCAGCGTCCTGGACGAGATCGAGGAGGAGTTCGCCGAGCAGCACGCCACGACGGCCTCCCGGCGCTTTCGCAGCAGCGACGACATAGCCATACCCTCGTCGCTGTACCACTACCACGCCTTCCACACCCGCCGCGCGGTCCCCGGGGACCTGCGCTACGTCTACCGCGACGTGGCCCACCCGCACACGCCGAGCCAGCTCGACCGGCTGCTGCGCGACCGTGACAAGGACGTGTTCTGCCTCAACGACACCACGTCCGACGAGGCGGACTTCGCGCGCAGCGACCGTCTCATCCGTACGTTCCTCAAGGCCTACTTCCCGGTGGCGAGCAGGTTCGAGCGGACCCCTTGACCCAGGGCCGCTGACCGGACCCCGCACCTTCTGCCCAGGACTTCGCCATGCAGCCGCTTCCTTTCAGCCGTCCTGCCCGCCGCACCGTCGTGGCGGGATTCGTCGCGTTGGGCGCCGCCGCCTGCTCCTCCCACGCCGACAAGCCCGCCGGCACGGGCCGCGCCACTGTGCCCGCCGCGCAGGACGGACACAGCGGAGGGCGGGTGATGCAGGTCGTGGCGCACCCCGATGACGACCTGTACTTCATGAATCCCGAGCTGTCGCAGTCCATCTCCGCCAATGACCAGGTCGTCAGCGTCTATCTCAACTGCGGCGAGACCGGGGGCATCAACAAGGTCCCCGGGTCCACGACGCCGCCGAAGCCGGACGTGGCCGCCTATGCCGGGGCGCGCCGGCAGGGTCTGCGCCAGGCCTACGCGCAGATGGCCACCGGCGCAGCACACACCGCGTGGCGAGCCGAAGCCGTGGCCCTGCCGGACGGCACGCGCGTCGAGGTCGACACCCTGGACGGCCACCCCGGCCTCCAGCTGGTCTTCCTCGGCATCCGTCAGCACAGCTCCTACGGCTCGGGCCCCAGCAAGGGGCTTCCCGAACTGTGGGCGGATCCGTCCATGGCGACCAGTACGCTCGTCAGCACCGGCTCACCGGTACAGGGCACGCATCCGGTCACCCGCGACAGTGTGATCGCGGCCCTCGCCCACCTGCTCGACAAGTACCGCCCCACCGTGGTCCGGATGATGGATCCGGACCCGGACATGCAGGTGCACGACGCCAAGCAACGCCTCCACCACGACCAGCCCGGGTACTCCGATCACCCGGACCACACGGCCGCCGCCCTGTTCACGCTGGCCGCTCTTGAGCGCTATCAGGGGCCGGGCGCCGGGCGCCCGTACGCGGTCGTGTCCTATCGCGGCTACTACAACGAGCGCTGGCCGCAGAACCTCCCCGCCCAGCTCGTCCGCGCGAAGGCCGACGTCCTCAATGTCTACGGCGGCTCCCCCGACAGCTGCGACTTCGCGGCCGGCTGCGGCGACTACGACGTCGGCAAGGACCGCTCGTACGGAACGGGCTGGTTGCAGCGGACCTCCCTGCGCGATCCCGCGGGCCCGGTGCTGCACGCCGCGGCCGACGGCCGGCTGACCGCTTTCGCGGTCCTCGGCGGCCGGGCCGTCATGTGGCAGGAGACCGCCAAGGGCAGCGGCACCTGGGGCGCGCCCCAACTGCTCGCCGCCGAGCGGCTGTTGCCCGGTATGGCCGCCTGTCTCACGCAGGACGGCCGCTGGCAGCTGTTCGCGGAACGCACCGCGGCTCTGGGCGCCTCCGCGGACGACAACCGGCGGGAGATCGTCTTCGCCGAACAGCGCTCGCCCGGCGGTCCGTTCGGCGCGTGGTCCTCCCTCGGCAACCCCGAGGGAACAGACCCGGACCGCGGCCGCCGCGTCGGTGCCCCGGTCGTCACCACCGACGGACAGAAGAGGGCGCTGGTCTTCGCCCGCAACTGGTCCAAGGGCATCTCCATGCGCCAGCAGCGCCCCGACGGTCAGTGGACCCCGTGGAAGGACCTGGGCGGCGCCGAGGTCCAGGAGGGGCTGTGCGCGGTCACCGACCGCGAAGGCCGTGTGCACGTGCTGGCTTCCGGCCACGACGCGGTGCACCACTGGTCGCAGAGCAAGCCCGGCGCCCCCTTCACCTTCGCGCAGACGCGTCTGCCGGCCCCCGCGGACCCGCCGGCCGCCGTGCTCTGCCCCGACGGGAGCATCGTCCTGGCCTACCGCGAGGCCAAGACCAGTCGCCCCGTCGCCGCGCGCCTCGCCCCCGGCTCCGCCGACTGGCGCGACGAGCAACCGGGCCTGACCGCCCGGGGCTACGGCCCGCTCGCCCTGCTGGCCCAGGGCGACGCGATCCTGCTGGCCGGACGCAACAACAACGGCACCACCAGTACGGCGCTGTGGCGTCCCGGCACGAAGGCCCAGTGGACCACGGACACCGGCCGTGTCGTCGGCGCCCAGGCGCTGAGCGCCGACGCGCAGGGCCGTGCCGTACTGGCCCATGTGACCCCGGAGGCCTCGCTGCGTACCGCGTTCGTGGGCAAGGGCGCCTCAGGCCACTGACGCGGTCCACGGGGGCGGCCGCGCGTCGCCCCCGGGCCGGCTTGGCCCGGCCCGGGCCGGAGGGTCACCCGAGGTACTGGGTCACCCCGCGCGGCAGGAACGCCCCGTGGCCCGCGTGGCCGGTGTAGGTGCCGTTGTCGATGATCACTTCGCCCCGGGACAGGACGGTGCGCACCTTGCCCCGCACGCGCTTGCCCTCGTAGGCGCTGTAGTCGACGTTCATGTGGTGGGTGGAGGCGGAGAGGGTCTGTTCGGCGGCGGGGTCGTAGATGACCACGTCGGCGTCGGCGCCCGGTGCGATCGTGCCCTTTCTGCCGTACAGGCCGAACATCCGGGCCGGGGCGGCGCAGGCGATCTCGATCCAGCGGCGGCGGGTGATGTGCCCGTCCACCACGCCCTGGTGCAGGAGGTCCATGCGGTTCTCCACCCCGGGCAGGCCGTTGGGGATCTTGGAGAAGTCGCCGCGTCCGAGCTCCTTCTGGCCGCTGAAGCAGAAGGGGCAGTGGTCGGTGGAGACCACCTGGAGGTCGTCGGTGCGCAGGCCGCGCCACAGGGCCGCTTGGTGCTCGCGGGGGCGCAGCGGGGTGGAGCAGACGTACTTGGCCCCCTCGAAGTCCGGCTCCGCGAGGTTGTCGGTGGACAGGAACAGGTACTGCGGGCAGGTCTCGCCGAAGACGGGCAGGCCCTTGTCGCGGGCCGTGACGATCTCGGACAGCGCCTCGTCGGCCGAGACGTGCACGACGTACAGGGGCGCTCCGGCGACCCGGGCCAGCTGGATGACCCGGTGGGTGGCCTCCGCCTCGAGCAGGACCTTGCGCACCTCGCCGTGATGGCGCGGGTCCCGCTCACCCCGGGCCAGAGCCTGCTGGACCAGGACGTCGATGGCGAGGCCGTTCTCCGCGTGCGCCATGATCAGGCCGCCGTTGCCCGACGCCTGCTGCATCGCGCGCAGGATCTGGCCGTCGTCGCTGTAGAAGACGCCCGGGTAGGCGGTGAACAGCTTGAAGGAGGTCACGCCCTGGGCGACCAGGCCGTCCATCTCCCTCAGCGTCGCGTCGTTCACATCGGAGACGATCATGTGGAAGCCGTAGTCGATCGCGCACCGGCCGTTCGCCTTCTCCATCCAGGTGTCGAAGCCCTCGGTGAGCGAGCGGCCCACCGACTGCACGGCGAAGTCGACGATGGTGGTGGTGCCGCCCCAGGCCGCGGCCCGTGTTCCCGTCTCGAAGGTGTCCGAGGCGAAGGTGCCGCCGAAGGGCAGTTCCATGTGGGTGTGCGCGTCGACACCGCCCGGGATGACATAGGTGTCGGTGGCGTCGATGACGCGGTCCGCGCTCCAGTGCTGGCTGCCCGGCGCGGCGAGGGCGGCGATCCGGCCGCCCTCGATGAGTACGTCGGCGTGGACTTCCTCGGCGGCCGTGATGACGAGGCCGCCCGTGATCAGTGTGCGGGTCATGCTGGTCGTGTCTCCTTCCCCGAGCCCGGGTGAGAACCCCTTGGGTACGCGCACGCGCGAGCGGCCGCGTCGGCCCCGGATTACACGGCGCGCAGGGCGCGTTCGAGGATGGCGGCGCCCTCCTCGGCCTCCGCGACGGTGAGCGAGAGGGGTGGCGCGAGACGCAGCACGCTGGTGTCGTGGCCGCCGCCCTTGCCGATGAGGAGGCCGCCTTCGCGGGCGGCTTCCAGGACCGCCGCTGCCGCTTGCGGGTCGGCCTGGTCGGTGCCGGGCCGCACCAGTTCGATGCCGGCCATCAGGCCCCGGCCGCGTACCTCGCGCACGATGGGCAGCTGGGCGCCGATCGCGCGCAGTCGCTCGATGAGCAGTCCGCCCACGCGCCGGGCGTTGCCCTGGAGGTCGTGTTCGAGGAGGTGGCCCAGGTTGGCGAGGCCCGCGGCCATGGTGACCGGGGAGCCGCCGAAGGTCGAGATCGAGTTGCTGTCCAGGCAGTTCATGACGTCGGCGCGGGCCACGACGCCGCCGATGGACATGCCGTTGCCGATGCCCTTGGCGAAGGTCAGGATGTCGGGCGGGCCGCTGTCGGCGTGGGCCTGCCAGCCCCAGAAGTGGTCGCCGGTGCGGCCCCAGCCGGTCTGCACCTCGTCGGTGATCCACAGGATGCCGTGCCGGTTCAGGACCTCGCGGAAGGCGGCGTACAGGCCGTCGGGCGGTGAGGTGAACCCGCCGACGCCCTGGATGGGTTCGGCGATCAGGGCGGCCACGTCGCGGGTGTGTCCGAGGAGGTCTTCGAGGTCGGCGACGCACGCCTCGATGAACTGGGCGTCGCTGAGATGGGCGTAGGGTCCCCGGGTGCGTACCCCTCCGTGCACGTACAGCGTCTGGAGCGGCGAGAGGCTGGTCGGGGACCAGGAGCGGTTGCCGGTGATCCCGACCGCGCTGAAGGAACGGCCGTGGTAGCTGTTGCGCATCGCGAGGATCTGGCTGGAGCGTCGGTGGGCGGTCGCGAGCAGCAGGGCGGTGTCGTTGGCCTCGGTGCCCGAGGTGGTGAAGAAGACCCGGGCGTCGGGGATGCCGGACAATTGGGCGATGCGTTCGGCCAGTTCGACCATGGGGCGGTCGAGGTAGAGGGTGGAGGAGTGGATGATGCGGCCGGCCTGTTCGGCGACGGCCTTGGTGACCTCGGGCAGGGCGTGGGCGGTCATCGTGGTGAGGATGCCGCCGAAGAAGTCCAGGTACTTCTTGCCGCTCGCGTCCCAGACGTGGCGGCCCTCGCCGTGGGTGATCTCGATGGGCTCGCGGTAGTAGAGCGCGAGCCAGTCGGGCAGGACCGCGCGGTGGCGGTCGTGGAGGCTGCGGGTCACGGGCGCACCAGCCCTTCGTAGGCGTCGGGACGGCGGTCGCGGTAGAACGCCCACTGCTGGCGGACCTCTTCGATGAGGCCGAAGTCGAGGTCCCGTACCAGCAGTTCCTCCTCCTTGTCACTGGCCACCTCGCCGACGAACTGGCCGCGCGGGTCCACGAAGTAGCTGGTGCCGTAGAAGTCGTTGTCGCCGTACTCCTCGCGGCCGACCCGGTTGATCGCGGCGATGAAGTACTCGTTGGCGACGGCGGAGGCGGGCTGTTCCAGTTGCCACAGGTAGCCGGAGAGGCCGCGCGAGGTGGCGGAGGGGTTGTAGACCAACTGAGCTCCGTTGAGGCCGAGTTGGCGCCAGCCCTCGGGGAAGTGGCGGTCGTAGCAGATGTACACGCCGACCTTGCCGACGGCCGTGTCGAAGACGGGCCAGCCGAGGTTGCCCGGCTTGAAGTAGTACTTCTCCCAGAACCCCTTGACCTGGGGGATGTGGTGCTTGCGGTACTTGCCGAGGTAGCTGCCGTCGGCGTCGATGACGGCGGCGGTGTTGTAGTAGAACCCCTCGCCCTCGATCTCGAAGACCGGGACGACGATCACCATGCCGGTCTCTCGCGCGAGTTCCCTCATCCGGGTGACGGTGGGGCCGTCCGGGACGGGCTCGGCCCAGCGGTAGTGCTCGGCCTCCTGCACCTGGCAGAAGTAGGGGGCGTTGAACACCTCCTGGAAGCCGATGATCTTCGCGCCCTGCCGGGCCGCCTCACGGGCGTGTTCCTCATGCTTGGAGATCATGGATTCGGTGTCGCCGGTCCAGGTCGCCTGGACCAGAGCGGCACGCACGACATTGGCCATGAGCTGCTCCTTCGACGGGTTGTCAGCCAGCCAAATCCACACGCGTAGATCCGTGTGTGGATGCGACCGTAAGGCGCGTCACGCACCGTGGCAAGACCATCGCGGCTTCGGCGGGGCTGATCGTGGCGCCACAGGTCAACCGGGGGGTGACCGGAGCCCCCAGATCTGACACACCGTCACCTCCCCAAGGGGCCGGGCCCCGAAAGGCGCCCCCAGTTGCCGCGCCGGGCGTGGCGCAGCAGGACCGGGTCCTCGCCGACCACCACGGGGTGCCCCACCTCGGCGAGCAGCGGCAGGTCGGCGGCCTCGTCCGCGTACGCGTAGCAGCGGGCGGCCGGGATGCCGCGCTCACGCAGCAGGGCGCGGGCCGCGTATCCCTTGCCCTGCCCGGTCATGGGGGCGCGCGGGCGGGAGCAGAGCACGACATCGGGCGCGAGGGCGCGGGCTATCGGCGCGACGTCGGCGGCGCCCGCGCGGGCGATCAGGACGACGAGATGCCCGAGCGCGGCGTGGCCGTGCAGCGCGGCGAGGACCGGCGGATGCCAGAGCCGGCCGAGCGGCAGGGTGAGCCCGGCCAGGTCCGGCGCGGCGAGGAGCGTGCCCTCGACGTCGAAGAAGGCGGCGGGCGGTCCGGGGCGCGGCCCCGGCCGGGTGCGGGTGGTCGTGTCCATTGCCAGGGACCATGCCCACCTCACCCCATGGCTCAATCCCCTATTTCAACATTCTGTTGAACTCGTCCGGAAAGCCGCCTCGCGAACGTCGGATTCCGCCCGGCGGGCAGCGCCTTTCGGGGGCCCTTCGGGGGTACGGCAGTTCGGCGCCCTCACGCCGCGACGGCGGGCGGCGCCGCGCAGTCGGACACGATCTCGTCCATGGACAGGCCCAGCACCGAGGCGAGCGCGGCCACGGTGAAGAACGCGGGGGTCGGCGCGCGACCCGTCTCGATCTTGCGCAGCGTCTCGGCGGAGAGCCCCGCCGCCGCCGCGATCTCCGGCATGCTGCGGTCCCCCCGCGCGGTTCGCAGCAGCCGGCCAAGTCGCTCGCCGCGTGCGCGCTCTTCCGGAGTGAGTGGGGTGCGGACCATGCGCCGATTCTAGCCCCGCCGCCGGGAAGGACACCGGAAAACGCGGGTCCGTGCGCGACCCCGCGGGCGGCCCCGTGCGCGACCCCGTGAGCGGACACCATTTAAATACCGGTATAGTAATGGCCATGGTGAAGATCAAGAGTGACCAGCAGATGGACGCGATGCGTGAGGCGGGGCGGGTGGTGGCCCAGGCGCTGGCCGCGGCCCGGGAGGCGGCCGACGTCGGGGTGAGCCTGCGCGCACTGGACGCGGCGGCGCGCGAGGTGCTGGAGAAGGCGGGCGCCACCTCGCCCTTCCTCGACTACCACCCGGAGTTCGCGCCGGTCCCCTTCCCTGCGACGGCCTGCGTCTCCGTCAACGACGCCATCGTGCACGGCATCCCGGACGACTACGTGCTGCGCGACGGCGACCTGGTCAGCGTGGATTACGGGGCGCTGCTCGACGGCTGGGCCGGCGACTCGGCGATCAGCTTCACGGTGGGCCGGGCACGGCCCGAGGACACCGCGCTCGTCGAGACGGCGTTCAGGGCGCTGGACGCCGGGATCGCCGCCGCGCTGGTGGGCAACCGCATCGGCGACATCGCGCACGCGATCGGACGGGTCTGCCGCGAGGCCGGCTACGGCATCCCCGACGGGTTCGCCGGCCACGGCATCGGCCGGGACATGCACGAGGACCCGGGCGTGCCCAACGAGGGCCGGCCCGGGCGCGGCATGGTGCTGCGGCACGGAATGGTGCTCGCGATCGAGCCGATGGTGATCGGCGACGGGAGCGACGCGTACTACCCGGCGGCCGACGGGTGGACCCTGCGCACCGTGAGCGGGGCGAGGGCGGCCCACGCGGAGCACACGGTCGCCATCACCGACGCGGGCCCCCGCGTCCTCACGCGCCTCTAGCGGCTCCGGCCGACACCAAGCGCCGCCCAGCCTCCCGGAGTTGACGCTCCGTCAGTTGTTGGCGAGGAAGTGCTGCGCCAGCTCGTCGCCCAGCGACACCGCCGCGCTGTGCTCCTCGATCGGAATGGCCTCGGAGTCCTTGAACAGGATGTAGGTGACGTCCGATTCGGCCCCGCCCGTCCTCGGATCGGGATCGAGGCCCAGCGCCTTGGCGGTGGCGTACGACGCCTCACCGATGGTGTCCTTGGGTCCGGTGTCGCCGACCACGGCGTAGGCGACCTTGTCGCCGTGGATGACGGCGGCGACCCCGCCCCCCTTGATCCCGGATGTGCCGTAGTCCCACACGCGGCTGGGCTTGGGCACGACGACGTAGGGCAGCTTCGCCGCGTCGAGCGGCTTGTCGTCGCTCTGGTGGAAGCGGGTGTCGGGCTGGAAGTACGGGTCCGTCCGCCTGTTGCAGACCGCGCCGCTCTGCCCGTCGCAGTCCACGTCCAGGTCCGCCTTCCAGAAGACGGCGCCCTTGGCTCCGCACACCGGCACGGTGCGCGGAGCTCCGGCGTCCATACGGTACTTGCCGTGCGAGAGGGGGGCGCAGCCGGTCACCTTGGCGAGGAGAGCGGCCGCGCTGACCGTGCCCTCGCCGGCCAGGGCCCGCCGGGGAAGGACACGGACGCCCTGCGCGGAGGCGGGGAGCGCCGCGGCGAGCAGGGCGGCGCCGCAAGCGGCGGCGAGGGCGAGCGTTCTGGAGCGCACGGGAGGACCCTTCTGTTCGGACAAGGTCCTTTACCCGCCGCTCGCCCTTTCCGCCTCACCACCGTGACCCGTTCACCGCCTTCTTCGGCAAGGGGCCACTGGCCCGGGGCCGTTCAGCTCCCGGCCAGTGGCCCCCTCCATGCCCCCGGGAAGGGGTTACTGCTTTCCACTCGGATGGACCACGAGGGCGGAGCCGCCGCCCCGGCGCACCTTCTCGGCGGCCGCGAGCCAGCGCCCGTCGGGCAGGCGCTGCACTCCGGTCGCCGCGCCGATCTCGGGGTTGAGCGAGAAGGAGTGGCCGAGCGCTTCGAGACGGCCCCGCAGCGGGCTGTCGTAGAGCGCGGGTTCCAGCTCGGTCCGCGCGGCGTTGCGCTGGCTGGCGCGGGGCGCCGCGATCGCGTCGACGAGCGGCATGTCCCGGTCCAGGTGGTTGATCAGCGTCTGGAGCACGGTGGTGATGATCGTCGCGCCGCCGGGCGAGCCGAGCGCGAGCACCGGCTTCGCGTGCCGGTCGAGCACGATGGTCGGCGAGATGGACGAGCGCGGCCGCTTTCCGGGCCCGGGCAGGTTCGGGTCGTGCACCGCCGGGTTGGCCGGGGCGAAGGAGAAGTCGGTCAGCTCGTTGTTGAGCAGGAAGCCACGGCCCGGCACGGTCATCGCGCTGCCGCCGGTCTGCTCGATGGTCAGCGTGTACGCGACGACGTTGCCCCACTTGTCGGCCACGGTGAGGTGGGTGGTGTTGTCGCCCTCATACGTAGTCTCGGCGGCGGGCCCGGTGGACCCGCACTGCTCGGGGTGGCGCGGGTCGCCGGCCGCGAGGGGACTGGTCAGGACGGCGTCGTCCTTGATCAGGCAGGCCCGTGAGTCGGCGAAGCGCTGCGAGAGCAGGGACTTGGTCGGTACGTTCTCGAACGCCGCGTCGCCGACCCAGCGGCCCCGGTCCGCGAACGCGATGCGGCTCGCCTCGATGTAGTGGTGCAGGTACTGCACGTCCGACGCCTTCGACAGATCGGTCCGCTCCAGGATGTTGAGCGCTTCGCCGACCGTCGTGCCGCCGGAACTCGACGGCGCCATGCCGTACACGTCGAGCCCCCGGTAGTTCACCTCGGTGGGCGCCTGGTACTTGGCACCGTAGGCCCGCAGGTCCCGCGTGGTCAGGTCACCCCGGCGCACCGTGCGCCCCGATGCGGGATCGACGGGCGGATTGCGTACCGTACGGACGATGTCCTCGCCGAGGTCGCCCCGGTAGAGGGCGTCGATGCCCTTGCGGCCCAACTCCTCGTAGGTGCGGGCCAGATCGGGGTTCTTGAAGGTGGAGCCGACCACGGGGAGCTGTCCGCCGGGCAGGAACAGCTCGGCGGTGTCGGGGAAGTCGGCGAAGCGGTCCTGGTTGTCCTTGGTCTGCGAGCGGAAGGTGGCGTCGACGGTGAAACCGTCGCGCGCGATCCGTTCGGCGGGCTTCAGGAGCGTGCCGAGCGACTTGCTGCCCCAGGCGCGCAGGGCCCGGTCCCAGGTGGCGGCGGTGCCGGGGGTGCCGACGCTGAGGCCGCTGGTCACGGCGTCGGCGAAGGGCAGCGGCCGGCCGTCCTCCAGGAAGAGCGAGGAGGTGGCCGACGCGGGGGCGGTCTCGCGGCCGTCGATGGTGTGCACGGAGCGGGACGCCGCGTCGTAGTAGACGAAGTAACCGCCTCCGCCGATGCCCGCGGAGTACGGCTCGGTGACGCCGAGGGCGGCGGCGGTGGCGACGGCCGCGTCCACCGCGTTGCCGCCGTCCTTGAGGACCCGCAGGCCCGCGGCGGAGGCGTCGGCGTCCACGCTGGACACCGCTCCCCCGTAGCCGACGGCCTCCGGCACCTTGGCCGGGGACCTGCCGGGCGGGGCGGCGGTCGTGGGCGGCGCGGCGGCGACCGAGGCCACCACGGCGGCGGCCGCCGCGAGCAGGGACAGGGCGCGGGCAGCAGGGCGACGCATGCGTACCTCCCGTAGGGCGAACGTCCGCGCAGCGTAACTCCGTGCGCGGGCTCACGTCATGAGCACGCCGGGTCGGGCCGCGCCGGACATCGGGTCAGCTCACGCGCAGGGGCAGTGCCTTGATGCCGTTGATGAAGTTCGAGACGAGCCGGCGTGGTGGACCCGCCACTTCCGTTCGGGGCAGCACGCGCAGCGCCTCCTCGTGCAGCACCCTCAGTTGCAGTCGGGCGAAGTGGGCGCCGAGGCAGACGTGCGGGCCGTCGCCGAAGGAGACGTGCGGGTTGGGGGTGCGGGCGAGGTCCAGGCGGTCCGGGTCGGTGAAGACGCGTTCGTCGCGGTTGGCGGAGGCGTGGAAGACGACCACCTTGTCCCCGGCCGCGATGGGCCGGCCCGCGAGCACGGTGTCCCGGCGGGCGGTGCGCCGGAAGCTCAGGACCGGCGGATGCCAGCGCAGCAGCTCCTCGACCGCCCCGGCGACCGCCACCTGACCTCCCAGCAACTCGCCGTACTCGTCCGGGTGTTGGGCCAGTGCCAAAAACCCGCCGGGCGCGGCGGCGCGCACCGTGTCGTTGCCGGCCACCGTCAGGAGGAAGAAGAACATCTCCAGCTCGGCGTCGCCGAGCCCGCCGTGGGCGAGCGCGGTCATGAGGTCGTCGCCCGGCCGCTCGCGCTTGTGGGCGGCGAGCTCCTGGGCGTACGCGAACATCTCGGCCAGCATCGCGGGTGAGCGGGGGTTGACCGGCCGCCCGTCGGGGCCGAGGACCGGGGGTTCGTCCGGGTCCTGGTAGGCGATGACGCGTTCGGTCCACTCCAGCAGGAGACCCCGGTCGTCCGGCGGCACCCCAAGCAGGTCGGTGAGGTTGAGCAGCGCGTAGTCGTCGGTGACGGCGGCGACCAGGTCGCACACGCCGTCCTCGGCACCCTCGCGCGCGGCTCTCAGCAGGGCGCGGGCCCGCTCACGTGCCTGCGCCTCGAAGTGCTCGACGCGGCCCGGCGTGAAGGCGCGGCTCACCAGGCGGCGCAGCCGGCCGTGGTCCTTGTCCGCGCCGCCGCCACCCGGCGCACCTGCCGTGGCGGGGTCCTGGTTGAGCATCATGCGCCGGATGAAAAGCAGGTCGGCGGGGTCGGGGTCGCGGATCTGGGTGGCGCCGACGGCGGAGGAGAAGGTGCCCGCGTCCTTCAGGACTCCTACGACGTCGGCGTGGCGGGTGACGGCCCAGAAGCCCGGGCCGGCCGGCCAGCCGAGCACGGCGGGCTCGGCCTGCCAGGAGACCGGCCGGTGATCGCGCAGTTCGCGGTAGGCGGCGTAGGGCGGTCCCGTCGCGTAGCGGCGCGGGTCGAAGACGTCGGGCGCGGCGGCCTCGCGGATGTCCTCAGACATGGTCGGCATCAGACATGGTCGGCCCGCAGGAAGTCCTCGACCGTGCGGATCAGGTCCAGCGGCGACTCGTCCATGGGGTGGTGCCCGGCCAGGGGCAGTTCTACCAGTTCGCCCGCCGGGTACCAGCGCATCCATGTGCCGCGCAGGAAGGCGGAGTTGATGGCCGGATCGAGCGCTCCGGCCACCGCGAGGGCGGGCACGGGTGAGCCCTCGGTCTCCTCGTGGAAGTCCTCGCCCGCCCACGACTCGAACCAGGCGCGGAAGGCCTTGGGGTCGCTGCGCTCCAGCGAACGCCAGGTCATCCGGTCGAGCCAGGCGTCGGGGCGGTTGCCGCCGGTGGTGAGGTCGATGATGGCCCGGCGCTTGGCGGGCTGCTCGGCGGCGGCGGTGAACATCGCCCGCATGTCCCGCTCCATCGGCATGCCGCTCGCGGGGACCGGCGCTATCCCGACCATGCGCCGCACCCGGTCGGGGGCGGCGGCCAGGACGCGCTGCACGACGGCCCCGCCCATCGAGTGCCCGATCAGCGAGAAGCGGTGCCAGCCGAGCCGGTCGGCGAGCGCCAGTATGTCCTCGGCGCCCTCGCTCGTGGTGAACGCGCCGGGGGCGCCCTTGGCCTCGCCGTAGCCGCGCAGGTCGACGAAGGCGTAGGTGAAGACGGCGGCGTCCAGGTCGGGCAGCACGGCGGCGAAGTCGCTCCGGTCGGCGAGCCAGCCGTGCACGGCGACCACCCGGTGCGGGCCGTCGCCGTGGAGGGTGTGGGGCAGCGTGAATCCGGCCATGTGCACTCCGTTTGTGGACGGCGGTCGTAGGCGTACGGCTCGCGGTGGGGCGGACGGCGTGCGGGACGTACGCGTACACGGTGGCGCTCGCCCTGCCACGAGGCAATAAGCCGGTCAGAACTCCCAGGGACTGCCACTTGGCCGGTCCGTACGGTCCTCGACGGTGACCTCGGCCGGCGCGAACCGCCTCACTCGGGCGAGGACTTCGACGGCGTCGAAGGCGAAGACCTGCTCCTCGAAGCAGAGCCCGTGGGCGCCGCCGTCCGGGGTGAGCACGGACCCGAGCCGCCGGTACATGGCGCGGGGCCGGCTGACCCGGGGCAGCGCGGGGGAGCGCAGATCGACCACGAGGAAGCGGCGCACTTTGGGGCCGGCCCGCACGGCGACCGCGCTCACCGCGTCCACCTCGTCCCAGTCGACGCGCCCGGCGAGCCAGGTCGGCAGCCGCACGGTGAAGGTGTCGGCGTCCACCTCGATGCGCAGCGGGCGCAGCAGATAGCCCGCGAGGAGGGCGGCGAAGGCCGTCAGGGCCACGCCCGCCACGGCCATCACCGAGCCCGCCACGTCGCCGTTGGGGCCGTCCAGGACGGAGGCGACGGCGAGCCACCAGATGACGGTGACCACGAGGGCGGCGAGCGGAACCCAGGTCACGGGGCGCCGCAGCCGCAGGACGATCGGGGCGGCAAGGGGCCGCGTCGCGTCGGCTGAATTCTCCACACGCAGAGCTTGGTCCGTCCGCGGCCCCGGCGCCAGAGTGTTACCCACGGGTTTACTGAATTGAGGTCAACGAGGTGCGGGAGGCAAGCACTCCCGGTCAGCCCTCGCAGGCCAGCGGACCGACCGGGCCGCCAGGGCCGCTCCCCCGGAGCGTCACCCGCAGCTTCGCGCCGCGCGCCACCGCGCGCAGGACGGTGCAGGCGATCTGGCGCCGGGCGAGCGTGGAGAGACCGGAGACGTCCTGATTAAGCGTGATCGTCACGCCGCCCTCGACCACGGCCATCCCGAACGGGCCGCTCAGCGAAGGGAGTTCGGTGCGCAGACCGACCGCCCGTTCGTCGGCGTTCGGGCCCGCGAAGAGCAGCGGCAGCGGGGGCTTGGCATGGCCCTCGCGCACCACGGGCATCAGTCCGTCGGGGCCCACGAAGTAGAGCACCGTGCCGTCGTCGGCGGGCGGCATGGCCTGCGCGCTCGCCGGGTCCCCGACCGCGATCACACCGGTGGACTGGATGCCGCAGCCGGCGAGCAGCGCGGGCAGCAGGGCGAGCGCGGCCAGCGCGCGGGGTCCGGCGGCCAGCGCGCGGGGCCGGGCGGCCTTGAACCTCATGGCGCCGCCTCCACGGGCACGGACGCGCCGAGACCGGTGGGCAGTTCGACGGTGAAGACTGCGCCGCCGCCGGGCGCGTTGGCAGCGCCGAGCGTGCCGCCGTGCAGCCGTACGTTCTCCAGGGTGATCGCCAGGCCGAGGCCGCTGCCGGCCGAGCGGGTCCGGGCCGCGTCCGCCTTGAAGAAACGGTCGAAGATGTGCGGCAGCACGGCCTCGGCGATGCCCGGCCCCGCATCGGTGACCTCGATGACCAGCGGCCCGTCCCCGACGCCCGGGCGCAGCCGCACGGTCACCGGCTCCGAGCCGTGCCGCAGGGCGTTCCCCACGAGGTTGGCCACCACGATGTCGAAGCGCCTCGGGTCGATCATCGCCCTTACACCGGGCGGGAGTTCGGTTGAGACCCGGTCCTGCCAGTGGCGCCGCTGGAGGGTCTTGGCGATGGTCTCGGCGACGTCCACCTCGTCGGTGTTGAGCTCGGCCGCCTTGGCGTCGAAGCGGGAGATCTCCATCAGGTCCTCGACGAGGGTGGCGAGCTTGCCGGTCTCCGCCGAGATCAGCCGTACGGCGCGCGCGGTGTCCGGGTCGAGTCCGCCGGCGTCCTCGTCCAGGACCTCCGTCACCGCCAGCATGCCGGCCAGCGGGGTGCGCAGTTCGTGCGAGACGTCCGAGGCGAACCGCCGGGCCCGCGCCTCGGCCTTCTGCAACTCCCTCACCGAGCGCTCCAGTTCGCCGGCCGACTCGTTGAACGTCAGAGCCAGATCGGCGAGTTCGTCCGACCCCTTGACCTCGATACGGGTGTCGAGCCTGCCCTTGCCCATGCTGCTCGCCGCCCGCCGCAGATCGCGCACGGGGCGCAGCACGCTGCGGGCGGCGAGCAGCGCGGGCACCACGGCGACGGCGAGCGCGGGCAGCGCGCCGTTCTTGGCGGCCGAGACCATCGCGTCGATGGTGATGCTCTCCGTCTTGAGGTCCATCACGGCGTAGAGATAGACCCCGCTGCGCTGGTCGCCCAGGGCACCCCGGTCGAACATGACCGGCATGCCGATGGTCAGATACGGGGTGCCGTCCTGGATCACCCGCTGGAAGGAGCCGTGCGCGTTGGCGTGGGTCTGGCGGCGCAGCTCGTCGGTGACGACGGTGGAGGTGGGCCGGTTGGTGGAGGAGGCGCGCAGGGTGCCGTACTCGGCGAAGACGAACCACGGGTGCGGCTTGCCGGCCCTGGCCAGGGTGCGGCAGGCGTTCTGCAACGCCTGGGTGGAGGTGGGCAGCGTGAAGTACTCGTTGGCTATCTGCTCGCGGAACTGCTCGACGGCCTGGTCCTGGGCCTGCTTGAGGATGGCCGAGCGGGCCGACTGGTAGGTGAGGGCCGCCGTGGTGAGCGCGCTGACCGCGGCCACCAGGAGGAACGCGGCGATCAGCCGGGTGCGCAGACCCGGGCGCAGGGCGCGGCGGCCCGGGAACCTCACAGCGGTCCGAAGCGGTAGCCGAATCCGCGTACGGTCTGGATGTAGCGGGGCGCGCCGTCGGGTCCCGCGCTGTCGCCGAGTTTCTGCCGCAGCCGCCGCACACAGGCGTCGACCAGCCGGGCGTCGCCGTGGTAGCTGTGCTCCCACACCGACTCCAGGAGCTGCTGGCGGCTGAAGACCTGCTCGGGCGAGGCCGCGAGGTGCAGCAGGAGCTTCAGTTCGGACGGGGCGAGGGCCAGGCGCTCGCCGTTCTTGGCCGCGCTCAGGCCGGCCCGGTCGAGGGCGAGCTCGCCGTGGAACTCCGGGCCCGAGCGGACGACCGGGTCGGCCAGGCGGCGCAGCACGGCGCGGATGCGGGCCTCGATCACCTCGGTGCGGGCGGGCTTGACGATGTAGTCGTCGGCGCCCGCTTCCAGTCCGATCACCACGTCGAAGTCGTCGCCGCGCGCGGTGAGCATGATGATCGGCAGCTGGCTGGTCTCGCGTATCCGGCGGCAGACCTGGACGCCGTTCATGCCGGGCAGCATCAGGTCGAGCAGGACGAGTTCGGGCTGGAAGGACGTGAGTGAGGCGAGCCCCGCTTCGCCGGTCCCGGCCGTCCGCACCTCGTGGCCGCGCCGGCGAAGCCCGAGTTCGACCCCTTCGCGTACCGAGGGGTCGTCTTCGATGAGGAGCACGCGAGGCATAGGCGTCAGTATCCCAAGGGTGGTGGTCCCTACCGTCACCGGGCTCGATGTCTGCCGCGGCGGCGGCGGCCGCCTCGCACCTTGTCGAGGACGGCGTTGATGTCGGTGAGACCGAGCGGCCGGGCGAGCAGGGCGAGGACGACGACGAGGACGACGCACCCCGCGCCGGCCGCCGCGACGCTGCCGAACCCATCGCAGGCGCGGGCCGCCGCGTAGCCGAGCGCCCCGGCGGGCACACAGGCCAGCAGCAGCCGCAGATGGGCGAGGACTGCCGGCGAGCGCGGCAGCGAGCCGCCCCCGAGCCTGCGGTTGAGGGTGACGGCGGTGGCGGCGAGCCCCGCGAAGAACGCCACCGAGTAGGCGCCGGCCATCCCGGTCACCGCCCAGCGCGCGGGCAGCGCGACATAGGCGACGGCGGTCAGCGCTGCGTTGAGCCCGGCGATGACGAGGTTGAGCAGGAAGGGGGTGCGGGTGTCGCCCAGGGCGTAGAAGCCGCGCGACAGGACGTACTGGCCCGAGAGCGCGATCAGGCCCGGTGCGAACGCCATGAGCATGCCCGCCATCACCGTGATGTCACCGGCGCCGGTCTCGCCGTACTCGTAGACCGAGCCGAGGATCCAGGGCGCGAGCGCGAACAGGGCGCAGGCCGCGGGGACGATCACGGCGGCGCAGGTGCGCAGGGCGTACGACAGGTCGCGCCGCACCCGCGCGAGGTCGCCGTCGGCCGACGCCCCGCTCATCCTGGGCATCAGGGCGGTGACCAGGGACACGGTGACGATGCCGTGCGGCACCATCCAGAGCACGTAGGCGTTGGTGTACGCGGTGTAGCCCGCTCCCCCGCCGACGCCCTCGCGCACCGCCTCGGCGCCCGCGGTGGTGGACAGGCGGGTCACCACCCAGTAGGCGAGCTGGTTGGAGACGATGAGCAGCACCGCCCAGCCCGCCGACTTCAGCGGCCTGCCGAGGCCGTGGCCGCGCCAGTCGAAGCGCGGGCGCCAGCGGAACCCGGCCGAGCGCAGCGCGGGCACCAGGGCCAGGGCCTGGACGGCGATGCCCGCCGTGGTGCCCCAGCCGAGCAGCCGCGCGTCGCCCGCGCTCAGGGTTCCCCTGCCACCGGCCGCGAGGGCCAGGTAGAGCCCGAACACCCCGATGACCACGATGTTGTTGAGGACCGGCGTCCACATCATGGCGCCGAACCTGCCGCGCGCGTTGAGGACTTGGCCGAACAGCGTGAACAGTCCGTAGAAGAGGATCTGCGGCAGGCAGTAGCGGGCCAGCGCGATGGTGAGGCCGGCCTGGGCGCCGCTGTAGTCGGTGTAGCCGTGCACGATCCAGGGGGCGGCGAGCACGGCGAGCGCCGTGGCCACCACGAGCGCGCAGGCGCAGGCCGTCATGAGCCGGTCGGTGTAGGCCGCGCCGCCATCCGCGTGCTCCTTGGCGGCGCGCACCAGCTCGGGCACGAAGACGGCGTTGAGGGTGCCGCCGATGAGCAGCATGTAGAGGATGTTGGGGACGTTGTTGGCCACCGCGTAGCCGTCGCCGAGCAGCCCGACGCCGAGCGCCGCCGCGATCACCGCCGAGCGGACGAAGCCGGTCGCGCGCGAGACGATGGAGCCTGCGGCCATCAGCGCGCTGCTGCGCAGCAGCGCGGAGCCCTTGCTCGCCGGCGGCGCGGGCGGCATGGCGGTCGCGGACACGGCCGCCGAAGCGGACGCAGACGCCGACACGGACGCGGTCACCGGCGTGCCAGGTAGGCCTGGAAGGCCCGGTACAGCGTGTTGTTGGTGGTCCCGCCCATGGATGTCTCCCACTCCCCCAGCGTCTCGACGACCTGGCCGCCCGTGCCGAGCTTCCAGCGCAGCAGCCCGAAGGGCCGGTCCTGCGGATCGAGCGTCGAGGGTACCCCGCGCATGTCGTAGACCTCGGCGCCGATCGCGTGGGCGTCCTGGATCATCTGCCACTGAAGCGCGTTGCTGGGGCGGACCTCGCGGCGGTGGTCGGCGGAGGCGCCGGTCTGGTACCAGACCCGGCCACCCACCGTGATCATGGTGTGGGCGGCAAGCACCTCGCCCTGGTGGAGGGCGAGATAGAGCCGCATCCGGCCGGGCTGTTCGGCGTTCAGCGCCTCGTACTGACGCTCGTAGTACGCCAGCGAGCGACCGAGCCGGAACCCGTCGCGCTCCTCGGTGATCCGCAACAGCCGGTAGAACTCCGGCAGATACTCGGGTCCCGCGATCACCACCCGCACCCCGGCCCGGTCGGCGGCGCGCACGTTGCGCCGCCACTCCTGGTTGAGCCCGGACCACAGCTGCTCGGTGGTGCGCCCGGCGAGCGGCAGCCGGAAGACATGGCGGGGCTGTGCGTCGGCCTCACCGTCGTCGTCCCCGCCGCACCGCTTCCACCCCCGGGTCCGAAGGCGTTCGGCGACGGCGGAGCCGAGCGGATCGACCTCGGTGGCCAGGACGTCGCCGATCCTGCGCCCGGCTCCCGTCGAGGCCTTGAGGCGGGCGGCGTCCCAGCGCCGGTAGGCGGGCATCGGTCCGATCCGCACGGCGAACGCGCCCGCCTTGCGCAGATGGCGCAGCAGGGGTGCGAGCCAGCGGTCGATGTCGGGGTCGGACCAGTCGGCGACCGGGCCCTCGGGAAGATAGGCGAAGTATTTCCGGGTGCCGGGGAATTGCCGGTAGAGAACCTGGGCGGCGCCGGTCAATTCACCGTTGTCAAGGGACCATCCGACCCTTTCGGTGACCCAATGGTCCTTCACGTCGGCCCATGAGGGGCATTGCAGAAAACTGACGTCGGCTCGGCCCGCTATGAAAGAGCGGTACTCGGCGGCGTCCAGGGTGCGGACCCCGGCGTCCTGGTCGCGCGCCCCGGTCACCAGCAGTGCGGACACGTCAGTGGCCTCCCAAGTGCGCCCCGGCGTCGGACTCCGGGGATGCACAGGATGCTCACAGCGGTCCATGACCACTTCTCGCGTCGAATGTGACCAAACGATGACCGTTGGCCTGCGGTCCTTGTCACAGAGGAATTCCGGAGCTCTTCCGTGCGTCCTGCAACCTGAAGTCCCGCTGGTGACTCTCACCTACGGAAAACGCTTGTGCAACGGAGGTCTTTCAGTTGAGCCGTATACGTCGCCATCGCCCCCTGTCCCGTTCGGGCCGCCTGGCCGCCGTCGCCTCGACGGCGGCGCTCGCCGCCGCGCTCACGGCGTGCGGGGGCGGCGGCGGGTCCTCCTCGGGTGAGGGAAAGACGGATCCCAAGGCCGGGAAGAAGACCGAGATATCGGTGAATCTGACGGGTGAGCAGGCCAAGGCGGGCGAGCCGGTGAAGGTGACGCTGGCCGACGGCAAGCTGGCGAGCGTCGCGGTCACGGACGCCAAGGGCGGCAAGCTGGAGGGCAAGGTGGCCGCCGACGGCAGGTCCTGGACCTCCGAGCGTCCGGCCGCGCCGGGCACCTCCTACGCCGTCGAGGCCAAGGACGCCGCCGGGGGCACGGCGCGGGCCGCGTTCGCCACGGCGGCGCCCGGCAAGGTCAACAAGGTGAGCATGGTGCCGGGCAAGGACACCTCGGTCGGTGTCGGCCAGCCCGTCTCGATCGTGTTCGACAACCCGGTCAAGAACAGGGCCGAGGTGGAGCAGCGCCTGAAGGTGACGACCTCGGACAACACCGAGGGTTCCTGGGGCTGGATGCGGGACTACTCGGGCAAGGACCGGGTGGACTGGCGCCCCAAGGACTACTGGAAGTCCGGCACCAAGGTGAACCTGGAAGCCGACCTCAACGGCGTCGACTCGGGCGCCTCGGGCGGCTTCTTCGTGAAGGACTACAAGACGAACTTCACCATCGGGAAGAACCAGATCGCCAAGGTCGACCTGGCCACCCACCACCTGAAGCTGTACCGCGACGGCCAGTTGGTCAAGGACATCCCGGTGTCGGCGGGCACCCCCGGGGGCGACAAGGCGTCCTGGCGCGGAAAGACCGTCCTGATGGCCAAGGAGGGGACGATCAACATGAACTCCGAGACCGTCGGCCTCGGCAGCGCCTACAACAAGATGGTCGACTACTCGATGCGGCTCACCTGGTCGGGGATGTATGTGCACGCCGCGCCGTGGAACGCCGACTACTTCGGCTCCGCCAACAAGAGTTCCGGCTGCATCGGCATGAGTGACGCGAACGCGAAGTACGTCTACGGCGAGGCGCAGGTGGGCGACCCGTTCGAGATCGTCGGCGACGACGCCAAGGGCACGCAGGCCGTCAACAACGGCTACGGCGAGTGGAACCTGTCGTACGACGAGTGGAAGGCCAAGAGCGCCCTGGCCCCGGGCGCGGCCCCGGCCGCCGGCTGAGCCGCCGAGCGAGAGCGGTGCCCCCGTCGCACACCTCCACGACGTGGGCCCGCTCCGCATCGAGCACAACCCGCTCGGCACACAGCTGACCTTCTCCTCGCCCGCGGCGGACCGTCATCCACGACGGCGCCGCTCCGCGAGAAGTGATCACCGGCTGCTGCCGGGCGGGCATGGCCCCTGAGCTGCTGCACTCCCCCCGGGCCTCAAGGACCCTGAAGGGGCCCCCTCGGCAGCAGCGTCCCTGGTTCGGCCGGTGCGACGTCCACGGCCTCCGTCTTGGGATCGCGCTTCTGTCGCCTGGCCATCCAGGTGGCGAACCAGGAAAGCAGCATGCACATCCCGATGTAGATCGGCGAGATCACCATCACCACGGGGATGAACGGCAAATCGTAGTCGAGATTCGACGCGATGAGCTTCCCCGCGTGCAGGAACTCCTCATAGGTGATCAAGTAGCCGAGCGAGGTGTCCTTCAGGGCGACCACCAGCTGGCTGATGATGGTCGGCAGCATCGCCCTGATCCCCTGCGGGACCAGCACGTACGTCATGACCTGCGTCTTGCGCATGCCGAGTGAGAATGCCGCCTCCTTCTGGCCGCGTTCCACGGAGTTGACCCCGGCCCTGAAGACCTCCGCCAGGACCGAGCCGTTGTACAGCGTGAGGCCGGCCACCAGGGCGGGCAGCGGCTGCACCTTCAGCGCCACGAAGATGAAGAAGATCATCACCAGGACGGGCATGGCGCGGAAGAACTCCACCAGTACGGTCGCGATCCAGCGCACCGGCCGGTGGTCGGAGAGCCGTCCGGTGGCGAGCACCGCGCCGAGCGCGAGCGAGAGCACCGAGGCGAACGCGAAGGCCCGCAGGGTGTTGCCGAGCCCGCGCAGCAGCAGCTCCTGGATGCCCTTGTACTCGAACGGCGTCCACTTGGCGGAGGTGAACTGGTCGGTGTCGAACAGGAGATACAGGACCCACCCGATCAGCGCGAGGATGAGGGCCGTCGAGACGGCTCCGTAGAGCAGGTGCCGCCGGCGGGTCCTGGGGCCGGGGAAGTCGTACAGGGCGGTGGATCGCGTGGCCAGTGGCGCGGTCATCGGGCGACTCCCCAGCGCTTTTCGAGGATGTTGAAGACGGCGCTGATGAGGAGGGTGATGATCAGGTAGCCGACGGCGATCCAGACGAAGGTCCAGATGATGTTGTAGCCGAGCTCACTCAGCGTCTTGTAGGTGCCGAGCAGTTCGGTCACGCTGAACGCCCCGGCGATCGCGGAGTTCTTGGCGAGCGCGATGAGGGTGGAGCCGATCGGCGGGATCACCGAGCGGAACGCCTGCGGCAGCACCACCCCCGACAGGGTCTGCCCGAACGTCATCCCGAGGCTTCTGGCCGCCTCGCCCTGGCCCGTGGGCACGGTGTTGATGCCGGAGCGCAGCGCCTCACAGATGAACGCGGAGGTGTAGCAGCCGAGCGCGATCACCGCGAAGAGCTGGAAGGGCAGCACCAGGCCGAAGCGCGGAAGACCGAGCAGCACGGCGAAGAAGAGCAGGGTCAGGGGTGTGTTGCGCAGCACGGCCACCCACACCGTGCCGAGCGCGCGGAAGGAACCCACCGGCGACACCCGGAAGGAGGCCATGACGAAGCCGAGCACCAGCGCGAGGAGCGAGGCGTAGACGGTCAGTTCGACGGTGCCGAGGAAGCCCTTGCCGTACAGCGAGAAGTTCTTGGTGAGTACGTCCATTGCGGCCTCAGCTCGCCGGGTAGCGGTCGATGGGCGGCGCGGGGGCCGGCGGGCGCCCGGACAGTCCGAGCGTGGCGGCGTACGCCTTCTTCCAGTCGCCGTTCTTCTCGTGGGCCTCGATGGCGTCGTCGAGGAAGAACCGCAGCGTGTTGTCGCTCCTGGGCACGCCGACGCCGTACGGCTCCTTCGAGAACGGCCTGCCGACCACCTTCAGTTCATTCGGCACCTTGGCCGCGTAGCCGCTCAGGATGGTGTCGTCGGTGGTCACGGCCGCGACCTGGAAGGTGAGCAGGTTGTCCACGCACACCGAGTAGGTGTCGTAGGCGACCATGTCGACCTTCGGGTAGTCCTTCTCCATCCGCTGGAACGGGGTGGAGCCGGCGGCCGAGCAGACCCGCTTGCCGTCGAAGTCCTGGGGCGTGGTGAGGTGGTTCTCGTCCGTACGCACCAGCAGGCCCTGGCCCGCCAGGTAGTACGGGCCCGCGAAGCCGACCAGTTTCTTGCGGTTGTCGTTGATGGTGTAGGTGCCGACGTAGTAGTCGATCTGGCCGTTCTGGAGCGCGGTCTCGCGGTTGGCCGAGGCGATCGTCTTGAACTGGATGGTCGCCGGGTCGAAGCCGAGCGAGGCGGACATCATCTTGGCGATCTCGATGTCGAAGCCGGTGTAGACGCCGGAGGCCGGGTCCTTCTCGCCGAGATAGGGCTGGTCCTCCTTGGCCCCGACGACCAGGTGGCCGCGGTTCTTGGCGCGCCGCCACACCGATGAGCCGGGCAGGCTGACGTTCTTGGCCACCGTGTAGTGCGGCAGCAGTTCGGCCTTGGGGCCCTTGACCGGCGGGCTGCCCGACTTTCCGCACCCGGCGAGGGCCAGGGTGAGCAGCAGTGCGACGAGCGCGCGTCGTGTGGCCATCATCGTTGCGTACACCCCCCGTTCAGTGCTTGAGGATCTTGGAGAGGAAGTCCTTGGCCCGGTCGCTCTGCGGGTTGGTGAAGAAGTCGTCGGGGGTGCGGTCCTCGATGATGCGTCCGTCGGCCATGAACACGACGCGGTTGGCGGCGGACCGGGCGAAGCCCATCTCGTGGGTGACGACGACCATGGTCATGCCGTCGCGGGCGAGCTGCCGCATGACTTCGAGCACTTCGTTGATCATCTCGGGGTCGAGCGCCGATGTGGGCTCGTCGAAGAGCATGACCTTGGGGTCCATGGCGAGGGCGCGGGCGATGGCCACGCGCTGCTGCTGGCCGCCGGAGAGCTGGGCGGGCAGCTTCTGCGCCTGCGAGGCGAGGCCGACCCGCTCCAGGAGCTCGTGGGAGCGCTTGTCGGCCTCCTCCTTCTTGCGGCCGCGGACCTTCGTCTGGGCCAGCGAGACGTTGGCGAGGACGGACTTGTGCGCGAAGAGGTTGAAGGACTGGAAGACCATGCCCACTTCGGCGCGGAGCTGGGCCAGGCCCTTGCCCTCCGCCGGGAGCGGCCTGCCGTCGATCGCGATGGAGCCCGACTCGATCGTCTCCAGGCGGTTCATCGTCCGGCAGAGCGTCGATTTGCCCGAGCCGGACGGTCCGATGACCACCACCACCTCCCCGCGTCCGACGGTGAGATTGATGTCCTGGAGGACGTGCAACGCCCCGAAGTACTTGTTGACATCACGCAGCTCGATCAACGGATCGACGGCCATACGCTGTCCTGCCCATTCATCGCTGTGCCGAGGTCAGCGCAAACTATCCAGCCCGGTAAGGGACTTCACCTCGACACGCGCGAATAGGGCATAAACCGTATTTTGGCCACGCCGTCCCGCGCGGTCGCGCGGGCCGCGCCGGGGCGACGGGAGCGATTGGGGGACGGGAGCGGCCGGGGTAACGGGAGCGACCGGGGCGACGGGAGCGATTGGGGCGACGGGAGCGGCCGGGGTAAGGGGAGCGGCCGGAAACGGGAGCGACCGGGGCGACCGAGGCGGCCGGCGGTACGCTCGGCTCACGCCTCCGAGGCGGCCGGCGGCACGCTCGGCTCAGGCCTCCGAGACGGCCGGCGGCACGCCCGGCTCACGCCTCCGAGGCGGCCGGCGGTACGCTCGGCTCAGGCCTCCGAGGCCTCGGCGTAGATCTGGAACAGCTCGGGGGCGCCGGTCGCCGCCCAGGTCAGACCCGCGTCCACCACGTCGATCTCCCGGCCGGAGGCCAGGCGCACCACCGGCTGGCCGCTGGGCCACACGTCCCAGCTCGCGCCCGGGACGGTACGCACGATGACGGTGCCCAGATACAGGCCCGCGTCGTTGCCGAGCCAGGGCAGCTCCTCCGGGTCCTCGCGCCAGCGCGGGGTCAGCTGGTCGAGCGCGCCCAATGACGCCGGGGAGTCGTCGAGTTCGAGGCTGTTCTGCCAGGCCCTGGTGCGCAGCAGCTCGCACTCGGAAAGCACCTCCGCGACGCCCTGCGGGTCCTCCCGGTAGATCGCCGCCACGGATGTGGCCGGGTGCCGCCTTCGCCAGTTCTGGAGGAAGTTCATACGATCCACACTCCCATTTGAACGGTCAGTAGCACTACGGGGCACGCGGGACGGCGTGCGGGTGGCCCCGGGCGGCCGCGCCGTGCGCTACACCTCCAGGTCCACGACGACCGGCGCATGGTCGGAGGCGCCCTTGCCCTTGCGCTCCTCGCGGTCGACGTAGCTGTCCTTCACGGCCTTGGCGAACGGCTCGTTGCCGTAGACCAGGTCGATCCGCATGCCCCGGTTCTTGGGGAAGGCCAGCTGGCGGTAGTCCCAGTAGGTGTAGGGGCGGTCGTACTTGAGCGGGCGGGGCACCACGTCGGACAGGCCCGCCTCGCGCAGTGCGGCGAGCGCGGCGCGCTCCTCGGGGGTGACGTGGGTCAGCCCCTCGAAGACGGCCGGGTCGTAGACGTCCTCGTCGGTGGGGGCCACGTTGTAGTCGCCGAGCACCGCGAAGGGGCGCTCACCGGCGGCGTCCTCCGCGACGGCGGCCTTGAGGGCCGCGAACCAGCTCAGCTTGTACGCGTAGTGGTCGTGCGCGACCTCGCGGCCGTTGGGCACGTAGACCGACCAGAGCCGCACGCCCCCGCAGGTCGCCGAGATCGCGCGGGGCTCCTCGACACCCTCGTAGGCAGGGCCGCCCGGCAGGCCGAGCACGACGTCGTCGAGGCCGACCCGGGAGACCAGGGCCACCCCGTTCCACCGGCCGGTTGCGTTGACCGCGGACTCGTAGCCGAGCTCGCGCAGCTGGGCGGCGGGGAAACCCTCCACGGTGGTCTTGGTCTCCTGGACGCACAGGACATCAGTGCCGGTGCTCTCCAGCCAGGCCAGCAGACGGGGCAGCCGAGCGGTGATCGAGTTCACGTTCCAGGTGGCGATGCGCATGGATCCCAACCTACCGCCCGGCACTGACAGTCACAGCTGCGTCGAGTCCCCCGGTGTCAGGCGGGTGTGCTCGGCACCGCCGAGGGAGCCGATCTGGGAGTCGTAGATCGGCCGGGCGAGGTCGGTGAGCAGGGCGTCGTGGATGTCGATGGCGCGGCGCGGCTTGACCTCACGCACGTACTCGATCACCTCGGAGATCTTGTTCCAGGGAGCCATCACGGGCAGCATCAGGGTGTCCACGGGGTGATCGGGCACGGTGAGCGCGTCGCCGGGGTGGAAGAGCAAACCGTCCACCAGGAAGCCGATGTTGGTGATGCGCGGGATGTCGGGGTGGATCACCGCGTGCAGCTCGCCGTGGACCTGGAGGTCGAACCCGGCCGCCTCGAAGGCGTCACCGTGGCCGACGGTGTGGACGCGCCCGGGGAAGGCCGCCGAGATCTTCCCGGCGACGCTGCGCAGGGTCCAGATCTCGGCGCCCGGGTTGGCCTCGAGGCCTGCTCGCAGCCGCTCCTCGTCGAAGTGGTCCGGGTGCTCGTGGGTGACCAGGATGGCGTCGGCGCCCACGGCCGCGTCGCGCTCGCTGAAGGCGCCCGGGTCGATGACGAGGGTCCGGCCGTCCTTGTGCAGCCGGACACAGGCGTGGGATTTCTTGGTCAGCTTCAGGCTCATCCCTCCATCCTGCTCCCGGCCCGGCCGACGGACACGGAATCAGGTCATCCGCGCGGCGTGGTCTCCTCCCTGATCACCGCGCCCGCGACCCGGAACGCGGCGCTCGCGGCGGGAACGCCGCAGTACACGCCGGTCTGGAGGAGCACTTCCTTGATCTCGTCGGGGGTGAGCCCGGCGCGCAGCGCGGCGCGGGTGTGCGCGGCGAGGTCGTCGAGGTGGCCGCCGGTGGCGAGTGCGGCGAGGGCCACCGCGGCGCGGGTGCGCCGGTCGAGCCCGTCGCGGGACCACACCTCGCCCCAGGCCTGGCGGGTGGTGAGCTCGTCGAAATCCTTGCCGAAGGCGTCGGCCCCGGCCGTCTCGGCGTCCACGTGGGCGTCGCCCAGGACCTCGCGCCGGATCCTCATGCCGCGCTCGTACGGGTCCGGGGGCGCGGCGGGGGCGGCGGGCGCGGCGGTCGCAGCCGGCTGAAGGGGGGCGGGGGCCGGGGCGACCGCGTCGGCCGGGACCTCCGGCCCGGGCGGGGCGGGCGCCGGCGCCGAGGGCGCGGTCGCGGCGGGCGGGGTCACGAGGCCGGTCAGGGTCTCCTGCCGGGCCGTCGAGAAGTGGCGTACGAGCAGGTCGGTGACGGCGGCGGGCTGCTCGACCGGGGCGAGGTGGGAGGCGCCGGGCACCACGGCGAGGCCCGCGCCGGGGATGCCCGCGACCAGGGTGCGCGCCTCGCCCGGCCCGGTCACCCGGTCCTCGGCGCCGACCAGGGCGAGCGTGGGTACGGTGATGCGGCCCAGCTCGCCGCGGATGTCGAAGGCGGCGAGCGCTTCGCAGGCCGCGATGTAGCAGGCCGGGTCGGTGGTGCGGACCATCTGCACGGCCCACTCCACGATGGCGGGCTGGGCGGCGGCGTAGGCGGGGGTGAACCAGCGCTCGGGCGCGGAGCGCGCCATCGGCTCCATGCCGTTGGCCCGCACGATCACCCCGCGCTGGCGGTATTCGTCGGCGGTGCCGAACCGGGGCGAGGCCGCGACCATGGCCAGCGAGGAGACCCGGTGCGGATGGCGCAGGGCCAGATCGGCGCCGATCGCGCCGCCGATGGAGCACCCGGCGTAGCCGAAGCGCTGGACGCCGAGCCCGTCAAGAGTGGCGATCAGCCGGTCCCCGAGCTCGGCCACGGAGTGCGCGGGCTGAGCGGGCGCCCCACCGTGCCCGGGCAGATCGAACCGCACCACCCGCCAGGCGCCGGCGAGCTCGGGTATCTGACGATCCCACATGTGCCAGGTCGTCCCGAGGGAGGGGCCGATGACCAGGACAGGAGCGTCCTCCGGCCCGTCGACGCGGTATTGCAGGGTGCTCTGTGGTGTCTCGCTCACCCGCCCGACCCTCTCATCCGTCACGAAGAGTCACATCGCCGGGGTGAACCCATCGGGTCCTGGCCCGGGGGAGCCGCCGTGGCAACGCCGGGTGGGCGCCCGCCCCTACCCGCCCGCCATCAGCAGCAGGGCTACGAGTCAGCATCCGTCTGCGGCATCCGACTCCGTAGGCTCAGCGGGTGGAGCGCGTGCCTCATGCCTGCCCCACCGCCGCACCCCCGCGCAGGCCCTCCCCGTTGGAGGGGATTGGACGACGATGCTGACGACGCCGCCCGGCCGAAGCGCCGCCCTGTCCGGCACGGCTCTCCTATGCCTCCTGGCCCTGGCCGCCTGCGGCGAGGGCGTCGACCACCCCGAGGCGACCGCCCCCGCCGCCGCGCCCGGAACCTGCGACGAGAGCAAGCCCGGTGGGGCCGGCGCCTGGAAGCCGGTGCTCACCGAATTCCGCGCCTACCTGGAGGAATCGGGGCCCGTCGGCGTCAAGGACCACGTCAAGGACGCGCAGCTCCGCGACTGCCCCGGTGGAGACAGGGAGGCGAACGTCCTCACGGACTACGACCCCCACCTGGACGCCCCGAACGTGGACGCCGATACCAAGGAGAGGGCCGATCGCGTCGCCCACGCCTTCACCGAGTGGCGGGATCGGAAGTCGCACGACGAGGGGTGGGTGTACGTCGTCAACGGGGCGGTGGAAACCGTCACGAAGCGTGCCTGGTGATAGGCGGCCCACTTTCTCGACGCGCTTGAGCTGCGCACTCCTGCGGGAGCCGCACAAGGCGGTCCCACCGGTGGCGCCGTCCAGGGGCTCGTTTGGCTCTGGCGACGGCGGCGTCCAGGAACGCGCACCCACCTCGGCCCGGCGGCCAATTCCTAATCCTCGGCGCTGGCCCCCGCCGCCCGCACGCCGCTCAAGGCGTTCGTCACGAGATCGCGCGCGTACGCCGCGTCAAGGGGGCCGGGGCGGAAGAGGATGCGGTACATGATCGGGGCCACGACGCGGTCCATCAGCACTTCCGTCCCGGGGGCCGCCTCCCCCCGCCGTGCCGCACGGGTCACCACGGCGTCGATCTGCTCGGCGGCGTACGCCGAACACTGACCGGCGTGGGTGCCGTCGGGGTCGCCGAGCAGGGCGTCCCGGATGTAGGCGCGCCCCGGCGGCGAGGCCATCTCGTCGAGGAACTGTTCCGCCCACGCGTCCAGGTCGGCCCGCAGGCTTCCGAGGTCGGCCGGGTCCGTTTCCGGGCGCAGGCGTTCGACGGCCACGTCGGACAGGAGTTCCTGAAGGTCGCCCCAGCGCCGGTAGACCGTGGAGGGGGTCACACCGGCCCGGGTGGCCACCATGGGAACAGTGAGCGCCCCACGGCCCACCTCCCCCACGAGTTCACGGACTGCCGCATGGACGGATTCCTGCACGCGTGCGCTGCGCCCTCCGGGGCGGGCCATGGGCCTGGGACTCATGCCGTCCACCTTAATTTAATGCGAATCCATTGCTTCTCGGCGGTCGCGCCCGCGCGGGCCACCGCCGGGCAACGCGTACGTGGGCGGCCGAGCGCGGCGGACGCCCTTGCGGGGACGTAACCACAGGCCGCCGACCCGAACGCCCCCTCAGGCGGCGACCGGAGCGAGCCGTCCCGCGCCCGGCGTCGACTCCTCGTAGACCCGGCCCACCCGGAGCACCGTCGCGTCCCGGAAGGGGGCGGCCATCAGTTGCATGCCGATCGGCAATCCCGCCTCGCCGTGCGCGACCGGCAGCGTGAGGGCCGGAACACCGGTGATGTTGGCGGGCGCGCAGAGGCGGACGTAGCTGTCCGACACCGCTTCGGTCGTGCCATCGGCCCACTCCACGGTTTCCTGCCCCGCCGCGACGGCGGTCATCGGCGCCGTCGGCGCGGCGAGGACGTCGATCGTGTCGAACATCCGGGCCCAGGCGTCCCGCATCAGGGTGCGAGCCCGCTGGGCACGGAGGTAGTCGCCCGCGGAGGTGAGTTCGCCGGCTTCCAGCAGGACGCGTACGTCCGCCGCGTACAGGTCGGGGGCGGCCCGCAGCGACTGCTCGTGGTACGCGGTGGCCTCGGGAACCATCAGTCCCCACTGAACGGCCTGGATGTGTCGCGCCATCGGGATCTCGACGTCGACGAGCTCCGCCCCGAGCTCCGCGAGCCGCGCGATCGCGCCGCGCACGGCCTCCTCGACCTCGGGTGTGACCCGGTCGAAGTAGTGGTTGCGAGGCACGCCGATCCGCAGCCCTCGCAGGTCGTCTCCCTGCCAGGAGCGGTCCGGCGCGGGGCCGGCCACGCTCGCCGGGTCGCGCGGGTCGTGGCCCGCGATCGCCGCCAGCACCAGGGCAGCGTCCTGGACGGTGCGGGTGAGCGGGCCCACGTGGTCCAGGGACCACGACAGCGAGGTAACGCCGGTGCGGGGAACCAGGCCGTAGGTCGGCTTGAGGCCCACCACGCCGTTCAGAGCCGCCGGGACCCGGATGGAACCGCCGGTGTCCGTCCCCAGGGCGAACGTCGCCGCGCCTGCGGCGACGGCCACCGCCGAGCCGCCGCTCGACCCGCCCGCGACCCGGTCGCGGTTCCAGGCGTTGGCGGTCTGCGGAGTCGTCAGGCCGTAGGCGAACTCGTGCGTGTGCGTCTTGCCGAGGAGGACGGCTCCGGCGGCGCCGAGCCGTTCGGCCACCCGGCTGTCGCGTTCCGCCACGTGCCCGGCCCGGACCCGCGAACTCGCCGTAGTGGGCAGCCCGGCCGCGTCGATCAGGTCCTTGAGCGCCATGGGGATCCCGTGCAGCGGCCCGCGCGGTCCGCCGGCGGCGATCTCCCGTTCGGCGCGGGCCGCCGCCGCCCGTGCCCCATCGGCCGCGACGGTGACGTACGCCCCCAACTCGCCGTCCACAGCGTCGAGTTGGGCCAGCACCGACGCGGTGAGTTCGACGGGTGACAGCTCGCGTGCGCGCACCGCGCGGGACGCCTCGGTCAGCGACAGCTCAAAGGGTCGCATCGGCGTTCCCCTGTCCGGCCCGGTAGGCGGACGCGGGAGGGGTCTCCCCGAAATCGAGTTCGCGCAACGTGCTGATCACGGAGTGGATGTGACGGGCCGTCATGGCCACCGCCTCGTGTCGGTTGTCATCGAGGGGAAGCCCCGCGCGCAGCGCCCATCGGGCTGCTTCTTGGGGGGTGGGTCCGCCGGTCATGGTGTCCTTCCGGTTCGGGTGGGTGCGGCAGGGCAGGGCCGTCCCGACCCCGCCGCTCACCGCAAAAGCGAATCGTTTGCTTTAGAGGACCGTAGGGCTTACGGTGGCTAAACGCAAACCGATTGCTTTTACGCCGGGGGAGGCCGCCCCGCCGCCCACCGCCCCACCACCCACGGCCCCATCACCCCGCTGCCCCACCACCCCGCCGCCCCAACACGTAAGGAAACCAACCGTGTTCACCTCGCCGCAGCCGACCGGGTCCATCCCCTCCCCCGCCGCTTCCTGGGCCGTGGGCGACCACACCGTACGGCGCATCGACGAAGTGGCCCTGTCCGCTCCGACGGGTGCGTGGCTGCTGCCAGGGGCAACCGCCGACCTCGTGGGCCGGACCCCTTGGCTGAGCCCTGAGTTCGCCGACGCCCAGGGCGTCCTGCGCCTGGCGAGCCACAGCTTCGCCGTCGAGGTGGACGGCATGCGGGTCCTGGTGGACACCGGCATCGGAAACGGAAAGCCGCGCGCCAATCCCGCCTGGCACAACCTGAACAGCGACTACGAAGCGCGGCTACGGGCGGCCGGCTTCGCGCCGGAGAGCGTCGACCTCGTGATCCTGACCCACCTCCACGCCGACCATGTGGGGTGGAACACCCGTGCCGAGGGCGGAAGTTGGGTGCCGACGTTCCCGAACGCGCGTCATCTCGTGTCGCGCGCCGAGTGGGACTACTGGGCCGGCGTCGACATGGAGGAGGCACGTCGGCAGATGTTCCGGGACTCGGTCCACCCCGTACGAGAAGCGGGCCTGTTCGACGTCGTCGACGTCGCGGACGAGGGCACGGCCGTCGCGCCGGGCATCCGGCTGCTCCCCACCCCGGGCCACACGCCGGGCCAGGTGGCGGTGGAACTGAGCAGCCGCGGCGAGAGGGCGCTGGTCACCGGAGACAGCATCCACCACCCGGTACAGATGGCGCACCCGGAGCTGTGCAGCTGCGTGGACATCGCCCCCGAACTCGCGGCCAGGACCCGGAACCGGGTGCTCGGCGCACTGGCCGGCACGTCGACTCTCCTGCTCGGCAGCCACTTCCCGCCGCCGACCGCCGGGCATGTACGGCGCGACGACGGCGGGTACCGACTGGTCCCGGCCCCCTTGAGCGCCACGCCCCTCGGCGGCTGAGGCGGACTGGAGCACCTGGTGCGTGCCCGACACCACGGCCTTGCGGTATGTGCCGGACAAGCACATCCCTGGGGTACGTGCCGGACACCACGCCCGCCCGGTACATGTCCCACACCGTGCCCGCCCGGTACATGCCGGGCGCCGCGCACCCATCCATACGCCCTCCCGCGCCGGTGAATTCGAGCCGCGTACGGCGCTCGGTCCTCGGCCACGCGCCCCCTGGCGGCGATGGCGCGTCGCCGGGGCCGTAGGGCGGGCACGGCGCGGGGCGCGCGGGGCGGTTCGGAGCCGGACCGGGGCGGGTTCACGCACCAGGGGGGCCGTCGGCGGGCGGTGGGCGCGGGGATCGGCGGGGCTGGGAGCGGGGGCGGCGCGGCCGGGCGCGGGACGGTGGCTCGCGGCCGGTGAGATGCGCGGAAACACGACAGTCATGTTTCGTGAGCTCTTTTTCCGTACCGGAGCCCGCCGGGTTGCGAGAAGATGGCGCTTCCCAAGCCCCCGACCCCGGAGCGAGCGATGCAGCCGCTGACGCGTCCGCACATCGTGGCGGCGGGACTGCGTCTGCTGGAGCGTGAGGGCGCGGCCGGCCTCAGTATGCGCAAGCTCGCGGACGAGCTCGGCAAGGCCCCGGCCTCCGTCTACAAACACGTCAGCGACAAGCGGGAGTTGATGTCCCTGCTGTTCGACGAGGTGTCCCGGCGGATCGAGCTGCCGGGCCCGGGCGACGACCCACGCTCGGCCATCATGGCGGCGGCGCAGAGCGCGCACCGCGTCCTGGAGGCGCACGGCTGGATCGCCACCGGGATGATCGACGGCCCCCTCCTCGGCGTCACGTCGATGCGGCTTTCCGAGTTCATCCTGGACGCACTCGTACGCAAGGGGATGAGCGATGTGCGGGCCGCGCGCCTCCAAGTCGCCATCTGGGAGTACCTGGTGGGACATCTGGTGGCCGCCCGGGCCGGGGCGCAGGTCCCCTTTCCGCGCCCGGAGGCGGGCGGGGAGGACGCCGAGGACTATCCGACCGTACGCCGCGTCGCCCCGCTCGTGGCCGAGATGAGCGACCAGGAGCGGTTCGACGCGGGGCTACGGGTCCTGCTCGACGGGGTGTTCACGGAGCCCGACCCGACGCACACCTCGGACACCCCCCACGACCACCCGCCCGCGGGCGCGGACCCGCCGTCCGTCAGTCAGTCCACGTCCGGCACCCGGCCTACGTCCGTCGGCCAGTCCACGCCCGTCAGCCGGTCCGCAGCTGATGTGGCGGGGTGAGCGCGGGGCGGACCGGCCGCAGCAGCACCGGGGGCGCCGCGGACTCCTCCTCGGGCGGGAAGTACTTGGCCAGCTCGTGCCGCCTGCTGATCCGCAACTTGCGGTAGGAGTGGGTGAGATGGGACTCGATGTTGCGCAGACTCACCTTGAGCAGACGCGCGATGTCGCGGTTGCTCATCCCGCGCGCCGCCAGCTCCGAGACCTGCCGCTCGGTCGGAGTGAGCAGCGACTCGGCGGAGTCCTTGCGCGGATCGGGCCGGCCGCCCGCGTACCGCAGCTCCCACTGCACCGCCTCCACGAGCCCGTCGGCGCCGAGCGAGATGGCCATCTCGTTGGCGCGGTGCAGCAGTTCGCGGGTGCGCCGGGTTTTGCCGGCCTGCCGGTGGGCCCGCCCCGCCTCGTACAGCGCGTGGGCGAACAGCAGGGGCGTGGGGGACGGTTCGAGGATGTCCAGGGCCTGCCCGGCGAGGTGCAGCGCCTCGCACCCCGAGCTCGCGGCGGCCTCCGCGACCAGGGCGCGGCCGAGGGCGAAGGGCGCGTTCCAGCGGCGGGCGAGCTCGCTCTCCTCGCGTGCGGCGCGCCGGGCCGCGACCACGTTGCGCTGTGCCAGCAGAAGCGCGGACCGGGTGGAACGCCAGGGCAGGACGGCGGGGTTGACGATGCCCCTGCGGGCCAGCTCCTCCTCGCACTGGGCGATCAGGGCGAGCCCGCGCGGAACCTGGCCGAGCCGGCCGAGTGCGCGCCCCGCGCTGTGCAGGAGGTACAGCCGCCACCAGGTGCGGGGCTGCTCACCCGCGAGCGGCGGAGCCCCGTCGAGCAGGGCGCTGGCCGCGGCGATGTCGTCCTTCTCCAGGGCCACATCGATGAGGACGCTGCGGGCCAGCGCGCCCACATGGTGGCGCGCCGCGCGGATCCGGGTGAGCAGGTCGAGCGACTGGCACGCGTCGTCCTCGGCGTCCGCGAGCAGCCCCCGGTGCAGCTGGACCAGCGCGCGTACGGCCAGGGCCTCGGCGATCCGGGTCACCACGCCCGAGGCGCGGGCCAGCCGCACCTCGGTGTCCATGTGCCGGTGCGCCTCGTCCACGTCGCCCGACCACAGCAGGGCGAGCAGCGCGTGGTACCAGGTGGAGGAGCCGTACGGCGCGCGGGGCACGGTCAGGGACCGGTTGGCGATGCGCCAGGCGGCCCGGGCCGAGTCGCCCGCCGCGGTGCGCAGCAGCAGCACCCGTTCGAGCCGGTCCTCCCGGCCGCCCCAGTCCTGCGCGCGGTAGGTGCCCTCGTGGAGCCGGACATGGGTGAGCCTGCGCCGCAGGCGGCCGGCCAAGGAGGGATCGCCCGGGCCGGCTTCGGCCCGGGCCTTCTCCAGCACCTCGCGCGCTCCGGCGAGTTCGTCCAGGCGCAGCAGGATGTCGGAGAGCCGCAGCGATTCGCGCAGCCGTTCCTCGGGGCGCAGGGGCCCGGCGACGTGGGCGCTGAGCGCGCGGGCGGCGGCCGGCAGATCGAGGGCGGTGAGCGCCTGGACGCGCATCCCCTCGGCGCGGACGGCCAGGTCGTCGGGTACGCCGTGCAGGACGGCCTTCTCGATCAGCCGCCTGGCCCGTGCGGGGTCGCGCCCGATCATGCCCTGCGCGGCGTCGAGGAGCAGCCGGACCATCCACGGCTCGTCGAGCCGGTGGGAGCGCAGCAGATGCGCGGAGACGTCCTCGGGCGGCGCGCCCCTGCGCCGCATGAACCGGGCGGCCAGCAGGTGGAGTTCGGCGCGCTCGGCGCACGGGATGTCCTGATAGAGGAGTTCCGAGAGCAGGGGGTGGCGGAACTTCTTGTCGTGGCGGCACAGCAGCCCCGACTCGGCGAGCCGCGACAGGCTGCGGCAGGCCTCCTCGGTCGGCACCCCGCACAGGTCGGAGAGGAGGGCCGGGTCCAGGGGCGTGCCGAGGGTGCTGGCCGCCCGGGCGATCTTGAGGCAGTGGGGATCGAGGCGGCGGAGCATGCACAGGATGCGCTCCTTGACCCCCTGGAGGTGCACGCGTTCGTCCTGCGGGTGCGGCGGTGACGGTTCGGCGGCGGTGTCGTCGGCGGCCTGCCCCGGTCCGTCGTGGGGCGCGTCGCCGGGGCCCGGGGACGCGGTGCGTATCTGCTCGGCCGGTACGTGGCGTATCTGCTCGGTCAGCAGATACGGGTTGCCGCCCGCGCCCGCGACCAGCGCGCCCACCGCCTCGTGGTCGTGGCCGCACAGCGCGGCGGCCAGATCGGACGCGGCGCTGGGGCTCAGATCGTTCAGGTGGATGTGGCGGTCGGGCCGGATGCCCTCCATGAACTCGACCAGCAGATGCTGGTCGCTGGCCGTCTCGCCGCAGCGTTTGGTGGCGAGCAACACCACGGGCAGGTTGGCCAGGCGGCGGCTGAGGAAGCCGAGCCACAGCAGGGACTCACGGTCGGCGTGCTGAAGGGAGTCGACGGTCAAAAGGATCGGGGAGCACCGGGCCGCCCGGCCGACGCCCGCGCACAACTCCGCGAGCAGCGCGTAGTCGTGCCCGGTCCGGCCGCCGTCGCTGTCGGTGGAGGTGGCCAGGGCGCGCTCCCAGCCCTGCGCCGTCTGCGGCAGGGTGGCCAGAAGCTGGTGCACGATGCCCAGCGAGAAATGCCGCTCGACGGGGGACGCGGTGGCGGAGAGTACGACCATTCCCTTCTCGCGGGCCCTGGCCTCGGCCCAGCGCAGCAGAGCGGTCTTTCCCGTCCCGATCATTCCCTCCATCAGCGAGACCGCGCCGGCTCCCGCTACCGCGGAATCGAGCATCTCATTGATGATCTTGAATTCTTCGCTCCTGCCGAACAGCTCCTGGGGCATCGCCCTACATCTCCTGCCTGAACAGTGAATGACTGGACGACGCAGCGGGTCCGGTAAAACGTGTCCGAACCAGCGTCGTCAAGGCCGCTTTCCGGCCACTGCCAGGCCACCCGCGCCCTGGCAGAAAGAGCTTCTTCGGACAATGGTGACGGTGAATTCGAGTCCCCCCGCTACGCCCACCGACCGCTGGTGAACGGTGTACACCTATGACGCGTCCAGACGCTAGCACGGCCTCTGCTCCCTAGGCAGGACGCCTTCCGGCCGAAGGAATCGACGCGTGTTCCATCGGTCATTCCTTCGGCCCCACCGTATTGATGTGCACAGGTACCGCAGGGGTACGGTCTGCGCGGCATTGCGAAGGTCGCAGGCGGCGTGCCCGGAAAACGCTCATCCGGATACCGCCGAATTGGCCCCGCGACCCAATGGCGAAATCTGACGGAAGGATGGGTGCTCGCGTGACCGCGACCAGTGAGGAGTTTCGCCCGTTATGGGAAACCCGCCGGGCCAGGCCGCCCGCGGTTTCCACCTCGTCGGGGGGCGGCCGCACCGAGCAGTTCCTGCTGACCCTGACGGGCCTGTTGCCCCTGGTGTACGAGCAGGCCTGGCAGACGGTGCTCGGCTCCGGCTTCCACCTCCAGGTCATCGACTGGCGGGCCACCCGCCCCGCCGTTCAGGACGTCCGCCTCGCCGAGCGCCTTGCCCAGGAGGCCGCCGCGTGGCCGCCGTTGGGCCAGGGGCCCAAGACGCGCGCCACGCTCATCCGGCGCGACGACCGCACCTGGTCCTTCGCCTGGCGCTATCCGCGGGAGCTGATGGACCGCGCGGCGGGCCTCGCGCTGCTGGATCAGGCCACCGAGGCGTACGCGGTCCTGCTGCGCGGCGGCACCCCGGGGCGCGGACAGGACGCGGACAGGCCGCTTGCCGGGAGGGTGAACCGATGAGTGACGAGAATTCGGTACGGCTCTTCTGCTTCCCCTTCGAAGGGGTGTCGGCCGGCGTGTATCTGCCGTGGACGCGGATCACCGGCGGCTCACTGGTGATCACACCCGTCGAACTGCCCGGCCGGGGACACCATCCGCGCGCAAGACCCTGCCGTGATCTGGAGGCGCTGCTGGCCGAGATCATGCCGTACGTGGCCCGCATGTGCGACCGGCCGTTCGCGCTGTACGGGCACGGCTTCGGCGCCCTGCTCGCCTACGAGACAGCCGCCCGGCTGGAATGGGAGCACGACGCGGTGGCCGAACGGCTGTACGTGTCGGGTACCGGCATCCCGCACCGGACCGCGCCGGAGCGGGCGGTGGGCCATCTGCCGGACGCGGCCATGACCGGCAGGCTCCGCGACCGGGGCCGGATGCCCCCGCTCGCCCGCGACCCGCGACGGGCGGCCCGCACGCTGGGCGCGCTGCGCGCGGACCTCACCGTCATGGAGGCCTACCGGCGCGACCCGCGCCACATCCTGCACTGCCCCGTCACCGCGATGGGCGGAGTGCGCGATCGCGGCCTGAGCGGGGCGGACCTGAGCGGCTGGCGCCGGTGCACCCGGCGTGCTTTGCGCGTGGAGATGTTCCCCGGGGACTACTACTTCCCCATCACCGCGCAGCAGGAGCTCCTGGAGACCTTCGGGCGGGATCTGATCCGTCCGGCGGCCGCCCGGCGCCTGCTGTCGGTCGCCGGATACTGACCCGCATACCGACCCGCCGGACACCGACCCAAAGGGGCGCCCCGGCCGCCCGGTTCCCGAATCGGCAACAAGAATTGCGCGGGCTCCGCGGCGTCCACATCCTGGCCGCTGGAGGTGACCGTATGACACCCACTTACCGCGCCCAGGGGCTCGACGACGAGGCCCGGGGCGCCGAGCCGGAGCACGACGCGGAACCGCTCTCCGGTTTCCTTGCCGAGGCGTCGCACTGGCTGCGTGAACTGCTCGGACCCAAGGACCGGGTCACGGCGGCGGTCCGCCGGATCCTCGACATCGGCAGCGGGCCCGGCGCGGCCTCCTGCCAGCTGGCCCGCGTCTTCCCGCAGGCGGACGTCGTCGCCGTGGACCGGTCCGCGGAGCGCCTTGCCCAGGCCGAGATCCGCGCCGCCGAGTGCGGCCTGGGCGGGCGCGTCACCACACGGCGCGCCCAACTCCCGGAGGAATTCAGCGCGTTGGGGCCCGCCGATGTGATCTGGACCGGCAACGTCTGCCGGCATCTGGGCGATCAGCAGGCCGCGCTGCGGAGCCTCGCGTCCGCGCTGCGCCCCGGGGGCATGCTCGCCGTCGCCGAACGCGGCCTCGCTCCGCGCTTCCTGCCCCGCGACATCGGCATCGGAAAGCCCGGCCTCCAGACCCGCCTCGACGCGGCCCTCGATGAGCGCTACACCGCCCGAAGAGCCGGGCTGCCGGGCGTCACGTCCGTGATCGAGGACTGGCCGTGCATGCTGGCGTCCGCCGGACTCGTCCCCACCGGCAGCCGCAGCTTCCTCATCGACCTGCCCGCCCCGCTCGGTCTGACCGCGCGCCGGCACCTGCACACCCGGTTGCGCCGCATCCTGGAGGAACTGGGCGACGAGCTCGACCTCGTCGACCGCCTGACCCTGGAACAGCTCCTGGACGGAGATGCCTGTACGGGCATCCTGTGGCGCCCCGACGCCTTCTACCTCTCGGCGGTCACCGTGCACACGGCCCGCCTGTGCCGCGCCCGGGACTGACCCGCCCCTCACCCGGCCGCCGGTCCCCCCACTCTCCCCCACCGCGCACCCCACGGCGCGTCCGTGTGCGCGGCGCCCGCATGTCCCGGCGCCGCCCGCAGGGCTCTGCCCCGGTGCGCGAAGGCCGCGCCCCGTGCCCTGCGGCACCCATCTCCCGGCAGCGGCAGCGCAGTTCAGGCGGCCCGTGGCGCTCACGCCACGGGCCGCCTCGGTGTGCCCGCGCGACCGTAGGGCGACCGCGGCCACAGATGCTTCGGTCAGTCCTGCGGTCGCACCGTATTGAGGGGGCCCCGCCCGCACTCCTACCGTCCTTCCCAAGCGGCCCCCCCGGCGACGACGGGGCGCCGGACAGGATGCGAGCGAGCGACGGAGGACGCGTGAAGATACGGATTCTTGGCCCGCTGCACGCCGAGACGGACGGCGTTCCCGTCGCCCCCACGGCAGCCAAGACGCGGCAGGTCCTGGCCCTCCTCGCGCTCCGCGCCGGACAGCTCGTCCCCGTGGACGTCCTGCGGGACGAGCTGTGGGGGCCGGTGCCGCCGCGCAGCGCGCACGCCACGTTCCAGACGTACATCCTGCGGCTGCGCCGCGCCCTTGCCGAGGGTCTTGGCGGCTCGGAAGGACCGGCGAAGGCCCGTCGGCTCCTGTGCACCGGACACGGCGGCTATCTGCTGCGCGTCGCCGAGCAGGACGTGGACGCCTTCGCCTTCCAGCGGGCCGCACGGGCGGGCCACGCGGCCTTCACTGACGGTGACGACGAGGCGGCGTCCCGGCTGCTGCGCCAGGCCCTGGCACTGTGGCGAGGACCCGCGCTCGTGGACGTACCGGCCAAATCCGCGCTGCGAATCCACGCGGCGGCCCTCGAGGAGAGCCGGACGCTCGCCACCGAGCGGTGCATCGACGCCGAGCTCCGGCTCGGCCGGCACGCCGAACTCCTCGCGGAGCTCGTGCAGTTGACGGAGCGTCACCCCGCCAATGAGCGGCTGCATGCGCAGGCCATGGTGGCGTTCTACCGCTCGGGGCGCCAGTCCGCCGCCCTCGGCCTCTACCGCAGGCTGCGCCGGGGCCTGATCGAAGAGCTCGGCCTTGAGCCGGCACCACAACTCCAGCGTCTGCACCAGGCGATGCTCACGGTCGACCCCCGGCTCGACACCGACGCACGGGGCGGCCCGCCCACGCCGGCCTTCGACCTGTACGCGGCCTGAGCACGCCGCACCACGGACAGCGAGCACCCACAGAAGAGGTGACCGAAGTGACGGACCGGATACCCACCCTGTACGAACGCATCGGCGGCGCCGAGGCGTTGGAACGCCTCACCGAGGAGTTCTACCGGCGCGTACGCAAGGACGAGATGCTGGCCCCGCTCTTCCAGTACATGGAGGACGACCACCCCCAGCACGTCGCGACCTTCCTCGCCGAGGTCCTTGGCGGACCCGAGGCCTACACCGAACACCACGGCGGCTACCCGCACATGGTCTCGCGCCACCGGGGCCGGTCCATCAAGCCGGAGCAGCGCGCACGGTGGGTGGAGCTGATGCTGGAGGCCATGGATGTCGTGGGCCTTCCCGAGGACGCCGAGTTCCGCTCCGCGTTCGTCGCCTACATCGAGTTCGGCTCGCGCCGTGCGATGGCCAACTCCCAGCGCGGCGCGGCCCCTTCGAGCCGTACGACCATCAAGAAGTGGGGCTGGGGCGAGGCCCTGCCCGGCGAGGACTGACCCGGTGGCGCAAGCACGCGGGCGGCTTCGCCGGATCCCGCCCACGTGTCCCTGGTTCGGCAACAAAGATTGTCGCTCCGCCACGCTCGGTTCCAGCATGGGGACCGCTGGTCACCACCGTCCTCAGGCGGACAGCGACGCAGGCGTCCGTGCCACCCGGACGGCCGCGGCGGGAGCCATGTGGCGCCGCTCCCCGCACGCCCGGCCGACCGGCGCCCGGTCGCCCTGATCCGCCCGAACCATCCGAACAAGGAGTTCGCCCATGCGTTTGACCCCCTCTGTGCCGGTGCACAGCGGCTCCGCGCCGACCCGATTCGCGTACGTACCCGCCGGCCGGCGGACGGCCACCGAGCGGACGGGAGGCGGCAGCCGATGAGTGCCCAGACCGAAACCCACGAGGCGGCCTCCCCGAAGGCGAGCAACCGGCTGCCCTTCGCGGTCTACCTGCTCGCGTTCAGCCTGTTCGCCATGGGCAGCGCCGAGTTCCTGCTCGCCGGTGTCCTGCCGGACATCGCCGACGACCTGCACATCTCGCTCTCCTCCGCCGGTTCGCTGATCTCCGCGTTCGCCATCGGCGTGGTCATCGGCGGCCCCCCGCTCGCCGTCCTGACCCTGCGCTGGCCCCGCCGGACCACGCTGGTGGTCTCGCAGGTCCTGTTCGCCCTGTTCGTGGCGGTCGGCCTGGTCGCCGACAACCTGACCGTGCTGATCATCACGCGCTTCCTGTGCGGTCTGGCCTACGCCGGATTCTGGGCGGTCGCCGCGGTCACCGCGATCGGTCTCGTCACCCCCGACCGCACCGCACGGGCCTCCGGCGTGGTGGTCAGCGGCCTCAGCATCGCCATGGTCGCCGGCGGCCCGGCCGGCGCGCTGCTCAGCCACTTCACCGGCTGGCGCGGCGGGTTCTGGGCGGTGGTCGCACTGACCGTGCTCGGCGCGCTCTCCACGGCCGTCGTCGTCCCCACCACCAAGGCGGTCCAGGAGCCCAGCGTCTCCCGCGAGCTGCGCACCATGCGCAAGCCGCAGCTGTGGGTGGTCTACGCGGCGACCCTGCTGAGCACCGCCGCGTACATGATCTCCTACAACTACCTGGCGGCCTTCCTGAAGGACATCACCCACGTCGGCTCCGTGTGGGTGCCCGCGATCCTCGTGCTCTTCGGCGTCGGTGCCTTCATCGGCCTGTCGGTGGGCGGCCGGATCGCCGACGGGCGGCCGCACCACGCGCTGCTCATCGGCGCCGGCGGCATCCTGGTCACCTCCGCGCTGCTCGCCGTCCTCGGCCACCATGTGGTCGCCGTCGTCATCCTGGTGTTGCTCCTGGGCGTCGCCGGGTTCGTGCTCAACCCCGCCATCTACGGGCGGGTGTTCACTGTGGCGGCCGACGCGCCGACGCTCGCGGGGGCCACCGCCGTCTCGATGTTCCAGCTCGGCATCAGCCTCGTGCCCGTCCTGGCGGGCGTGGCCATGGGAGCCGGAGCGAGTCTTGACGCCATCCCCTGGCTGGGCGCGGGCATCGCCGTCCTCACCATCCCCGTCGTCCTGGTCGAACGGACGATGGCCCGCGGCCGGGCGGGGAGCCCGGGAACCGTCGAGGTCTGACCTCGTCCTCCCGCTCCCGCTCCAGGTCCGCGCTCACGCACCATCGCGGGCGTGCACTCCTCGTACGCCGCGAGCAAACCGTCACAGGGAGCCGCAGGGCGATCCTCGCAGAGGATGTCCCGGCGGCTCCCCCTGAGGGAGGACCCCATGGACAACAAACTCGGTTACGAACTCGGCAACTGGGTGGTGTCGCAGATCCAGAGCCCGGACCGTCCCACGCAGACGGTCTTCACTCTGCTCGACCAGGAGTGGGAACTGCTCGACGACGTGTTTCCGCCCTACACCGACCCGGGCCCCGGCCTTTTCGCCTCCTGGGTGCCGTACGAGAAGGGCAGCCGCTTCCTGGAGATGGGCTGCGGCGCGGGCATCGCCGCGGTGCTCGCCGCCCAGAACGGCAGTGAGCGCGTGGTGGCCCTCGACATCAACCCGGCCGCCGCCGAGAACGCCCGCCGCAACGCGGTCAAGCACGGCGTGGCCGACCGGGTCACCGCGCTCGCCAGTGACCTGTTCGACGCCCTTGAGCCCACCGAGACCTTCGACCTCGTCTTCTGGAACACCCCGTTCATCGAGGCACCCGAGAGCCGGCCCTACGCCGACCAGATCGAGCGCGCGGTCTTCGACCCCGGATACGAGATGGTGCGCAGGTTCTTCCGCGACGTGGCGGGGCACCTGGCCCCCGGCGGCACGGTCTGCATCGGTACCAGCGAGGCCATGGGCAACAAGGACAAGCTGCTGCGGGCGGCCGCCGACGCCGGTTTCGAGGGCCACCGCTACCGCAGCGAGACCGCCGAACTGCCCGCGGCCGACTTCCCGCGGTCCCCGGTGGTCGCCGCCCACACCAACGAGCGCGGAATCGTGGACATGGACTTCACGATGTACACCTTCCAGCGCCGCTGATCCGCCTTCCCGGCCTGCGCCGGGACACCCCGTATCGAGTGATGAGCCCCAGGTCAGACGAGTTCGATTACAGGTGAGGGCGGCACGGCCGCCCCGGAAGATGGGAATGTCATGAGCGCCAACGGGAACGCGAACGGTGCCGGCTTCGACGTCGCCATTGTCGGCAATGGAGTCCTCGGGCTTTCGCTCGCATGGGTCCTCGCGCAGCGTGGACAGCGCGTCGCCGTGCTGGGCCAGCCGCACCGCCCCTGGGCCGGATCCACCGCGTCCGGAGCGATGCTCGGCTGTTTCGGTGAGGTCACCACCTCGCTGCTCGCCACCGAGCAGGGCCGCGCCAAGCTCGAACTGGGCATCCAGGCCAAGAACTTGTGGCCGCAGTGGCTCGCCGAGCTGGAGGCGGGCACCGAGGGTGCCCCGGTGAAGACGGCGAACGGCACGAGCGTCATCCTCAACACCATCGGCACGGCCGAGATCGACGACGCCAACTACAACGCCATCCGCGCCGAACTCACCCGCTACGACGAGCCCTTCGAGGACGTCGACGCCACCGACGTGGACTGGGTGGACGCCGAGCCGATCTCCCGGCCGCTGCGGGCCTTCCACATACCCGGCGAGCACGCCGTCAACTCCGCGGCCCTGCTGGAGCGCCTTGAGCAGGCGGCCGTCCGGGCCGGCGCCACCCTCGTCGCCGAGTTCGCCACCCGCGTCGTGCACCGGGGCGAACAGGTGACCGGCGTCGTCACCACCTCCGGGCAGACCATCAGCGCCGACCATGTGACCCTGGCCGCCGGCGCGCGCAGCCAGGAGCTCCTAGACAGCCTGCCCATCGGCTCCCGCGTCCCGCGCCTGGTCAGCGGTTACGGCGTCTCCTCCCTGGTCAAGACCCAGGACGGCACCATCCCCGACAGCGTCATCCGCACCCCCAACCGCTCCTTCGCCTGCGGCCTGCACGTCGTGCCGCGTGGCGACGGGCACGTCTACCTCGGCGCCACCAACGTCATCTCCGTGGAGCCGCGCGACACGGCCGAGATGCGAGACCTCGTCTTCCTGCTCCAGTGCGCCCACCGCCAGGTCCGCCGCAACCTCTGGAACAGCGACGTCGCCAAGGTGCAGGTCGGCAACCGCCCGGTGTCCATGGACGGTTCCCCGCTGCTCGGCCAGGGCGGCATGAAGGGCCTGTGGATCATGACCGGGACCTACCGCGACGGTCTGCACCTCTCCCCGCTCCTGGCCCAGGACTTCGCCGCCCGGATCCTGGGCGAGGAGCCGCTGGCCGACCTGGACCGCTTCACGCCGCTGCGCCAGCCCCTGCCCACGGGCACCCGCGAGGAGATCGTGGACGTCCTCATCGACCACCAGATGGGCATCGGCTACGAGCAGGACTGGACGATTCCCGTCGAGTGGCACCAGTGGATCGAGATGGACCTGCGCCCGGCGACCCTGGCCTGGGCCAACGAGCTCGACCCGGAGTTCACCCCGCCGGCCGAGCTGCTGTTCGCCTCCCGCTTCGACCCCGAGCTGGTCAGCCTGCTGCGCAAGTACTACGCGACCTGCCGCGAGAACAGCTGACCCCGCTCCCCCGCACCCCACACCCCTCCCACACGTCCCCTTCCGCACCCTCGCGCACCACACAGCGGCCGTGCGGGCAGGCAGGCCCAACCGCCCCTGCCCGCACGGCACTTCGAGAAAGGACAGTGCCATGGCAGTCGAGGCGATGGACCCGCCCGGCCTCCCCAAGCCCTACGGATGGCGGCAGCTGGCCGTCGGTACCGGCAGCCGGGTGATATTCCTCAGCGGCCAGACCCCCCGCACCGCCGACGGCGAGCCGGTCGGCATGGGCGATCTCGCGGCCCAGACCGAACAGGTCTACCTCAACATCGCCACCGGCCTCGAAGCCGCCGGCGCCACCTTCGACGACGTACTGCGTCTGACCGTGTACGTCGTGGACTGGTCGCTGGACAAGTGGGAGGCCATCACCGCCGGCGCCGAGCGCGCCGCCGCCAAGCTGGGCGCGGACGTCATCCGGCCCACCACCCTGGTCGGGGTCGCCACGCTGGCCGAACCCGACTTCCTCATCGAGGTCGAGGCGACCGCCATCGCCTCCTGAGCCACCGCGCACGACGAGAGGCCCCGCCGGTCCCGGCGGGGCCTCTCGTCATGTGCGGCCGGTGGGCCGATCAGCGCTGTTTGGCGAGGAGTTCGTCGATGACGGTGGCCACCGCGTCGGGCGCGGGCAGCCCCGGGTGGTGGCTCGCGGTGCCCGTGGTCGGGTCGAAACCGTCGTGCCACTCGGGCTCGTTCACGAGCCCGCCGTCCTCACGGATCCGCGCGATGTTGCGCTGCACGGCCGGCTTCTGCCACATCTTGGCGCCCATCACCGGGAAGTAGACGACGGGGTAGTCCACCGAGAGCGCCACCGTCATCACGCGGTTGGGAGCCGCGCCGCCGGCCGCGGCGGCGAGGGTGTGGGCGGTGGCCGGCAGGACCGCGAGGATGTCGTGGTCGCCGGCGAGCCGGGAGGGTTTGTCGGTCGGCCAGTGCGCGGGCGAGTCCCCGTACACCACGCGCTCGGCGAAGAGCGCGAGGCTGTCGGGCGAGACGAACGAGGCCGCGGTGTGCGTGAGGAGGACCGTGAACGTGCTGCCCGCGATCCTCCGGCGCATCGCCTCGATGTACGACGAAAGCCCGGTCACCGCGATGGAACCGGTGGCTCCGATGAGTATGCGTTTCCCGGTCTTCTCCGGGGAGTTTCGCTTTTCCATGCCCGATGATGTCGCCGCGCTCCTGCCCGTGGTCAATGCCCAACTCGCCTGTGTGGAGCGGGAGTCCAGCGCCGGTCCAGCGGCCGTCGAGTGCGGACCGAACCCTACGGTCGTCCCTACGGTCGGACCGTATTGAGACCGTTTGCCGCCCTGCCTAACCTCCGATTCCGTACGGGAATTCGAAAGCCCACCGGGGCATCTGATGAAAAGGGGCGGATCTCGATGGAGGATCTTTTCGCACAGCTGCGCGGCCAAGACGGCCACCCCCACCTGGACGACACCCGCCTGGACGACACCCGGCTGCCCGGCCTCAAGCCGCGGCCGGAGCACCGGCACGAGCCGTTCCCGCTCACGGACATCCAGCAGGCCTATCTGATCGGCCGCCACCGGGGACTCGAACTCGGCGGCATCTCCAGCCAGTACTACCTGGAGTTCGACTGTCCCGCTCTCGACGTGGACCGGCTGACCGCGGCCCTGCGCAAGGTCGTCGAGCGGCACGACGCACTGCGCACGGTGGCCGGGCCCGACCAGACCCAGCGCGTGCTCGCCGCGCACGAGGTGGACCCGTACGTCATCCGCACCGCCGATCTGCGGGGCCGCGCGAGCGAGGAGCGGGAGGCCGAACTCGCCCGCATCCGGGCGGAGTTGACGGAGCAGGTGCTGCCCGTGGACCGGGCGCCGCTGTTCGACATCCGCGCGAGCCTGCTCGACGGCGGCCGGATGCGTCTGCACCTCGCCGTGGACCTGCTCTTCCTCGACATGCGGGGCCTGTACCGGCTCCTCGGCGAGTGGCGCCGCCACTACGACGAGCCCTCCTGGGCTCCCGAGCCCCTTGAGCTGTCCTTCCGCGACTACGTGCTCGCGCAGGAGGAGCTGCGCGGCGACACCCTGGGCGAGGAGGCCGAGGAGTACTGGACCAGCCGGCTCGACACGCTGCCCCCCGCGCCCGAGCTGCCGCTCGCCGTGGCGCCCGAGCAGCTGGGCACCCCCCGTTTCGTACGGCACCGGGCGGTGCTCGCGCCGCAGCGCTGGGCGGCTCTGCGCGCGAGCGCCGAGCGGCACGGCCTCACCGCGTCGGGTGTGCTGCTCGCCGCGTACGCCGAGGTGGTGCGGACCTGGTCGCGGCGGCAGGAGTTCACCCTGACCGTCACCCAGTTCCACCGGCTCGGGCTGCATCCGCAACTCGACTCGGTCATGGGTGACTTCCTCGCGCCGAGCCTGCTGGCCGTCGGCGGCCGGCCCGATGAGACCTTCGAGGAGCGGGCGCGCGGCGTGCAGCGCCAGGCGCTCGAAGACCTGGCGCACTCCGCGCACGGCGGCATCCGGGTCCTGCGCGACCTGGCCCGGCGCAGGGAGGACAACCGTGCCTCGATGCCCGTGGTCTTCTCCAGCACGCTCGGCGCCGGCGCACCGGACGCGGGCCGCCTCGAGTCGTTCGGGGACCTGGTCCACGACCACAGCCGGACCCCGCAGGTGTGGCTGGAGAACCAGATCCTGGAGCTCGACGACCGGCTCAGCGTCAACTGGAACGCGGTGGAGGGCCTGTTCCCCGAGGGCACCCTTGAGGCCATGTTCGAGGCGTATGTGACGCTGCTCGACCGGCTGGTGGACGACGCCTCGGTGTGGGAGGCCACGCGCGGGATCGTGCCGCTGCCGAGCGCGCAGGCCAGTGAGCGGGAGCGGGCCAACGCCACCGCCCAGGACATCGAGCCGGCGCTGCTGCACGAGCTCGTCGCCGACGCGGCCGCGCGCCGCCCCGGCCACATCGCGGTCATCACCCCCGGCGCCGAGACCACCTACCGCGCGCTCACCGAGGACGCGCACCGTCTCGCGCACCGGCTCATCGAAGGTCCCGGCGCCGGTCCGAACGAGATCGTCGCCGTGTCGATGCGGCCGGGCGCCGCCCAGTTCTCGGCCCTGCTCGGCGTGCTGCACTCCGGCGCCGCCTATGTGGCCATCGACCCCGAACTGCCCGAGGAGCGGCGGCTGAAGCTGCTGGCCCGGTGCTCCGTGCGGGCCGTGATCACCGAGCAGGACCTGCGGGACAAGCTCAGCTGGCCGCAGGGGGTGAGCGTGCTCACCCTGGACGAGGAGGCCACGCGGAAGTGTTCCGCCGAACGGCCCGCGCGCCGGCAGGGCCACGACGATCTGGCCTACGTCATCTTCACCTCGGGCTCCACCGGCGAGCCCAAGGGCGTGATGATCACCCACCGCAGCGCCGCCAACACCGTGCAGGACATCAACCGGCGCTTCGATGTCGGTGAGGACGACCGGACGATGGCGCTCGCGCCGACCGGCTTCGACCTGTCCGTCTACGACCTCTTCGGCGTCCTGGGCGCCGGCGGCACCGTCGTGGTGCCCGACCCGGCGCGCGGCAACGACATCGCCCACTGGTCGCAGCTCATCGGCCGCTACGGCGTCACCATCTGGAACAGCGTGCCCGCGCCGATGCGCATGTGGATCGACTCGCTCGGCGAGGGCGGGGTGCCGCGCGGCTGCCGGCTGCGGCTCGCCCTGCTCAGCGGCGACTGGATCCCGGTGGACCTGCCGAACCGGATCCGCGAGAAGCTGCCCGCGATGCGGGTGATCAGTCTCGGCGGCGCGACCGAGGGCTCGATCTGGTCCATCCACCACCCGATCGGGCACGTGCCGCCCGAGTGGTCGAGCATCCCCTACGGCAAGCCGCTGGCCAACCAGACGATGCACGTGTTCAACCAGTGGCTCGAACCGTCCCCGGTCGGGGTCACCGGCGAGATCCACATCGGCGGTGTCGGCGTGGCCCAGGGCTACCTCGGCGACCCCGAGCGCACCGCCGAGCGCTTCCTCGTCCACCCGGTCACCGGGGAGCGCGTCTACCGCACCGGCGACCTCGGACGCTATCTGCCGGGCGGCGACATCGAGATCCTGGGCCGCGAGGACTTCCAGGTGAAGATCAACGGTTACCGGGTCGAGCTCGGCGAGATCGAGGCCGCGCTGCTGCGCCAGCCCGGGGTGCGCACCGCGCTCGTCACCGCCCCCGCCCACGCCCGCACCGGGCAGCGGCAGATCGCCGCCTATGTGGTGCCCGAGCCGGGCGCGGATCCGGACCCGGCCGTGCTGCGCGAGGCCCTGAGCGCCGTGCTGCCCGGCTACATGGTGCCCAGCCGGTTCCTGGCCCTGGACACCCTTCCCCTGACGACGAACGGCAAGATCGACCACAAGGCGCTGCCCGCGCCGTGGAACGAGACGTCGGACACCGCCTCCGCGCGGGTGGCGCCGCGCGACCGGGTGGAGGAGCGGCTGTTCGCGCTCTGGTCCCAGCAGCTGGGGCACGGCGACTTCGGGGTCGAGGAGGGATTCTTCGACATCGGGGGCGACTCCCTGCACGCGGTCGGTCTGCTGGCCCATCTGCGCGCCGAGTTCGGCATCGGGGCCGACATGGAGCAGGAGATGGTCGAGGGACTGTTCATGAACGCCTCGATCGAGTCGTTCGCCGAACTGATCGCGAGTGTCGAGGAGTCCGCCGCGTGAGTACCCACCATGACAACGCCGCCCCGGCCCGCGCATGGGAGTACGTGATCGTCGGCGCGGGCTCCGCCGGCGCCGTGACCGCGGCCCGGCTCGCCGCACGGGACTGCGGGGACGTCCTGCTCATCGAGGCCGGCGCGGACCAGCCGCGCCCCCGCGACCGCTCGCACCCGCTGGCCGACGCCGGGCGCCTCGTGCTGGCGGGTCACAACTGGGACTACCGCGCCAACCTGCGCACCAGCAGCCGCTGGGACGACCTGGTCGGGCAGGGCGCGGGCGCCGGGGAGGCGCCGGCCGGCCGGCCGGCCAACCGGGCCCTGTGGGAACGCTTCCCCTATCAGCTCGGCAAGGTCGTCGGCGGTGGCTCGGCGGTCAACGGCGCGATCGCCCTGCGCGGTCTGCCCCGTGACTTCGCCACCTGGGAGGCCGCCGGCAACCCCGATTGGTCCTGGGAGCGTGTCCTGCCCTTCTACAAGGACATCGAGAACGACGCCGACTTCCCCGGACGGCTGCACGGCGACAGCGGGCCGCTGCCGATCAGCCGCACCCCGCGCGGCGAGGTGCACGCGCTGGACGCGGCGTTCTGGGAGGAGTGCAACCGCCAGGGCGTCACCGACCTCCCCGACCTCAACGACGGCAGCGAGGCGGGCGTCGGCCCGATCCCCGGCAACGCCGTGGACGGGGAACGCATCGACGCGGCCACCGCCTTCCTGGACGGCGCCCGCAATCTGTCCAACCTCCATCTGCGCACCGGCGTCCGGGTCACCCGGGTGCTGTTCGAGCGGAACCGGGCCGTCGGCGTGGAGATCGAGGCCGACGGCGCGCTCACCGAGATCCGGGCCCGCCATGTCGTGCTCAGCGCCGGGGCCGTGGGCACCCCGGTCATCCTGCAACGCTCGGGCGTCGGCAGTGCCGCTCTGCTGCGGGCCCTGGACATCACGCCCGTGGCGGACCTGCCCGGGGTGGGCCGTGATCTGGTGGACCATCCCTCCGTCGTCATCTGGTCCAAGCCGGCCGACGGGGTGTGCACCCCGGGCCTGCCCTGGCGCCAGGTCGCGGCCAGGATGAGCAGCGGCTTCGACGACGACGTGGACATCCAGGTGGGGCTGCTCAACAACGTCGAGAGCCACACCATCCCGGGCTTCGCCGACCGGCTCGGCTGGCCGCTGGTCGTCGGCATGTCGGTGATGCTGATGCGCCCGCGCTCCCGTGGCCGGGTCTTCCTCGACAGCCGCGACCCGTACGCCTCCCCCGTCATCGAGCTGGGCATCGGCACCGACCCCGAGGACGTGGAGCGGCTGTGCCACGGGGTGCGCCGCACCTGGAACTTCCTGAGCTCGCCCGGTCTTTCGAGCCGGCTGACCAAGACGCAGTTCTGGAGCGACCGGATGGTCGCCAACGACGGGGTCGTACGCAGCGGGGTGCGCCACATCATGAACCCCGGCTGGCACGCGGCCGGTTCGTGCCGGATGGGCCGCGAGGACGATCCCTCGGCGGTCACCGACCAGGAGGGGCGGGTGTACGGCACCGAGAACCTGCGGATCGTCGACGCCTCGCTCTTCCCCGCGATCCCGAGCGCGCCCACCAATCTGACCACGTTGATGCTGGCCGAGAAGCTGGCCCGGAGCACGAAGGAGTGACGGTGCGACCCCAATCAAGGCCTCCGGTACGGCTCTACGGATTTCCGCACGCCGGGGCGACTTCCCTGGTCTACCGCGCCTGGCAGCCGCTGGGCGAGCCACATCTGCTGGTCAGGGGTGTGGACGCGCCGGGCCGTGGCACCCGCCGCCAAGAACGCGGGGCGGCCGGCTTCCAGGCTCTCGTACGGTGCATGGCCGAGCAGGTGGTGGCCGACCTGCTGACGGAGCGGGAGCGGGTGCCGGGTCTGCGCTGGGCGACCTTCGGGCACAGCTTCGGCTCGACCACGAGCCTCGCGGTGGCCGCGGAGGTCACCCGCCAGGTGGGTCTCGCGCCGGAGCGGGCCGTGCTCTCCGGGGCGGTGCCGCCCGCCCTCCAGCGGCCCGGCCCGCTCCTGGACTCGGTGTCCGACGAGGAACTGCTCGCCAGGACCGCCGCCGACGGCGGCACCCCCTCCGCCGTTCTCGCCAACCCCACGATGAGCCGGATGCTCCTTGGGATGCTCCGCGAGGACGACGCGGTCCGGGCCGAGTTCGCGCGGGAGGCCGGCGAGCTGCGGGTGGACTTCCCGCTCACCCTGATCGCGGCCCGGCAGGACGTCTACGCGCCGCCGGAGAAGGTCTGGCAGTGGGCCGCGCACAGCACGGCCGCCGTCCACCGGGTCGAGATCGACGGCGGTCACTTCGCCGCCGTGCAGCGGCCCAAGGACACGCTGGCCATCATCGTCGACGACATCGACCCCGGGCAGAGGTGACGGCATGGCACGCAGTCGGTACGAGGCCGAGCACGAGCAGTTCCGCGTGACCTGCCGGGAGTTCCTGACCCGGGAGGTGCTGCCCCACCACGCCCGCTGGGAGCGGGAGGGCATCGTGGACCGGGAGGTGTGGCGCAAGGCCGGCCGGGCGGGGCTCCTCGGCATCGGCGTGGACCCCGAGTACGGCGGGGGCGGCGAGAGCGACTACCGCTATCCGGCGGTGCTGTCGCAGGAGATCATGTGGGCCCGCGCGACGGCGCCCGGCTTCGTGGCGCACAACGACATCATCGCCACCTATCTGGATCAGCGGACCACCCCCGAGCAGCGCAAGAGGTGGCTGCCGGGGCTCTGTTCGGGCGAGCTGATCGCGGCGATCGCGATGAGCGAGCCCGACGCGGGCTCCAACGTCGCCGACATCCGCACCACGGCCGTCCGCGACGGCGACTGGTACGTCCTGAACGGGCAGAAGACGTTCATCACCAACGGCGAGAACTCCGATGTCATCGTGGTCGCCGCCAAAACCGCCCCCGAGCGTGGCGCGCAGGGCATCAGTCTGCTGGTGGTGGAGCGCGGCGCGCCGGGCTTCACCCGGGGCCGGCGCATGGAGAAGCTGGGCTGGCACGCCAGTGACACCTGCGAGCTGTTCTTCGACGACTGCCGGGTGCCGGCCGACAACCTGCTCGGCAAGGAGAACGCGGGACTTGCCTACATGATGGCCGCGCTCCCCCGGGAACGGCTGAGCATCGCCACCGTGGCGGTGGGCGCGGCCGAGCGGATGGTGACGGACACCCTTGAGTACGCCAAGACTCGCGAGGCCTTCGGCCAGACCATCGGCAGCTTCCAGCACACGCGCTTCCAACTGGCCACCATGGACACCGAGTTGACGATTGCTCAGGTGTTTCTCGATCACTGTGTGGCGGAACTCAACGCCGGGCGGCTCTCGGTGACGGACGCCGCGAAGGTGAAGTGGTGGACGACGGAGCTCCAGGTCGACATCGCCAACCGCTGTCTGCAAATTCACGGCGGCTACGGCTATCTGAAGGAGAGCCCCATCTCCCGGGAGTGGGCCAACAGCCGGGTGCAGACGATCTATGGCGGAACCACGGAGGTGATGAAGGAGCTGATCGGCCGCTCCCTGGGCCTGTGACCCCCGCCCCGCCGCACTGAGCCGTCCCCGCCGCGCCGAGCCACCCCGCGCGCTCGGGCCCCACCCCGGGGCGCCCGGGCCCCACCCCGGACGCCCGGTCCTCTCCCCCGCGGCGCCGAGCCGCAGCACGCCGTGCTGCGGCTCGGCGCCGCGCCTTCATCCCCAACTCGGCACCTATAGTTGCGATTTGAGGAACCACTCGGTCTAATGGCGACGTGGAGCAGTCACTGACGATCGCCCAGGCCCTGTCCGCCGTCGGCCCCCGGCTCAAGCGCGCGCGCACCGCTCGTGGTGTCACCCTCGCCGCACTGTCGGAGGCCACCGGAATCTCCAAGAGCACCCTGTCCCGCCTCGAAGGGGGGCAGCGCAGACCCAGCCTCGAACTGCTGCTGCCCATAGCCCAGGCCCACCGGGTCCCCCTGGACGAACTGGTGGGCGCGCCCGAGGTGGGCGATCCCCGCGTCCGGCTGAAGGCGCACGCCGTGAACGGCAACACGGTGCTTCCGCTGACCCGCCAGCCGGGCCCCTTGCAGAGCTACAAGATGGTCCTGCCGGCCAGCCGCGACACCCCTGAACTGTGCACGCACGAAGGGTATGAGTGGCTGTACGTGCTCTCGGGGCGGCTACGGCTGGTCCTGGCCGACCACGATCTGATCCTGGAGGCCGGCGAGGTGGCCGAGTTCGAGACCCGGCTGCCGCACTGGTTCGGCAGCGCAGGGGAGAGCCCGGTCGAGGTCCTGAGCCTCTTCGGCCGCCAGGGCGAGCGCATGCATGTGCGCGCGCACCCGGCACGGCCCGCGCCCGCCCCCGGCGGGTGAGCCGGGGGCGGGCGGCGGGCCCGTGTACCGGGGAGGCCGTCCGTGGGGTCAGGACGCGGGCACGGGCGTGTCGGACGCGCGGCCGGTGGCGGCGCGGTGCGCGGCGAGGTCGCGCTCGATCTCCTCGTCCACGAGGTCGTGGTTGAGGAAGAAGGCGGCCTGGGCGCCCATGCCGGCCGCCGTGACGGCCTGGGCGCGCGAGTCCACCACATTGCCCACGGCCCACAGACCGGGGCGGGTGGTGCGGCCGGCCGGGTCGGTCACCAGCCAGCCCTGCTCGTTGCGCTCGCAGCCGAGGCCGTCGAAGGCCCCGTCGTTCGGCGTCATGTTCGGGAAGAGGAACACCCCGCCGCACTCCAGCGTCCGCCCGTCGGCGAGTTCGACGGCGTACAGCCTGCCTTCCTTGCTCAGGAGCGTGGAGACCGGGCCCTCGACGACCTCGACCCCGCGCGCGTCCATGCGCTCGCGCTCCTCGTCGGTGAGCGGCCGGCTGTGCGGTACGTACACGATGTGCGGCGACCACTGGCGCAGCAGCAGCGCCTGGCCGGGGGAGGCGGGGTGCACTCCGAGCACGACGATCGGGCGGTCGCGGACCTCGTAGCCGTGGCAGTACGGGCAGAAGTGCACGTCGTCGCCCCACATCGCGCGTACACCCGGGATCTCGGGCAGCTCGTCGCGCAGGCCGGTGGCGAGCACGACGTGGCGGGCGTTCAGGCTCGCGCCGCCGTCGAGACGGACCACGTACCCCCCGCCGTCGCAAGCCTCCACCTGGTCCACCCGGCCCTCGATCCGGACCGCGCCGTAGCGCGCGATCTCCGTGCGGCCGATCTCGAGGACGGTGGACGGGGGGACGCCGTCACGGGAGAGGAAGCTGTGCATATGGGCCGAGGGAGCGTTGCGCGGCTCCCCCGCGTCGACGACGGCGACGGTGCGACGGGCCCGCGCGAGCACGAGCGCGGTGTTCAGCCCGCCCGCCCCGCCGCCTATCACGATCACGTCGTACGAGGTCCGGTCCTTGGTGTTGTTGTCTGCGCCGGTCACGGCGATCACCTCCGCCGCAAGGGTGGGGTGCGCCGCCCGCCGGGGCAATCTTTGTTGCCGTTTCAGGAAAACGGGAGGTCCGGTGCGCGCTTCGGCGGTGGATCTCACCCCTCGCGGCCGGACCCCGGGGCCGCCTCGCGGCGCAGCACCTCCATGACCTGCGCCAGGGCCGCCGGGCGCGGGCCCGGCAGGCGGGCCGCGACGACGCGGCGCTGTTCGGCGGGGCCCTGGCGGACCTCGATCAGGCGTACGCCCGGGGGGACCACGTCGGCCAGTTCCGGCGGCAGTGTGGTGATGCCGCAGCCCGCCGCCACCAGACGCAGTTTGGTCAGCCAGTCGCGGGCGGTGTGCGTGACGCGCGGGCGCCCGGGCAGACCGGGCCAGACACCCATCGTCGGCTCTGCCGGGTGGGAGGCGCCGACGATCCAGTCCTGGTCGGCCAGATCCTCCAGATCCACCGCCGCCCGGCCGCCCAGCGCCCCGTCCGCCGGCACCGCGAGCAGGAGCCGCGTCTCCAGCAGGGTCTCGCACTCCAAAGGGGGGCTCTGGTCGTCGAGGGGCCGGTAGGGCGGGCGGACCCCGAGGACGGCCAGGTCGATCGTGCGGGCCCGAAGTGCCCGTACCAGTGCGGGAGTTGCCGCCTCGCGGGTCGTGACGCGGATGGCGGGATGGGTGCGGCGCAGCGCGGCGAGCGTACGCGGCAGGATGAGGGCTCCGGCGCTCGGGAAGGCGCCGAGCCGTACGACGGCGCGCTCCGGCGCCAGGCCCTTCAGCTCGCGCTCGGCCGCCGCCAGCGCGTCAAGGGCGACCACCGCGTGCCGCAGCAGGGTCAGGCCGTGCGCCGTGAGGGTGACACCGCCCGGGCGCCGGTCGAAGAGCCGTACCCCCGAGGCGCGCTCCAGTGCGGCGACCTGCCGCGAGACGGCGGACTGGGTGTAACCGAGCGACGATGCGGCGGCGGTGAAGCTGCCGCGCTCGGCGATCTCCCGCAGGACCCGCAGGCCGGTCAGCGAAGGCTCCATGACGTTCACGCATACCCACCATGCCACAGTTTCGCTGGCCGCATGCCGGGGCGGCGCCTAGCGTGGTCCGTACGAGCCGCCCAACAGCGCGGCCCAGCACCCCACTTACTCCACCTACCACGAGGAACTTCGCCATGCCATTCGTCGAGATCTACCTGCGCAAGGGCAAGTCGCCGGACGTCCGCAGGGCGCTGTCCGAGGCGGTCCACGCGTCGATGCGGGAGGTGTTCGAGATCCCGGAGGACGACTACTTCCATGTCGTGCACGACATGGAGCCCCATGACCTGCGGCACCCGCCGGTCTTCTTCGGCCTGGAACGCGGCGCCGATGTCGTGTTCATCCGCATGACGTTCAACCACCGTCCCCCGGAGCAGAAGGCGGCCCTGTTCGAAGCCGTCGCCGATCGGATCATGGCCGGTACGGGGATGCGTCGCGAGGACATCTTGATGACCGTCCTGGAGACCGCGTCGGAGAACTGGTGGGTGTACGGCAGGACCGTCGATCCCGAGACCGGTTTCGACACCCGGATGAGCCCGGAGGCCATGGCGGCGGGCCGCGTCGACGCCTGAGGCCCAGCAACTCGGCGCGGGGCCCTGGTCGCGACAGGCGTTCACCTACCGGCCCCGCGCCGGCGCGGCGCTGCTCACTTGCTCTTCAGGTGCGTGTCCAGCCGCGCAAGGAGGGGCAGGACACGCGCGAGGGCTTTCCGCTCGGCGGGGGCGAGGGCTTCGGTGATCGCCGTGCCGAGCCAGGCCGCGCGCCGCTGCCGCTCCCCCGCCAGCCGCTCCCGTCCCGCCGGTGTGAGGCGGAGCAGGAGCTTGCGCCCGTCGCTGGGGTGCGCCTCGGCTTCAAGGAAGCCCTGGGCCTGAAGGTCCTTGACGGCCCGGGCGGCCGACTGATGGCTGACGCCCCACTGGTGCGCGATGTCCGCCGTGGTGAGCGGGCCGCCCCGGTCCAGGTACCCGAGGGCGGCGGACTCGCCGGCGGGCAACGTGTCGGCGGCGCGCACCGTGCGTACCAGTCGGCCGACGGTCAGGCGGAGTTCTTCGGCGAGCTGGTTGTCGTCCATGAGCCCAGCTTACGTGCGCCTCGCCACCAAGATGCACACGTTAGGTGTACACCCAAGGTGTACAGTTTTGGCTTGCGCCCATGACCATCGCCCGCCTCCGGAGGAACCCCCCGTGCAGCTCACCAAGCACGCCCACGCCTGCGTCACCGTCGAGAAGGACGGCACGCGTCTCGTCATCGACCCCGGCACGTTCACTCCGGACGCGCCAGGGGTCGTCAGCGAGGCGCACGCCGTCCTGATCACACACGAACACTTCGACCACTTCGACGAGAAGCTGATCGCCGCGGCTCTCCGGGACCGGCCCGAGCTCCTGGTCTACGGCACGGCCGCCGTCGCCGCCGCTCTGGGCGGCCACGACGGACGGGTGCGTACGGTGAGCGCGGGCAGCGCCTTCACCGTCGGCTCCTTCACGGTCTCCGTGCACGGCTACCGGCACGCCGCGATCCACTCCGACATCCCGTGCCCGGACAACGTCGGCTACCTCATCGACGACGGAGCGCTCTACCACCCCGGGGACGCCTACTTCGCGCCCGACGCGGCCGTACGCACCCTGCTGCTGCCGACCAGCGGGCCGTGGACCAAGCTCGGCGAGGCGGCCGACTACGTACGCGCGGTCAAGCCCGAACGTGTCATCCAGATCCACGAACTCATGCTCAGCGACCTCGGCCAGGCCTCCACCGCCACCATCCTGGGCGAGAACGGCCTGACCGGCCTGCCGATCGAGCGCGTCGAGCCGGGCACCGGCGTCGAGTTGTAGCGCTCGCTCACGCATGGCCGCCGGAGCCCCGTCAACTGGCCTCGAACCGAACCCGGTTGAGGAGCGGGACCGCGACCCTAGGCGGCCGCGTCGAACGACGACTGACGCGTCGTCACACGCCGGGCCGCCGACGCGGGGCTGCGCCGGCCGCGCGAGGACGTGGTGCGCCGCCGCCGCTCGGCCACCGGCTCGGTGATCGTGACGGGGATGCCGGACGGCGCCTGGGCACCGGTGATCCGGCTGAGGGCTTCCTCGCCGGAACGGACCTGCGTGGTCTGGGGCACGATGCCGGCGGCGGTCATGAGGCGGGTCATGTCGCGGCGCTGCTGCGGGGTCACCAGGGTGACGACGCTGCCGGACTCGCCTGCGCGCGCGGTGCGGCCGCCCCGGTGCAGGTAGTCCTTCGGGTCGGTCGGCGGGTCGACGTTGACCACGAGGTCGAGGTTGTCGACGTGGATGCCGCGCGCGGCGACATTGGTGGCCACGAGCACGCTCACGTGTCCGCTCTTGAACTGGGCCAGGGTGCGGGTGCGTTGCGGCTGCGACTTGCCGCCGTGCAGGGCGGCGGCCCGGACCCCGCTGTTGAGCAGGTCCTGCGTCAGCCGGTCCACGGCGTGCTTGGTGTCGAGGAACATGATGACCCGGCCGTCGCGGGCCGCGATCTGCGTCGTCGTGCGCTGCTTGTCCGCGCCCTGCACATGCAGGACGTGGTGCTCCATCGTGGTGACCGCGCCGACGGAGGGGTCCACCGAGTGGACGACCGGGTCGCGCAGGTAGCGGCGGACCAGCCGGTCGACGTTGCGGTCGAGGGTGGCCGAGAAGAGCATCCGCTGGCCATCGGGGCGTACCTGGTCGAGGAGTTCGGTGACCTGGGGCATGAAGCCCATGTCGGTCATCTGGTCGGCCTCGTCGAGCACGGTGATCGCCACCTGGTCGAGGCGGCAGTCACCCCGGTCGATGAGGTCCTTGAGGCGGCCCGGCGTCGCCACGACGACCTCGGCTCCGCCGCGCAGCGCGTTGGCCTGGCGGCCGATCGGCATGCCGCCCACGACGGTGGCCAGGCGCAGCCTGACCGAGCGTGCGTAGGGCGTCAGCGCCTCGGTCACCTGCTGGGCCAGCTCCCGCGTCGGCACCAGGATCAGGGCCAGCGGAAGGCGGGGCTCGGCGCGCTGTCCCGCGGTGCGGGCCAGCAGCGCGAGGCCGAAGGCGAGAGTCTTGCCGGAACCGGTGCGCCCGCGCCCGAGGACGTCACGGCCCACGAGCGTGTTGGGCAGAGTCGCGCCCTGGATCGGGAAGGGGACGCTGACGCCCTGCGCGGTCAACGCGGCCAGCAGGGGCGCGGGCAGACCGAGGTCGGCGAACGCCTCGACCGGCGGGAGCGCGGGGGTGAGCGTCTTCGGCGGGGCGAATTCACCCTGGACGGCGGCGGGCCGACGGCCACCGGGGCGGCCCTGGCCACCGGAACGGCCGGCCGTGGAGGAGCCGAAGCGGGCCCCTCGCGGCGAGCCGGAGCCCGAGGCGTAAGCGGGGGCCTCGCTCCGGCGGGGGCTTGAGGACCGGCGATTCGTACGGGTGGGGTTCATCGGGAACCTTCCTTGCTACGGCGATACGGAGGTACGGCGCGCAGCAAGGAATTCCCGCAGCGAAATGCGGCGCTGGGAATTACGAGAACGAACCGAAGGACAGAACAAAAAAGAATGACTGCGGGCGGTGGGCGACGAATTCTTCGCGGAATGCGCGGCAGTGAAACCGGGCGCTGGCGACATGGCGGTAGCTGGGGCCCAGGAGGCCCGCTGCCACATCGAATGTGACCCTCTGGCGGAGCCCTCCGGCCCTCGACCAGCTCGCGAAACGGTGCCCAACCACACCTGCAACTGAGATCGACAGTAGCATGCGGTAGCAGCCGCCGTACGGTAAATAACCCCGCTCTCCGCACGCCCCAAAAACACTCCCGGTGCCGCGCGTCAAAAGCTCATCGGGCCGCGACAGATATATCCCGGACGGGAGCGGGGCGGCACCGGAAATGGGGGCCGCCCTGGCCGCCCCTGCCGCGACGGGCGTCCTATGCCCGCCGCCCGCCGTCCACCGAAAGCGCCGTCCCGGTGATGTACGAGGCGGCGTCCGAGCACAGCCAGACCGCCGCCGCTGCCGCCTCCGGCGCCGTGGCCATCCGGCCCATCGGGGTGGCGGCCTCCTGCGCCGCGATGAGACCGGTGCCGGCCGCGACCCGTTCGAAGCCGGGGGTGCGGGTGGGTCCGGGACAGACCGCGTTGACGCGGATGCCGCCTTTCGCGTAGTCCACCGCGGCGACCTTGGTCAGGCCCACGACGCCGTGTTTGGCGGCGACGTAGGCGGGGGCGGTGGGGATGGCGTACAGGCCGCCGTTGGACGCCACGTTGACGATCGCGCCGCCGCCCCGGCGCTCCAGAGCAGGCAGCTCGTACTTCATGCAGAGGAAGGTGCCGCCCATGTTGACGTGGGCCACGTGCTCGAACTCCGCCAGGCTCATACGGTCCAGCCGCCGGTGGTGGGAGTCCAGGCCCGCGTTGTTCACGGCGAAGTCGAGGCCGCCGTACGTCGCGACGGTGTGCTCGACGGCCGCGCGGACCTCGTCCTCCTCGACGACGTCGACACGTAACGCCGTCGCCCGGCCGCCGTCCCGCTTGATCATGTCGGCGGTCAGGGCCGCCGAGCTCTCGTCGATGTCGGTGACGGTGACGCAGGCGCCCTGGCGGGCGAGTTCCACCGCCGTCGCGCGGCCGATTCCGCTGCCGGCGCCCGTCACGAGCCCGGCCTTGCCGAGAAATGAACTGCTCACGGTGCTCCTTCATGAGGGTGCGCACCCGGCCTTGTGACCGGGGCGGGGTGGTGGGCCCGCGGTCAGGCCACGGGTACGACGATGCCGTTTCCGTGCCGGCCCGACTCCGCCTCGTCCAGGAGCAACGAGGCCAGCGTCGTGCGGGAGATCCGGGGCGGCAGCAGGGGGCGGCGCAGATCCGCCAGCGGTACGAGGACGGGTGACGGGCTCGGGGGTCCGTCGGTGACGTCGGGGGCGTGGAAGACCGTGGCGCCCGCGTCCAGGGCGATCCCGTCCGCCTCGGCCTTCTCCGCCAGTTCCGATCCGACGAACATCCGCATCACGGCGGCGTAGATCAGCCCGCCCGACCGGCTCGACACTCCCGATCCCAGCGCGCCGAGCCAGACCGTGCGGACGCCGGCCGAGGCGAGCCGCCGGGCCCCGGCCACCAGGGCTCCGGGGCCCTCGCCCTTGCCGATGCCGAGCGCCGAGACGACGACGTCCGCATCGCTCAGACCGGGAAAGGTGCTTGGGCGCGTGACGTCCGCCCGCCGGATCTCAAGGCGCGGGGACGCGGACGCGGTGATCTTCGCCGGCGTGCGGGCCAGGGCCACCACCTCGTGGCCGCGATCGAGGGCCTGGCCGACGAGCGCGGCGCCGGTGCGGCCCGACGCTCCGAGCAGGGCAATGCGCATGATCTTCCACTCTCCAAGACTCACCAAGGCTCACCGACAAATGACTGAACAGGTGTTGGTGAGATGAGTAAACAAGTGTTGGTTATCGGTGTCAAGGCAAGGATCCCTGTAAGGTGAACAGGTGTTGTTTCGCCATTCGCGCTGGTAGGGAGGGGGGCGACCGATGTCGACCGAGGAGCGGTCAGCGCCCCGGCGCCGCAACCCGCGCGGGCAGGGGCAGGTACTCAAGGCCCAGCTCGTGGACGCCGCCGCCAAGCTGCTGGCCACGCTGGACCAGCCCGAGACGCTGACGCTGCGGCAGGTCGCGCGTGAGGTCGGTGTGGCACCGGCCAGCATCTACAGCCACTTCACCGATCTGAGCGCCCTGATCCAGCACGTCCTACGGCAGCGCTACCAGGAACTGGCCCAGCTGATGGACGATGCCGCGCGGGCGGCGGGTCCCACGCCTCTGGCCGACCTCACGGCGCGCTGCGCCGCCTATGTGCGCTGGGGCGTCAACCAGCCCGGCCACTACCGCACCCTGTTCGGCGGCCGCATGCCGGCCGACCTCGCCCCCGGCTCGGCGCACGGCGACGGCGCCGAACCGCTGGCCGCCGTCGTCGTCTCGCTCGCCGGGGCGGCGACTCCGGAGCGCGCCCAGCCCACGGCGGACCTGCGGACACAGGCCGGCCTGATGCTCTGGACCGCGCTGCACGGTCTCGTCAGCCTCTACAACGACCACGGCACGATGCCCTGGCCGGCCCTGGACGACCTGATCACCGACGTGGTCGCCCTGCACACCGGCCGGCCGGCCGCCGAGGTCGCGCCCCTGGTGGGCCGGCCCGAAAAGTGAGGCCGCGCGCCTACGGCGAGCAGGAGCGAGTGCCCGGACAAGAACCTCGCAAACAGACGCGTCACGGCTGTGTGGACCGGTTCTGGCGGGGCATTCGGTGGCTCGGAGGTTGATAACTATGGTTCCCCTGCTTCTCGTTCTTCTGCTGGCTCTGATCCTGTTCGGCGCGGGCTTCGCGCTGAAGGCCCTGTGGTGGATAGCCGTCATCGTGCTCGTCGTCTGGCTCGTCGGGTTCATCGCCCGTCCCAAGTCGGGCAGCGCGCGCTGGTATCGCTGGTAGGCATCCCCGCGCGTCCATGTGGGCCTCCCGCCTGAGTGATCAGGCAGGGGGCCCATACGCGTACCCGGCCCCGCGCCCCTTCGTCACGCGCGCCGACACTGCCCCCAACTCACGTGTCGGCAGGCCAGGTTGAGCCTCCGGGACGGCGGGCCCGCGTGGATTTCTTCGGGGCGGGCAGACGGACTGGGAGTGATCTTGCTCGACACCCGCGCACGCGACGCTCACGCACCATGCCCACGCATTACGCCCACGCTTTGCGCCCGCGCCCCAGGCCCGACGCGCCGCCCGGTACCGGGCCGCCGCCCGTTCGAAGGAGCCCACCGATGACGATGCCGGTCCGCCGTCACCCCGCCGTCGCTCGCCGGCGGCGCCAGGCGTTCAGCCTGCGTACCACCTCGCTGGGTTTCGGACTGGCCGCGCTCGTCATCTGGGGCGTGGCCCTCACCTTCAAGTCGGCGGTGCGCCCGCACTCCCATCCGCTCGGCGCCGTACTCGCGCTGCTCGCGCTCCTGCTGTTCTCCACCGCCGCGATACGCAGCAACTGGCTTCGCCGCGCGGCCCGCAGGGCGGTGCTCGACACCGCCGTGGCGCCCGTTCCCGAGCAGCCGGATCCCGTACTGCCGCCCACCGTCGGCGCCCCCGAGGCCACCGACTGCGCCGACATCGACCCGTTCGCCTTCGAGGACGCGGTGTCCCGGCTGTGCGAGCGGGACGGCTGCTCGGACGTCCACGTGGTGGGCGGCGCGGGCGACCTCGGCGCGGACGTGGTGGCCACGACGCCGGGCGGCCGCCATCTGGTGATCCAGTGCAAGTGTTACGGCCCTGGCCACAAGGTCGGCTCGCAGGACCTGCAACGTTTCGGCGGCACGTGTTACGCGGTGCACGGCGCCGAGCTCGCCGTGGTGGTCACCACCAGCGAGTTCACCGAGCCCGCCCTCGACTACGCCGAGCAGTGCGCCATCCTCTGCTTCGACGGCGCCCTCCTGCGCGCCTGGAACGACGGCACCGGGCCCGCCCCCTGGGAGCTGCCGGGCATCTGACGCCGCCTCACAAGACGCCCGCGGCTCCGGTCCGCATTCTGGTCAGGGGGTCGTCGTGGACACCACGAAGACGTAGGGCCGGTCCGGGTTGGTCTCGTCCACCGTGATGTCCAGGGTGGGGCGGGGCTTGTCCTGGACGCGGGTGGTGCCCGCCCAGTCGCGGCCCTTGTGGAAGGGCCAGTGCACCTTCGCCGCGTCCTTGGCGTCGATGGTCACGTCACCGGGCCTGAGCGTGGCCGTGGTGGTGCCTGCGCCCTTCATGAACTCCGCGAGGCCGGCCGCGCTCGTCTTGAACTGGACGTAGAGCTTGCTGACCTTCCAGCTGTTGGACTCGTAGTAGTACACGCCGATCGAGTCCATCGGGATCGTGACGTCGTAGATGCGCCGCTGCGCCTTGGAGGGCCAGTCGTGCACGAGACCCGTGGCCCTTGCCTCGGTCTCCGCGTCGCGGCCGCTGGTGCGGCTCTGCTCGGCGGAGATCGCCAGGTAACCGGCGGGCACGCCGATGAGCAGCACGATGATCACCGCGGTGATCCAGCGCCGCCGGATCATGTGCCGGCGCGTCTCGGGCGGCTTCTCGTCCGGCGGCGGGGACTGGCGCGGCACGGCGGGGCGGTCGGTCGGTGTCATCAGTCGTTTTCCTGGGTGGTGCGGGTGGTGCGGGTGGTGCTCGTGCCGAGGACGGCTTCGGCGGCCCTCGCGAAGCGCTCGTAGCGTTCCACGCGGCGCCGGTTGGCCCGGCGGAAGCGGCGGGCCACCAGACGCGCCAGGTCGGCGGCGCCGACCATGCCCGCCTCTGGTCCGAGCTGCGCCTTGGCGATCCTGGCCTCGGGGCGGTAGCCGCGGCCGGTGAGGTGGCGCTTGAAGGCGTCCCTCGCGGGCCGGATCAGGAGGTCGTCGGCGGCGCTCACGCCTCCGCCGATCACGAAGCAGGAGGGGTCGAGGGCGGCCGCCAGGTTGGCGATGCCCACCCCGAGCCACTGCCCGATGTCCTGCAACAACTCGACGCACATGGCGTCGCCCTCGCGGGCCAGCTCGGTGATGAGCGGGCCGGTGATCTCGGGGATGTTGCCGCCGACGCGTTCGATGATGTTGTACGCCACCGGGGAGTCAGCGCCGGCCAGCTCGCGGGCCTCGCGCACCAGGGCGTTGCCCGAGCTGTACTGCTCCCAGCAGCCCCGGTTGCCGCAGGCGCAGCGGTGCCCGCCGGGCACGACCTGCATATGGCCGAATTCGCCGGCGACCCCGTACTTGCCGCGTTTGACCTGCCCGTCCTCCAGGATCGCGCCGCCGATGCCGGTGCCGAGCGTGATCATCACGAGGTGGTCCTCGCCGCGCCCCGCACCGAAGCGCCATTCGGCCCAGGCGGCGGTGTTGGCGTCGTTGTCGACCATCACGGGCACCGCGAGGCGGGCCTGGAGGGCGTCGCGCAGCGGCTCGTTGCGCCAGGCGAGGTGGGGGGCGAAGAGGATGGTGGAGCGGTCGGCGTCCACCCAGCCGGCCGCGCCGATGCCCACCGCGTGCACGTCGTGACGGTCGGAGAGATCGAGCACCAGCTCGGTGATGGTGTCCTCGACGACCTTGGGGCTCTTGGACTTGTCGGGGGTCTCCGTGCGGAGCTTCTCCAGGATGTTGCCGTCGGCGTCCACGACGCCGGCCATCACCTTCGTACCGCCGATGTCGATCCCGACGGTGGGGACCCGGGGGGCCGTCAGGTGCGAGCGGCGTTCCCGGGTGCCGACGGTGCGCAGCACGGTGGCCCGGGCGGATCCCCGGTGGGCTAGGGCGAAGTCGCGGTACGTGGTCATCGGGGCCGATTCTGCCATCCGGACGCGGCGGGGACCGCGCGCGAGGACGCCGCCCCGGGGCCGGGGCGGCGGCGCCGGACTAGGCCGGGTCCTCGCTGGCGCCGGACCGCTGGAGTTCGTGGCTGAGCTCTTCGAGCTCGCTGCCGCCCGCCATCTGGCGGGTGAGCTCGTCCAGGGTGATGTCCGAGCGCAGATGGCTGCCGGTCATCGTGCCGCGCTTGAGGAGGACGAAACGGTCCCCGACGAGGTAGGCGTGGTGGGGGTTGTGCGTGATGAGAACCACGCCGAGACCGGCGTCGCGGGCGGCCGCCACGTACTTCAGGACGACCCCCGACTGCTTCACGCCGAGCGCGGCGGTCGGCTCGTCGAGTACGAGGACCTTGGCGCCGAAGTGGACCGCGCGCGCGATGGCCACGCACTGGCGCTCGCCGCCGGACAGGGTGCCGATGGGCTGGTCGACATCGCGCAGGTCGATGCCCATGCGCAGCAGCTCCGCGCGGGTGGTGGCGCGCATCTTCTCGACGTCCAGGCGCTTGAAGGGCCCCGCGCCCTTGGTCGGCTCGGAGCCGAGGAAGAAGTTGCGCCACACCGGCATGAGCGGGACCACCGCCAGGTCCTGGTAGACGGTGGCGATGCCCCGGTCCAGGGCTTCGCGGGGGTTGCTCAGGTGGACGTCCTCGCCCTCGATGCGGAAGGCGCCCGCGTCGTGCCGGTGCAGACCCGCGATGATCTTGATGAGGGTGGACTTGCCGGCGCCGTTGTCCCCGAGGACGCAGGTGATCTGGCCGGCGTGGACTTCCAGGGTGACGCCTTGCAGGGCGCGGATGTTGCCGTAGTACTTGCTGACGTCGTCGAGTTCGACGAGGGCCGTCTCCCCGGCCGCCGTGTCCGGTGCCGCCGTGTCCGGTGTGGTCGTCATGCTGTCGCCTCCGCCCGCTTGCGCACCCAGGCGTTGAGCAGGGTGGCGAGGAGAAGCATCGCGCCGAGGAAGAACTTGAACCAGTCCGGGTTCCACTCCGCGTACACGATGCCCTTGCTGGTCATGCCGAAGATGAACGCGCCGACGGCGGAGCCGATCGCCGAGCCGTAGCCCCCGGTGATCAGGCAGCCGCCGATGACGGCCGCGATGATGTAGATCAGCTCGTTGCCGACGCCCTCGCCGGACTGCACCACCTCGTAGGAGAACAGCAGGTGCTGGCCGGAGATCCAGGCCGCGAGGGCGACACCCATGTAGAGGCCGATCTTCGTCCGGAAGACCGGTACGCCGACCGCGCGGGCCGCGTCCGCGCCGCCGCCCACGGCGAAGATCCAGTTGCCGAAGCGGGTCCGCAGCAGGATCCAGGTGGCCACCGCGATCAGCGCGGCCCACCACAGGATGGTCACCTTCAGGTCGACGGAGCCGATGCTGAACTGGGACGCGAAGAGCTTCTTCGCGGACTCGAAGCCCTCCATGTCGGAGATGGACTTCGTCGAGACCGTGCCGCTGATCAGCTTGGTGAAGCCGAGGTTGAGGCCGGTCAGCATCAAGAAGGTGCCGAGCGTGATGATGAAGCTGGGCAGCTTGGTGCGGGTCAGCATGAAGCCGTTGAAGGCGCCGATGGCGAGGGTGACCAGGAGCGAGACGCCCACGCCCACCCATACGTTCGCGGTCATCTGGTAGCTGAACATCGAGGAGATGAGCGCCGATGTCGTCACCAGGACACCGGCCGACAGGTCGAACTCGCCGCCGATCATGAGCAGCGCGACCGGCACCGCCATGATGCCGATCGTGGAGGCCGCGTACAGGACGGTGGACAGGCTCGATGGGCGCAGGAAGCTGTCGGCGACGACCGCGAAGAAGAGGAAGACGGCGGCGGCGCCGACCACCGAGCCGAGTTCGGGACGGCCCAGGATCCTGCGCCAGACCGAGCGCCGCAGCAGCCGCTCGTCCCCGGTCAAGGGCGTGGCGGTCATCGCGTCCCCCGGTCCGTGTACGCCGCCAGTGTGCCGGCCTCGTCCTTCGTGACGATCTGCGGTCCGGTCAGGACCGGGAGCCCGCCGCCGAGCACGTCGCCGTTGTACTTGTAGAGCCAGAGCAGGTCTACGGCCTCGTACCCCTGGAGGTAGGGCTGCTGGTCGACGGCGAAGCCGAGGGTGCCGGCCTTCAGGGACGCGGCCACCTTGGGGTTGAGGTCGAAGGTGTCGATCTCGGCGGAGCTGCCGGCCGACTGCTTGGCCTTGACCGCGGTGTCCGCGAAGGGCGCGCCGAGGGTGACCACGGCGTCGATGGAGGGGTCGGCCTGGAGCTTGGCCTCGATGGAGGACTGCACGTCGGGCATGTTGGTGCCGGTGACGTAGAGGTTCTGGACCTCGCCCTTGAAGGTTTCCTTCGTGCCGGCGCAACGCTGCTCATGGCCCACGTTGCCCTGCTCGTGCAGGACGCAGAGCGCCTTCTTCTTGCCGCGCTTGGTGAGCTCGTCGCCCACCGCCTTGCCCGCGATGGTCTCGTCCTGGCCGATGTGGGTGAGCGCCCCGAACTCCTTGGACTTCTCCGAGCCCGAGTTCACGGTGACCACCGGGATGCCGGCCTTCTCGGCCTTGGCGAGGACGTCCTTGAGGGCGTCCGGCTTGGCGAGCGTGACGATCAGCCCGTCGACCTTCTGGTCGATCGCGGTCTGCACGAACTGGGCCTGCTGCTGCCCCTGGTCGCTGTGCGAGTAGAGGAAGTCGATGTTGTCCTTCTGGGCGGCCTGCTTGGCGCCGCTCTGCACGATGTCCCAGAACGTGTCGCCGTCACCCGAGTGGGTGACCATCGCGATCTTCCAGCGAGGCGTGTTCACCGCGGCCCTGCCCTGGGCCTGCGCGGACTTGCGCGCGTCCTCTGCGCGCTTGCCGCCGGTGCTGCTGCACCCCGCCAAGGAGACCCCGAGCGCCACTGCCAGCACCGCGCCCATGACGCGTACCCCTGTCCCAACCCTTGCCACGACGCCGTGCCCTTCTTGCTGTACCACCGGGTGCCGCCGGGGCTGCTTCAGGCCTGCCCCGGCCGCCCAAGTATGGGTCACGCCGGGTCCCGGGGCGGTCATCGGGTACCGCGGGCGGCGCGCTTCTCCAGCATGGGCGCGCCCTTGCCGGTGACGCTCGCGGGCCCGGTCAGGACCGGCCCCCCGCCGGGCGTGCGCGCCGGTGCGGCGAGAGCCGCCGCCGTGTTCGCCGTGCTTGCCGTGCTCGCCGTCCTCGCCGTGCGGGGTCCGCTCATGGAGTCCGCCTTCCGTCCCGGCCGCCCGATTGCGGCCGTTGAGTTCTAGCGGCGGGCCCCCGACAACGTCAATACTTTGTCCGAACATTCTTACCGGCACGGCGCCGACTGGGCTCAGGGGCGTACGAGGAGCTGGAACTCGAAGGAGTAGCGCGAGGCGCGGTAGAGGTGCGAGCCGAACTCGACGGCGCGGCCCGTGTCGTCGAAGGTGGTGCGCTCCATGGTGAGCAGCGGCGCCCCTGCGGCCTCGGTCAGCAGGTCCGCCTCCTGGGCGGTGGCCGCCCGCGCCCCCACGGTCTGGCGCGCGCTGTGCAGGGTGATGCCCGCGCCCCGCATCAGGCGGTAGAGACCGGTGCTCTCCAGGTGGCCGGTGTCCAGCGGGAGCAGCCCGGGCGGCAGGTGGTTGCGCAGCCGCGCCATGGGCTCGCCGTGCGCGTACCGCAGCCGCTCCACCAGGTGGACCTCGCTGCCCTCGGTGAGCCCGAGCGCGGCCGCGATCTCGGCGGTGGCCGGCTCCACGGTGTTGCGCAGCACGGTGGTCGCGGGTTTCTGGCCGGCCGCCTCCAGGTCGTCGTAGAGGCTGCTGAGTTCCAGCGGGCGCTTGACCTGGCTGTGCACGACCTGGGTGCCCACGCCCCGGCGGCGCACCAGGAGGCCCTTGTCGACGAGCGTCTGGATGGCCTGGCGGACGGTGGGCCGGGACAGGCCGAGCCGCTGGGCGAGCTCGATCTCGTTGCCGAGGAGGCTGCCGGGCGTGAGGGTGCCCTTCTCGATGGCCGCCTCCAGCTGCTGCGAGAGCTGGAAGTACAGCGGGACCGGGCTGGTGCGGTCCACGCTGAGCTGGAGCGGTCGCGCGACATCGGCCGCTGGTCTGGGCTGCTTGGGCACGCGAGTGAGCGTAGTGCGCCGGGGATGTTGACGGGAAGTCGTGAAGTTCGATTGTCAGGACAAACTCTTGACAGGGCGATCCGTCCCGGCCACGGTGTGGCCATGCGTATCGGACTGATCGGGACCGGGCGGATCGGCGCCTTCCACGCGGGTGTCCTCGCCCGCCACCCAGCGGTCGAGGAGCTGGTGGTGGCGGACGCCGACGCGGCGCGGGCCGCCGAGGTCGCGGCGCTGACCGGCGCGAGCGCCGTGCCCGACGTGGCGGAGGCCTTCGCCGGGGTGGACGCGGTGGTGATCGCCTCGGCGACGTCCACGCACGCCGCCTTCATCGCGGCCGCGGCCCGCGCGGGTCTGCCCGCCTTCTGCGAGAAACCGATCGCCCTGAACGTGCCGGGCACCCTGGAGGCGCTGCACGCGGTCGAAGCGGCGGGCACCGAGCTCCAGCTCGGTTTCATGCGGCGTTTCGACGCCGGGTACGCGCGCGCCCGTGACCTGGTGCGCTCGGGGCGCCTCGGCCGGCTGCACACCGTACGGGCCATCACCTCCGACCCGGCGCCGCCGCCCGCCGCGTATCTGCCGCTGTCCGGCGGGCTCTACCGCGACTGCCTGGTCCACGACTTCGACATCGTGCGCTGGGTGACGGGCCGCGAGGTGCGCGAGGTGTACGCGACGGGCTCGGACGCCGGGCCCGGGATGTTCCGCGCCGCCGGCGACATCGACACCGCCGCCGCCGTGCTCACCCTGGACGACGACACCCTGGTGACCGCGACGGCCACCCGCAGCAACGGCGCGGGCTACGACGTACGTCTCGAACTGGCCGGGGAGCGCGACCAGTTCGCGGTGGGGCTCGACGACCGCACCCCGCTGACCTCGGCCGAACCGCACGGCCCCGGCCGCCCCGACAAACCGTGGACGGGTTTCCTCGAACGCTTCGCCCCCGCCTACGAGGCCGAACTCGACGCCTTCGTCCGCCTGGTGCGGGGCGAGGCGGACAACCCCTGCGACGGCCGGGAGGCCCTGCGCGCGCTGCGCGTCGCCGAGGCGTGCGAGAGGTCGCGCGCCCAGCGGCGCCTGGTGGAGGTCGCGGAGATCCCGGGCGGCTGAGCTACCAGCGCACCGGCAGGCGTTCGGGGCCGCGCATCATCATGCCGGTGCGCCAGGTCAGGGCCGCCGGGTGGATGTCGAGGGCGAGTCCTGGGCAGCGCTCCAGCAGGGCGCGGACGGCGACGCGGGCTTCGAGGCGGGCCAGCGGCGCGCCCAGGCAGTGGTGGATGCCGTGGCCGAAGGCGACATGGCCACGGGCGTCGCGCCGGATGTCGAAGCGGTCCGGGTCCGCGAAGCGCGCGGGGTCGCGGTCGGCGTCGGCCAGCGCCACCAGGACCACCTCGCCGCCCCCGGGAATGAGCGTCCCGGCGATCTCGACGGGGTCCCTGGTGAAGCGGTACGTCGGCGTCTCGACGGGGCCGTCGTAGCGCAGCATCTCCTCCACGGCGTTGTCGATGAGGCCGTCGAAGTCGGCGCGCAGCGCGGTTAGTTGGTCAGGGTGACCGAGTAGGGCCAGCATGCCGTTGGAGATGAGGTTGACGGTGGTCTCGTGGCCCGCGACCAGGAGCAGCCAGGCCATGCCGAGCAGTTCGGGCCCCGACAGGTGGTCGCCGCCCTCCTCGTCGGCAGCGTGGACCAAGGCGCTGATCAGGTCGTCGCCGGGGTGCGTGCGCTTGTCCTCCAGAAGGCGCGTCAGATACTCGTTGACCGCCCGGGCCCCGGCCATGCGGTCTTCGAGCAGGGGCGCGCAGACGGAGGCGTTGGACCACTGGCGAAAGGCGTCACGGTCGAGGGTGGGGACGCCGATCAGCTCGCAGATGACCGTGATCGGCAGCGGGAAGGACAGGGCCTCGACGAGGTCGGCCCGCCGGTCCGGCGCCGCGAGCATCGCGTCGAGCAGCGCGTCGGTCATCTCCTTTACGCGCGGCGTCAGTTCTTCCACGCGGCGGGGTGTGAAGTGGCGGGTGGCCAGTTTGCGCAGCCGGGTGTGGGCGGGCGCGTCGGAGCTGAGCATCGTGGGGCCCGAGGAGACCTGGCGCACGCCGAGCCCGGGCGCGGCGTTGCGCCACTCCTTGGACAGCCGCTCGTCGGCGAGCGCGGCCCGCCCCGCCTCGTACCCCACGACGAGCCAGGCGTCGGCCCCCTCGGGCATCCGGATGCGGTGCACGGGCCCGAGGGCGCGCAGCTTCGCGTACACCGGATAGGGGTCTCGGGTGAAGTCCTCACCCAGCGCGGCGAGATCGACTATGGCGTCGGTGGTCAACGCGTGCCCCTTCCGGGCGACGAGATGGACACGGCGGACGATACGGCGCCGGACGCGCCCGTGCACAGCCCCCCGGCACCGCGCCGCCCCCGGCCGGGCCCCGCCCGCCCCCTTTCGGCCGCCGCCCCTGTCTCCGCGCCGGTCCCCGGGGCTTCTACCCTGGTCACAGCGAGGAGGCATGGTGCTCAAGCGTTGGTGGTTCGTGGACAGTCTGCGCTCCCTCGACAGCGCCGTGCCCGGACAGCGGGGCGCGGAGCTGTCGAAGGAGCGCCAGCAGCTGGTCCTTGAGGAGTGGGCGGCCGCGCGGGAGCGGCTGGAGCGGCTGGTGTCGGCGCGGGTGACGGCCGTGGGCGACGTACTGGGCGCGGCCGAACTGCCGCGAGCGGCTTCCTCGTCGGAGTCCGGCGGCGGGGACCCGCTGGCCGCGAGCGACTGCGCGTGGGCCCTCGACGCCTTCCAGGCCGCGGGCAAACTGCTCGACGAAGCGGCCGATCTGCCCGACCTCGCGGCCGCGTCCGTCCTCGCCGACCGCGCCGTCGAACGGTTCGCGGCGGTCCAGGCCCGGGCCGCAGGGCAGCCGGCCCCCAAGGCCGCCCGGCGGTGTTTCTACAACCCGCTGCACACGGCGGCCGAGGACGCCCACTCACCCGTCCGCAAGCAGCACCGCCAACGGGCCAGGCGGCGCACCGGCCCACGCGAGGCGGCGGCCGACCGGCGTCCCGCCTGCCCCTCGTGCCGCCGGGCGATCCTGGCCGGGCAGGCGCCGGATGTGCTGCCCGCGCTCGTGCCGGTCAAGCTGTCGCGCCTGCGCACCGCCCAGGTGCTCGTGCCGTACTACTCGGTGCCGCAGCAGTGGTCGCTGTGGTCGCTGTGCGCCTGTGGGGCGTACGGGGACGAGTGGCCCTCGCTGGTGCTGCGCGGCGAGCACCGCAAGCGGGCGCGGGCCGCCCGCAAGGCGTGAGTCACCAGCGCACCGGCAGATGGCGCACGCCCCGGATCAGCATGCCGGGCAGCCACTCCAACTCCTTGGTGGCGACGTCGAGTTGGAGGTCAGGGGCCCGCTCCAGAAGGGTGCGGATCGCGATCCTGCCCTCCATGCGGGCCAGCGGGGCGCCGAGGCAGAAGTGGATGCCGTGGCCGAAGGCGAGGTGGCTTCCGGGGGCGCGCCGGATGTCGAAGCGGTCCGGTTCGGCGTAGCGCTCGGGGTCACGGCCCGCCGAGGCCAGCGCGACCAGGACGGGCGCGCCGGCCGGGATCAGCGCCTCACCGATGGGGATGTCCTCGCGCGCGATGCGGTACGTGGCGGTCTCGACCGGCCCCTCGTGGCGCAGCACCTCCTCGACGGCGCCGTCGATGAGCCCGTCGAAGTCGGCGCGCAGCGCGGCCAGTTGCTCGGGGTGGGTCAGCAGATCGCGTATGCCGTTGGAGATCAGGTTGACGGTCGTCTCGTGACCCGCGACCAGCAGCAGGAAGGCCATGCCGATGAGCTCGTCCCGGGAGAGCCGGTCGCCGTCCTCGTCGCGGGTGCGGATCAGGGCGCTCAGGAGGTCGTCGCCGGGCCCGGCGGCGCGCTTGTCCTCGATCAGCCCGGACAGATACCCGCCGAGTTCGCGGACGGCCTTCTCTCCCCCGTCCTGCGCGAGCGGCGCGACGGCCTCGTTGGACAGCACGCGAAAGGCGGCGCGGTCGAGCTCGGGCACGCCGATGAGCTCGGCGATCACGGTCATGGGGAGCGGGAAGGCCAGGGCGTCGACGAGGTCGGCGGTGCGGGAGGGCGCGGCCAGCATGGCCTCGACGAGTGCGTCGGTGACTTCTTGGACGCGGGGGCGCAGGGCCTCGACGCGGCGCGGGGTGAACTCGCGTGCCACCAGCTTGCGCAGCCGGGTGTGCTGGGGCGGATCGGTCTCCAGCATGTTGGCGCCGGCCGGCAGGTCGGTGATGTCCTCGCCGGTGAGGCTGCGCCAGTCCTTGGCGAGGCGGGGATCGGCGAGCGCCGCTCTGGCCTCCTCGTGCCCCACGACCAGCCACACCTCCGCGCCGGTGAGCGGGACGCGCACGAGGTGGACGGGGCCCGCCGCGCGCAGCTCGGCGTAGACCGGATAGGGGTTGGCGGTGAAATCGTCGGCGTACTCGGCCAGATCGACAACGTCCATGAGGGCGCCCTCCGTTGGTGTCGCCTCAGCCTAATCGCCGCCCCCGTCGTCGAGGAGCCCGGCCTCGTGCGCCAACAGGGCGATCTGCACACGGTTGTTGAGACCGAGCTTGGCCAGCACGCGCGACACATGGGTCTTCACGGTGGGCACGCTCAGATACAGGCTCGCGGAGATCTCCGCGTTGGAAAGGCCCCGGCCGACGGCGACGGCGACCTCCCGTTCGCGGTCGGCGAGCAGCGCGACGCGCGCCCTGGCCCGGGCCGCGCGGTCCACGGGCGCGCCGGTGGTGTGCGACACCCGCGCCATCAGCTGACGCAGGACGGCCGGCGAGAGGAACGGGTCGCCGTGCGCGACGCGGCGTACGGCGGCGACGATCTCGGCCGGCGGGGTGTCCTTGAGGACGAACCCGGCGGCGCCCGCGCGCAGGGCCCGCAGCACCTGTTCGTCGGCGTGGAAGGTGGTCAGGACGACGACCTCGGGCGCGTCGGGGCGGGCGCGCAGCGTCTCGGTGGCGCTCAGGCCGTCCACGCGGGGCATGCGGATGTCCATGAGCACCACGTCCGGCCGCAGTTCCAGGGCCAGTTGGTCCACCCCTTCGCCGTCGGCGGCCTCGCCGACGATCTCGATGTCGTCGGCGCCGCCGAGCATGAGCCCGAGGCCCGCGCGGACCAGGGGGTCGTCGTCGACGATGAGCAGGCGGATGGTCATGAGGGCCACGGTAGCCAGGCCGCGACCGTGAAGGAGCCGTCGGGGCCCGGCCCGTGGCGCAGGCGCCCGCCGGCCAGGGTGGCGCGTTCGGTGAGACCGATGAGCCCCTGTCCGGATCCGGGCACCTCGGGGACGGGCCCCGGCGGCGCGGGGTTGCGTACCTCGACGGTCAGCCCCTGGCCGGGGTGGCCGGTGACCGTGACGGTGACCTCGGCGCCCGGCGCGTGCTTGCGGGCGTTGGTCAGGGCCTCCTGCGCGATGCGGTAGGCGTTGCGTCCGGTGGCGGCGGGCACGCCCGAGGTGTCCGCCACGCGGCTGTCCAGGACGACTTTCATGCCGGCCTCGCGTGATTCGGCGACGAGCGCGTCGAGAGTGGCAAGCGTGGGTTGGGGCCGGTCATCGGCGCCCTCGCCCGGGCTGCGCAGCACCCCGATGATCTGGCGCAGGTCCTGCAACGCCTCGTGCGCGCTGTCCCGGATGACGCCGGCGGCCCGTGCGACCTCGGCGGGCGGCGCGCCGGGGCGGAACTCCAGGGCGCCGGCGTGCACGGAGAGCAGGGTGAGGCGGTGGGCGAGCACGTCGTGCATCTCGCGGGCGATGGCCTCGCGGGCCAGGCGCTGCGCGTTCTCGGCCCGCAGCACCGCCTCGGCCTCGGCGCGTGCGGCCCGCTCGCGCAGCGCGACGACGAGCTGGCGGCGGGAGCGTACGAGCATGCCCCAGCCGGTGACCAGCAGGATCAGCACGGTGCCCACGACGGCGTTGGTGAGCCAACTCGTGGTCGGGTCGGGGCGCAGAACGGGCTGGAACACCGAACTGAGGACGGCCCCCGCGCCCACCACGAGCACGACGGGCTTGAACGGCCGGTGCACGGCGAGACTGAACAGGGCGACCAGGAAGGCCCCCGTGGCGACCGGAGCGACCAGTGACACCGCGGCGAGCGCCACCGCGAGCGCGACCGGACGCCGGCGCCGCAGCCACACCGCGCAACAGGCCGCGGCGCCCACCAGCTGGTCGAGAAGCAGCAGCGTGTCGGAGTAGCCGGGCGTCTTGTCCAGGGCGTCGGCGGTGAGCATGCCGATCAGGGCGGCGGCGAGGAAGGCGCAGAGGTCCACGGCCCAGTCGCGTACGGTGCGCCGGGGCCGGGCCCGGTCGCCGGGCAGCTCGGGGTCGGCCACCGCCGAGGGCAGCAGCCAGCGGAACTCCGGTCCAGCACGTGTCATGTCGACAAAGTTACGCAGCCCACGGGCCGGGCGGCACGTGAGCGGCGCGGCTCGCTACCAAAGTCGCGGCGGCGAAGACTTTGGACGCGGGGTGGTGTTCCGACGGCCGACGCGGCGCGGGGCCCGGTCGGCGCAGGGTCGGCGCATGAGGAAATTCCTGGAGGTCGCCGGGTGGCTGCTGCTGCTTCAGGGCGTCGGCGCTCTGCTGCACGGGTGGACCGGATGGTTCCAACCGTGGGCGTTGGTGTACCGCGTCGGTGTGCTGGCGGGCCATGAGGTCTTCGCGAGCATCGTGCTCGCGGTGGCGGGCGCGGCGCTGCTCCTCGCCTCGCGGCGGACCACACGCGGCTGACCGCGTCCGTGCCGTCGATCGCCGCACCATCCGCAGCCCCCAAGGGAGCCCGGGCACAGCCGCCCGGGGTCCGGGGGCGCAGCCCCCAAGCGGGGTCCAGGGGCGCAGCCCCCGAGGGGGCCCGGGGGCACAACCCCCGAGCGGGGCCCGGGGGCACAACCCCGCAAGGGGGTCCGGGGCGCAGCCCCGAGGGGGGCCCGGGGGCACAACCCCCCAAGGGGGTCCGGGGCACAACCCCCAAGCGGGGCCCAGGGGCACAACCCCCAAGCGGGGTCCGGGGCACAGCCCCCAGGGGGGCCGGGGCACAACCCTCAAGCGGGGCCCAGGGGCCAGCCCCCAAGCGGGGCCCAGGGGCCAGCCCCCAAGCGGGGCCCAGGGGCACAGCACCCAAGCGGGGCCCGGGGGCACAACCCCCAGGGGGGTCCGGGGCGCAGCCCCGAGGGGGGCCCGGGGCGCAGCCCCCGGTGGTAAGGCTTACCCCCCCTGCCCCCGGCGGGTCTCGGGAAGGGGCGGGGTGGGGGAAACCACGGCGCGAGGCACCCCGGTGCTGTCGGGTCGGGGGCCTCGCGCCGGCGGGCGGGTGTCGTGCCGCCCTGTTCAGGGGGCCCGGGTCGCAGCCGGGCCCGGTGGGGTCAGGCGCCCAGTTCCTGGTGGCGCGCCGTCAGGCGGGACGTGCCCTCGTCCGTCAGCGAGCCGAAGAGACGGAGCCGGGAGATGCCCCCGTCGGGGAAGATGTCGATCCGCACGTGCGTGCCGACGGCCGGCGCGTCCAGCACGAAGCGGTGGTTGGTGTCGGGCTGCAAACGCGTACGCGGCAGCACCTCCACCCACTCCCCCGCCTCCCCGTCGCGCACGGAAAGCGCCGCCCACCCCGCCGAGTTGCCCTTGAGATACGCCGTGTCGATCTCGACCGCGCGGATCTCGGACTGCGCCGCCAGCCGGTAGCGGATCCAGTCGTTGCCCTTGTCGCGGCGGCGGCGGGTCTCCCAGCCGTCGTCCATCTTGCGGGAGCGGCCCGGCTGGATGGTGTTGGTGGCGGGCGAGTAGAACCGGTCGGACGCGTCCTCGACCTGGCCGCCGTTCTCCAGTGCCGCGAGGTCGAACGTGCCGAGCACGCCGAGCCAGCGCGGGTCGGGCGCGACCTCGCCGTACACGCGAAGGCGGGCGACGCCCCCGTCGGGGTGCTGGTTGAGCCGCAGATGCGTGAAGCGCTGCTCGACGTCCACCGCGAAGCCGTTGGCCGCGTGCCCGCCAACAGCCGTACGGGGTACGAGGGTTGTCCACTTCACGTCCGGCGCGAGCAGTTCCTCGGGCGAGGGCGAGCCCGCCACCGAGGCGGCCTGGACCGAGACGGCCTGGGGGTAGTTGCCCCGGAAGTGCGCGGTGTCGACGACGATGCCGCGTATCACGCCGGGTGCGCCCAGGCGTATGAGCGCCCAGTCGTGGTCCTCGTCGGTGGGGTGCGGCTGGTCGGCGCCCGCGCCCCGGCGGCGCCGGGTCTCCCAGCCGTCCATGATCTTGCCCTTGTGCCCGAAGTGCTCGGGGTCGAACTCGGCCGCCTCGGGCTTGAGCAGGTTCTCGCGCTCGGCGAAGAACTCGTCGTTCGCGGCGATCACCCCGGCGCCCAGGCGCCGGTCGGCGAGGTCGGCGTACTGGGTGAAGGCGAAGTCGGCGCTGCGGTAGTCCGCGTACGGGTCGCCGCCGCCGAAGGGGCTGGCGTCACCGGTGAAGGAGGGCAGGGTGCTCACGGTGTCAGTTGTTCCTTTCGAGCAGGCGGCCGGTGGGCTCGGCGATGACGCCGTCGTGCTGGATGCGCTCGCCGCGCAGCCACGTCGACTTGACGACACCGTGCAGCGTCTTGCCCGCGTAGGCGGTGACGCGGTTGCGGTGCTGGAGTTCGGCCGGGTCCACGGTGAAGGTCGCGTCGGGGTCGAGCACGGCGAAGTCGGCGTCCCGGCCGGCCTCGATGGCGCCCTTCTGGGTCAGCCCCACCAGGTTCGCGGTCGCGGTCGACATCCAGCGGACGACGTCCTCAAGGGTGTGGCCGCGCCTGCGGGCCTCGGTCCAGGTCGCGGACAGGCTGAGCTGGAGGCCCGAGATGCCGCCCCAGGCCGTGGCGAAGTCGTCGGTCTTGAGGTCGGCGGTGGAGGGCGAGTGGTCGGTGACGACGCAGTCGATGGTGCCGTCGGCGAGGGCCGCCCACAGCAGGTCCCGGTTGGCGTCCTCGCGGATCGGCGGGCAGCACTTGAACTCGCTCGCCCCGTCCGGGACTTCCTCGGCGGTGAGCGTGAGGTAGTGCGGGCAGGTCTCGACGGTGAGGCGTACGCCGTCGCGCTTGGCGGCGGCGATCAGGGGCAGCGCGTCGGCGGAGGACAGGTGCAGCACGTGGACACGGCCGCCGATCCGCTTGGCGGCGGCGATCAGACCCTCGATCGCGGCGTTCTCGGAGACCTTGGGCCGGGTGGCGAGGTAGTCGGCGTACTTGGGGCCGCTCAGGTGCGGGGCCGCGTCGAGCTCGTGCGGGTCCTCGGCGTGGATGATCATCAGCCCGTCGAACCCGGCGATCTCCGCGAGCGAGCGCTCCAGTTGCGCCTGGTCGAGCTCGGGGAACTCCTCGACGCCCGAGGGCGAGAGGAACGCCTTGAAGCCGAAGACGCCGGCCTCGTGCAGCGGCGCGAGGTCCTTGACGTTGTCGGGCAGCGCGCCGCCCCAGAACCCGGTGTCGATGTGCGCCTTGCTCGCCGCGACCTCCCGCTTGATCCGCAGGTTCTCGACCGTGGTGGTCGGGGGCAGCGAGTTGAGCGGCATGTCGACGAGCGTGGTGATGCCGCCGGCGGCGGCCGCGCGGGTGGCGGTCCAGAACCCCTCCCACTCGGTGCGGCCGGGGTCGTTCACATGGACGTGGGTGTCGACGATGCCGGGCAGCAGCACGTCGTCCCCGAAGTCCTCCAGGCGGGCGCCGGCCGGGACCTCGGCCTCGTACGGCAGTACGGCCGCGATCTTCCCGTCGGCGACGGCGACCGTCGCCGGGCGCGTCCCCTCGGGGGTGATGACGCGCGTCGAGCGCAGTACCAGGTTGACGTCGGACACCCGAGCCTCACTTCCAGACTTCCCGGACTTGCCGGCCTACCGATGGGAACTTTTCCGGGGACCGGAATTCAACGATCTGTTGAAGGAGTTTGCGCGCTGGCCGAGGAAGCCGTCAAGGGTCGCCGACGCGTGACGGCCGACACGGGCAGCCATCTTGGAGGTTTCCACAGAATGGAATGCTGATTTCGCCAGACAGAATGGAGATACCGCCACGCGGTGTCGCCGACGAACGGACAAACCCGCTCTGACCGGCAAGGACACCTGCCCTGTCCAGGGTGGGGCGGACAACCGCCCGATAGGCTGCTCCCTCGCCTGCCAGTACCGAAAGGAACGCGCCGTGCCGACGTCAAGCGCCAGCACCACCGACGCCTCCAAAACCTCCGCCGCCAGCGGAGGAGTCCAGTCCCTCGAGCGCGCCTTCGACCTCCTCGAGCGGATGGCCGACGCGGGGGGCGAGGTCGGCCTCAGCGAGCTCTCCGCGAGCAGCGGCCTGCCCCTTCCTACCATCCACCGCCTGATGCGTACGCTCGTGGCCTGCGGCTACGTGCGCCAGCAGGCCAACCGGCGCTACGCGCTCGGCCCGCGCCTGATCCGGCTCGGCGAGTCGGCGTCCCGGCTGCTCGGCACCTGGGCCCGGCCGTATCTGACCCGCTTGGTCGAGGAGACCGGCGAGACCGCGAACATGGCGCTGCTCGACGGCGACGAGATCGTGTACGTGGCGCAGGTGCCCTCCAAGCACTCCATGCGGATGTTCACCGAGGTCGGCCGCCGGGTCCTTCCGCATTCCACGGGCGTGGGCAAGGCGCTGCTCGCGTACACCCCGCCGGAGGAGGTCCGCGCGCTGCTCGCCCGCACCGGCATGCCGGCCGCGACGGAGAAGACGATCACCACGGCGGACGGCTTCCTCGACGCCCTGGAACAGGTGCGGCGCGCCGGGTACGCGGTCGACGACAACGAGCAGGAGATAGGAGTCCGCTGCCTGGCGGTGTCGGTGCCCAACTCCCCCACGCCCGCGGCCATTTCGATTTCGGGCCCGGCAGGCCGGGTGACCGAGGCGGCCACCGACCGGATCGTCCCGATCCTCCAGGGCATCGCCGACGAACTGTCGACGGCGCTGGCGAACACGAGCGCCGGTTCCTGAGCCCGCCCAGGACGCGCCGGGCCGCGCCGGTGGCGCTCAGCGCGCGTGCGCCCGGGGTGCGCTCAGGCGTCCGTCCACCATGGTCACCACGGCGTCCATCCGGTCCAGATGGGCGCGGTCGTGGGTGACGAGGACGGTGGCCGTGCCACGCTCGCGGGTGAGGGTGAGCAGGAGGTCGAGGACCGCGGCGCCCCGCTCGTGGTCGAGCGCGCTGGTGGGCTCGTCGACCAGGAGGACGGCGGGGTCGTTCATGAGGGCCCGGGCGATGTTGATCCGCTGACGCTGGCCGCCGGAGAGCTGATGGGGGCGGCGGTGGGCCTGCCCGTCGAGCCCCACGGCGGCCAGCGCCTCCAGGGCGCGCTCGCGGGTCCGGCGGGGCCCTCGGCCCGCGAGGTGGGCCATCACCTGGAGCTGTTCGAGGGCGGTGAGCGCGGGCAGCAGGTTGGGCTGCTGGAAGACGATGCCGACGCGGTCGCGGCGCAGCGCGGCCTTCTCGGCGGGGCTGAGCGCGCCGGTGTCGGTCCCGGCCACCACCACCCGTCCGGCCTCCGGTGCGACCAGGGTCGCCGCGACGGCGAGCAGGCTGGACTTGCCGGAGCCCGAGGGGCCCGCGCACGCCGTCACCGTACCGGCGGCGACGGAAAGGCTCACGGCGTCGAGCGCGGTGAGGCGGCCCTCGCCGTCCGGGTAGGTCAGGGTGACGCCGTCCAGCAGGAGGGGCGGATTCGTGGGCGGGTTCATCGGGCACTCCCGAGCGCGGTCAGCGGGTCGACGGCGGTGATGCGCCGGATGGACAGGGCGGCGCCGAGCACGCCGAGGACGATCAGGACGGCCGCCGGGCCGAGCGTGGTGGCGGGGTCGAGGACGAAGGGCACGGAGGCGCCGACGAGCGACCCGGCCAGCGCGGCGAGACCGGCGCCGATGAGCGTGCCGGCCGTCAGCATCACGACCGCCTGGCCCAGCGCGTCCTTGAGGAGGTAGGGCGTCGAGGCGCCGAGCGCCTTCAGGACGGCGATGTCGCCGCTGCGCTGGATCGTCCAGATGGTGAAGAACGCGCCGACGACCAGCGCGGAGATGACGAAGAGAAAACCGCGCATCAGCTGGAGCGAGCCGTTCTCCGCCTGGTAGGAGGGGAGCGCCGAGAGCGCCCCCGCCAGCGTCAGGGTCGTGGTGCCGAGCGCCTTGTCGGTGGCGGCGAGGTCCGCGCCGTCTTCAAGGGTGAGCGCGACGACGGTCGCGGGGGCGTCGGGCGCGAGGGCGGTCCACACGACCGGGGTGTGGCTGTAGGAGTCCTCACCCGCGACCGCCGCCACGCTCAGCGTCCGGCCGCCGAGCGTCAGCCGGTCGCCCGCCTTCGCGGCCAGGTCGTCGGCCGCGCCCCGGGACAGGACCACCGATCCGGTGCGCACCTCGAAGGGCGCGAGAGGCGAGCTCGGCGGTACGGCGAAGGAGGAGACGGCCGCGGTGCGCTCGCCCGCCTTCGCGTTCAGCGTGGAGATGGCAAGCGGCTGGGCATCGCGCACTCCGGGCGCCTGCCGCCAGGCGCGCCAAGTGGCGCTCGGTACAACGGAGTTGGTGAAGGACGCCGACTGTCCCGACGGCGGCGCGGCGAAGGCGAGCCGGTCGGCGGGCAGCGCGCCGACGGCCGATGTGTTGTCCCGTGCCAGGCCCGCGGTCAGCCCGGACAGCAGCCCCACCAGCAGGGTGATGAGCACCACGACCGCACCCATCAACGCGAACCGGCCCTTGGCGAACCGGAGGTCTCTCCATGCGACGAACATGGAATCAACCCTGGCGTCCCAGGACCGCCGCCACATCGCGCTCCGGCAGGCCCGTCGGCGTCGAAAGGCGGAGCGGCACATCAAACTTTCGGTTGACCGGGAGCGCGGGCCCGGCCCGTACGCTGGACGGGCTATGCATTCCGCTTCCGTACGCCCCCACACCCCCGTCGCCGCCCTGCTGCGCCTGTGTCTGCACGCGCTGCTCGGCGGGCTCCTCGCGCTCGCGGTGGCGCGCTCGGTGAGCGACGGCGCACCGCACGCGGCGGCGGTGGGGGCGGTGGCCGTCCTCATGGCGGCGGTGTACGCGGTGGGTGTCGCGCTGCCGTCGGTGCGCCCGCGCGGTTCTGGCGCGGCGTGGTGGCTCGGAGCCCTCGGCGCGGTCTGGCTCGCGCTGCTCGTCGTCACCGCCGACGCGCTGTGGGTCGCCTTCCCGCTCTACTTCCTGCTGCTGCACCTGCTGGCGCCGCGCTGGGCGCTGCCGGCCGTGCTCGTCACGGCGGGCGCTGCCATCGCCAGTTTCGTACTGCACGGACAGGGGGTCACGCCGGGCGCCTTCATAGGGCCGCTGCTGGGTGCGGCGGTCGCGGTGGCGACCGTGTTCGGCTATGACGCGCTGTACCGGGAGAGCGAGCGGCGCCGTGAACTGATCGACGAGCTGGTGGCGACGCGGGCCGAGCTCGCGCAGGCCGAGCGCACCGCGGGCACCCTGGCCGAGCGCGAGCGCCTGGCCCGGGAGATCCACGACACCCTCGCCCAGGGCCTGTCCTCCATCCAGCTGCTGCTGCGCGCCGCCGAACGCGCGCTGCCGGCCGGCGCCCCGGCCCGCGACCACGTCGAGCAGGCGCGCCGCGCGGCGCAGGACAACCTGGCCGAGGCCCGCCGCTTCGTGAAGGCCCTCACCCCGCCCGACCTGGAACGCGGCTCGCTCCCCTGCGCCCTGGAGCGGCTGTGCGCGGGGGCGGGAGACGTGGCGGTGCGGTTCGGCGTGAGCGGTACGCCCGTCGAGCTTCCGACGCCGTACGAAGTGGCCCTGCTGCGCGTCGCGCAGTCGGCGCTCGCCAACACGGTGCGGCACGCGGGCGCGGACCGGGCCGAGATCACGCTGAGCTTCATGGACACCTCCGTCGCCCTCGACGTGGTCGACGACGGCCGCGGCTTCGACCCGGCGGCCGGGCGGCCCCGGGGCAGCGGCGGCTTCGGTCTTCCCGCGATGCGCTCGCGCGCCCAGTCGCTCGGCGGCACGCTGAGTGTGGAGTCGGCGCCCGGCCAGGGCACCGCCGTCGCGATCACGCTGCCGCTGCCCGTGGCGGGTGCCCGGTGAGCGCCCCCATCCGGCTGCTGCTCGCCGACGACCACCCCATCGTGCGGGCCGGGCTGCGCGCGGTCCTGGACACCGAGCCCGACTTCGCCGTGGCCGGGGAGGCGGCGAGCGCCGAGCGCGCGGTGGAGCTGGCCGCGACGGGGGCGTACGACGTCGTCCTGATGGACCTCCAGTTCGGGGCCGGGACGCACGGCGCCGAGGCCACCGCGCGGATCACGGCGCGGCCCGGCGCACCGCGTGTCCTGGTCCTCACCACGTACGACACGGACGCGGACATTCTCGCGGCGGTGGAGGCGGGGGCGGCGGGCTATCTGCTCAAGGACGCGCCTCCCGAGGAACTGGCGGCGGCGGTACGCACGGCCGCCTCGGGGCAGTCGGCGCTCGCCCCGGCCGTGGCGCACCGGCTCATGGACCGGATGCGGATGCCTGAGCGGGCGCTGACGCGGCGGGAGCTGGAGGTTCTGCGTCTTGTGGGGGACGGGCTGTCCAATCAGCGGATCAGCAAGCAGCTGTTTCTGAGCCAGGCGACGGTCAAGTCCCATCTGGTCCACATCTACGCCAAGTTGGGGGTGGACTCCCGCACGGCAGCGGTTGCGGCGGCCACGACACGCCGCCTGATCCGCCCCCCAGGCTGAGGCCGCCAACGCGGGCCAACACCGGGTGCGCAGGGTGCGCGGGGGGCTGAGGCTGCCCATGCGGGCCAGCACTCAAGGTCCTGGGGCTCCGCCCCAAGCCCCGTTCGCGCTGAACGCGCTCGTCCTCAAACGCCGGACGGGCTGACTATGCCCATGCGGGCCGGCACCAACCCCACCAGGGCGGGTCGCGGGGGCCTGAGGTCACGCATGCGGGCCGGCACGAACCCCGCCAGGGGCGCGGGGAACTGCGCGCCCAGCCACCCACGGCCCGCAGCCGGACTCCCTGGGGCTCCGCCCCAGACCCCATTCGGCCTGAACGGCCTCGTCCTCAATCGCCGGACGGGCTGGGTGTGCCCTTGCAGGCCCGCACCAGATACTCAGCCGCGCGGAGGGGGGCTGGGGATGCCCGTGCTGGCCCGCGCCAACCCCGCCAGGGGCGCGGGGAACTGCGCGAGAAGCGACCACGACCCGCGGCCAGGGTCCCTGGGGCTCCGCCCCAGACCCCGTTCGCGCTGAACGCGCTCGTCCTCAAACTCCCCCAAGGCCTTAAGGGCCAGGGGGGACCCCCATGACAGGCTGGGTATGCCCACGCAGGCCCGCGCCAGATGCTCAGCCGCGCGGAGGGCTGAGGATGCCCACGCGGGCCCGCACCCAGGGTCGAACAGGGCTCAGGGGCGCGGGGAACTGCGCAATGGCACCCCGGTACGCTGATTGGCCTGGCAAACGAGGGCCACACGTAGGCCAATTCCAGGAGACCCGCATGGCAGCCACCCCCGCGCTCAAGGACACCCGCACCCTGCGCGGCCGCCAGCTCGCGGCCCACGTCACCGCCCTGACCGCCCCCCGCCCCGGCTACCGCCCCCTCGCCCGAGCCATCCGCACCCTCCTCCTGGACGGCCGCATCCCGCTGCGCACCCGGCTGCCCGCCGAGCGCGAGCTCGCCGTCGCCCTGGAGGTCAGCCGGGCCACCATCACCGCGGCCTACGATCTGCTGCGCGAGAGCGGCTACGCCGTCAGCCGGCGCGGGGCCGGCACCTGGACCGAACTGCCCACCGGCGCGAACCCGTCCAATGTGGCCCGCTACCAGGCGCCGGACGGCGTCATCGACCTCGCCATGGCCGCCCCCGACGCCCCCGCCGCGGAACTGGCCGCCGCGTTCGAGCTCGCCGGGCCCGAACTGGCCCGGCACGCCGCGACCACCGGCTACCACCCCCTCGGCCTGCCCGAGCTGCGCGCCGCCGTCGCCGAGCGCTACACCCGGCGCGGCCTGCCCACCCTGCCCGACCAGATCCTGATCACCACGGGCGCCCAGTCCGCGGTGTCCCTGGTGGTGAACCTCATCGGCCGGCCCGGAGACCGGGCGCTGGTGGAAAGCCCCTCGTACCCCAACGGCCTGGACGCCGTGCGCCACGCCGGTCTGCGCCTCACTCCCGTACCGGTGAGCGAGGACGGCTGGGACAGCGAACTCCTGCACTGCGCGCTGCGCCGGACCGCGCCCCGGCTCGCGTACCTCATCCCGGACTTCCACAACCCCACCGGCGAGCTCATGAGCGCGGACCGGCGCGCCGGGCTGCTGCGCGCGGCGCGGGGCACCGGCACCTGGCTGCTCATCGACGAGACCCTGGCCGAGATCGCCCTGGACGCGCCCGCGCCCGCGCCGTTCGTGTCCCTGGCCCACCGGGGCGAATCCGAGCAGATCGTCACGGTGGGCTCACTCAGCAAGACCCATTGGGGCGGTCTGCGCATCGGCTGGGTACGGGCGGGCTCGCGGCTCATCACCGAACTGGCCGCGCTGCGCGTCCATGTCGACCTGGCCCCCTCGCTGGTCGACCAGCTGCTCGCCAAGGCGCTGCTGCCCGGCATGGACGAGGTGCTGCGCACCAGGCTGCACCAGCTGCGGGAGCGCCGGGACGCGCTCGCAGCCGCGCTCGGCCGCCATCTGCCCCGGTGGCGCTGGCGGACGCCGCCCGGCGGGCTCTGCCTCTGGGTCGACCTCGGCGCCCCGGTCGCGGGGGCGCTGGCCCGGGCGGCGCGAACCCACGGCGTCAGCATCGAGCCGGGTTCCCGTTTCGCCGCGGACCCCGGCACCCACGAGCACCGCCTCCGGCTCCCCTTCGTACGCGAGCCGGAGGTCCTGGAGGAGGGGGTGCGCCGGCTGGCCGCGACGCTCGACGCGGGCCTGCCGGCGTTCACGGGCGAGCCGGGCCGCCCGCACTGGGTGGCCTGAACTCCCCGGCACAGAGGGCGAGTTCGGACACCCGCACGCGCCCCCCGGTCAGTACCGCCCCGGCGCGCCACCGAAGAGCTCGACCGCCTCGCGGACCTCGGCGACCGCGCCCGCCAGCGCACTGACGGAGCCGATCGAGCCCGCGATCAGTAACAGCGAGCGCCGCAGCCGGGGCACCTCGGGGACCCCGCCGACGGCCATCGCCTCCAGCGCCGCCAGCTCGTCCTCGGCCACGGCCCGGTCGGGGAACTCCACCGGGTGCCCGGCCAGCTGCCGGCGCAGCCGGGACACGGCGGCCCGCAACGCGCTCACTCTGGGGTCCTCGCCGCTGCCGGCCACGGCCCTCTGCTCCACGCCTCGCAACAAAAGTCCTCCCCCACGCACGTCCTTGTGCAGGTGTTCAGAACCCGTACAGCGAAGGTCAACTGCCGGGATGCGCGGGCCAGTTAACGCCATGCGATGTGTCGTGCGCCACTACGGGGACGGAATTGGGGAAACGCAGGAGGTATATCTGGGGCCATGACGCGATCAACCACACAGACGGCGCGGGTCACCGGGCTGCTGCTCGCGGCGGGCGGCGGCAGGCGGCTCGGCGGACGGCCCAAGGCGCTCCTCACCCACCGGGGCCGGCCGCTCGTCGAGAACGCGGTCCGGGCGCTGCGCGAGGGCGGCTGCGACACGGTGTACGTGGTGCTCGGCGCCGCGGCCGACGAGGTGCGGGCCCGGGCCGACCTGCGGGGGTGCGTGCTGGTCGACAACCCCGGCTGGGCCGACGGCATGGGCTCCTCGCTGCGCGCGGGCCTGGAAGCGCTGGCCGCCTCGGGGGGCGGGGCCGGCGGGGCCGGGGGCGCGCTGGTGAGCCTGGTCGACCAGCCGGGCATCGGCGCGGCGGCGATCGCGCGGGTGCGCGCCGCCCACCGTTCGGGCGACTGCCTCGTGGCGGCTTCCTACGACGGCAGGCGCGGGCATCCGGTCCTGTTCGGCGCGGCCCGCTGGGCGGACATCGCCGCGTCCGCGACGGGCGACCGGGGCGCCCGCGCCTACCTGAAGGCCCACGAGGACGAGATCACGCTCGTCGAATGCGGGGACGTGGCCGAGCCCTACGACATCGACACCGAGGCGGATCTGAGCCGTCTCCAGTAGATCTGGAGTACACAGGGAAGGACGGGACAGCAGATCCGAGGACGCCAGGGAAGGGCCGGGGACACGGAGTGAACGGGGTGGCACCCAGAGCCGTGGTCCCTCGACCCGAAGAATCTCGACATCAACAAACCATTGAACTTCCACCATGAGGAAACTACTATCCACTGTTCAGAAGCGCTCGTCAGATCAGGCGGCGCCCACAGTCGTATCTCGGAGCCCTGGCACTGAGTGCCATTGCATGGCGACCCGGCGGCCGTCAGGGCATCCCCGCGAAGGAGTGACAGCTCATGTCCGCACCAGCGCCGTCTCCGCTGGCCATCGTCGATGCCGAGCCCCTGCCCCGGCAGGAAGAGGTCCTTACCGACGCGGCCCTCGCCTTCGTGGCGGAGCTGCACCGGAACTTCACGGGGCGCCGTGACGAGCTCCTCGCCCGCCGCAAGGACCGCAGGAGCGAGATCGCCCGCACCTCGACGCTGGACTTCCGTCCCGAGACCGCCGCGATCCGCGCGGACGAGTCCTGGAAGGTCGCGCCCGCGCCGGCCGCGCTGAACGACCGCCGCGTGGAGATCACCGGTCCGACCGACCGCAAGATGACCATCAACGCCCTGAACTCGGGCGCGAAGGTCTGGCTCGCCGACTTCGAGGACGCCTCCGCCCCCACGTGGGAGAACGTCGTCCTCGGCCAGCTCAACCTGATCGACGCCTATGAGCGCCGCATCGACTTCACCGACGCCACCTCGGGCAAGTCGTACGCCCTGAAGGACGCCGCCCAGCTCGCGACCGTCGTCATGCGCCCCCGCGGCTGGCACCTGGAGGAGCGCCACCTCCAGTTCGACGGCCGCCCGGTGCCCGGCGCCCTGGTCGACTTCGGCCTGTACTTCTTCCACAACGCCCAGCGCCTTATCGACTTCGGCAAGGGCCCGTACTTCTACCTCCCGAAGACGGAGTCGTACCTGGAGGCCCGCCTCTGGAACGACATCTTCGTCTTCGCGCAGGACTATGTGGGCGTCCCCCAGGGCACCGTCCGCGCCACCGTCCTGATCGAGACGATCACCGCGGCGTACGAGATGGAGGAGATCCTGTACGAGCTCCGCGATCATGCGGCGGGGCTGAACGCGGGCCGCTGGGACTACCTGTTCTCCATTGTGAAGAACTTCCGGGACGGCGGCGAGAAGTTCGTCCTGCCCGACCGCAACGCGGTGACGATGACGGCGCCCTTCATGCGCGCCTACACCGAACTCCTCGTCCGCACCTGCCACAAGCGCGGCGCCCACGCGATCGGCGGCATGGCCGCGTTCATCCCCTCGCGCCGTGACGCCGAGGTGAACAAGGTCGCCTTCGAGAAGGTCAAGGCCGACAAGGACCGCGAGGCGGGCGACGGTTTCGACGGCTCGTGGGTGGCCCACCCCGATCTGGTCCCGATCGCGATGGCCTCCTTCGACGCGGTGCTCGGCGACCGGCCGAACCAGAAGGACCGGCTGCGCGAGGACGTCTCGGTGGCCCCCGGCGATCTGATCGCCATCGACTCCCTGGACGCGAAGCCCACCTACCAGGGCCTGGTCAGCGCGGTCCAGGTCGGCATCCGTTACATCGAGGCGTGGCTGCGCGGCCTCGGCGCGGTCGCCATCTTCAACCTGATGGAGGACGCGGCCACCGCCGAGATCTCGCGCTCGCAGATCTGGCAGTGGATCAACGCCGGTGTCGTCTTCGAGCACGACGGGAAGACGGTCCGGGCCACGGCCGACCTCGCCCGCCAGGTGGCCGCCGACGAACTCGCCGCGATCCGCGCGGAGATCGGCGAGGATGCCTTCGCGGCCGGCAAGTGGCAGCAGGCCCACGACCTCCTCCTTCAGGTCTCCCTCGACGCCGACTACGCCGACTTCCTGACCCTGCCGGCGTACGACCAACTCGTCGGCTGACCACGGCAGTTGTCGCAAGGCCCGCGCCCCCGGTACCGCACAGCACCGGGGGCGCGGCCGTGCCGGGCGGCCGCCGTCACGTGAACGCCGCGCCCACCGCCACGAACGCGCAGATCAGCACGGCCAGGACGGCGAGGAGCGGGGCCACGAAGCGCAGGTACTTGTCGTAGCCCACCTTCGCCAGGGCCACGCCGCCGATGGTGACGGCGGTGGTGGGGACCCACAGGTTCATCCAGCCGCTCGCCGCCTGCCAGGCGGTCACCACGACCGCGCGCGAGACGCCCGCGAAGCCGGCGAGCGGAGCCAGGATCGGCATCGCGAGGGTGGCGTGGCCCGAGGTCGAGGGGATCAGGAAGGCCAGGGGAAGGTTCACCACGAAGACCAGCACGGCGAACACGGCGGACGGCGCGCCCTTCACGACACCCTCGATCGAGTGCAGCACCGTGTCCGTGATCCCCGAGTTGTTCATGATCACCGTGACGCCCCTGGCCAGCACGATGACCAGGGCCGGGGAGATGAAGTCCGCCGCACCCTGGATGATCGTCGAGCTCAGCCGCGCCTCTCCGAGCCGGGCCGCGATGCCCACCAGGACCGCCGCCACCAGGAAAAGGGCCGCCAACTGCGGGAAGGACCAGCCCAGTTCCCAGGGGTAGGGGGTGGCGTCCGCCCTGCCGGTCAGCGCGCTCGACCACGGCACCACCGAGAAGATCATGAAGGCGAAGACGAGGGTGAGCAGGACCAGGACCAGGCGGTGGGTACGGGTCAGCTCCGGCGGCCCGGCCCCGTCCTCCTGATCCGTCCGCGCGTGCTCCCGGTCCCCGGGCAGGAACCCGGTCAGGGACTTCGCCGGGTCCCGCTGGACGCGGCGGCCGTAGCGGATGACGTACGCGATGGACACCGCCGTCAGGGCCAGCCACATCACGAAGCGCAGCGCGATGCCGTCGCCGAGCGAGATCCCGGCGGCCGATGAGGCGACGCCCGTCGCGAACGGGTTGACCGTCGAGCACAGCACGCCGATGCCCGCGCCCACGATGATCGTGCCGGTCGCGACCAGACGGTCGTAGCCGAGCGCCAGCATCAGCGGCACGATCAATCCGTAGAAGCCAAGCGTCTCCTCGGCGAAGCCCTCGACCGTGCCGAGGACGGAGAAGACCGTCATCACGCCCGCGATCAGGAGCGCGCCCCGCGCGCGCAGCCGGTGGGCGAGCAGGCCGATCCCCCGGTCGAGGGCGCCGGTGGCGAAGACCACCGTGATGAACGCGCCAATGGCGAGGACGAAGAGGAACACCCCGGCGCTGCCGTACAGTTCGCCGGCCATGGTGGGGCCGACCCGGCCGGACTTGGCGTCCTGGATGCCGTAGAGCCCGTTGACCGGGGAGAGGAAGAGGTCGTTCAGGCGGTCGGTGAAGCTCTGGCCGGTGCCGACGCGGTGATAGGTGCCCTGGACGGGCGCGCCGTCGGCGTCGCGCTCGTACGCGCCGGAAGGGATGACGAACGCAAGCAGCCACACGGCCAGGGTGACGACCGCGAGAATCGTCAGCGCACTGGGAAAGCGCATCCGGCTGTCCGGCGCGCCGGAGGGCGGCGCTGCCCCGGCCTGCTTGGGCGGGTCCTGGTCGGCGTCCATGGGCTCAATGGACCACGCCGGACCCGCCCGCGCATCCGGTGCTCACCCGGGTGCCGCGGGCCGCCCGGGTCACCGGCATGCCGTGGCCCGGCGGGCCCGATGCTGCGACAATCCGGCGGGGGGCGGCCCGGGCCCGGGCGGCACGCTGTCGGACGAGACTGCGAGGGTGTGGGGATGCGGGGAGGGCGAGTCGCCATCGTGGGCGGGAGCATCGCGGGGTGCGCGGCGGCGCTGGCCGCGCACCGGGGCGGCGCCGAGGAGATCACGGTGTACGAGCGGGCCACGGGCCGGCTGGCCGACCGGGGCGTGGGACTGGCCATGCACAACGACCGTTACGCCGAACTGGAGGCCGGCGGATTCGTGTCGGCTGCGATGCCATGGCTCCAACTGACCAGGCGTGCCTGGTACGTTCGCGACAGCTCGGCCCCGATGGGCCGCCGGGTGGGCACGCTGCCCTTCCCCTTCCGCACCTACAACTGGGGCCCGCTCTGGCGCGAACTGCGCGCCCGGGTACCGGAGTCGGTGGACTTCCGTCCCGGCGCGGTCGTCGACCAAGTGGACGTCGGCCCCGATGGCGTCGAGTTGAGGACTGCGGCCGGAGGGTCGGACCGTTTCGACTTCGTGGTGGGCTGCGACGGCTACCGCTCCGTGGTCCGCGCGGCCGCCTGCCCCGAGGTCCGCCCGCAGTACGCCGGCTACCTCGCCTGGCGCGGCGCGTTCCCCGTCGAGCGGCTGCCCGACGAGAGTCGCTGGCCGGTGGAGGACTGCGTCTATGTGGTCTTCGAAGGCGGGCACGCCGTCATCTACCGCATCCCCGACGGCCGGGGCGGCCACCGCGTCAACTGGGTGCTCTACGCGGCGCCGCCCTCCGGTCACGGTCTCGGGCTGGACTCCCCCACCAGTCTGCCGCCCGGCACCCTGACGCAGGAGCTGCGCGCTCACGCCCGCTACCTGGCGGACCATCACATGCCGCCGTTCTGGGGCGAGTTGGTGCGTCTGACCGCGCCGGACGAACTGTTCATCCAGCCGATGTACGACTTCACCGCGCCCCGGTACGCGACCGGACGCGTCGCGCTGAGCGGTGACGCCGCCACGGTGGCACGGCCGCACACCGGCGGCGGCGCGGTGAAGGCCCTCCAGGACGCCACCGCCCTGGCCGGCGCGCTGTCCTCGGCCACGACCTGGCCCGAGGCGGCGGCCGCCTATGACGCGGGCCGCGCTGCGGTCGGGCGCGGCATGGTCGAACTCGGACGCGGCCTCGGCCTCGGACTCGTCCAGCGGACCCCCGACTGGAGCGCCATGGACCAGACCGGCCTTGAGGCATGGTGGCGCCAGGCGGACGGTTCGAACGCGTTCGGCGGCCGCAGGCTCGCGTGAGGCCATCCGGGGACGCGCGGCTTCACGCCGTGGTGGGTGCCCGGCGGGCCGGTGACCGTGAAGGTGCGGGAGGTGAGGCCCCTGCGATCTCTCGCGCGGGCCCGCGATGATTTTCCGGCCCGCGCGCGGTCTCCCCTTCATGAACACCGATCCGAGCACCGATCCGAGCACCGACGCCGACGCCCGGCGCGCCCACCCCGATCTCGGCCCCGCGGCCGCCGAGCTGGCCCGCCTGCTCGACGGCGTAGGTGACGATCAGCTGTCCGCTCCGACGCCGTGCCCCGAGTACGCCCTGCGGGACCTGCTCGCCCATGTGCTGGGCCTGAGCGTGGCCTTCCAGGACGCCGCCCGCAAGGTGCGCGGCCCTTCGACCGGCACCGCTCCGAGCGCGGCGGCGCCGCCGGCGCTGCCCGACGACTGGCGCGCCGCTCTGCCCCGCCACCTCGCCGCGATGGCCGAGGCCTGGCGGGACCCGGCGGCCTGGGAGGGCGATACGCAGATCGGCGGCCTCGACCTGCCGGGCGCGGTCACCGGCCGCGTGGGCCTGGACGAACTGGTCGTGCACGGCTGGGACGTGGCCCGGGCCACCGGGCAGGACTACCGCCCCTCCACCGCCGACCTGGAGGTCTCCCGGGCCTTCCTCGCGCCGTCCAAGGACGATCCGGCCGCCCGTGGCGGCGCGTTCGGGCCGGCCATCGACGTGCCCGACAGCGCTCCTCTGCTCGACCGTGTGATCGGCCTGAGCGGACGCGACCCGGGCTGGTCGCGCAAGGGCCTGTCCGGCGGATCTGGTCGCCTCCTATGAGGCTCAGCTTCTCCACCGTGCCAGGGCCGCGCGTCCCAGACATGATCCGCCGGACAGGCCGCTAGGGGGTGTCTGGTGGATCAGGGCCGCGCCCCCGGCCATGGTCCACCAGACACCCCCTAGCGCGCGGTCCAGTGGGCGGGGCGTAGCAGGGTGGACGGGATCCGGGTCGCCCGGTCGCCCTTCGCCGCGTTCAGCTGGGCCTGGGTGAGGAAGAACGCGTCGGTCAGATCGGCGCCGTCGAGCAGCGCGTCGCGGAAGTCCGCGCCGATCAGGTCGGCCACGCGCAGATCGGCGCCGCGCAGATCGGCGGCGATCACGAGCGCGCCCCGCAGGTTCGCGCCGCGCAGGTCGGCGCCCTTGAGGCGAGCGCCCATCAGGTCGGCCCCGCGCCGGTCCTTGCCCTTCTTGCCCTTGAACTCCGCCCTGGTCAGTTCGCTCGCCTTCAGGAGCAGGCGGTTGACCCGGTCGCGGTGGGCGGCCACGTCCAGGTCGCGCAGCTCGTCGGGGGCGAGCTCGGTGAACGCCTCCGTCTCGCGCAGCGCCGTGCGCAATTCGGCGTGCACGGGCCGGGCCTTGGGCAGCGCGAGCGCTTCGGTGACGTACCACAGCAGCTCGTGGAGCTGACGCATCACCGGGAAGACCTCGAACATCGCGGCGGCACTCTTGGGCGCCGTCCGCCAGTCGCGGCCCTTGAAGGTGTGCTGGGAGACCTTCTGGCCGGCCCCGAAGCAGTCGTACACCGTGCAGCCCTGGAAGCCCTTGGCGCGCAGATCCCGGTGGATGCCGCAGCTGAACTCGCCCGTGAGGTTCGGGCAGGGCCGGCCGGCCGGCTTGTCGATCGCGAAGTCGGCGGACGCCGTGTAGGCGAGGGCCACACAGCACAGGCCGAAGCAGTCGCCGCAGTCGGAGACGAGGTTCAGGCGGGTCGCGCCGGGCGCCGGGGCGACAGTCTCGTGGTTCTCGGACAACGTGCGGGACTCCTGTGATGTGCGGTGACAGCAGCCCGCCAGTCTAGGGGGTGTCTGGTGGACCATGGCCGGGGGCGCGGCGTCTGGCACGGCACCTCGCGGCGTTGCCGAATCGCCCCGATAGCTCCGCTATCGAGACGCTCCGGCGCCTTGCGATGCACCGCACCAGACGCCGCGCCCTGACCGACCCTGATCCACCAGACACCCCCTAGCCGCCCCGGCCCGTCCGGCCGCGCCGGGGTCCGTGCGCGCGGGGGCGGTCGCGGCCCTCGGCCATGGGCCGCCACCGCCTCAACTTCCTTGTGTCACAGGGGTGTACGGGTGCTTCGGCGCAGTGGTAGGAAAGTTTCCTAACAGAACATCGGAGCGACCGACTCCCTGTGGAGGTCCACGTGCACACCCCCCACGGCAACGCCACCGCACGTCGTACCAGGATCGCCATCCGCGCCTTGCTCGGCGCCGCGCTGCTCGCGGTTCCGGTCACGGCCTACGCCGCCGACAACCCGCCCGCAGCACCGGCGGACAATGTGACGGTGATCAACGCCGCCGCGACCGGGCTCGACGACCCGGCGAAGAAGGACATAGCCATGCAGCTCGTCTCCAGCGCGGAGAACTCCTCGCTGGACTGGAAGGCGCAGTACAAGTACATCGAGGACATCAAGGACGGGCGGGGCTACACCGCCGGCATCATCGGGTTCTGCTCGGGCACCGGTGACATGCTCGACCTGGTCAGGCTCTACACCGCGCGCAACCCCGGCAACGTCCTCGCGAAGTACCTGCCGGCCCTGGAGAAGGTGAACGGAAGCGACTCCCACAAGGGACTCGACCCGAACTTCACCAAGGACTGGAAGACCGCCGCGTCGGAGACGGCCTTCAAGGAGGCCCAGAACGATGAGCGGGACCGGGTGTACTTCGACCCGGCCGTCAAGCAGGGCAAGTCCGACGGGCTCGGCACGCTCGGCCAGTTCATCTACTACGACGCCATCGTGATGCACGGTGACGGCACCGACCCGACCAGCTTCAGCTCCATCCGCAAGCGCGCCCTGGCCAAGGCGAAGGCCCCGGCCAAGGGCGGCGACGAGACGACGTATCTCGACGCCTTCCTCGACGCCCGTGTGTGGGCGATGAAGCAGGAGGAGGCGCACAGCGACACCAGCCGGGTCGACACCGAACAGCGGGTCTTCCTCAAGAAGGGCAACCTCGGCCTGAACACGCCGCTGGACTGGAAGGTCTACGGCGACCCGTACCACATCGGATAACTCCCCCACCACGGACGGCGGGTACGGCGGTGAGGAGGCCGCCGTACCCGCCGTTCCCGTGTGCGCCGCCCGCTCCGGTGGCTGGATCCGGACGAGTTCGGCGATTGCGCTTTACGGAACCTTTGCGGCCCGTATTCTCTCCTTCACCAGATCATCACACGCATCCCGAACGCCCGAGAGAGTCCGCCGCATGCGCATATCTGAATCAGCCGTCCGCACTCTGCTCGTCTCCGGCCTGCTCGGTGCGCTCGCCCTCACCACGACGGGCTGTCAGGACGACACCCCCAAGACGAAGACCCCGGCGGCCACGGTGTCGGCCGCGACCCCGTCGCAGTCCGCCGCGCCGTCGCCGTCGCCGTCACAGTCGGCCGACGAGAGCCCGACGCCAAGCCCGGCGCAGACCGACGACGCGACGCCGACCGCTCCCCCCGCCGCCACCAGGACCCCGGCCGCCAGGACCGTACCGAAGCCGAAGCCCAAGGGGCCGAGCGTGCCGCCCCCGATGAACGGCGGCGGCGAGAAGGTCAGCGGGGGCAGCGGCGGGGGCAGCGGCGCCTCGTACAAGAACTGCGCCGCCGCACGCGCCGCCGGGGTCACTCCCCTGCACCGGGGCGAGCCGGGTTACGCCGCGCACCTGGACCGGGACGGCGACGGCGTGGCCTGCGAGTAGCGCCCGGGACCGGGCGGGCCGTCCGTCAGTGCAGGGCGGCCTCCGGTTCGGCCATGGGCAGGACCCCGGCCTCGGCCCCCTCGGCCCCCTCATACTCGGAGCGGCGCGAACCGAGGTGGTTGAAGGCGAGGTTGAGGACGATCGCCACGACGCAGCCGGTTGATATGCCGGAGTCGAGGACGACGAGCAGCTTGTCGGGGAAGGCGTGGTAGAAGTCGGGCTTGGCTATCGGTATCAGGCCGATGCCGACCGATGCGGCCACGATGAGAGCGTTCTCACCCTTCTCCAGCGCGGCCGTGGAGAGCGTCTGGATGCCGCTCGCGGCCACCGAGCCGAACAGCACGATGCCCGCGCCGCCGAGCACCGGCAGCGGCACCAGGGAGATCACCGAGGCGGCGACCGGACTCAGGCCGAGCGCCACGAGGATGAGACCACCGGTCGCCACCACGAACCGGCTGCGCACCTTGGTCATCGCGACGAGCCCGATGTTCTGCGCGAAGGCGCTGGCCATGAAGCCGTTGAAGACGGTGCTGAGCACGGATCCCAGGGTGTCGGCGCGCAGGCCGGCCGCGATGGTCTCCTGGTCGGCCGGACGCTCGACGATCTTTCCGAGCGCCAGCATGTCGGCCGTGGACTCCGTCATGCACACGAGCATCACGATGCACATCGAGACGATCGCGGCGATGTCGAACTGCGGGGCGCCGAAGTGGAAGGGGGTCGGGAAGCCGACGACGTCCGCGTTCTTGATGGCGTCCAGGCTGGTCTTGCCCATGGGGATCGCGATGACCGATCCCGCCACGAGGCCGAGCAGGATCGCGATCTGCTGCATGAAGCCGCGCAGAAGTCTGCGCAGCGCGAGCACGATGACCAGGGTGATCGCGGCGAGCGCGAGGTTGGAGAGCGAACCGTAGTCCCCGGCCTTCTCATTGCCGCCGGAGGACCAGTTGAAGGCGACGGGCAGCAACGAGACACCGATCAGGGTGATCACGGTGCCGGTGACGACCGGCGGGAAGAAGCGGACGAGCCTGCCGAAGTAGGGAGCGGCAAGGAAGCCGAGCAGTCCGGCGACGATCACGCCGCCGAGTATGACGGGGATGGCGTGGCCGCCGTGCTCCTTGCCGATGGCGATCATCGGGGTGACACCGGCGAACGAAACGCCGTTCACGAAGGGCAACTTGGCGCCGATTCGCCAGATCCCGAGGGTCTGGAGGAGCGTGGCGAGCCCCGCGGTGAACAGGCTCGCGGCGACCAGGAACGCGGTCTCCTTGGCGTCGAGCCCACGGCGGGACCGACGATCATGGGCGGGGCCACCACACCCGCGTACATGGCGGCCACGTGCTGGAGGCCGCTGGTGAACATCTTCAGTGGGGGAAGCGTCTCATCGACCGGGTGCTTCTCGCCGGTCTGGGCGGGGCGGACTGCGAAGTTGCGAAACCTGGGCTGTGCGGCCACGGCGGTTCCTCCGGTCGGTTACGCGTCGGCGGTGGACGCGGATGTCAGGGAGGTGGTGCGTTGTGGTGCGTTGAGCAGCGGGAACAGGTGGTGCGAGGCAGTACGGGACAGCGCGGCTCGGCTGTGGTGTGCGCGGGGGCCCGGTCGGCGCGGGGTGGGGTTCCGGTGCGGGCGTGCCCCGGTCGAGCGGACGTGGGTGGCGCCGCTCTCATGGGTGACGAAGCGTCAACTGCCTTGCGGCGTAAGGGAGGTGCGGAGAGGTGCGGTGGCGACGTGGTGATCGGGACGGGTTTCACCGTTCCGGGGGGTGCGTACGTCCTTGCAGTACGCACCCCCCGGCCCAGCTGCCGCGGACCCCGCTCGGGTCCGCGGCGACCGGCCGAGGGCCGTCCCCCTCGGCCGGACTCCTTGGGGTCAGCCCTGTGCGGCGATCCGGGCGAGGCGCTGGGCCTCTTCACGGGTCGCCACCGCGATGGCGTCCTCGTCGACCGTGGTGAGACGGTTGTCCTCGACGATCTGCTTGCCGTTCACGAACGAGGCGGTGACCGGTGCGGCGGCGCCGAAGACCAGCGCGGTGACCGGGTCGGCGATGGAGGCGTGGGCGAGCGTGTCCAGCTTCCACAGCACGAAGTCCGCGAGCTTGCCGGCTTCGAGGGAGCCGATCTCGTCGGCGCGGCCGAGCACCTGGGCGCCGCCGTAGGTGCCAAGACGCAGCGCCTGACGGGCGTTGAGGGCGCTCTCGCGGTGCTGGGCGTTGAGGCGGTTGATGAGCAGCGCGTTGCGCAGCTCGGTGTGCAGCTCGCCCGACTCGTTGGACGCGGTGCCGTCCACACCGAGGCCCACCGGCACGCCGGCCGCCAGCATGTCCGGGACACGGGCGATGCCCGCGGCCAGCCGCGCGTTGGAGGAGGGGCAGTGGGCGACGCCGGTGCCGGTGCGGGCGAAGGCGGCGATGTCGGAGTCGTTCATGTGGACGCAGTGCGCCATCCACACGTCGTTGCCGAGCCAGCCGGTCGACTCGAAGTAGTCGGTGGGGCCCATGCCGAACAGCTCCTTGCAGAACTGCTCCTCCTCCACGGTCTCCGAGCCGTGGGTGTGCAGCCGTACGCCCTTGGCGCGGGCCAACTCCGCGCCCTGCTTCATGAGTTCGGTGGAGACCGAGAAGGGCGAGCAGGGCGCGACGGCGACCTGGGTCATCGAGCCGAAGGTGGCGTCGTGGAAGCGGTCGACGGTCTCGGCGGTCGCCGAGAGCGCTCCCTCCAGGGTCTCCACGGCGAAGTCCGGCGGCAGACCGCCGTCCTTCTCGCTGCGGTCCATGGAGCCACGGGCCAGGGTGAAGCGCACGCCCATCTCGGAGGCCGCGCCGATGATCGCGCCGGACAGGTCGCCGGCGTCACGCGGGTAGACGTAGTGGTGGTCCATCGCGGTGGTGACGCCGCCGCGGGCCATCATGGCGAGCGAGCCCTGGGCGGCGACGCGGCCCATCCGCTCGTCGATGCGCGCCCACGTCGGGTACAGGGCGACCAGCCAGTTGAAGAGGTTGTGGTCGGTGGCCAGACCGCGCGTGATCCACTGGTAGAAGTGGTGGTGGGTGTTGATCAGGCCCGGGGTGACCAGGTGTCCGGTGCCGTCGATGCGGCGGACCACGTTCGTAAGGCCCTTCGGAGCCGCGCCGGCTCCGATCGACTCGATCTTGTTGTCGGCGACGACGAGGTACCCGGAGGCGTACTCGGTGTCATTCGCGTCCACGGTGGCGATCGCACAGTTCTCGATGACGATGCGCTGGGGGGCTGCCGAAGGTGCCATGGTGCTTCCTTCTTCGATCAGTGGCGGTTGTGACGGGGCACGGCAGGACCCTACGAGGATTTGAGTGCCGGGGCCGCGACGCGGCTCCGGGTGCCGAGATGGTGGAAGAAAAGGTTGAGCAGGACCGCGGTGAGCGCTCCGGCGCTGATGCCGGACCCGAGCACGGTCTGTGCCCAGGCGGGGAATCCGGCGTAGAAGGTGGGCGCGGCGAGCGGGATGATGCCCGCCCCCAGTGCCACGGCGACCAGGATGATGTTGGAGCTGTCGTCGAGTCCGGCCTCGGAGAGGGTACGGATACCGCTGACGGCTATCGAGCCGAACAGGACGATTCCGGCGCCGCCGAGCACGGGCATCGGGACCAGCGAGACCACCGCGCCGAGCATCGGGAAGGCGCCGAGCACCAGGAGGGCGCAGCCCGCGACGGCGACAACGTACCTGCTGCGCACGCGAGTCAGCGAGACGACGCCGACGTTCTGCGCGAACGCGCTGGTGGGGAAGCCGCCGAAGACGGGGCCGAGCAGGGTGGCGATGCCGTCGGTGCGCAGGCCGCGGGCGATGGTGCGTCCGTCGGTGCGGCGCTCGCAGATCTCTCCGATGGCCAGCATGCCGGCGCTGGACTCGGTCATCAGGACCAGCATCACGATGCACAGCGACAGGACGGCGGCCGGGTGGAACTCGGGCGCGCCGAAGGCGAAGGGCGTGGGCAGCGCTGCGACGGGCGCGGACCGCATGGCGGAGAAGTCCGCCATGCCGAACGGGATCGCGGCGAGCGTGCCGGTCAACAGGCCGAGCAGCAGCGCCACTTGACGCACGAAGCCCCGGCCGAAGCGCTGGAAGAGCAGGATCACGACGAGGGTGAAGGCGGCGAGCGCGAGGTTGTCCATGGAGCCGAAGTCGGCGGCGCTCTTGTCGCCGCCCTGCGCCCAGGAGACGGGAACGGGCATCAGCGTGACGCCGATGAGCGTGATCACGACACCGGTCACCAGCGGCGGGAAGAAGCGCAGCAGTCGTCCGAAGAAGGGGCCGACCAGGAGGCAGAAGACTCCGGCTACCATCACCGCGCCGTAGATGGCGGGGAGTTGGTGGCCCTTGGCGCTGGTCTCGGCGATCGCGAGCATGGGCGCGATGCCGGCCGATGAGGCGGCGTTGACGAACGGGAGCCGGTTTCCGGCGAAGTTCGCCACGCCCAGGGTCTGAAGGACGGTGGCGAGCCCCGCGATGAGCAGACTGGCCGCGATGAGCCGGGTCTGTCCCGCGGTGTCCAGGCCGACGGCCTGGCCGATGATGAGCGGAGGGGTGACGACGCCCGCGTACATGGCGGCGATGTGCTGGAGCGCGGCGGGGACGAGCCGCGAGGCGGGAAGCTTTTCGTCCACCGGGTGCACGGCACCTTCAGGTGGGGTGGTACATGGGCCGTCGGCTGGCGCCGGCCCCATTGCAGGCTGTGCCATGAGAATCCCTCCGGTCTGGCCGGCCCCCGCCCGACTGCGGGCGGGCGGGGGCGGTCAGTGCCGCGTCAGAGGTTGGTCATGTCGACCGGGATCTGCGGCTCGGCACCGTCACGCAGGACGGTCCCTTCGATCAGACCGTACGGACGGTCCGCCGCGAAGTAGACCTCGTTGTCGTTCTTGAGCCCGAACGGTTCGAGGTCCACCAGGAAGTGGTGGCTGTTCGGCAGCGAGAAGCGAACCTCGTCGATCTCGGACCGGCTGTTGATGATGCGCGACCCCATCTGGTAAAGGGTCTGCTGGAGCGAGAGCGAGTACGTCTCGGCGAAGGCCTGGAGCATGTGCTTGCGCACCTGCTCGTAGGACTTCTCCCAGTTCGGCGCCTTCTGCTCGTCGTCGGTCCAGTTGAACCGCCAGCGGGCGGAGACACTGGTCGCCAGGATGCGGTCGTAGGCCTCCTGGAGCGTCGTGTACTTGTCCTTGACGTAGCCCCAGAACTCCGAGTTCGTCGAGTTCATCACCGTCAGGTCCTTGAGACCGGAGATGACCTCCCACTTCTCACCGTCGTAGGTGATCTGGGAGACCCGGGTCTCCTGACCCTTGCGGACGAAGGAGTGCTTGACGTCGTCGGAACCGATGAACTTCGAGTTGGCCTCGGAGGTCTCGATGCGGTCCCAGGCGAACTCCTCGATGCGAATCCGCGCGATCTTGATCGGCTCCTGCGACGTCACGAAGTGCCGCGCGAGGTGGATGCCGAACTGCTCGGCGGACTCGATGCCGTACTCCTTGGCGAAGGCGAACACCGTGTTCTTGGTGGTGTCCGTCGGGAGCACGTTGGCGTTGGAGCCCGAGTAGTGCACGTCCTCCATGTCGCCGGACAGGGCGACCGAGACGTTCAGGTCCTTGATGTGGTGCGTGTCGCCGTCCCGCGTGATCTTGACGACGCGGTTCTCTGCTTTGCCGTACTGGTTCTGGCCGAGAATCGTGGGCATGTCTGCTAGCTCCCTCGGTAAACGGAGTAGCCGAACGGGTTGAGCAGCAGCGGTACGTGGTAGTGCTCGCCCGGGGTGACGGCGAACGTGATCGCCACCTCCGGGAAGAACGCACCGCTGTCCCTTACGCGGGGGGCGTCCTGCTGCGCCTCGGCTTGCTTCTTGTCGCTGGACTGGTGGGTGGAGAAGTACTCCTCGACCGCGAAGTCGAGCCGTACGTGGGTGGTGCCTTCCGGCAGGGCCGGCAAGTCCTTGCAGCGCCCGTCCGCATCGGTCGCGGAGCCGCCGAGCGCGGTCCACTGGGCACCGGAGCCCGAGCGGGCCGCGAGCGAGACGGCGACGTTCCCGGCGGGACGTCCGACGCTGGTGTCCAGGATGTGCGTGGACACCGATGCGGTGGTGGCGGTGCTCATCAGTCCTTGTCCTCTTCTACGAGACGGGTCAGCCGGATTCGGTTGATCTTCCCGAGTTCAGTGCGCACGATCTCGCGCTCCTGCTCGGATGTGTTGCCGATCCGGGTCTTGACCGCATCGCGCATCTGCTCACCGGTGGCGCCGGTCGCGCAGATCAGGAAGACATGGCCGAACTTGTCCTGGTAGGCCAGGTTCAGTTCGAGCAGCTCGGCCTTCAGGGCCTCGGAGGCCCCGGCCATGCCGCGTTGTTCACGGGCGGAGGTGGGGTCACCGGGCTTCGGCCGGCCGATCGGCGGGTGCCCGGCCATCGCCTCTTCCAGGTCCTTCACGGTCAGCTCGGCCAGAGCGGCGTCGCTTGCGGCGAAGAGGTCCTGCGCGGTGGCGTACGGGCGCAGGGCGAGCACCTTGCTCCCCCACGCCGAACTGGCGCACACCTCGTGGAGCGCGGCGAGCGCCGCACTGTCCGTGGAGGTGTTGAACCGGGCGAGGCCCGGCGTCGAAGTCGAAGTCACGGCGGCCTCCGTGGCCTTGGTGCTGAACGGGCTGCGGATAGCTAACGCCCTGAGAAACATCCCGTCAACACTTTGTTGAAAACTTGGGATGACAAAAACCGCCGCCCGGCATCCGGACGGCGGTTCGTTGCGTCAAGGGGTGCCCCACCGGGCACCGAGGGCGCTCACTCAGTCGCCCTTGGCGGTGTTTTCCCTGGTCAGGTCCGTGGTCGGATCCCTGTTCAGATCCCTGTTCAAGTAGTTGTAGACGGTGAAGCGGCTGACCCCGAGCGCCGAGGCGACCGTCTCCACGCCGTGCCGTACCGAGAAGGCGCCGCGCGCTTCGAGGGTCCGTACGGCGGACTGCTTGGCCTTGCGGTCCAGGGCCGCGAGCGGCATGCCGTGCCGGCGCTCCATGGCGGCGAGGATGTGATCCAGGGAGTCGGAGAGCTGCGGCAGGCGCACGGCCACCACGTCCTCGCCCTCCCAGGCGAGCACCACGTCGTCGGGCCGGGCGAGCGCGGGCGGCAGCGTCTGCGCCCCCATCGCGTCCACGAGTGGCTTGACCGCCCGGAGCAGGGGGTGGTCCCCGGGCCCGCCCGGGCCGGCCGCCGCCTGGTCCGCCGAGGCGGCGGGAGGCGCGGAGGGCTGGTTCGCCGGGGCGGCGGGAGGCGCGGGGGGCTGGCCCGCGGAGGCGACAGGAGGCAAGGTCGGCTGGCCCGCCGAGGCGGCGGGAGGCGCGGGGGGCTGGTCCACCGATTCGGTCACTTCTCGCCCTCCCCGAGCACATTGACCTGGAGCGAGACGCGGGTGGCGCCCGCCGCCAGGGCCTCGCGCAGCAGCGCGTCAACGGCGTTCAGGACGTCGTCGGCGCCGCCTTCCGCGGTGTTGCCGAAGGGGCCGACGTCGACCGCGTCGAGCCGGGCCGCCTGGATGACATCGCGGGCGACCACGGCATGCGGCGGCGCCTCGTCGAGATCGAAGGGCTCGGTCGTGAACTCCACTCTCAATCGCACGCGCTCAACCTACTGCGCGGTGGACGAAATCAGACAGGCCCCCTTGACAAGCTCGCGGGTCCCCCGGCAACCTTCCATCAAGCAGAAACTAACTTCCGCAATACGGAAGGGACGCACACCCCTCATGGCCCCTCTTTTCTCGAATAGGCGCGGCTCGAACCAGCGCTTCGATGTGAACCTCTCGATCCTCTTCACGGAACTCCCGCTCCTTGAGCGCCCGGCGGCGGCTGCCGCGGCGGGCTTCACGGCGGTCGAGCTGTGGTGGCCCTGGATCGAGACGCCCACCCCCGAGCAGGCCGAGCTCGACGCCCTCAAGAAGGCGCTCGACGACGCCGGCACGCAGTTGGTGGGCCTGAACTTCTACGCCGGCGCCCTGCCGGGCCCGGACCGCGGCGCGCTGTCGATTCCCGGCGAGGAGTCGGACCGCTTCCGCGCCAACATCGAGGTGGCGGCCGGCTTCGCCGCCTCGGTCGGCTGCAAGGCGCTCAACGCGCTCTACGGCAACCGCGTCGAGGGCGCCGACCCGCAGGTGCAGGACACCCTCGCCCTGGAAAACCTCGTGCTCGCGGCCCGCGCGGCCCACCGGGTCGGGGCCATCCTTCTGGTCGAGACCCTGAACAAGCCGGAGTCGCCGCTCTACCCGCTGGTGAGCGCCCCCTCGGCCATCGAGGTCATCGACAAGGTGAACGCGGCGACGGGTCTTGGCAACGCCAAGTTCCTGCTCGACATCTACCACCTGTCGATGAACGGCGAGAACGTCTCCGAGGTCATCGAGGCGTACGCCGACAAGACCGGCCATGTGCAGATCGCCGACAACCCGGGCCGCGGCGCGCCGGGCACCGGCTCGCTCCCGCTGGAAGACCTGCTCGACCAGCTCACGAAGGCCGGCTACGACGGCTGGGTCGGCCTGGAGTACAAGGCCCCCGACGCCGCCGCCTCCTTCGGGTGGCTCCCCGCCGAGGCCCGCGCGGCGAACTGACCACGCACCCGAACTTCTTGACGTACCACCGCAGTTAGAGAGGCACCCTCATGAGCAACCTCGCCGATACCTCCCGCCCGACCCTCCCCAAGATCGCGTGGGTCGGCCTCGGCATCATGGGCTCCCCCATGTCCGAGAACCTGATCAAGGCCGGCTACTCGGTCACCGGGTACACCCTTGAGCAGGACAAGCTGGACCGCCTCGCGGCCGCCGGCGGCACCGCCGCCTCCTCGATCGCCGACGCGGTCAAGGACGCGGACGTGATCATCACCATGGTCCCGGCGTCCCCGCAGGTGGAGGCCATCGCGTACGGTGAGGCCGGCATCCTGGCCAACGCCAGGAAGGGCGCGCTGATCGTCGACATGTCGTCGATCACCCCGCAGACCTCGGTCGACCTCGCCAAGAACGCCGCCGAGCAGGGCATCCGCGTCCTGGACGCCCCCGTCTCCGGTGGCGAGGCCGGCGCCATCGAGGCCGTCCTGTCGATCATGGTGGGTGGCGAGCAGGCCGACTTCGACGAGGCGCTGCCGATCCTGGAAGCCCTCGGCAAGACCATCGTGCTGTGCGGTCCGCACGGCTCGGGCCAGACGGTGAAGGCCGCCAACCAGCTCATCGTCGCGGTCAACATCCAGGCCTGCGCCGAGGCCGTCGTCTTCCTGGAGAAGTCCGGCGTGAACCTGACGGCCGCCCTGGACGTCCTCAACGGCGGCCTGGCCGGCTCCACGGTCCTGACCCGCAAGAAGGACAACTTCCTGAACCGGGACTTCAAGCCCGGCTTCCGGATCGACCTGCACCACAAGGACATGGGCATCGTGACCGACGCCGCCCGCAACGTGGGCGCGGCCCTTCCCGTCGGCGCGGTCGTCGCCCAGCTGGTCGCCTCGCTGCGCGCCCAGGGCGACGGCGGCCTCGACCACTCCGCCCTGCTGCGCGCGGTCGAGCGCCTTTCCGGCGCGCAGGTCTGATCCGGCGCGTCCGCATCCCCCTCGGGGGCCCTTGATTTCCGGGCGGCGGCGGTGCTGACACCTGTCCTGTCGCGCCCAGGCACTGCCGCCGTCCGGAAGCCCAATCCTTCATTTTCAACAAACTGTTGACGTTCTGTTCCGGTCCTCCTTACGCTCCAGGAACCGCCGAACAGTCAGCGGTGCAGCTTCAGTACGGAAGGTCACGATGTCGAAGCGCGTGCTTACGACCGAGTCCGGCGCCCCCGTCGCCGACAACCAGAACTCCGCCACCGCCGGCGTCGGTGGCCCTCTCCTGCTTCAGGACCAGCACCTCCTGGAGAAGCTCGCGCGCTTCAACCGTGAGCGCATCCCGGAGCGTGTGGTGCACGCCCGTGGCTCCGGCGCGTACGGCTACTTCGAGGTGACCGACGACGTCACCGGCTTCACGAAGGCCGACTTCCTCGGCGAGGTGGGCAAGCGGACCGAGACGTTCATCCGCTTCTCCACCGTGGCCGACTCGCTCGGCGGCGCGGACGCGGTGCGCGACCCGCGCGGCTTCGCGCTGAAGTTCTACACCGAAGAGGGCAACTACGACCTCGTCGGCAACAACACCCCGGTGTTCTTCATCAAGGACCCGATCAAGTTCCCCGACTTCATCCACTCCCAGAAGCGCGACCCCTTCACGGGCAAGCAGGAGCCGGACAACGTCTGGGACTTCTGGGCGCACTCCCCCGAGGCCACCCACCAGATCACCTGGCTGATGGGCGACCGCGGCATCCCGGCCTCCTACCGCCACATGAACGGCTACGGCTCCCACACCTACCAGTGGACCAACGCCAAGGGCGAGGCCTTCTTCGTCAAGTACCACTTCAAGACGAACCAGGGCATCCGCTCGCTCTCCGCCGAGCAGGCCGCCGAGACGGTCGGCAAGGACGCCAACAGCCACCAGACGGACCTGCTCCAGGCCATCGAGCGCGGCGTGAACCCGTCCTGGACGCTGTACGTGCAGATCATGCCGGTCGCCGAGGCCGCGGACTACCGCTTCAACCCCTTCGACCTCACCAAGGTGTGGCCGCACAGCGACTACCCGCTCCAGCGCGTGGGCCGGCTGGTCCTCGACCGCAACCCCGACAACGTCTTCGCCGAGGTCGAGCAGGCCGCCTTCTCCCCGAACAACTTCGTTCCGGGCATCGGCCCCTCGCCCGACAAGATGCTCCAGGGCCGCCTGTTCGCCTACGCGGACGCGCACCGCTACCGCCTGGGCGTCAACCACACCCAGCTCCCGGTCAACGCCCCGAAGGCTGTTCCTGGGGGGAGTGCGGACAACTACGGCCGCGACGGCCTGATGGCGACCCGCTACGGCCGGCGCACCGACAAGAACTACGAGCCCAACTCGTACTCGGGCCCCGCGCAGACCGACGCCGCCCTGTCGGCCCCGCTCGCCATCCACGGCTGGACGGGCACGCACGAGGCGCCGCCGCACAACAAGGACGACGACTTCTTCCAGGCGGGCGAGCTCTACCGCCTGATGTCCGAGGACGAGAAGTCCCGCCTGGTGGCGAACATCGCAGGCGGCCTCTCGCAGGTCACCCGCGACGACGTCGTCGAGAAGAACCTGGCCCACTTCCACGCCGCCGACGCCGACTACGGCAAGCGCGTCGAGGAGGCCGTCCGCGCCCTGCGCGAGGACTAGCGGGTTCAACCCACAGACCGTGCAGGGGAATTGACGGGAGGTCAACTCCCTTGCACCGTCCGGTCCGCCGACCCGGATGAGGGGTGGTCGGCGGATTCGGACAACCTGAGGATCGCGGCGGTGAGGCGATGCCAGTGCGGTGGTGAAGGCGTGTGCGTCCCCCTTCCGACCTGAAGGAGGGGAAGGCGCCCACCCCAATCGCCGCCGCCGCGATCCCGGATCCCCCCGACCCCGTCCGGCGGGCACGAACGTCCTGTCGCGCCGCCCTCGTCCCGCCGGACGGCCACACCTCCCAGCCAGGGCGCCGGGTTCGGCTTACGGTCCCGAACCGGGCGCCCGATGATCAGCCGATGACCTGCGGAAACGCAGGCATCGGCTGATCTTTTCCATGCGGAAGCCCCCCGCGAGTACCGTTCTGGTGTCGAGTCAGAACGGAGTTCAGTGTGCACGCTCTGCCCCATGACCACACCGGCGCTCGCATCAAGCGATTGCGCCTCGAACGCCACCTCACCCAAAGGGCCCTGTCGGACCTCTCCCTCGTCCCGTACAGCACCCTGTCCAAGACCGAACAAGGCGTCATCCCTGCCAGCCCGTACGTCATCAGCGCCGTGGCCCGGGCGCTGCGCGTTGACATCGCCTCTGTGACTGGCCAGCCCTACGTGACCGAGCTCCGCGCCGATGAGCTGGACGTCCTGATAAGGCCCATCCGGGAAGCGCTCGACGTCTACGATCTCGGCGCCGACCCTGACATCCGGCCCCGCGATCGTCCCCTCCTGGCCCGCGACGCCGAGGCGCTTCTCGTCTCCGTCCGCGCAGGCGAGATCAAGCAGGTCGCGGCCGACCTCCCGGGGCTGATCCAGGAGGCGACGACCGCGGCGCACCTTGCCCCGGGCCGCGAGACGTGGCTCCTCCTCGCCAGCACCTACCGCACCGCGTACGACGTCGCGAGCAAACTGGGGTTCTACGACCTCGCGACGATCGCCCTGGCCCGCATGGACTGGGCCGCGCAGCGCGGCTCGGACCCGGTGGTCGGCGGCATGTACCGGTACATGCGGGCCCTGACCTATCTGCGGGACGGCCAGTACCGCACCGGGGAACGCCTCGTGAAGCTCGGCATGTCCACCCTTGAGCAGGCCGATCCGGGCCGCGAGCGAGACGTCGTGACCGGGCAACTCCACCTCGGAGCGGCCGTCATGGCGGGGCGCTCGAAGGACGAGACCCGCGCGGTTGGCCACCTCAACGAGGCGGACCGGCTGGCGTCGTCCACGGGCGAGGCGGTCAACGTGCACTGGCTGGCCTTCGGCCCGACGAACGTCAGTGTCCACAGGGTCAGCGTTCTCGCTGAGCTGGACCAGTACGGAGACGCCACGCAGGCGGCACAGGGGCTGACGATCCCCAGTGACTGGCCGGCGTCGCGTCGCAGCCACCACTACGCAGAGGTGGCGCGCGCGCAGATGTGGACGGGCGCCCTCGATGACTCGTTCCGTAATCTCCTGCGCGCCCGGAAAGCGGCGCCGCAGCAGGCGCGCTACCACCCGACGGTGCGAGAGACCTATGCCGGGCTTGAGGCCGCCCGACGACAGCTGCCCGACTCGTTTCTGTCGTATGGCTCCTGGCTGGGTGCCTGACGGACCGTCAACCCCTGGCCCCGGCTATCAACTTGTCATGATAGTCGGGGCCTTGTCATGGGTGGAACCTGTCGTCACCAGCCCCGATGACATGGAGTCGACCATGCTCACGCGCCTTACCGCTGGCAATCCCGAGCGCCGCCGCACCGTCGCGGACGCCGCCGCTGGACTGCCCGTGCCGCTCCCGCAGTACCCCGCAACGCACCCGGCCTTGGCGAGGTCCGACACCCGATGACCACCATTTCCAGCGCCGTGCGAAACGCCACAGCCGCCTGGCTGGCAGCCAGCCTCAACCGTCCCGCCGACGCCTACACCCAGTGGGCCGACCGCCGCCTCGCCGTCCTCGCGCTCGGCCGCCGGTTCTGCGCGTTCCGCCTCGCCGACGAACTCGTCCACGCCGCAGGCAACGCCACCGGGTTCCCCACCCCCACGACCATCCTGCGCACCCTCGCCGGCCCCGTCATCCACGACCCCCGAGGCCGCCGCTACTACGCCCTCCTGCCACCCGCCCCACCCGGCCCGGACCACGGCCCCCACGCGACATACCTCGGCCTCGGCCACTACATCGGCGTACCGCGAGTCGGCGAAGACCAGCACACCGACACATGGTCCAGCTACTGGGCCATCCCCATGTCCGCACCCGGCACCCTGTGCGACCCGAACCGCGTCCTGAGACTCATCCGCGCCGGCACGGCCGCACTCGACGAGGAGACCGACGCGTGACGGCCACGCGGACTTACGTCACACCCGAGTGCCGTGAAGCGCGCAACCTCTCCTGGAAGGACGGCCACTTACTCTGTCCCGGCCCCGCCGAAGTGCGGCTGTCACCGAGCACCGTACCGATCGAGCGCCTTACGTGCGGTTGTGCTTGCCACGGCACGCCCACGGTTCCGTCCGCGAGGGGCGGCCCCGCCACACTGGCGCCGTGAGCAGCACGCTTGAAGAACGGCTGCCCCGGACGCGGCGGCAAGTCGTACGGCCCGCGAGGGGCACGCCGATCGCGTCGGCGGCATCACCGCGTCCCGGCGCCCGGCTCCGCCAGCATGTCGTCCACGAGCAACAGGCGGGTCTCCGGGTGGCGTTCGGCGATCGCGTCGCTCATCATGGCCGCCCCCTCGGGATCGGGCATCGCGCACCGGTCGCGGCTGGCCTCGTCGGGCCAGCGCGCGTAGGCGACCCACGTACCGTCGTCCGCTTGGTGCAGCCGCGAGCCGTAACTGCCGCAGCGTTCCAGGATCGCCTCGGTCACGCGGTGCCAACCGTCCACGAACTGCCGCTCTCTGCCCTGCTTGAGGTCCCAGCGGTAGATGACCGCGAACATCGCGGATTCCTCTCCTCGTCCCGGCCCATTTCTTGATCACGACAGTAGACGACGGCGGCGCGGGACATCCGGGCGCGCGTGTCCCGCTGCATCCCGCGCGCGCAAACCCCGTTGCTCTGCGGGCCCGGCTGCGGAAGAGTCCCTGGTCATGGAGTTCTTCTGTTACCACCGGGACCGGCCGGGCTCGCTCTCTCTGCGTGCCGAGCTGCTTGAGGAGCACTGGTCCTACATGGACCAGTACGCCGACGAGATGATCGCCCGGGGCCCCACCCTGTCCGACGACGGCGAGACGCCCACGGGCAGCGTGCACATCATCGACCTGCCCGACGCCGCCACCGCCCGCGCGTTCGTCTTCGACGAGCCGGGATACCAGGCCGGGGTCTACCGGGACGTACAGCTGCGGCGCTGGCGCAACCTGCTTGGGCGCACCATGTGGGACTTTCCCGGCGGCCGCGTGGACGGGGACAGGTTCCTGGTGCTCGGCCTCGGCGGCGACGGCACCGACGCCGCCGACGGGCTCACCCTGCCCGCCGACACGGACGAGCTGATCGCGTTCGGCCCGCTGCTCTCCGACGACGGCGCGACCCACCTCGGCGCGGCGGCCCTCGTGCGGGCACCCGACCCGGACACGGCCCGCGCCGTCCTCGCCCCGGACCGGTACGCCGTCGTGGAGGTCCACCGCTGGCAGTTCGGCGGGCGGCAGTGATCCGACGGTGACCGGCCCTGACCGCCGCGCCCACGGGCGCCCCACCGCGCGGAACGGACAACACCGCGCACCCCGAAGTGGCGTCGTCCCCGGCATATGCGCAGGCGAGCGCCTAGGATCGCCCCACGATGATTGAGACGATCGTGCTCGACATGGGCGAAACGCTGGTACGCGACGACCGCTACTGGGCATCCTGGGCCGACTGGATCGGCGTGCCCCGGCATACCCTCTCCGTCCTGGTGGGGGCGGTCGTCACGCAGGGCCGCGACCCGGCGGACGCGCTGCGCATACTCAAGCCCGGCATGGACGTGCGCGAGGCGTATCTGGCCCGGGAGGCCTCGGGCCGAGGCGAGCACCTGGACGAGACCGACCTGTACGACGACGTGCGGCCCGCCCTGGGCGGCTTGCGCAAACTCGGCGCCCGGGTCGTCGTCGCCGGGAACAAGTCGGCCCGGGCCGGCGAGCTCCTGCGCGGTCTCGATCTGCCCGCCGACCTGGTCGCCACCTCCGAGGAGTGGGGCGTCGCCAAGCCGGAGCCCGCGTTCTTCGAGCGGGTTCTGGAGGCGTCCGGGAGCGGCCCGCACGAGACCGTGTACGTGGGCTCCCACCCCGTGCACGACGTGTATCCCGCCAAGGCGGCCGGGCTGCGCGTGGCGCATCTGCGGCGCGGCCCGTGGGGACACTGGTGGGCCGAGGACCCCGAGGTGGTCGCCGCGGCCGACTGGCGGCTCGACTCCCTGACCCAGCTGGCGTCCATCCTCGGCGACTGACACCGACACCGGCCGCGCTCTGACGGCTCGTCACCATCTGTTCAGCGGCGGCGAGTTGGCCGCGTCGACGCGGCCGGGGTGGGGACAGCCCCCGCACCGGGCCGGGTGTCGGCCGGATGGGCGTCCGGCACGCGCTCAGGCACGCTGGGCCGTGGCGCTGTGGGCGGGACTGTGCGCGGTGGCCGTGGCGGGAACCGGCCCCGCGACCGCCGGTGAGCGGATTCCGGGACCGCCGCCCGCCGGGCTCCAGCAGGCCCTGGAGCAGAGCGTCGCGGACGGATTCCCGGGCGCCGTGGCGTACGCCAGACGAGGAGAGCGGGAGTCGCGGCTGGCGGCGGGGCTCGCGGACACGGCGACCGGCGAGCGCGCCCGGCCGGACCAGCGGTTCAGGATCGCCAGCAACACCAAATCGTTCGTGTCGGCCGTGCTGTTGCAGCTGGAGGGCGAAGGGCGGCTCTCGCTGGACGACAGCGTGGAGAAGTGGCTTCCCGGCGTGGTCCGGGGCAACGGCAACGACGGCCGGGCCATCGCCGTGCGCCAACTGCTCTCGCACACCTCCGGCATCTACGACCCCACCACCGAGCCCGCGTTCTTCGCGCCGTATCTGGAGCGCCACCAGTGGGGCCACGTCTACCCGCCGCGCGAGGTGGTCGCCCGCGCCGTCCGGCACAAGCCGCTGTTCGCGCCGGGCACCGGATGGTCGTACTCGAACACGAACTACCTGCTGGCCGGCCTGGTGATCGAGGCCGTCACCCACCGGGCCGCCTCCGTCGAGATCCAGCGGCGCGTCCTCGCCCCGCTCGGCCTCAAGGACACCTCATTCCCCCTGACCGACCCGGACATCCACGGCCCCCATCTGCACGGGTACGACCTTTCGGGGCGCGATGTGACCAGGTTCAGCCCGTCCTACGCTGGACGGCGGGCGCCATGATCTCCACGGTCGACGATCTGGCCCGCTTCCACCGGGCCCTGTACACGGGTGAGCTGCTGCGCCCCGCACAGCAGCGCGAACTTCTGACCACGGTGCGCTTCCCGGACGCACCGGCGTACGGGCTCGGGGTGCAGCGCATGGAGGTGTCCTGCGGGCCGGGCGCCACGTCAGCGCCGGTCGTGGTGCGGGAGGCCGACGGGGGCGGGCCGGGGTTCACCAGCGCGTCCCTGATCACCGCCGACGGTGAGCGGCAGCTGGTGCTCGCGGTCAACGTCTACGATCTCGGCGCGGACCTGAGAGGCGATCCGCCCGTCCCGCGCGGCACAGGCCCGCTCGCGGCACAGCGGGCGGCCCTGTGCGGCTGAACGGGGTCGCCGGCGGCAGGAGGCGCGGCGCGGGCCGCACGTGAGGTTCACCCGGACGGGCAGCCCCGCACGGCGTCGCGCCTCGTCACACCTCGTGCGCCGACCGCGTCCTCAACGGCACGGAAAACGCCCCCGGTCCGGGCCACGACTGCGGTCCGGACCGGGGCATTTTTTGGGGCGGCGGGGCTAGAGCTTGTCCATGCGGGTGTACGGGCTGACGATTCGGGCCTGGCGGGAGCCGAAGTCGACGAGCATCGCGACGCCGTCCTCGACCCCAATGATGGTGCCCAGGCCGAACTGGTCGTGTGTGACCCGGTCTCCCAGGACGAAGTGCTTGGCCGCCGGGGCGTCCGGGGCTTTGAAGGGGCTGGTGGGCAGGTGGCGCCGGGGCGCGGATGGCTTCGTCATCGTCACCCCAGTATGCGCTGTCGAAGGGCCCCAGGGGCAGGCCCGTCGGATGACGATGGGGAATCGATCCGGCCCACGCCTTCGCCCGCAACGCGTACCGGTGCGAAAATCGTCACGAATTGAAACGCAACCGTGAGGTTGCCCGAGGGCCCGGAGGCGATGATGGACGACGTCTTCAGGGCGCTGGCCGACGCCAGCCGGCGCCGGCTGCTCGACCGGCTGCGGACGCGCGACGGACAGAGCCTGCGGGAGCTGTGCGACGGGCTCGCGATGTCGCGGCAGGCGGTGAGCAAGCACCTGGCGGTACTGGAGGCGGCGCGCCTGGTCTCCTCGGTCCGGCACGGCCGCGAGAAGCTGCACCACCTCGATCCGGGCCCGATACGGGAGCTGTCCGAGCGCTGGATCGGCAAGTACGAGCGCGACCGGCCCCAGGACCGCCCGAGCGGCCCGGAGAAGGAACTCACCGGGGGCGGGCCCGAGTTCACGTACGCCCTCTACATTCGGACCACCCCCGAACGCCTCTACGCGGCCCTGACGGACGCCGAGTTCGCCCGGCGGTACTTCGGCGGCGGGGGCCCCATGTCGGTGTGGCGGGTGGGCTCGCCCGTGCTGTGGAGGACGGGGCCCGAGGGAACGTACGAGGACCTGGATCAGGTCGTCCTCGACGCGGATCCGGGACGGCGGCTCGCGTACACCTGGCACGGGCTTCAGCCGACGCATCGTCAACTCCGTGCCAGCGTGCCAGAGTTCGAACGCGCACGGCAGGAGCGGTCCCGGGTGGCCTTCGACATCGAGCCGGCCGATCCGGCCTTCCCCGGCGTGCGGCTGACGCTCACCCACGACGGATTCGACAGCCCGGACAGCGACGTGCTCAAGGGTGTCGGCGACGGCTGGGTGATGATCCTCTCCACCCTGAAGACGCTCATCGAACAGGAGGACACGGGCGCGAGCGCCTGATCCCCCGCATGCGTCCGGCCCCCGCTCCCCAGTGCGGGGGAACGGGGGCCGGACCGTTTCGGGTGGCTCAGGAAGCCGTCAGGGGGCGGATGGCCGTCGGGGCGTGGCCCGGCTCGGTGGCCAGCTCCTCGAACTCGCTGATGTCACTGATGTCGTTGGTGCGGCTCATCGAGATGTTCGTGATCCGCTCCAGGATCGCCTCGACGACGACCGGGACGCGGAACTCGGCGGCCAGCTTCTTGGCCTCCTCGAACGCGGGCAGCAGCTGGTCCGGCTCGGTGACCCGGATCGCCTTGCAGCCCAGGCCCTCGACGACCTTGACGTGATCGACGCCGTAGACGCCCAGCTCCGGGGAGTTGATGTTCTCGAACTCCAGGTTGACCTGGAAGTTGATGTCCAGGCCGATCTGCGCCTGCCGGATCAGACCCAGGTAGGCGTTGTTCACGAGAACGTGGACGTAGGGGATCTTGTGCTGCGCGCCGACCGCCAGCTCCTCCAGCATGAACTGGAAGTCGTAGTCGCCGGACAGCGCGACGACCGGGACCTCGGGGTCGGCGGTCGCGGCGCCGAGCGCGGCCGGGATGGTCCAGCCGAGCGGGCCCGCCTGGCCGCAGTTGATCCAGTTGCGCGGCTTGTAGACGTGCAGCATCTGCGCGCCGGCGATCTGGGAGAGGCCGATGGTGGTGACGTAGCGCGTCTCCGGGCCGAAGGCCTTGTTCATCTCCTCGTAGACCCGCTGCGGCTTCATCGGCACGTTGTCGAAGTGCGTACGCCGCTGGAGCGTGGACTTGCGCTCCAGGTGGGAGGCGACCCACGCCGAGCGGTCGGGCAGCCTGCCCGCGGCCTTGAGCTCCTTGGCGACCTCGACGAACAGCTCAAGAGCGGCCTTGGCGTCGGAGGCGATCCCGTAGTCCGGCGCGAAGATCTTGCCGATCTGGGTGGGCTCGATGTCGACGTGGACGAACGTGCGGCCCTGGGTGTAGACGTCGAGCTTGTAGCCGGTGTGACGGTTGGCCCAGCGGTTGCCGATGCCGAGGACGAAGTCCGACTCCAGGAACGTGGCGTTGCCGTAACGGTGCGAGGTCTGAAGGCCCACCATGCCGGCGTTCAGCTCGTGGTCGTCGGCGATGGCGCCCCAGCCCATGAGGGTGGGGATGACCGGGGTGTTGGTGATCTCGGCGAACTCGACCAGGAGGTCGGAGGCGTCCGCGTTGATGATGCCGCCGCCGGCGACGATCAGCGGGCGCTCGGACTCCAGCAGGAAGGTGATGGCCTTCTCGATCTGGGCGCGGCTCGCGGCGGGCTTGTAGACCGGCAGCGGCGTGTAGGTCTCGGGGTCGAACTCGATCTCGGTGAGCTGCACGTCGATCGGCAGGTCGATGAGGACCGGGCCGGGACGGCCGGAGCGCATCAGGTGGAAGGCCTGCTGGAAGACGCCGGGGACCTGGGCTGCCTCCAGGACGGTCGTCGCGGCCTTGGTGACCGGCCCGGCGATCGAGGCGATGTCGACCGCCTGGAAGTCCTCCTTGTGGATCACCGCGACCGGGGCCTGGCCGGTGATGCACAGGATCGGGATCGAGTCGCCGATCGCGGAGTACAGACCGGTGATCATGTCGGTGCCCGCAGGACCCGACGTGCCGATGCAGACACCGATGTTGCCCGGGTTGGAGCGCGTGTATCCCTCCGCCATGTGGGAGGCGCCTTCGACGTGGCGGGCGAGCGTGTGGTCGATGCCACCGCCCTCCTTGAGCGCCTTGTAGAAGGGGTTGATCGCTGCGCCCGGCACACCGAAGGCGTGGCTGACGCCTTCGCGCTTGAGGATCTCAACTGCCGCTCGGGCAGCGGTCATACGAGGCATGGGGTGCTCCTGCTTCGGCCGGCGGAGTGGACTCTGGCGCGCCGCCTGACCGCGCCGCCTACGAGCCCTTTTCCGTAATGCGGAAGTGTCATTCTGCTATGTGGAAGCAATGTAGGACGGCTTCGGCGGCGCGTCAAGGGAGGGCCGGGATGTGCGAATGAGCCACACGGCGGTCGCGGTTGGGGGACGATGGACCGCGAGGCCCCGGGACGGCTGCCGAGTCCACCGGGGCTTCGTCCGGCGTGGAACGGGGGCCCCGGACGGGGTCGCGTCGTGGAGGTGGGGGCGGATGAACGGCCAGGGCGTACCGGTGCGCTGTCCGGCCTGCGGGCGGGACCACGTCTATGTGCCGCCCGCCTACCCGTGCGCCTGCGGGACGCCGCTGGCGCCCCCCATCCAGCGCGGCGCCCCGCCCTCCCCGATCACCTACCGCACCTGGACGGACACCTGGGTCACCGTCCGCTGCCGGGCGTGCGACCGGCAGAGCCAATGGCCCCAGCCCGAGCTGGGCTGCTCCTGCGGCACGGTCCTGAAGGTGCCGGTGCGCCCGGTGACGGCGCCCGCCACGGCCCCGGCGCCCGCGCCGACGGCACCACCGCCTACGGGCGCCCGGCGGCGCGGGGCGTTCCGGCCGCGCACGATCCGTACCGCGCGGGACACGGTGACCGCGGCCGCGCTCTATCTGAGCTGGCTCGGCTTTCGCGACCTGCTCCGGGCGGAACGCCGCCCGGTCTCCGGCATCGACCTGCGCGGCCGCGGTCTGGTGGCCCGGGTGGACCCGACGACGCGGCCGGCCTCACCGAGGGCGGTCGAATGCCTGTGGCTGCACGCCATGACCGCGTCCGCGCGCGGCGTCCACTTCTCGCTCGCGGGGTACACCGAGGACGCCCGTGAGCGCGCCGACGCCCTCCACGTCCCGCTGTTCGTGCTCGACCTGACGGGGACGCCCTCGCCGGTGAACGAGGCGGCCCGGGAGCTGGTGCTCGCGGGCGCCTAGCCTGATCGCGCTCTCGGGCCGTCAGGCGCCGTAGCCCTGTCTCAGCTCCACCTTGCGCACCTTGCCGCTGACGGTCATCGGGAAGGCGTCCAGGATCCGCAGATGGCGGGGGATCTTGTAGTGGGCCAGCTGTTCGCGGCAGTACGCGGTCAGCTCCTCCAGGGTGGGCGGGTCACCGGGGTCGCGCGGGATGACGCAGGCCAGGATCTCCTCGCCGTACCGCTCGTCGGGGACCCCCACCACCTGCACGTCCATGACCTTGGGGTACCCGTACAGGAACTCCTCGATCTCGCGCGGATACACGTTCTCGCCACCCCGGATGATCATGTCCTTGATCCGGCCGACGATCTCGACGTACCCGTCCTCGCGCATCACCGCCAGGTCGCCGGTGTGCATCCAGCGGCCCTCGTCGATGGCCTCGGCGGTCTGCTCCGGCTCGTCCCAGTAGCCCAGCATCACGCTGTAGCCGCGCGTACGCAGCTCGCCCGGCTCGCCGCGCGGGACGGTGACGCCGGTGGCGGGGTCGACGACCTTCACCTCCACATGCGGCATGACGCGCCCCACCGTGCCGGTGCGCCGCTCCAGGTCGTCGTCGGTACGCGTCTGCGTGGACACCGGGGACGTCTCGGTCATGCCGTAGGCGATGGACACCTGCCCCATGTGCATCTCGGCGACCACCCGTTTCATCGTCTCCGCCGGGCACGGCGAGCCCGCCATGATCCCGGTGCGCAGCGAGGACAGGTCGTAGCCGGCGAAACCGGGCAGGTTCAGCTCCGCGATGAACATGGTGGGCACCCCGTACAGCGAGGTGCACCGCTCCGCCTCGACGGCGCGCAGCGTCGCCCCGGGGTCGAAGGAGGGCGCCGGGATCACGACGCAGGCACCGTGCGAGGTGGCCGCGAGGTTCGCCATCACCATGCCGAAGCAGTGGTAGAAGGGCACGGGCACGCAGATCCGGTCGACCTCGGTGTAACCCAGCAACTCCCCCACGAAATAACCGTTGTTGAGGACGTTGTGATGGGAGAGGGTGGCTCCCTTCGGGAAGCCCGTCGTGCCCGAGGTGTACTGGATGTTGACCGCGTCGTCACAGGACAGCCGCGCCTCGCGGGCCGCCAGTTCCTCGCGCGCGACCCCGGCGCCGCCGGCCATCAGGACGTCCCAGCCCTCGTCACCGATGTAGACGGTCCGGCGCAGCGCCGGGCACGTGCCGCGCACCTGCTCCACCATCGCCCGGTAGTCGCTCGACTTGTGGGACAGCGAGGCGACCAGGACCGACACCCCGGCCTGGCGCAGCACATACGCCAACTCGTGAGCGCGGTAAGCCGGGTTGATGTTGACCAGCACCGCGCCGACGCGCGCCGTCGCGTACTGGACCAGCACCCACTCGGGGCAGTTGACCGCCCAGATGCCGACCCGATCGCCCCGCGCGACCCCGTCCGCGAGCAGCGCGCACGCCAACTGCTCGACGTCCAGGGCGAATTGGGCGTACGTCCAGCGCCGGCCCGACACGAGGTCGACCACTGCTTCGCGCTCACCGTAGGCCGAGACCGCGCGGTCCAGGTTGGCGCCGATCGTGTCGCCGAGCAGGGCGGTGCCGCTCACCCCGTGGGCGTACGAGTAAGTCACCATCGCAGCGTGCCCTCACTTCCCTCACGTGGCCCCCAGCATGCCCCGGCCGCCCCTGACCTGCCTACCCTCACGCGCCGGGGAGATCGTCGGGGCGTATGGGGGCAGGGGGGCAGGGACGGGCAGGGGCCCGGGTGCGTCAGTTGATCCCCCGGTCGAGGCCGGTCCAGTACGGTTCGCGCAGCTTGAACTTCTGGATCTTGCCGGTGGCCGTGCGCGGGATGGCATCGCGGAACTCCACCGTGGTCGGCGCCTTGTAGCGGGCCATCCGCTCCTTGCAGTGCGCGATGAGGTCGGCCTCCGTGACGGCCGCGCCCTCGGCGAGGACCACCAGGGCCTTGATCGTCTCGCCCCACTTCTCGTGCGGCACGCCGATGACGGCGACCTCCGCGACCGCCGGGTGACTGAAGAGCGTGTCCTCCACCTCGATCGAGGACACGTTCTCACCACCGGTGATGATCACGTCCTTCTTGCGGTCCGAGATCGTCAGGCAGCCGTCGCTCGCGTCGATCGCGCCCCCGTCGCCGGTGTGGAACCAGCCGTCCTTGAGCGCCGCCGCGCTCTCCTGCGGCTTCTCCCAGTAGCCGTCGAGCACCACGTTCGAGCGGGCCAGCACCTCGCCCGTCTCGGACACCTTCAACTTGACGCCGAGCGCGGGCACACCGGCCCGCGACAGTTTGCGCGCCCGCTCGTTGGCGGACAGCTTCTCGTCGCCCGGCCGGGCACGGTTCATGGTGAGCAGCGGGGACGTCTCGGTCAGGCCGTAGATTTGCAGGAACTCCCAGCCCAGCTCCTGCTCCATCCGCTGGATCATCCGGCTCGGCGGCGGCGCGCCGGCGCAGACGACCCGTACCCGGTCGCGGCCCGGGATCTCACCGTCCCAGGACGCCGCCGCGTCGAGGACCGCGTTCCACACCGCCGGCGCCCCGCACATCAGAGTCACCCCGTGCTCGTCCACCCGGCGCAGGATCTCCGCCCCGTCCACCTTGCGCAGCACGACCTGTTTCACGCCGAGTCCGGCCATCACATACGGCATGCCCCAGCCGTTGCAGTGGAACATCGGCAGGGTGTGCATGTAGACGTCGCGCTCCCACGTGCGGGTGTGCAGCCCGAAGGTGAGACCGTTGACCCAGATGTTGCGGTGGGTCAGCTGAACTCCCTTGGGGCGCGCGGTGGTTCCCGAGGTGTAGTTGATGGTGGCGGTGGCGTCCTCGTCCGGATGCGACCAGGGGCGCGGCGCGACGTCGAAGCGCATGAGTCCGGATTCGGTCGCCTCGCCCAGCACGAACCGGTGCCGCGCCGTGACGCCGGACAGCGCCCCGTCCACCTCGGGATCCACGAGCAGCACCGACGCGCCGCTCTGGCGCACCACGTACTCGACCTCCTCGGGCTTGAGGCGGAAGTTGACGGGCACGCAGATCCGTCCGCTCATCGGCACCGCGAACAGCAGCTCCAGCAGGCGGGTGGAGTTGTGGCTCACCACCGCGACCCGTTCGCCCTCGGCGACGCCCAGCGCGTCGAACCCCGCCTGCCAGGCGCGGACCCGCTCGGCGAGCCGCCCGTAGGTCAGCGAGGGCACGGGCGGCCCCGGCTGGTCCGGCTCGTCCACGACACCGGCGCTGGAGGCGAACCCCAGCTCCGCCCGGTCGAGGAAGTCCGAGACCGTCATCGGTGTCCGCATCGCTCTTCTCCCCTGCGTCGGCGGATCCCCATCCCCAGCAAGATCCGCATGGTGTGTCCGGGGGAAGTCTGATACCAACCACCGCCGGAAGCGGCCGAAAACCACGAATTGATCGGGGCACCTCAGCCCCCGCGCCTCAGGCCAGCCGGCGCAGGGCCGCTTCAAACGCGGGGCCGTCAGGGAGGTAGGCCAGGAAGTGGTGGCCGGGTTCGTCGACGGCCGCGAGCTTGACGGGACGCAGCCGCAGCTCGCCCGCCACGGGGTGGTGGAAGCGTTTGACGGCCGGGCGGAAGGCGGCGGTCTCGCGCTGTGTGAGCCAGCGCGCGGCGTCCGGGTCCGTCCGGATCGACTCGATGATCTCGGCGTACCTCTGATCGTGGGGCTGCCGGGCCGCCCTGGCCCTGAACTGCCCGAGCAGCGCCCGGGCTTCGGGCTCCCAGTCGGCGAGCAGCGTCCGGCACGGCGGCCAGCGGAACACCAGCCAGAGCATGTTGCGCCGCTTGGGCGGCAGGCGGGCCAGGTCGGTCAGGAGCCCGGCGTAGGAGGTGTTCCACGCCAGCAGGTCCCAGTGCGGATCGATGACCATCGCCGGGTGCGGCACCAGCGCGTCGACCAGCGAGCGCAGGTGCGGCGAGACCCAACTCGCGGGCGCGGCAGGCACGTTGGCGTCGTCCGCGAAGGCAAGCACGTGCGCGGTCTCGGCTGCGTCCAGGCGCAACGCTCGGGCGACGGCGCGCAGCACCTGCTCCGAGGTGCGCACCCGGCCCTGCTCCAGCCACGCGTACCAGGAGGTGCTGATGCCGGCGGACGCGGCGACCTCCGCGCGCCGCAGGCCCGGGGTGCGCCGGCGAGGCGTGACGGGCAGTCCCAGCGCGGCGGGAGCCAGTCGCTCGCGGCGCGAACGGAGGAACGCGCCGAGTTCCACTCGGGGGTCGGATGAGTACGTCACGGTGTGAGTGATGGTAATCGGCTGAGCCCACCTGAACCTCGGCCCCCCTGCTGAGCTGGGAACATGACCAATTCACCGCCCCAAGGCGGGCTCCGCGGCGGCGCCGGGCTGCTCGGCGCCGCCGGTTTCCTCAGCAACTTCGACCGCTTCTCGATCGCGCCGATGCTCGTGCTCATCGGCCCCGCTCTTGGCGTGCCCCTCAGCACGGCCGCGCTCGCCGCGAGTGCGTACACCCTCGGCTACGGCCTGACCCAGCCGGCCTGGGGCATGGCGAGCGACCGGTTCGGAAGGGTGCGGGTGATGCGCGTCTCGCTTGCGGCGGCCGCGCTGGGAGCGCTCTCATCGGCGGCGGCGCCGGGAGCGGCCGCGCTCATCGTGGCGCGGGGCTGCACCGGGGCGTGCTTCGCGGCCGCCATCGCCGGCTCCTTGACGTATGTGGGCGACACGGTCGCGCCGGCCGGCCGCCAGCGCGCCCTGAGCTCCTTGATGACGGCGTTCGCCCTCGGCACCGCGCTGGCGACGGTGGCCGCGGGGGCGCTGGCCCACTGGGTGAGCTGGCGCCTGGTGTTCGCGCTCCCGGGCGTGGTCGCCGGATATCTGGCCCTGGCCCTGCGCCGCCTGCCCGAACCCACGCCCGCTCCCCGCGAGGGCGGCGCGCTGCGCACGGTCCTGCGATCGCGCTGGCAGTGGTACGTGATGGCGGTCGCCCTGCTCGAAGGCGGCGTACTCCTGGGCTGCTTCACCTACCTGCCGCCCGCGCTGGAGTCTCTGGGCACGGCTCCGGCGACGGCGGGTGCGGTGGCGGCGCTGTACGGGGTCGCCGCGATGGGCGGCGCCCAGCTGGTGCGCCGACTGTCCGGACGCCTCGGCCCGGTCGCGCTGATCGTGGCGGGCGGCGCCCAGGTCCTCACCGCGTACGCCGTCGCCGCGCTGCATCCGTCCCTGGTGACCCTGGGCCTGAGCGCGCTGCTCCTGGGCGGCGGGTGGGCGTTCCTGCACTCGACGGTGCAGGCATGGGCGACCCTGCTGGTGCCGAGCGCCCGGGCGAGCGGGATCGCCCTGTTCGGGGTCGCCCTGTACCTGGGCAGCGCCCTGGGCACGGGACTCGCCGCGGGGCCCGCCCAACAGGGCTCATTCCAGGCCCTGTTCGCAGTGGCCGCCGTCCTGACCGTGCCTCTCACCGCGCTGGCGGCGTATGGACGCCGGCGGTACGGGGACAGGGACGGCGGTGCGGGTGGGCCCGGGGACGTGGGGGCCGATGGCCCGGTGAACGCGGGCGGCTCGGTGGGCGCGGGCGGTTCGCTGGGCGCGGGCGAGGCCGGGGGCGTGCCTCGTTGAGAGACGCAGCGTCCGCGCCGGCCCGCAAGCAGGGCGCTGAACGCCGCGCACACGGCTCACCAGGCGAGCGTGCCGTGGCGGTCCCGGAGGGTTCCCGTCGGGCCGTCCGCTCCGATGGTGGCCAGTTCGACGATGGCGTCGGTTCCCTCGGTTACGGTCTGCGGGCCGCTGTGTCCGTTGAAGTCGGTGGCGGTGTAGCCCGGATCGGCCGCGTTCACCTTCACGTCCGGCAAGGACCTCGCGTACTGCGTGGTCAGCATGGTCACGGCGGCCTTCGACGCCGTGTAGAGCGGCGCGATGACCTGCCCCTCGACGCGTCCCGGATCGTGGGTGGCGGCGAAAGACCCCATACCGCTGGACACGTTGACGATGACCGGGTTCGTCGAGGTGCGCAGCAGGGGCAGGAAGGCGTGCGTGACCCGGACGATTCCCACGACGTTGACCTCGAACACCTCGCCGGCGTCAGCGGCCGTGATCCGGTCGGCGGGGTTGTGTGTCCCCAGGACGCCCGCGTTGTTGATCAGGACGTCGATGCCGCCCTCGTGCGCCCTGATGTCGTCGGCGGCCGCTGCCACCGATGCGTCGTCCGTCACGTCGATGCGGACGAAGCGGGCACCGAGTGCGTCGGCGGCCGCCTGGCCGCGCCCCGGATCACGGGCACCGATGAGGACGGTGTGGCCGGCGTCGGTCAAGCGGCGGGCGGTCTCGTACCCGAGGGATTTGTTGGCTCCTGTGATGAACGTTGTCGTCATGCGTCCACTCTCAGCCCGTGACGAGGGGACAACCAGTGCCCCCCGCGACGGTAGGACAGGCAGTACCAGGCACAGCGGCACGCCGGACGGACACAATGGCCCAGTGGACGAGACCCTTGGCGCGGCATTGCGTCGCTGGCGTGACCGGCTTTCTCCCGTCGATGTCGGGCGGGCACCGCGGCCCGGGCGGCGCGCGGCAGGATTGCGGCGCGAGGAACTGGCCGAGCTCGCGGGGCTGTCGGTCGACTATGTGGTGCGGCTGGAGCAAGGGCGTGCCACGAACCCTTCGGCGCAGGTCGTCGCGAGCCTGGCCAGGGCGCTGCAACTGCGGCCGCCGGAGCGCGACTACGCCTACCGGCTGGCCGGCCTCCTTCCACCACAGGAAGGCACGATCTCCACGCACGTCCCCGCCGGGGTCCAACGGATGCTCGCTCGCCTCGGGGAATTCCCCGTGGGCGTGTTCAGCGCCGACTGGACCCTGCTGACCTGGACCCCGGCGTGGGCGGTGCTCATGGGCGACCCGAGCTCACGGACGCACGCCGAGCGGAACCTCGTACGGGCGGCCTTCGCCACCGGGCCGACCGGGCTCACGTCCTGGCCCGTCATCCAGGACGGCGACACCCTGAACACCGCGCTCGTGGCCGATCTGCGCACCGCGCTCCTCAACTATCCCGACGACCGGTCCCTCACCGGACTCGTCGCGGAACTGCGCTCCACCAGTGCGGAGTTCACCCGGCTGTGGGACGAGGGCGCGGTCGGTCCGCACGTCTCGGCCCGCAAGACCGTCCTGCACCCCCAGGCGGGCGAGGTGACATGCGACTGCGACGTGCTCACCGTCCCGGGCAGCGACATCCGCCTCGTCGTCTACACGGTGGCCGCGGGTTCCGCCGATGCGGAAAAGCTGGAGTTCCTACAGGTCACCAGCGGCGTCCGCGTCGGCGGTTCCCCGCCTTCGGGGCCCGGACTGTTCTCGGCGCCGTGACAACCGGACGGGCCGGATCCGGCTCCAGCGCCGTGGGCCGCCGACTGGAGCTCGCGGACGCCGGCGAAGCCAGCCTCGTGGGACGGAACAACAACCAGCGGGGCGCCGAGCGGGGCCCCTGCGTGGCTCGGCGCGAGCAGCAGCCGGTTGGTGCCGGGGCAGAGGGCTGTCGCTGGTGGGTGCGGGGCGCGAGGCCGCGAGGCATCATGGGTGATCACGGGTGATCCCGGGGATGCCGGGTGATGCCCGGTGATCGCTGGTGATCCCGGGTTATAGCCGGCCGCCGCAGCCGGTCGCTGCTGGCTCCAGGGGTCGGGGGAGACCGGGGTCATCCGTGATCTGGGCACGGGCGCACCTGGGAGGTTGCATGGCGTCCGGGGTGTCGACCGATCGCTGCCTCGCCTTCGCCGCGACGTCCCTGCTGGTCATCGCGATCCCGGGCCCGAGCGTGCTGTTCGTGATCGGCCGGGCCCTCGCGCACGCCTGCCGCACCGCGCCGGCGACGGTCCTCGGCAACGTACTCGGCTCCTACATGTTGGTGTGCGCGGTGGCGCTGGGGATCGGCACGCTGGTGGAACGCTCGGCGGCGGTGTTCACGGCGGTGGAACTGGCGGGCGCCGCCTACCTTGTCCTGCTCGGAGCGCAGGCGTACCGGCACCGCAAGGGGATGCGGCTCGGGATGGCATCCCCCGACGGGGCGGCAGCGCCGGTCGGACTGGCCCGACCGGCGCGACCGGCCCGACCGGCCCGCGGTGATCTGCGGACCGTCGCGGACGGCGTCCTGGTCGGCGTCACCAACCCCAAGGGCATCGTGTTCTTCGCGGCGGTGCCGCCGCAGCACGATGCCCTTTCGTGAACCACACGGCGTGACATCTGCCGCGTCCCAGATGCTGCTCCTCGGACTGATCCCCATCACCGTCGGACTGGTCACGGACACGCTGTGGGGTCTGGCGCGGCCGCGGCTCGTGGCTGGTTCGCCCGCTCCGAGCGGCGGCTTTCGACGATCGGCGGCGCGGGGGGCTTCGCGATGATGGGGCTCGGCGTGACGGTCGCGGTGACCGGCCGGGCGGACTGATCTCCGTCCGCCGACACCCACTGGGATGAAATCCGCACGCGTCACACCCCGGCCCGATGGACCGCCGCAGCCCGCCTCTCCCCGCGCCGACCTGCGCCAGGAACGCGTCAAAAACGGGTTCCCCCGGGTCAATACCGCGTCACCTGGGGACAGGGGCCCGGCGCCGGGGGCATAACTTCAGACGTATGGGCGCATGACGCCCCAGGCCTACGGCATCCGCACTTCCGTACCGGAGGACACCATGGACAGCCTCACCGTCGAAGACGCCGACCCGGAGGAACGCCGCCCGGCAGGGCCGCTGTATGTGCCGGTCCGGCTCGGCTCTGCCGGAGGACATCAACTACGCTTCCTGCGCGACGAGTTCGGCGTGCGGACGGCGGTCGGGTTCACCAGCCAGGACCGGCTCAAGGCGGTGCTGGGCCGCGACCAGAGCTGGATCCGGCTGGCGGAACCGGCACTGAGAGCGCTTTCGGCACCGCTGGGCGTCACCCGTATGACGGTCGACCCCCTGCTCGCCCCGCCGACCCCCCGCCCCCGACACGGCGAGACCCCACACCTGTGCGCCCGGCGGGATCACACGTTGTCGCGGTAGCGCGGGTGACCGGGACCGGGCAGGCTCCCGCGCAGAGCGGGCCACTCCGGCCCCTCCGGCCGCACCCGCGCCGCACTCCCCCTACCCTCTGCCTCGCGCCATGCCGCGCCTCCCGCACGAGTGGGCGCGTCCGTGCCCATGCCCGTACCTTTTGGGGCGTATATCCTGCTCCGGGGATATACAGACGAGCGTTCGGACGTTCGGCCGGCTGTCGTGCCGGTCGCGGAGCGGGAGGTGAGGTGGCCATGCCTGAACGACGCGCCCGCCCCGAACGGTCACCGAAGAAGCACTCCTGGCGCAGGCAGCCTTCCGTCGACGCCAGGACTCCCCCGGGACCGGCCCATCCTCCCGGCGCGCGGGAGCCGGCCCCGGCCCCGCCCCCGGCCTCGCCGCCCGGAACCCCCGGGGGCGTACCGACGGCGAGTGGAGAAGACATCGGAACGCGGCCCGGGGAACGGGTCGGCAGCGTCGTCCAGTCGTCCCTCTACCGCGGCGGGCAGCACATCGCCTCACCCGGCACGCTCGCCGAGACGTTCCGTCGGCTGCGCGAGACCCCCGACGGCATGGCCTGGATCGGCCTGCAACGCCCCTCGGCATCCGAACTCCGTTCCCTGGCCGACGAGTTCGACCTGCACGAGCTCGCGGTCGAGGACGCCCTCGAAGCCCACCAGCGTCCGAAGCTGGAGCGCTACGGCGACACTCTCTTCGTCGTGCTGCGGGCGGCGCGTTACCTCGATGCCCCGGAAGAGGTCGACTTCGGCGAGCTGCACGTCTTCGTCGGCCAGGACTTCCTCATCACCGTCCGCCATGGCGCCGCCCCGGACCTCTCGGCGGTCCGCCGCCGCATGGAGGAGGACCCCGAACTGCTGGCGCTGGGCGCCGAGGCGGTGCTGTACGCGATTCTCGACGCGGTCGTCGACGGGTACGCCCCCGTGGTCGCGGGCGTACAGAACGACATCGACGAGATCGAGACGGAAGTCTTCCGCGGCGACCCGGAGGTCTCCCGCCGCATCTACGAACTCTCCCGCGAAATGGTCGAGTTCCAGCGCGCGACCCGCCCTCTGGTCGGCATGCTGCACGGCCTGATGGCGGGCTTCGCGAAATACGGCACCGATGAGGAACTACAGCGCTACCTCCGCGACGTCGCCGACCACGTGACCCACATCAGCGAACGAGTGGACGGCTTCCGCCAAGCCCTCACCGAAATCCTGACGGTCAACGCCACGCTGGTGACCCAGCAGCAGAACGCGGAGATGCGGGCACTGGCGGAGGCGGGGTTCGAGCAGAACGAGGAGATCAAGAAGATTTCGTCGTGGGCGGCTATTTTGTTCGCACCGACGCTGGTCGGCACGATCTATGGGATGAACTTCGATCGGATGCCGGAGTTGCACTGGGTGCTCGGTTACCCCTTCGCCATCGTCCTAATGGCGGTCGTGTGCACCAGTTTGTACGTCATCTTCAAGCGGCGGGACTGGCTCTGAGTCCCTGATCCCACCCGGCCAAGACGGCATCTGCGATGGGCGCCAACGGACCGCGGCAGCACGCCGACCACTGTCACCGATCTGGCGACATCGGTTGAGCAAACCGCCAAGCGGGAGAGCGAGGATGCCGGCTCGGCCAGTCCACCGCGCGAGATGGCGGTCAACGGTCGCATACGGAGTACCGCCTGAGCGTGGCTTCCGGTCCCTACTCCAGTCTCTTCCTGCCCGGTGCCCAGAACGGCTTGGTGAGCACCGAGCGCCGGTCTGTCCCCCTCCACGTACCCCGAGATCCGCGCCCCTTCGCGCAACGCGTCCAGTCGCCGACGCGCAGGAGACGAACACCCACTCAGCCGCCCTAGGAAGCACTCCGCTTCACGGTAAGACCGCTCCCGCTCCCTCACGCGGTGACGAGCGTGCGGCCCCGCACAGGGCGGCTGCCCCCGGTCGCCACGGAAAGCACTGAAATTGGCCCCGCTAGCCGGCCCGGCTGACCGGGCGCGGAGCGTCAGAACTTGGCGATGGACCCGTTGACTTCAACGAACCCGAGCACGTCCCGCAATTGCGCGAGAGTCTGGATCAGGTTGCCGAGGATGCGAATGGACGCGGCGCGCTGGCGGACGTCGTAGGTGAATTGAGAGATGGAGCCCCATTGGTTTTCCAGCGTGGCGTAATCGGGGCCCAACTGCGTGTTCTCGTAGTTGCGGATGTTGCGTCCCACCCGGTTGAAGATGGGCGAGAAGCGGGCCGCCTCCGAGAAGACCTGGATCGATACCAGGAGCGCCTGGCCGACGTTGTCGTTGTACTCGGTCGCGTTGTTCAGTTGCTGCATGGCGTGGTACATGGTCTGGGGGGTCAGGACCAGGTTCTCCCGGTTGTTACCGCCGGGGAGGCCGGAGTAGCTGCCGGTGCGTGGCATGATGCGGGCGTTGGTGATGCCGAGGGCGTTCTGGAACTCCTGTACCCGGTCGCTGAACACGAGGTGGGTGTTGGTGGCGGGGGCGTAGAACCCGGCCACATAGAGGTTGTCAGCCCAGAGGTATACCGAGGCGAGGTGGCGGTTGTCGGTGTCCAGGGCTCGGACCTGGATCAGTCGGTGCTCGTTGGTTGTCTGCCGGATGCCGTCCTGGTAGGTCGGGCTGCCGTAGGTGTGCTGATGGATGGCGTCGATCAGGTTCCAGTACCGCTGGGCGTGCTCGGTTCCGCCGTCGGTGATCCTGTCGACGTGCCAGTCAATGACTTGGTAATTGGTCGCGGACGCGGTTCCGCTCAGGGCTGTCACCAGGCCCATGGCTACCGCCAGCGACAGCACGATGGAGCAGAGTCTTCTCAGCATGTGTCCTCTTCTTGACGTGGCGCCGATCATCCGGACGCCGGACTCCGCACGCTATGGGCACCGAAGGCCCCCGTTTCGTCGCTGCGCGCCCCTACTCATGACTCAGAACGCACAGGACGTGCTGCGACCTCCGATGCGCTCCCAAAGCTGTCCCGCGGCCCCGTGACCTGGCCGGCAGGCCCGAACGGCGGCAACCGTTACGTGTACTTCCAGCAGACCGGCCCCGCAGGGGCGGCGGTACGGACCAGGACACGTGGGAGGGCGGCCAGATGAACCTGGCGACGGTCACGGACTCCCCGGCCAGGTCCGTGGCTTCGCGGCCATCGACCACCGCAACTGGGTCCTGGCGGGCGGCTTCAACGTGAACATCCTCAACCGTGCCGACGACGAGGCCCGCAACCAGTCCCTGCACTTGCAGGCGGACGGGGCCGTGTTGGGCACCGGTCAGCCGACCTTCATCAACGGTGACAACCCTCAGCGAGCTCGACTACGCGGTCACGCAAGGCCTGCCTGCGGGCTTCGCCGCCACGCGACCTGGCGGAGACGGATGCGACCACGTGCCGGTGGACTTCGCCCGGACCCGCCGCCGTCCGGGCCCCACTCCCCTCCCACGCCTGCTCCACCGTGCCGGGGTCGTGGTCATTGTCTTGGAGCACCACGTCCGGCGGGTCAGATCTCGTTGTTCCACATGCGGAACATGGTGCAACGGGAGTTCTTGTCGAACGTGACGGTCCAGAGGTTGGCGAAGGTGCCGAGTTCCTTGTAGCGGCCGGTGCCTTCGATGGCTGCGGTGTCGCCGTTGAGGGTGAGGAGGGACCAGTCGAATGCCCAGCCGCCTTCCTGCCAGGGGGTGCGGCTCTGCCAGCCTTGGACGATGGCGTCGCGGCCGATCCAGTCCGTTTCGTAGGGCCACTCGTGGTATTCGGCCTGCGGGGTGAACAGCGCGGCGATGTCCCTCTCGCTGCCGCTGGTCCAGGCTCTCAGGTACCCCTCGACCCAGGTGCGCACCTGGTCTTCGGTCATCATGACCGGCTGCCTTTCTTTGCCGGCAGGCGTGCGGTTCAGCCTTGGGCGGTCGGGCGGACAACGAGTTCGTTGACGTCGACCTCGGCGGGCTGGGTGATCGCGTAGTGGACCGCCTCGCCGATCGCCGCTGCGGGGATCGCGATGGCCATGTGGCCCGCGACCGCGTCCTTGGTGTCCCGGTCGGCGATGGTCTCGGCCAGTTCGCTGTGGGTCAGGCCGGGGCTGATCACGGTCACCCGCAGGTTACGGCTCTCCTGACGCATCCCCTCGGACAGGGCGCGGACCGCGTGCTTGGTGGCGCTGTACACGGCGGCGGTCGGGTCCACGCGCAGCCCGGACACGGAGGCGACGTTCACGATGTGCCCGGCGCCCTGAGCGGTCATGGTGGGCAGGACCGCTGCGATGCCGTGCAGGACTCCGCGCAGGTTGACGTCGATCATGCGGTCCCACTCATCGGTCCGCAGTGCGTCGAGGCGGGACAGGGGCATGACCCCGGCGTTGTTGACCAGGACGTCGATCCGGCCGTAATGGTCGAGAGCGGCCTGGACGAACGAGCGCATGCCGAGTGGATCCGTCACGTCCAGGGCGTGCGGCAGGGCACTGCCGCCATCGGCTTCGATCTCCTTGGCGAGGGCCGCCAGGTGCTCCACTCGGCGCGCGCCCAGGACCACCTGATGGCCTGCTGCCGCCAGCCGTCGGGCGGTGGCTTCGCCGATGCCGCTGCTGGCCCCGGTGATCAGGACGGTCTTCGGGGCAGTCGTGGCGGCCGGGTACGTCATGCTCGTTCCTTCGTCAGGCCGACGGCCTCATGAGTGGACCGTCCGGTTCCGTCAGCATGGCCCGCATCCCGCGCAGGCGGCAGGAGGGCTCTTCCTGGGTGCCACACTCCTAGGAAGCGGCGGCGTAGGCTTTCCGGTATGAGCGGCAATGAACTGGGCGCATTCCTGCTGGCACGCCGTTCGCGGGTCAGTCCGCAGGACGCGGGGCTGCCCCGCTCCACGAGCCGCCGGGTCAGCGGACTGCGGCGCGAGGAGGTCGCCGTCCTCGCCGGCGTCAGCGCCGACTACTACGCCCGCCTGGAGCAGGGCCGCGAGCGGCACCCCTCCGGCCAGGTCATCGGCGCCCTCGCCCGGGCCCTGAACCTGGACTCCGACGCGTGCTGGCACGCCTACCGCCTGGCCGGCCTGGTCCCGCGCGACGACGTCCCCGGCGCGGAGCGCGTGGCACCCCAGCTGCGGCAGCTGATGGACGCGTTCCCGACCGCGGTCGCCTACGTCGTCAACCGCCGCCTGGACGTTCTCGCCTCTAACGCGCCGGCCGCCGCGCTGCTGTCACCGCTGGCGGACCCGCGCCACATGGTCCGCTCCCTCTTCCGCGACCCTGCCGCACGCGCGCTGTTCGCGGAGTGGGAGAGCGTGGCGCGCGACACCGTCGCCGCGCTACGGCTCGCTTACGGCCACGAGCGCCACGACCCCCACCTCGCGGCCCTGATCGCCGAACTCCGCGCGGAGAGCGAGACGTTCACGATCCTGTGGGAACGTCAGGACGTCGGACGGCTGGGCAGCCGGCACAAGACCTTCCACCACCCCGTCGCAGGCCGGATGACACTCACGTACCAGACCTTCGAGGTGCAGGACGCTCCCGGGCAGAGCCTCCTCGTCGGCACAGCCGAGCCCGGCAGCACGGATGCCGACCGCCTGGCGCTGCTCTGCTCGGTGCGGCCCCGGGAGGACCGGCAGCCCCTCGGCGCTCCCCGGTAACGGAAACCACCGTTCTTGTTTGGAGTGAGCGCATGCCCCGCTTGAGCGAGGAGCGCCGCGAAGTGCGGCGGCGCCACATCCTCACCAGTGCCTGGAGTTGCTATGGCCGCGGCCCAACGCGGCGGAGCACTCGGCGCCGCCACCTGCCAGCCCAACGGTGAATCCTGATCGAACGCCGCCACCATCGCACCAAACCCTCGACATCCGGCTTGCTTCCAGCGGGCGGTGACGCCCCCGGGCACGCCCCGTCGCCGCCTGCTGCGGACGATCACCGCCAGACCGGCTGAGCGAAGCGAGACCGCCAGCACCACTGGAACGGATGACGGGTGATCGTTTCGTCACGCCGTGCCGGTATACGCTCCGGTCCGCTGTGGAACAGCTGACGTGGCCGATCCGCAACCGGCGGTCGGGCCGCGAGAGAGGTGCAACGCATGCAGATCCGGAGAATGGCACTGGCCGGCGTCATGAGTGCGGTGGCACTCAGCACCACTCTGGGCGCCGCCGCATCAGCGGCGCCCCCAGCCTTCAACGGCCTGAGGGCCAGCAGCTGCGGCGAGGCCGTCCGCAACACCCGGGCCGACTTGCAGCGGGCCGGGTCCCCGACCCGAGCCACCGACTGGCAGGGGGTACGCAACGCCGCACAGGACTTCCTCAACCGGCACCCCTGGAACAGTCCGGGCACCCAGGCCCTACAGGGGGATGTCAACGATCTCAATCGACTCTGCGCACCCTGAGTCCCACACGGCGGTGTCGTGCGAGGTCTTGCCCGAGCCTGGGCATGACCGTCAAGAGAGGTCGACTCAATCGGCGCCATGCGGCCTGTGATCAACTGGCCCTACATAGACCGGCGTCATGGCGCCACGAGGCGGGTCGGGCAACAAGCCAATCCTGTCCATGTCCTCCAACTCCCTTGATGTACGCCCTGCTTGGGCCATTCCATGCCCGGCCAACGGGCCGCCCACAGTGATCCCCGCGTGGGCGACGCAGAGAAGAAGGAGAAGACGGTCGGCAAGGGGTGGATAAATCCTGCGGCCGGTCGCGGATCCCTATGAGGGTGGCTGCGAGGTGGAGGCAGCGCCGGGCTCACCGGCGCTGTCGGCGTTCTCTTAAGTCATGTGACCGATGGCGTCCGTGCCGGATGCTCCGAGACTGGCCCGGAGAGATCCGCATGTCACCGGAGAGCCCGTGAGCCTGACTTCCAGCACCACCACCCTTTGCCGACGGATGCCCGTCGTGCTGTCCACCGCGCCGCTGGCGCCGTACGAACGTGCGGACTACTGGCACAGTGTGGTGTCCGACACGTTCATTCCGCTCGACGTGGTGCTGCACGAGGGCCAGCCCTCGGTGGCGACGATCTCCAGTCGATCGCTCGGCCCCTTGCAGATCTCCGTGGTCGAGGCGGGCCCCCAGACCGTCTCGCGCGACCGGCGCTTGATCGCCCGGGGCGGGGAGGGGTTCATCACCGTCACGATGCAGCACCGGGGGAGCGCGAAGCTCACCCAGCACAGCCGCCAGGCCCTGGTCAAGCCGGGAACCTTCACCTGCTCGGACGCCGGTCAGCCGTACGAGCGCGAGCAGCCGGATCCCTTCCGCTTCACGGCATTCCGGGTGCCGAAGGAAGGGCTCGGCGTGACGGAGGATGATCTGCGGGCAATCACCGGGACCGTATTCGGTAGTGATTGCGGTACGTCCGCGCTGGTCGCCGGGTATCTGGAGCGCCTGGCCGAGCGGGCGGGCGGGTTCGACCCCTACACGGGCGAGCAGCTCGCCATGACCGCGAGCGACCTGCTGGCCGTACTCATCCGTGAACGCCAGGGCCGGCTGAACCCCCAGGCTTCGGAAGTCGCCCGCGGGATGCTGGCGCGTGTCAAGGCGTACGCACTTCGGCACTTGGCGGATCCCGATCTCTCGCCGGAGCGGATCGCGGCGGCGAACCACATCTCGGTGCGGTATCTGCACAAGCTCTTCCAGTCGGACGGGGTCACCGTGAGCCGTTGGGTTCAGGGGGAGCGCCTGGAGCGGTGTCGCCGTGACCTGTCCTTGCCGTCGCGGACCGCGTCGTCCATCTCCGTCTCCGCGGTGGCCCACCGATGGGGCTTCGTGAGCCCATCGCACTTCAGCCGGGCCTTCCGCGCCGCGTACGCCATGTCTCCCCGGGAGTGGCAGTCCCGGAGCCGGACCGCCTGATGGCCCGTCAAGGTTGAGACGGCTCGCCGGCCACTCGGCGGTCGGAGACCGAACCGGGCACGATGTCCCTCGGGCACCCGGGTCGGCGCGATCGCGGTGCTTGTGGATCCGCTCCCGGATGAAGGGGCAATACGGCACGACGTGCAGCCCACAAGCCCGGACGTCGTCCAGCGCGCCGCGGGCGAGCAGGCCACCGAGACACTGGCCACCGAAGCGCGGGGCGGTCTCTGTCTGGATGAAGCCGATCTCCCCCTACGAGAGGAAATGCTCGGCCAAGCCCACCGTGTCAGGGACGTCCGCGCCGGCGAAGATCTCGTACCGAGACGCCTCCTGGCCGTCTGCTACACGCGCGGTTCCGTTCCTGCTCCGGCGAGGCGGCCAAGTCGGTCGCGGATGCGGCGGTGGCCGGGAGGCCAACGGTGGACGGGGCGCCGGACGCGACGAGTTCGGCCGTCGGCCGAGCCCCAGTCCTCCGGAGCCGCGAAGACGGCGGTCGGCACCACCTGGGCGCGCAGGTGCACGAAGAGCGATCGCAGCGCGTATTCCAGAGCGAGGGAGTGCCGTGCGGTGCCGCCGGTGGCCGCGATCAGAGTCGGCTTGCCGACGAGCGCGTCACGGTCGATCACGTCGACGAAGGACTTGAACAGACCGCTGTAGCAGGATCAGCCGCTCGGTACGGGCGGCGATGTAGCCGAGCATCGTGGCCGGCGAGGAGGGCACGAACGGTGGGTTGTGGTGCTCGCCGGTCGCGAAGACGTCGAGCCCCACCTCCTCCGCCTTGAGCGCGATGGTGACCATCGCGCTCATCCGCTCGTGCTCGGTGGGGGTCCGCCCCGAGGTCGGATCGGGGGTGACGTCGCCCACCGTGAAAATGCCGAACTGCCCAGGAGTTGCCTTCTTCCGTAGAGGGGTCGCAAGAGTTCCGGCGCACCGGAGCACCGGAGTGTTCAGAGGGTGCGGCGCACGCCCGCCTGGCGCTCCAGGTTGCGGAGTTGCACCGCGAGGTCGCCCTCGACCGCGGTGTGCGCGGGACCGCTGCGGCCGATGGGCAGGACTTCCTCGCTGCGCATGTCCTCCAGCATCAGCGCGAAGGCCGCGTACGTCGCGACGAGCGCGACCAGGATCCCGAGGGCGCCGGCCGTGCGGGTCATCCACGCCGTCCCGGTCAGCCCCGCAAGGCCGGTGGCAGCCCAGCGCGGCAGCGACGCGACGAGGACGAACCACAGCGCCCGCTTGGGCCGGGCCACGGCCGCCATCAGCGCCCCGAAGCACAGGAAGGCCAGGTTGAACACACCCAGTACCCGGAGGGCACCGGGCGCGCCGGTGCCCATGACGAGGGAGTACGCCAGCCAGCTGCCGGCGAACGTGCCCATGAGGGTCGCCGCGAGCACGTCCCGTGCGCCGAAGGCCAGCATGCTGACCAGGAGTTGGAGGGCGAAGGCGGGCAGTACGCACAGGGCGACGGCCCGGCGGTCCGCTGCTTCGAAGAGCCCCAGTTGCAGGCAGCCCGTCATCGCGGACGCGATCGCCACGGTGAAGAACCCGAGGGGCATGGGTGAGGCGATGGGACGCAGGTTGATCCGCGTCATCGACCGGAGGTCCGGTTCGTGACGGCGGGCGGCGGCCGTCACCACCGGACCGGCCTCGGCTTCCGGTCCTTTCCGGCCTTCCCGGCTCTCCGGGCTTTCGGTGCTGTCCGAACTTTCGGTGCTGTCCGGGTCCGGACTGTCGCCCGGATCGCCGCCGACGGCGGGGGGTGTACACATCGGAAGGGGTCCCTTGTTCAGTGCGCGAAGCAGGGGTCGAGGAAGGGTGGAGGCGTATCGGGTCCGGCGCCGCGTGCGACACGCCACTGGCGGTGCTGCTCGGACTCGGCGACTGCCTCGGCCACACGGAGGGCCTGCTCCGCACCGTCCGACCGCTGGTCGCCCGGCAGTCGGCCACGTGCCTGATAGCCGCCGAACCGGGCTACCGGCGCCCACGGCGGGCTGACCGGAGGGAGGGCTTCGTCAAGGCCCTCGTACTCCGCGCTCGCGTAGACGATGCGGCCGCCGACGATGGTGAGCACGGATTCGATGTCGGGTATGGCGGACGGCGGCACGGTGAAGTAGTCGTCCGACAGGATCGCCAGGTCGCCGTAGCAGCCCTCGCGCAGGATCCCCTTGACGTCCTGCTCGCCGGTGAGCTGTGCGCCCCCGCGGGTGTAGAGGCCGAGCGCGGTCTCCCTGCTGAGCAGGTTCGCGGCCGGGTGGAGCACGGTCCCGCCGACGGTACGACCGGTGACGAGCCAGTGCAGCGACACCCACGGGTTGTACGAGGACACACGCGTGGCATCCGTTCCCGCGGCGACGGTCAGGCCCCGGTCGAGCATGGCCCGGACCGGTGGGGCGTGGGCGGTTGCCTCGGCGCCGTAGCGGTCGAGGAAGGCCGTGCCCTGGAAGGACATCCGGTTCTGTACGGACAGGGCCCCGCCGAGGGCCGCGATCCGGTCCAGGCTGTCGGCCGACACCGTTTCGGCGTGGTCGAAGAGCCAGCGGTTCCCGCCCGGAAAGAGCCCTTCGGCGGCAAGCTTCTCGAAGACGGCCAGATCGCGGCGGATCGTCTCGTCATAGGTCGCGTGGAGCCGGAATCCCCAGCCCTTCTCCATCAGCAGCCGGACTGCCTGCTCGAATTCGGCCTCGTATCCCTCGGCGAGTTCGGGCCGGGGTTCGGAGAAGTTCTCGAAATCGGCGGCGGCCCAGGTCAGGTTCTCGCCCGCGCCGTTGAGGCGCAGCCACTCGTCCCCGTCCCCGGGCTCGGCCATCTCGGTCCAGCGCTTCAGGTCGGCGATCTCCTGTCCCGCCGTCTGCGGGAAGAGGTGGTAGGCGATCCGCAGCGACAGCTCCCCCGACCTGGCAAGGTCCATGACCGTGGCGTAGTTGTCGGGGAAGTTCTGGAAGCCGCCGGCGGCGTCGACCGCCGACGTCAGCCCGAATCGGTTCAGTTCGCGCAGGAAGTGCCGTGTCGACGTCCTTTTGTCCGCCGCGTCGAGGGCCGGCGCCTTCGCCAGGGTGGAATACAGGATGAGGGCGCTCGGCGCCGCAAGGAGCACGCCGGTGGGCTCGCCGTCCCGGCCCCGTACGATCTGGCCGCCCCGCGGGTCAGGGGTCTCGCGGGTGTATCCGGCGGCCCGTACGGCGGCCCGGTTCATCAGTGCCGACTGGTAGAGGTGCAGGACGAACACCGGTGTGTCGGGCGCGGCGGCGTTCAGCTCGGCCACGGTCGGCATCCTGCGTTCGGCGAACTGCTCGGCGGTCCAGCCTCCGACGACCCGTATCCACTGCCCCTTGGGAGTGCGGCCGGCTTGGTCGCGCAGCATGGCCAGCGCGTGGTGAAGGCTGCGCACCCCGTCCCAGCGCAGCTCCAGGACGTAGTTGAGGCCGCCTCGGATGACGTGCAGGTGTGAGTCGTTCAGGCCGGGGACCACCCGGCGGCCGAGTGCGTCGACGATCCTGGTCGCCGGGCCCACGAACCGCGCGAGGTCGTGGTCGTCGCCGAGGGCCACGACCCGGCCGTCGCGGATCGCGACGGCGCGGGCCGCGGGGCGCCCGGCATCGCCGGTGAACACCTTGGCGTTGCGCACCAGGAGGTCGGCTGCCGACCGGTCCGCGTTCGGTGCCGGGAGCACGCCGGACACGGGCATGCTCGCCGTGGCGTCCGGGGTGGCCGGGGTCTTCGCTCCGGTCATGCCAGGGCCTTGCGGAGGGTGTCGGCCGCCAGGCCGATGGCGAGCGACGCGGCATGCGTCTCGCGCAGCGCGTTCAGCATGACGAAGTCGTGGATGGTGCCCAGCACGCGCAGGGCGGTGACGGGGACACCCGCGGCGCGGAGCTCGGCCGCGTACGCTTCGCCCTCGTCGCGCAGGACGTCGGCCTCGGCGGTGATGACCAGGGCGGGCGGCAGTCCGGTGAGCTGGTCGCGGGAGGCGCGCAGCGGGGAGGCGGTGACACGGGCACGCTCGTCCTCGTCGGTCGTGTACTGGTCCCAGAACCACCGCATGGCCGCGCGGCGCAAGAAGTAGCCGGTGGCGAACTCGTGGTAGGACGCGGTGTCGAAGGAGGCGTCGGTGACCGGGTAGAACAGGACCTGGTGGACGATGCGGACGTCGCCGCGCTCCTTGGCCATGAGGGTGAGGGCGGCGCTCATGTTGCCGCCGACCGAGTCGCCCGCGACGGCGATGCGGGTGCCGTCCAGCTGCTTGTGGTGTCCCTCGCGGGAAACCCACTGGGCGACGCTGTAGTTCTGCTCGATGGCCACGGGGTAGCGCGCCTCGGGCGAGAGGTCGTACTCGGGGAAGACGACCGCCGCCCGCGCCCCGACGGCGAGTTCGCGCACGAGACGGTCATGGGTGTGGGCGTTGCCGAAGACCCAGCCCGCGCCGTGGATGTAGAGGATGACGGGAAGGGTTCCGCCGATGCCGCTGGGGCGCACGATCCGGGCGCGTACGTCTCCGGTGGGGCCGCCCTGCACGGTGATCCATTCCTCGTCCACGGCGTCCAGGGCGACGCCTTCGCCGCCCTGGACTCCGTCCACGGCCTTGCGGCCGTCCGCGACGGGGATCTGGTAGAGGTACGGCGGCTCGGCGGTGGCATCGGCGAACGCCTGGGCCGCGGGCTCCAGGACCGGCGGCAGGCCCGACCGGTCGGATCGGTCCGGCTGGTTGGACGGGTTCGGCTGGTTCGACATGGGGGCTCCTTCAGAGGCGGTACGGGTGGGTGGGTCTCAGCGCAGGAAGGCGAGCAGGGCGGAGTTGACCTCTGCGGCATGGGTCCAGATCAGGCCGTGCGGCCCGCCGGGGACGACGTCGAGCCGCGCGCCCGCGATGCTCTTCGCCAACGGGATCGCCGTGGCGTCGATGGGCAGGGTCCGGTTGGCGTCGCCGTGGATGATCAGCGTGGGCACGTCGATGCGCGGCAGGTCCGCGCGGAAGTCCGTGAGCCAGGCCTGGACGCAGTCGAGGGTGCCCTTGGCGGATGCGCCGAGGGCCACGTTCCAACTCGCCTGAATCACTTGGTCACTTACGCGCTCGCCATCCAGGACGTCGACGTTGTAGAAGTCGGCGAGGAAGGCGGACATGAAGGCGAAGCGGTCGGCCGTGATGGCGTCCTCGATGCCCTTGAAGACGCTCTCGTCCACACCTGCGAGCAGGGCGGCGGTCTGCTTCTCCAGGTGGAGCGAGGAGAAGGTGGCTCCGCTCATGAGCCAGTGGTGCTTCTTGTAGAGGGCGTACAGGATGTGTGTGTCGGCGAGAACGCGGTTCAGCCGCTGGCAGGCGTACTTGCGGGTGTCGTGTCCGAGGCCGATCGGCAGCTGCTTGAGGTTTCCGAACAACTGGGTCTCCGCGCCCTTTTGGCGCAGCAGCGGCTGGCCTCCGCCGGCCGAGACGCGGTGCTGGGTGCGGGTTCCAACGGGTGCTCCTGTGGTTCATGACTCTGGGAGGGGTGAGTCCGGCCGCTCGGGCCAAAGGGGTGCGCGCGGATGGCTGGACCCGGTCTGCGCGCGGCGCTCAGGGGCGGCTGGTGGCCGAGGCCTGGGCCGCCCCTGTCGCTGCGGCCGTGGCCGGGCCCGTCGCCGGGGCGCGGTGCAGCACGAGCCGGGTGAGCAGTCCGCTGGCGCCGCCGACCGCGAGCACCACAGCCGTCCACCACAGCGGGTACGGCGTCAGGCCGATGGCCGCGTCGAGGGACCAGGCTCCCGGGCCGATGGCGGCCAGGGCGGCGGCGGTGACGATGAGGACCAGCGGGTATTCGTATCCGTCGTTCTGGACCCACAGGCCGTTGTGCCACTTCACGGTGAGGGCGACGGTCATGACCCCGATCGCTCCGGTCGCGGCGAGCGGGGTGAGGAACCCAGCGGCGAGCAGCAGGCCGGAGCCGATCTGGCCGCCGCCCGCCGCGAGTGCGGTGAGGGTTCCGCCGCGGAAGCCGTCGGCGCGGAACTCCTCGGCACCGCCGTCGAGTCCCTTGCCGCCGAGATGTGAGCTGATCTTCTGCACGCCGTGGCCCGCGACGAGCAGGCCCACCAGCAGACGCAGGACCAAGATGCCGGTGTCCAAGGGGGTCAGCCGGCCGCGTGTGCGCCGATGACGGCCTGCGCGTACACGACACCCAGTCCGTACGCGCCCGCGTGGGCCTTGACGATCTCCATTACGGCGCCGTAGGTCTCCTGGCGTGCCCAGTCCCGCTGGAGTTCCAGGAGCACCTGTACCCAGGTGACCGGGATCGCGCCGGCGGCCAGCATCCGCTGTAGGGCGTGCTCGTGGGCGGCCGGGCTGACGCCGCCTGAGGCGTCGGACACGACGTAGACCTCGTACCCCTGCTCCAGCGCGGAGAGCGCGGGCAGCACCAGGCACACCTCGGTCCACAGACCCGACAGGACGATCTTCTTACGACCGGTCGCCTTGACCGCGGCCACCAGGGCATCGTCCTCCCAGGCGTTCATCGTCGTGCGGTCGATCACCTCGTGGCCGGGGAACACCTCGGCGAGCTGCGGCAGCAGCGGACCGGAGAACGAGTCGGCGGCCACCGTGGTCAGGACGACCGGCACATCGAATGCCACGGCTGCCTTCGCGAGACCGACGGTGCTGTTGATGATCGCGGCGCGGTCACCGCTTCCGGTGCCGAAGAACATCTGCGGCTGGTGATCCACGAAGACCATGACCGCGTTGTCGGGTGTGAGCAAGTCGCCGCTCGGGGCCGCCTGTACTGCGGAGATGTCGAACACGGGTGTGGCCTCTCGGAAGACTCGGGTAAGGGGGCGGCCGCATCGGCGCGACTCGCCACCCCCCGACGCTAAGACGCGGGTGAGCGGGCGATCTGTCCCTCTGTGCACCGGAATTGGCCTCGTGACGTACTGCGCGCCGGGCCGGCGTCCGTAGACGGAGAGATGGAACTCACCGTCCGCGCGGCCCCCGATCACGCTGGAGTGGTCCGTCCCTGAGCGATGCTGTGGGGGGCGCGCTGGCGCGAGGTGGACGGCTCCCGGCGAGGGCGGCCATGAGAGAGGGACCGGGGAGTACGGTGCTGGTCGGTCGGCAACGCGAACGCGAGCTGCTGGAGCGTGCCTTGGAGAGCGCGCGGTCATGTGCGGGCGGTTCGGCGACAGTGTTGCGGGGCGACGCGGGCATAGGGAAGACCGCCCTGATCGACTGGGCGGCCGAGCGCGCCGAGGGCGCGGGCTTCACCGTCCTGCGGGCCGCGGGCCACGAGTCCGACGTCGGTATCGCCTTCGGGGCACTGCGCCAGGTACTGCGGCCGCTGTGGAAGAGTTCCCGGGCGCTGCCCCGGCAGCAACGCGACGCACTCGAAAGGGCCCTCGGTCTGCGGGACGGGCTGCCTCCGAGCGGCTTCATGGTGGGTGCGTCCGCGCTGGCCCTGCTCGCGGAGGAAGCGCGTATCCGCCCGGTGCTGGTCCTCATCGACGACTCGCACTGGGTGGACTCCTCCAGCGCCACCGTCCTCGCCTTCCTGCGCCAGCGGATCGCCGGGCTGCGCGCGGCCATGGTGTGTACGACACGGGCCGAGAGCTCCGCGCCACAGGGGTGGCCCGTGCACGTGCTGGACGTCGAGGCTCTTCCTCCCGAAGACTCCCGCGCGCTGCTGCGGCACTGGCACCCGGGTCTCGCGGCGCCCACGGCCGAGCGGATCATGGAGGAAGCCGCGGGCAACCCCCTGGCCCTGGCCGAGCTGCCGGGCCAGCTGGCGCACGACCATCGCAGTGGTGCGGCGCCACTGCCGGACCGGCTGCCACTGGGGCAGCGCCTGGAGACGCTCTACGCGCAACGGCTGGACTCCCTGCCCCGCGAGGCGGCGCGGCTGCTCCTCCTCATCGCGCTGTGCCGCCCCGGCAGCGGGGGCGCGCACGACCCCCGTCACGAGTGCACGGAAGAACTCCTCGATCGCATTGAGGCGAGCGGCCTCGCACGCATCGACGCAACGGGGGCTCTGGCCTTCCGTCACCCACTGGTACGCAGCGCCGTGATCACCTGCGCATCGGAGGCGGAGCTACGAGCCGCGCACCGGAGTCTGGCGGAGCGGCTGGCCGAGGACGATCCTCGCCGACTGCCGCACGAGGCAGCCGCCGCGGCGGGGCCGGACGAAAAACTCGCCGCCCGCCTCCAGGAAGCCGGGGAACGCATCGCGCTGCGTGGCGGCGACGCGGAGGGCGCCCTGCTCCTCGACCGCGCGGCGGCCCTCAGCCCCGACCCCGGCAGTCGTGCGGCGCGGTTGACCTGGGCGGCCGTGATGTCGGCCAGGGGCGGCCGTCTCGCCTGCGCGGCGAGCCGGGTGAGCGAGCTCCGACGAGGGACCGTACCCCCGGACATCGCGCCGCTGTTCGCCTACGCCGTCGTCTACGTCGATCAGAGCCACCACGTCGACTTCGACTCCTCCTTCGACCTGCTGCCCCCGGCACTGGCCACCCTCACCGCCCCCGGCGCCTCCGCCTCCGGGGACCTCGTCGAGCAGATCGTCTTCAAACTGCTGCTGGCCTCCGCGTACACCGGTGACCCCCGTGGCTGGGAAACCCTGGAACGGTACGCGGAGCACCTCTCCCCCGCTGCCCGACTGTGCCTGCGTGCCTGGATCGATCCGGCCCGTACGGCTCACGGCGTGGCAGCGGAACTACGCTCTCTCACAGCTCATTTGACGGCTCATCAGGACACAAGCAGTGCTTGGATCCTCCTGTGGGCGGCGACTGCGGTGGATGCCGCCGACGCCGACCTGTGGCGACTCTTCGGGGGGCACGCATACGCCACGCGCGGCTCTGTCGCGAAGGCGAAGTCATACCAGGCTTTCCTGCGTGGGCAGTGGGGAGCAGCCGACGACTGCCTGCGCGAGGCGGAGACGGCACAGGAGCTGGGCTACCACTGCAACGCCCTGCTGTTCCGCCACTATTACGCCCACTTCCTCGCGGGCCGCGGCGACACGGACGGGCTGCGGGCCGTGCGGGCGCGGATCGCGCCCGCAGCTTCGCGGGCCAGGATGCGGTTCGTCACGGACCATCTGGACCACCTTGACGCGCTTGCCGCCCTGGCCCACGGGCGCTACGGGGAGGCATACGCCCTGCTGCGCCGCCTCATGCCGCCAGGTCGACTTCCGTACGGCATGGCCTGGTTCCATCTCCCGTTCTTCGACTTCGTCGTCGCGAGCCTGCGCTGCGGGCGCTTGACGGAGGCCTTGGCGCACGTGGCCGCGGGGCGGGAGGCCCGTATGGACGAGGTTTCCGCGCACCACGCCTTCCTGCTGGCCGCGGCAACCGCCATGACGACCGCGGGCCACGTCGACAGCGATGGCAAGAGCCGAGGTACCGACGCGGCGGACGCGGCTTTCGCGGCGGCCTACGCCGTTCCGGGCGCCACCCAGTGGGTCCTGGATCTTGCCCGCCTCCGGCTGGCACACGGCACCTGGTTGGGCCGCACGGGCCGGCACGCCGAGGCACGCGACGCACTGGAGGCCGCCGCCGACACCTTCCGACAGCTGGACGCCGATCCCTGGGTACAGCAGTGTCAGGCCGAACTCCGCACCCTTGAGGCCGCGTTGGCCCCCAGAACGGTCGGTCCGAACACGCTCACGGCCCAGGAGACGCGCATCGCCCGCTTGGCGGCCACCGGCCTCACGAACAAAGAGATCGGCGCCGCACTGCACCTGTCCCCCCGCACCATTGGGGCGCACCTCTACCGGATCTTCCCCAAATTGGGAATCACCTCGCGGGCAGCGCTCGCGAGAGCTCTGCCACCGGCCGGCCCGGAGGTGCACCAGGACCGGCCGTAGTGTCCGGGGCACTAGGGCCGACCGCCCCGTCCGGGACGCCCTTGCCGACCTCGGGGACCGGTGGGCCGTGCGTTCCGGGTCTCTTCCAGAGCCCGGGCCACGCCGGCCCGTGTCGTGACGCCGAGCTTCGGAAACGCCTTGTACAGGTGCGAGCCGACCGTGCGTGGCGAAAGGCCGAGCAGATCTCCGATCTGACGGTTGGTCAATCCTCTCGACGCATACTCGGCCACCCTCAACTCCTGTGCGGAGAGCAGAGGATGAAACGCTTCGCTCCCCTCGACACACTCGGCCGCCTCCACCGTCGGATCCAGTTCGCGGGAGGCTCGCCGGGCCCACGGAGCGGCTTCGAGTCGGGTGAAGACGGCGTACGCGCTCCGAAGGTGGGCCATGGCGGCCGTCGGCGCGTGCCGGCCGGGACTCGACCGTCGCAGTCGCACACCGTGCGCCAGACGCGCGCGGGCGAGTGGGAAGGGCCACTGCTCCGCGCCGGGCGTCGCGTACACCGCCGCGAACCTCGCTTCGGCCTCCTCATCCGTGGCGGCGAGGGCGTCGGCAACGGTCATGAGAAAGGCGTGGTGGGCCGAGGCGGGGGCGCCCCCGGCCGCCCGCACTGCCCTGAGGTGGCGCCGGGCATCCTCTGAGTGACCACTCTCGACCGCCGCCTGGACCCAGTCGACGAGGGTCAGATGGAACCAGGGGGCCCGGGGCGGTACCACCCCGGGCGCGGCCAGGGACCGAGCGAGCCGCCATGCCTCGTCGGCCCGCCCCTGGCCGAGCGCACGCAGCAACTGGAGGCCGTGCAGGCGCTCGGTGATCGCGCGCAGATGCCGCGCTCCCGCGTGCGCACTGAGGGCGGACTCCAGCGCGGTGAGGCTACCGTCGTGCCCACGTGCGGCATGGACCTGGCCAGCGTTCAGCAGGAAGAGCATCTGGTTGAACGCATGGCCGTGGCTCGCAGAGGTGTCCGCGCCGCGGCGGGAGAGGGCAAGGGTCTCCTCCCAGCGGCCACACAGAAAGGCATCGTGGGCGCGCAGGGCATCGATGAAGTCCTGGGTGGCGAAGGTGTGACGACGCGCGAACGGAGCCACCAGGGCGTCGTACTCACCGACCGCGTCGAGGCCGGCGGCCGCCCACAGCAGGAACCAGGCGGCAGGGGTCTCGCGATCCTCGGGCAGCGCGGGGACCGTCTCCCGCAGGCGCGCCGACATGTCGAACGCGTCGGGGCCGGTCCGCGAGGAGCCCGACCATGCCCGCAAGCACACCAGGGCAGGCCCGGAGACAGCAGTGGCGTGCCGCTCGACCGCGGCCCACGCCCGCTCGTCGCCGCAGTGCACGGCGACGACCACGAGAAGGAAGAAGACCGCTTCGAGCAGCCCCGGGCGCTCGTGCCGCCCGGCCGGCGGCGCCAACAGGTCGAGGGCGCCGGGAAGCAGCTCGATCGAGGGCGTCGGGTCACCGTCCAGCTGGAGCCTCGTGTACGCGACGGCGAAGGCGTAAGCGGCAGCGGGCTCCGGCCTGCCGGGCCTGGCCTCGGCCTCGGCCGCCGAGACGAGCTCCGCCGACCGGCCCAGCCGTCCCCCAGCGGCAGCCATGACCGCGGCGGCGACCAGCCGCGCGGCCCTGGTCCCCGAGTCCGGGCTGAGACCCGCGGCACGCGCCATCATGTCCGCGGCCTCGGCATCGCCGCCCTGGGCGGCCATGCTGTCGGCCTTCGCATGCAGGAGTGAGGCCAGCGCCGCGTCAATGCCGACCGCCGACGCCGCCAGATGAATGATCCGCTGCGGGTGCGTCGCGGGCATGTCGTCGGCGAGGAGCCGATGACCGGCACGACGCTCGGCCGGAGAGGCCATGTGGACAAGGCCGGCCCGCACGAGCGGATGACGGAACACCAGGCTGCCCTCAGCCGTGTCCGGGTGCGCCAAGCCGGAATCCCGGATGTGCTCCAGGACCTTCGCCCAGCGCATCTCCGTTCGCTGCCCAGCCAACTCTCGCAACACGGACAGGCGCTGTCCGTACGTGCCCCCCAGGGCCGCGACGAGCAAGAGGTACTGGATGCCGTCCGGCAGGGCGCGCACCCGGTCCTCGTACAGTCCCCCGAGACGGGTTCCGAGCGGCAGCCCACCGAAGGGCCCCGCGACGGCATCAGTCGTCGGGGAGTCCGCCCGGAACGCGGGGTGGTCCGGAGCCACCGAGCGCAGCTGCGCGGGCAGCTCGTGCAGGGCGAGCGGGTTTCCGCCGGCCGCGCGCAGCACCCGGCCGCGCGCCGTCTCGGGCAGCCACGGGTGGAGGGTCCGCAGCAGTTGCTCGGACTCCCGATCATTCAGGGGCTCCAGGTCGACCATCCGGCCCGGCAGACCGTCGGCAGCGCTCTCCCGCGTGGTCCCGATCAGAACGAGCGGCAGCGGGGCCAGATGCCTGCGCAGGTAGCCGAACACCGCGATGCTGGACGGATCGGCCCATTGCAGATCGTCCAGGAGGAGCACGACGGGCCGACGGGTGGCGGCATGGGCGAGCAGCGCGAGCGTGGCACCCGCCACCGCGAATCCCTCGGGCGGGACCCCGTCGCGCACCCCCAACGCCCGCTCCAGAGGCTCCCGTTGAGACTCGGCCAGATCCTGCACCTCGTCGAGCACCGGCCAGAGCACCTGGTGCAGCGCGGCGAACGGCAGCCCCGACTCCGTGGGCGCCCCGGTCATCCGCAGTACCCGCAACCCGATCCGCCGCGCCGCTTCCTCCCCCGTATCGAGCAGCGCGGTCTTCCCCATACCGGGGTCCCCCCGCAACAAGACCGCTGTGCCGCCCCTTTGTACCTCTGCCAGCGCACCCTCAATGACTGCTGTCGGCTCGTCGCGCCCCACCAGCCTGTCCGCGGCCCCACCAACAGCACCCACGACCGGCCACTCCTCCCACCCCCACCGAGCCCTCACCCAGGAGACCAGATCTAACCTCATCGCCCTCGTCCGACAAAGCTGACTCCGAGGCCTTCGACCGGAGCCGGCTCGTTGGACGCTGAGCGCTCGGGCAGTGTCGGCAGGCTCAAATATCGGAAGTGCGAAATAGCGTCTGGGCCGTGACGTGCCCGTCATCCCTCCGCCGGAGCTGTCCTGGAGATGGATCTCTTGCTGTCATGAAGCTGTGCCGCTGGGGCAGCGCCTGGCCGCCGAGGTCTTGGCCCTGGATACCGAGATGCGTGGTCAGGCGGTGCTGTCCCTGGCAGCCATCCAACCGAACCCGTGGAGTCTCTGAGCCGGTCGCGCCGACAGCGTTATCCGGGCCCGGGTCACGAAGCTGGTTCCGTTCGGGATCCTCGTGCGGCCTGATGATGGGATCGCAGGGCTCGTGCATCGCTCTGAGCCACCACCAGCAGAGCCGGGCCTGGCGGCTCGACTCGGTGATGAGATGACTGTGCGAGTCACTGAGGTCGGTGTGCCTATGCGGCCTATCCGTCTGTCACTTGAAGGAACGGACGATCTCAGAACGTGCCCGGGAATCGACGCGCCGCCGTGGCCGCGACCCTGACGGCTCCCACAGCCCACCGTTCGAAGCCCCAGGAGGAGAGCGGGCTCAGCTCGATTGAGCCGCAGGAGGAAAGAGCTGCCCAGCGCCCCGACAGGCCCCAACCGAATCCCGTAGCAACGCCCGCGTTCGCACCCTACGGTCGCTGTATGGCCACCGAGGACGGGAACTCAGGTCAGCTCGACATCACCGCGATACTCCAAGGCCCAGTGCCTGCAAGGCAGCACGCGACGTCATCACCACCGGCGGCGAGGTTACGCTCTTCGACTGACGGCCGGCACCGGCAGGCAAAGTGTCGCGCTCCAAAGCAAGCCGGATTGCGGTGGGTCTCGCCACGTGGTCGCTCTGCTCGGCCGCGCAACCCAGCCCAGACGAGCCGGCGCGCAATCCGCGCACCCTCCCGGCCGAGCGCCCTCAGATACTGGGCGTAGCCGCCGTGCAAGGCGGGCTGGGCACGATGTAGCGCCCTGAGCGCGCCTCGACTGGGGAGAATCTGGGGAGAATGAAGGCCCGTTGGGGAGCGGCCGGGGAGGATCGGCTGCACAAACGGGTAGCACGGCGAAAGACCCTGAAAGGCCGAGCACCGCAGCTCAGACCGCCAATGCAGGCGATTTCTGCAGGTCACCGACGTGAGGATGACGTCTTCAAGAAGATCTCGTCTTGGGCGGGGCTATTTTGTTTGCTCCCACGTTGGTGGGAACGATCTACGGGATGAACTTCGAGCGGATGCCGGAGCTTGGGTGGGCGTACGGGTATCCGTTCGCGATCCTGTTGCTGGCGGGGGTGTGTGTGAGTCTGTACTTCATCTTCAAACGGCGGCATTGGCTGTAGGCGGCAGCGCGACCACGTTGAGCGGCCCGGCATCCGTCCAGGCCTCCGTGACGCGTCCCCGTACGTCAACGCCCTGGCTCTGACTGGGCGTTGACGGGGCACCTGGTGCGGAGGCGACCGGCGAGGTTCGGCGTCAGGTACGGATGCGGTTCGTCAGGTACGGATGCGGATACGGCCGCGCGCCCTTCAGCGAAGGCGGTGGTGCGGTCGCAGTCGCCCCCGGCCGCCTTCACGGTGGTCGCGCCGCGCGGGGCGACCGGCCGGGTCGGCGAGTTCCGGCGGCAGGCGGCCGTACCGCCAGGTGGAGAGGTGCTGGTTGAGCTGTGCGTCGCGCAGATGGATCACGAATGCCTCCCATGTGATCAGCCCAAGGATTCCGCCGTGGTGGCGAGGAAAGTGGTTACGGGGCGCACCTCGCCGTCGGGCCGGCCGCCTTCGGTGCGTGCACCACAGGTGCGAGAGCCAGGCGGGCCTGCGGCGGGGACGTACCCGCAGAGGTGGCCGACAAGTGCCCGGTGGGGGTCAAGCGTTCGATGGCCGTCGTCATGGTGGGGACCCGTCCCCGGACAGGCGGTCCGCCTGCCCGGCCCGGTGGTACGCCGGGAACGGCACCGGCATGAACGCCAACGCGCGAAAGGCTCTCGGTGCTTTGAGACTACTCCGCGCACCGTCTTGTGCGGGCGGTGCGGACCTCGCGGTTTCCCCGGGAGGCCCGCACTTACTGAATTGGTCCCGGCGGCACGCACGAGCCCCTGCCCTCCTGTTCATCCCGCTCATCCCGCCCTGCTTCATTCACAAAGTCGACGCCCGGCTCTTTTCCGGGCAGCCCCGCCGGCGTCGTACTACCCGGCGGACCGGCTCGGATCGACATCGCAAGCGGCCGCCCGCGCGCGGTCAGCGCACCCGGTGTCGGCCGGAGCGCCGCAAGCGCACCGCGAGATGAACCAGCGCGCCGGCGAACAGCACGATCGCGATGAACAGCAGATACAGCAGTCCGTGTGCGAGCACGCCGATGACGCCGAGCACGATCGCCGCGATGACCAGGAGCAGGAAAAAGACCATGACGCGTAAGCCTCCTCGGCCGATGCCAGGCGTTCTATCGACGGGCGAGCTGCCGCTCACCGCCGGCACCTGGCTGGTAGGTCAGGCCGTAGTGCGCGAAGACCGCCGCTTCGTCCTCGGCGGGCAGCACGTCGTCCGTGCCGATCGGCGGGCACTTCTTCACCAGCGCCTTGTCGTAGGCGACCTTCACATAGCCCGGCCCGACGATCGTGTCGTCCAGGGGTACGAAGACCAGCCGGTGTCGCGTGGGCAGGCCCACCCGCACGGTGGCCATGGCCGGCTCGTCGGTACGGGTGTCCACATAGACCGCCTCCAACGAGCCGATTCGGTGCCCGTCCCGGTCAATGACGCCCTGGGTACGCCACTCACGGATGTCCGCGGCTTGGATCACCTTCAACCCCTACACCCTCGACGGTGACTCCCGGTTCCCTGCTCAAGTCTGCTGCCGCGCGTCCACGTGCGCCATAGTGCGGGCAGTCAATCGAAAGTGTCCGCCCGGTCCGGCACGTCCCCGGCAAGTCGCGGGCACCGCGACGCCGGCCTCGCGCAGCCATTGACAGGGCATGCGGCGAGGCGTTGAGTGGCGGATAGGGCGCTGGGCCATGACGCTCCGGAATCTCCGGGCGCGACCCGCTGCCACTCGCTTCGCCGGGACCCCGCGGAACGCAGAGCGCACTCCTCCTGCGAACCGGAGGTCCGGTCATGCTTCTCTGGATCGTTCTGATCGTGCTGGTCCTGGGGTTGTTCGGGTTCGGCTTCACCCTGCACGTCCTGTGGTACGTCGCCGCGGCGCTGCTGGTTCTGTGGGTCATCGGGTCCTTCACGGGCGGCCGTACGGGCTCGGGCCGCACCCCCGGCCATGGTCCACCAGCCACCCCCTATCCCCCGCCTGCCCGTCCTCGCGTCCGCGAGACGGGTGACCTGTGCCGGGGGACCCTCCCGGTGCCCCGCTGAACGAGAAGAGGGTCCGTCATGGGCCTCGCCGACAAACTCAGGAACAGCTCTCAGTCGCTCATCGGGCGGCTGAAGGAACGAACCGGCCGAGCCGTCGGCAACAGGCGGCTCAAGAAGAAGGGCCGCCGCGAACAGGCCGGCGGCGACCTGAAGCAGGCCGGAGAGAAGGCCAGGGACGCTTTCCGGGACTGAACACGATCAAACGTCCCACTCCCCCCAGAACTACTCGACGAAGGGGCACCTCAATGAACGAGAACGTATGGGCATACCGGCCGATCGCTTCCCACCGGTCCGGCATGGATCTGACCGGCTACAAGGTCGAGGCGAGTGACGGCAGCATCGGCAAGGTCGACAAGCACTCCGAGGACGTCGGCGCCGCGTACATCGTCGTCGACACCGGAACATGGATCTTCGGCAAGGAGGTCCTCCTGCCGGCCGGGGTCGTGGCGCGCGTCGACCGGCAGGAGAAGAAGGTCTACGTCGACCGCACCAGGGACCAGATCAAGCGCGCACCCGAGTTCGACAAGGAGAAGCACCTCGGCAACCCGGACTACCACCAGGAGGTCGGGACCTACTACGCACACCCGCGTCCGCGACCGACGATGTAGCGCGTCCGGCCTCCCCGCCAGGAATCGCGATCTGGGTGCCCGGCCTTACCGGCCGGGCACCTGCCGTTGGTCCGGCCGGTACCGTCACAGTCCTTGCTGCCGACCGACGCGGCCGGCCGCGGTAGCGGTCGCCGACGCCGGAACTGGGCCTTCGAAGAACGCTCCCGCGAAATGCGTCGGCGAGGTCGCGCACATCCTCGCGCGGGGCCGGTCCGGTTCGGGGGCGCCGACCGCCGAAAGGCCCGCACGGGGAGGGGCGGGTACGTCGGGCGACGGGACCAGGTCCTCGGCGGGGGAACGGGGACTGTCCGCGTGAACGGCTCGGGATGTCTCGTGGAGGTGCAGCATGGAAGGAGGGGAAACCTCAGCCCTCCCGGGTGACAGCTCCAAGAGCTCCACCGCGCCGGGCTTCACCAATCGGGACGGACGCGGATGGCTGTTCAGAGGTACACGGCACAGGAAATCGTCCGCGAGAACGTGCGGCGCAAGGCGACCGGGATGACCCGCGAGCAGGTGGCGGCGGAGACCAGGACGGCACGAGGCTGGGAGCACCGGACCGAGCGGGGCCCGCAGGAGCTGGGAGGTCTTGCGGCGGGGCGGCTGGAGACGCTGCGGCTGGCGCGGTGGAAGCACGCGGAGTGGCGCCGGATCGGCTCTGTGATGACCGAGGAAGCGATGGACCTCTACGCACCGGAGCGCGATACCAGGGTCCAGGAGCTGGAGCTGCTGCGTCTGGAGAGAGTGGCGGCCGAGACTGAGGCCGCGGAGCGGGAGGGGCGCGGGCCGGTCACGGTCGAGGAGAACCGGGTCTACCGGGTCGTGGCGGAACGCGTCAGCGCCTCCCTGCCCGGTGTCTTGTCCGTCACCGTGCACCTGGAGGCGCCGTCGGTGGCCGAGGCCGCGAGGTCCGCCCTGCGGGAGAACGAAGGGGAGGGCGGACTGTACGGAGTCGGTCGGTACCGGATCATCCGCGTGGAAGAGGATCTGCTCGGCGCCGATGGCGAGCTGGAGGCGCTGCGGGCCTTCGTCCAGCGTGCGGCGCGCTCGGCTCGCGCCCACAGCACCGCTCGCCGCCGGGCCCTGGAGGCGCTGGGGGAGGCCGGGCACCTGTGCAACGCCACCACGGTCCACTGCCCCTCCGGGGTCAGGCTCACCTGCACCCGGGAGGCGGGCCACTACAACGCGCAGGACCGACCGGCTCGCGGCCGCCCAGGCGGATGGCACATCGCGGACACCACCACGTGGACCGACGAAGAAGCGGAGTCCACCCCGCACCGGCCCGCCTGACCCCGCCCGCCAACTGCCTGCCGCCGCCCACCGGTTGGTCCGGCACCGTCTCATCGGCACGACCCTCCGGTTGGGGTGGAACGGAAGACGCGGCGGCTTCGGACTGTGACCGGCCGTGCCGCCATCCGCCGACGCTTGCGGCCGGACCGAGGGGACAGGCTACTGCTGCTCGGGCTCCGCCATCAGCCGGCGGTGGAGTTCGGCGGTCATCGTGTGGATGGCCCGCGTCAACTCGGTGTTGGTCTTGAGTTCCAGTTCCTGCTCGACGAAGTCGTGATCGGCCTTGGCCTGCTGGAACTCCGCCTGCCGATTCTGGCCGATCATGACGAACGTGGAAAGGAAGATCGCCTCCAGGGACACGACGAGGGTCAGCGTGGGCCACGGGGTGGATTCCACGAAGAGCATCCAGACAGCGAAGCCGAGCGCGTGGAGATATACGAACACCATGGAGCCCGCGAACTTGGTGATCGCATCAGCGATGCGCAGTTGGAGGTCACCAGCACGGCTGGATCGATGGGCGACGACGACCGGGTGGTGCCGCGTCGTGCCGTCGGGTTCGCTCATCTGCTCCGGCCCGCTTCCCTGAGTCGACATCGCAGCTGTGCCTGATGGGGCTGGATGATGTCAGATGCTCCGAGGGACAGTCTGCCCGTGCTCCTCGGACGGCACACGGGATCAGCCGAACTGGGCGCCCCGGAGGGCCGGTTGGACGGCTCGCCGCGCGCGGCGGCCAGGCGGCGGCCATCGCGCCGGGCGGTGGCTCAGTGCCGCACGACTCGGCGGACGTGGTCGATGTTCCCGCAGTCCTCGGCCAGATACTTCTCCCGCTGTCTGGTGAAGGCTTCGCCGAGCTCGGCACGGCGTGCGTCGGGAACGTCGCGCCGTGCGCCGTCGAGGATGGTCTCCTCCTCGTCGACGTGATGGGAGACCGCTTCCACGAGCCTCGCCAGCTTCTCGCCCCACGCCTGGGAGCCGATCTCGGTGACTTCCAGAAGAGCCAGCAGTGCCTCGTTGCCCTCGGCATGCTCGGCCACGCCTTGGTCCACCTCGTCGTCGTCGACCTTCTTGAACCGCTTCAGCGCCGGGTACACCTCGCTCTCCTCCGCCTGGCCATGGGCGACGAGCAGGCCGGCGAGCACCTTCAGCGCGCCGGCCCGGTCCGCCTCCACGCTGCGCATCCGCCGGAGCAGCCTTCCATGGTGCGGTGGTCCTCGAGGAGCACCGCGACGACATCCTGGTCCCCGGGCACGGTGCTCTCCTCGCCTCGCGGAACTGACGGCTTCCGGGATGCCACCGGCAGGGCAGCCGGCTCCTCATGGCCGCTGGACGCCCGAAGGCGGCTCAGGGCAGCATGGAGAACGTGCCGCATGTCAGCGGGCATCTCCTTGCCCTCGGCTGTGGCGACCAGGACCGCGGCGACATCCCCGAGCTGGACGTCGCAGTGCTGCGAGACGTCCACCAGCAGCTCCCGGGCCCTCTCGCCGGAGCACGGGGCCATCACGGTCAGCATGCCGCACGCCTGGTCGATCGCCGCGCGAGCGACCAGATCCCGGAGCAACCGCTCAGACCGGGCGCGTAGTTCGATGACTTCCACCACCAGCGCCGCGTCTCCCGACCAGGTGATGGATGCCGCTCCAAGTTCCTCATGGACCGTGATCTCATCCCGCGCGGTGTCCCCTGACCCGGTCACCGTTGACGCTCGCGATCCCGGCGGTCACCGCGAAGCCACCGGCCCCGACGCCGGCGGTCGTACCGGCGTCCCCACCGGTCCTCGCGCTCCCGGAACTCACGGTAGTTCCGGAACCCGGCAGCATCCCCGCGGTCCCATCCTCCGTATCCGCCTCGCCCGTGGCGGAAGAGGCCGAAGACCACCACAGTGCCCAGCACCCACCACAGGGCATTCACGAATCCGAGACCGAAGAGGGCCAGGACCAGAAGAACAAGCAGCACGATCATGACGGGCCTCCGGACACGGAAGGGATCATCGCAACCGGGGACTGGGGCCTGACTCCAACAGCCTAGTCCTGTAAGGGGGTTGCGCATACCCGGCGTCGATGGCTCGACGTCGTCAGGGATTTCGTGTTGATCAGGACGATGATCGCCGCGATGAGAACGACGGTCTCCATGGTCCTCACCTTCACGCGTGCGTGGGCGCAGGACCGGACCGGCATCCCATCGGGTAGCCGAACGGGGACACGCACGCCCCGCCTTCGGCCTCCCAGGCGTCCTCTCCGCCCCGGGCTTCCACGGCGCCACCGGTCACGGCCTCGGCGGTCAGCAACGCGCCGGCGGTGAGGACGCTCCCTGGGAGCGCCGCGGCGGACATCAGCTGAGCCGCGGCGGCCGGCTCGGTCTCCGGCGGGATCACGAGAAGGTCCCAGCGGCCGGCTCCACGGGAGAGCAGGATCACTTTGTCCGGGTCCTGCTCGGTGAACCAGCCCACGTGCAGGGTGTGCCCCGTGACGGGCACCTTGTGCGGGATCACGGGCCAGTGAGTGGGGTTCACCGTGACGCGAGTGACGCGGCCCCAGGTCTCGTCCAGGGCATCGAGGAGTGCCGGAAATTCGGCGTCGAGGTTGCGGGAGCGGGGCCACCACGCGCCGTCCAGCCGGCCGGCGAGCGTGGTCCTGGGCGTGAGGGACAGTCGTGCCGGTAGCGGTGGGGCGAGGACGCGGAGCGCCGCGCTGTCGAGGGTGACGGTCATGGCGCCAACCTGCCCCCGGGCCCGTCTTCGACAGCCCGGTGCTCATGATCGCCGGAAACGACATCCGCGTGGGAGCGGGCGTACGAAATGCTCCCGGTGCCCTCACTCTACTCCGGTCCTTGGCTCCCGAGGCGGCCGTGCGACCAGGCATCTCCCGGGAGGTCACGGACGGGCATATCGGGATGGGCGGCGCCGATCCTCCTGGCAGGTACGGGGGTACCGGGTACCGGGAGTACAGTGAATCAAGGGCGGCATTTCACCGGCCACCATCGCGGTGCCGACGTCAGTACGGGCGGAAACGATGTGTCGCCGCACCTCGCGGACAGGCGAACCATCATGGCCGAATCCGACACCCACACTCCAGCGAAGCTGCTTCCGGACGCCATTCACCAGGCGGTGAAACCCGGAACGGCCCTCCTCCGGCTGGAGACGACGCAGTCCCGTGAAGGCCTCCTGGACGGCGCGTGGTGGCCTCGATCCCGTGACATCGCGGCAGAATTGCCGGCTCTGATCACCGCGCTCACCGAGCACATCGGCCCCATCACCCGCGTGGGCCTGGATGCCACCGCCTGGAACGAGATCCCGACGCGCCTGGTGATTGACGACCGGGTCGTACACCTGGACTCCTTTCCGGTCGGTGACGACACCGTCCTCATCACCCGCGGTCACAACGACCACTTCGCGCTGCTCGTGGTCCCTCCGGACGCGGGCGTCGAGGCCGCGCGCGCCGCCATGGCCCGTGCCGTCCGCGCCGACAACACGACCCAGGCCGCACAACTCCTCCTGGCCACCCAGGAACAGCCCGCTGCCCGATAGCCGCCGGGCCGCTGCGGCCAAGCGGGATCAGAGCTCGTCGCCCGCGGCCGGCCTCCAAGGGTCCGGCCAGTCCGGTACCGGGCGCCCCTCGACCACATCGCGGGCCACGTCCGCGATCCTCAGATGACGGGACCGCGTGTAGCGGCGCAGCAGATCGAAGACCGTGTCCATGGGGAGACCCATGCGCGTGGCTAGGATGCCCTTGGCCTGTTCGATGACGATCCGGCTCGTCAGAGCGTGTTCCAGCTGAGCGGCCAGGGTGCGGCTCCTGGCCAGCTCCCGTTCCCGCACGAGGGCGATCGCGGCGGCGTCGGCCAGGGACTGTCCTATGGCGAGGGCGTCCGCGGACAGCGGGACCGACGTGCCGCGCAGCAAAACGAGTGCACCCACCGGCTCGTCCTGCCAGCGCAGAGGCAGCGCCGCGACACCGGTGAATCCCAGCGCCCGTGCTCGTGCGGAGTACCGCGGCCAGCGCAGCCGGGCCCGTGTCTCCTCGAGAGCGGTGTCGGGTAGGAGCTCGCCCGTCCGGTGACAGTCGTGGCCGGGCCCCTCCCGCCGGTCGGCCGCGTCCAGTTCCAGCCGTCGCACACCCGGATCCGAGGCTCCCGCCCGGACGCCTTTGTGTGCGTCGGTGGCGACGAGCACCGCGCCCGCGGCGCCGGCACCCAGCAATTCGACGCTGCGGTGCGCCAGTGTGGTCAAGAAGTCCCCGGTGTCGAAGGCATCGCCCCAGGACTGGGCGAGCATCACGAAGGTGTCGGCCAGTCGCTGATCCGGCGTGGGCATCGGACTTCCCCTCAGTAGTGGAGCTTCAGATCTCCGGACACAACGCGGCTCGCCACCGACTCGGGGGGCTCTCCCCAGCTGAAGGCCCGCGCCTTGATGAGCGACAGCGCGTTGTCGAGCGAACAGTGGATCTGCTCGGACAGCATCCCGGCAGCTTGGTGCACCACTGCCCGGTGGTCCGTCTCGCCGTACAGACCGGGGTCGGCGTCCGGGCCGAGGAGCATGCTCTCCGCCAGGGCGTCGGCCACCTTGCCGAAGACCCCGGACTCGGCGAGGCCGGGGCGGGGATCGAAGACCGTGAGGGCTCCGAGGCAACCGGCCCGCGACGGCAGCGGCAGTGCGATCACCGAGACAAGGCCCAGCTCGGCGAGACGTGCGCCGTAGCCGGGCCAGCGCTCCTCCATCGCGAGTCCCGAAACGCGTACCGTCCGAAGGCTCTCGGCGGCGTCCCGGGTCGGCCCCATACTGAGTACGAACTCCAAGTCCTGTGCGCTGCGGGCGAGTTGGTCGGACGTGGCCAGAGCGAGCTGAGCCATGTCCGCCCCCACCAGAGTGAGAGCGGCACTGGAGGTGCCGCAGGTCTCCGCGACCGCCGCCATGAACAGATGGCGCGATCCGCTCCCCGCGGACCGCCGGTTGGCCAATCCATCGGCGTACTTCTTCTGGAGCTGCGCCGCGATGAGATGACGCTCGGCGACCCTGCGGTGCGTCGCCGCCATGGCCACATGGAACTCGCGTCCCGTCTCCCCCGCCAGCCGCTCGTGCCGCTCGGCGGACACCCGCTGGCGCGCCGCGCGCTCGGCGGCAAGAGCGGCCCGCCGCAGCGCGACGGCGATCTGCCCGTCCGCCGAGTGTGAACTCCCGCTCTGTGCGGTCATGTTCTCAGCGTACGGCTTCCCGCGTCACCCGCTGACCCTCGTTCCCGGTCTCTTCCATCAGGAGGACGACGCCTCCGTTGTGGCCGTCGAAAGGGGAGCAGACCACGGCGCAGTTGATGCTTCTGCCAATGCGATTGACGGCGGGAACACTGACCGGCCCCGACCGTTTGCCCGATGCGACGCACTGCTGGATGACGTCACGCAGTTCAGCGGTGGGCAGGCCGAAGTCAAGATCGAAGAAGTGGACATCCTGCACTTCGTCCGCGCGCAGCCCCCAGAGGTCGACCGCCCCCCGGTTCCAGCTCTTCACCTTCATGCTGGCGGACAGCACCACCACGCCTGCCGCGATGCTGCCGATCACACCCTCCAGGAACGCCCTCGCCTCGTCGAGATCGTCGGTACGCAGCCGCATCTCGTCGTTCATGGTCTCAAGCTCTTCGTTGCCCGACTGAAGTTCCTCGTTGGTGGCCTCCAACTCCTCATTCGTGGACTGAAGTTCCTCGTTGGTGGTCTCCAACTCCTCAATGCTCGACTGAAGTTCCTCGTTCGTGGCCTCCAACTCCTCATTGGTCGACTGAAGTTCCTCATACGCCGTCTCAAGTTCCTCGCGGACACGCTTGACCTCGGCCTTGAGCTGGGTGGCGAGCGTGACGTCGGTGAACGTGACGTTGATGGCGACCGGCAGACCAGGGCCGCTGGAGATCGGCTGGATGAGGATGTCGAAGTACTGGAGCTCGTCGCCCATGCGCCGTTTCGCGCCGTGCACCCGCAGCGTCCGGCGCTCTTGCGTGGCCTGGTCGATCAGGGAACGGAGCTCAGTGGGCCGGTAGGAGAGTTCCAGGTCCTGGAAGGGACGGCCGACATCATGGGCCGTGAGACCGAAGTGGGAGCGCGCCTGACTATTGACCATCACGACGACCCCCTCGGCGTCCAGGGCCACGGCCGCACAGGGCGTCGCGTCGAGGATCAGGTCCCGCAGCTGCCGGACGCGGGTCGCCGCCGGCGTCTCCACGCCCACGCCGGCCCTGGTCTTCGGCGACGCCGCGGTGTACGGCGGGCCGCTCTCGCCGGGACGCCGGCGGAAGATCCGCTGGCGGATACTGACCGCCTCGAACCGATCGCCGTCGTTCAGCAGCATCTCGGCCTTGCCGAGGAAGAGGAAGCCGCTCTCCCGCAGGGCGAAGTGGAAGCGGTCGACGATCTGGCTCTGCGCCTCCACGTTGAAGTACATCAGCGTGTTGCGGCACACGAGCAGGTCGAGCCGGGAGATCGGGGCGTCGCGAGTGATGTCGTGCCGACCGAAGATCACTCGCCGCCGCAGGTCGGGACGGAAGAGGTACTGGGTGCCGCTCGGTTCGAAGTACTTCTCACGCAGCTCTGGCGAGAGCGATTCCAGGGCCTTGGCCGGGTAGATCCCCGCGCGAGCCTGGCGCAACGCCTCCTCGTCGACGTCCGTGGCGTAGATCTTGACGCGGTTCAGACTCTCGTCGAGACCCAGTGCCTCCGCGAACATGATCGCAAGCGAGTACGCCTCCTCACCGCTGGAACAACCGGCGCTCCACACCCGGATCTCATCCTCGGCGGCAACGTTGGCGATCACTTCCGGCACGGCCTCGCGCTGGAGCAGAGCCCATGCTTCCGCGTCACGGAAGACCGAGGTGACGTTGATGAGAACGGTGTTGAACAGGGTGCGGAATTCGTCGGCGTCCGTCTCCAGAAGGTCCTGGTAGTCCGCGTAGTCGTGGACGCCGGCATCGCCCATCCGCTTGCGGATCCGACGGCTGAGCGTGGAGCGCTTGTACCCGGTGAAGTCGAAACCGCGGGCATCGCGAATGAAGCAGAGCAGGTCCTCCAGGCTTTGATCCGTCTCGGTCGCGGCCGGCTCGCTCATCATTGCCTCTTGGTCTCGACGAGTCCGCGGACGACCGCGGCGATCTCCTCAAGGGGCAGCACGAAGTCAACGGCCCCCGTCCCCACCGCCGCCTCGGGCATCCCCTTGAACTCCGCGGTCTCGGGATCCTGGGCGATCACCGTGCCGCCCCGCGCCCTCACCGCGTCCACCCCCATCGCGCCGTCGCTGCCGGTACCGGTCAGCACACAGGCGATGGCCCGCGGCCCATAGGCGTCGGCCACCGATTCGAAAAGGAGGTCGGCGCAGGGACGCAAGAAGTGTACGAGTCCACTCCGGGACAACGACAAGGCGCCTTCCGGCCCTACGAGGAGGTGCCGGTCGGGCGGGGCCACATAGACGACCCCCGGCTTCGCGTGCTCGCCGTCCTCCGCCAGCTTGACGGGGAGTGACATGCGACGGGCCAACACCTCGACGATGACGGTCCTGTGCCGGGGATCGAGGTGCTGGACGATCAGCACGGGTACGGGAAAATCGGTTCCGAGCGCGCCCAGAAACACACCGAGACCCTGGATGCCCCCGGCTGAGGACGCGACGGCAACGATGTCGTACCGCTCCGCCGCGCACTGTTCCGTTGCCACACACCGAGCCTAGCGGACCTGGGCTCCCACCCCGCTGGTGGAGACCGGACGTCAACGGTGGTGACCGACGTGGCCGGTCCCTGTTCGTGGGCGGCGGGCATGAGGTGCTTCCGATCGCGGTGCGCCTGCCGCCCGCACGTCGCACTCGTATCCCGCCGGCCGGACGACGGCTTCCGAGGACCCCCTCATGACGCGCTCCGGTCATGTATGTCTGTATCAGGAAAGATTATCCGGCCATTCACTCTTGAGAGTGAACACTTGACTGCTTGCACGTTTCTTCTTCTTTGTCTGTTTATAGGGTGGTGAACGCATCACCCCAGACCTGGTGGCTGCACCCGATGACCGTGAACTCCCGCTCCTGCGGGGGACGTTGTGGGTGAGGAGCTGCTGTGGGAAGCATCATTCAGCCGGGTTTGCCGGAACCTGTTCCTCTCGTCGAGGGACTCTCTCCCGAGGTGTCCGGGGGCGCACGTATGTGTCTGATGCGGGGATCCACCGTGGTCGAGGTGTACGGAGAGATCGATCTGTCCACCGCTACGGCCGTCCAGGCGCCCCTCGATGTCGCGACTGCCCAGCCGGGAGCTCGGCTGATCGTGGATTTGCGGGCGGTGGTCTTTTTCGACTGCGCCGCCCTGACACTGCTGCACAGGGCGCACCGGCGGGTGCGCGAGTGCGGTGGCGCGCTGGGGGTGGTCTGTGTTCGGCCATGGCACCGGAAGGTCCTCGCCGTAGGCGGTGTCGCCGCCCTGGTTCCGATGTTCGTCACGGTGCACGAAGCGCTCGTCGTGACCCGGCCCGACTGATCATTTCCTCCAGCGACCCACGCGAGCGACGCAGTACCACCTCCGAGGCATTTCGGAGGTGGCGCTGCCGAAACCATCGCCGCTCATGGTGTTTCGCCGGAAGAGTCCTGGCGAGGACAGCCGGGACTATGCTGTCGCGTGGACGTCCCAGACCCCGGCGGACATGTGCTGCTCCGAATGAGGCTCGGGGGACGGACCCTCCGTCCGGTCACCCGTGCATCTCCCGAGGTAAACCGTGCGGGTCCCGCTCCCGGTACCGGGTTGTCGGGCCGGCCGCCGGTCTGCCTCCGCCGTTAGTACGCCCCTGTCGACAGCGTGCCAAGAGCGGCCGTGAGTCCGGCTCCGCCCTTGGCACTGCCCGGTGGGTCTACCGAACCGAGGCGTCATGCCCCTGCCCCAGCTGAACACCTACCGCCACGACAGAAGGCAACGGTCGCTGATCACCCTGGCAGGCGAGATCGACCTGGAGACCGTCCCGCAGTTACGCGAGGCCCTGGAACAGTGCCTGCGCGACGGCATCCGTACGATCGACGTCGACCTCACCCCGCTCACCTTCTGCGACGTGAGCGGGCTCAACGCCTTCCTCTGGGCGGCGCGGCGGACCGCCTCGCTCGGCGGATGCCTGCTGCTGCACCATCCGCCACCCACGCTGGCCTGGATGGCCAGGGTCACGAGCACCGAATTCCTCTTCCTTGAGGATCCGTTCGGCCGGCAATCCCCTTCCCCTGGGGACGGCCCCCTCACCGCGACACCGGTTTCGCCGCCGACAGGCTGCCGCGGAGCACTGCGCCGGCTCGCGTCCTGGGGACCCGCCGTCACAGGTGATGTGCTGTGAGCGGTCGGCCCTGGCCGGAGCTGGCCCACACGCCCAGGCACGACGACCCCTACCTCATGGCCTCCGTGCGGCTGCGCCGGGTGAGCCGCGGGCGGGCCCAGGACTTGCGGGAGGACCTGGCACATCTCTATACCGAGGCCCGCCGGGTGAGGGTCGGTGAGACGCACTGCGGCCTCCGACGGACCCTCTTCCTGCGTCGCCTCGCCGCCGACATCCGGCGACCGGGGTTCGTCCTCGTGATCGCGGAGACCGATCACCTGGTGGGGTGTGCCTTCGGATTCCCCCTTCCCAGCGACGGACGGTGGTGGTTCGGGTTCGACGGAACGCTCCCCTGCGACGTCGCGCGGCTCACCACCTCCGGCGACGTCTTCGCGATCTCCGAGATCCTGGTCCGGCCGCACCGCGCGGGCGGGGAGCTGGCCTGCCGACTACAGGAACGGCTCCTGACCGGCCGCCGGGCATCGCTGGGCGCGGCCTTGGTGGACCCAGCTGACCTGCCGGCCCTCGCCGGCTTCCGGTCCGGAGGCTGGCAGGACATCGGAACAGCGTGGAACCCGACCGGTCCACCGCCGCTCCGGGCCCTGATTCTCCGCTTCGCGAAACGATCCCTCGGGCCGGCGGAACCTCCGCGTCCCAGCCGGCCCCGGAGGACCGCGTGACGCCCCACAGCCGGTCGTCCCGGATCCAGGCGCTCGTCGCCCGGCAGGCGGCCCTGCGCGATGCCCGGGTCGGGGTCGTGGACGTGTGCACCGCCGCGGTCGCCACGCTGCCGGTCGACGGCGCCGGCCTGTCCGCGATGTTCACGGACACGGCCAGCCATCCCATGTGCAGCACCGACGAGATCAGTGCACGGCTCGAGGAGCTTCAGCTCACCCTGGGTGAGGGGCCGTGCGTGGACGCCTTCGCCCATGGCTCGGCGATCCTTACGCCCGACCTGCTCACGAGTGAACTCCAGGACTGCTGGCCGGTGTTCGCCGACGCCGCCCTGGAGGCGGGCGCGCGGGCGGTCTTCGCGCTCCCCTTGCAGATCGGGGCGATCAGTCCGGGGGTCCTTGACCTCTACGCCGACGTGCCGGTCGAGCTGGGCCCCGACGCGCTCGCCGACGCCCAGGCCTTCGCCGACACCGCGACGCTGCTCCTGCTCGACGCCCGGATCGACTCCGGCGATACGGGGCCGGTGGGGAGCCGTGACGACCTGGGCGCGTACCGGGCCGAGATCGACCAGGCCACCGGCATGCTCACGGTTCAGCTCGGCGTCGGGATCGAGGAGGCGTTCATCCGGCTGCGCGCGCACGCCTTCGCCCACGGACACCGGCTCGCCGACGTGGCCTCCGACATAGTCTCCCACCGCCTGCGCTTCTCCCCGGGCATGGAGCCCAAGCGGACCGAGGAGGGCCGATGAGGACGGCCAGTTCCCGTGCGTGGTCCGCTGGACCACAGGCGTTCCCCGGCCCGTTCGGGCGCAACCGACCTCCATCAGGGGTGTAGGCGATGAATGAGCGACTCCTGGCCAAAACCTTCGTCGAGCTGGCGGACAACCTGGTCGCCGACTTCGACCTGATCGACTTCCTGCGCCTGCTCACCGACCGCTGCGTCGGCATGCTCGGTGCCAGCGCCGCAGGTGTCCTGCTCGCGGACCGCGACGGCGAACTCCGCGTCATGGCCGCCTCCGACGAACAAGTACGCCTCCTTGAACTCTTCCAGCTCCAGAACGACGAAGGCCCCTGCCTGGACTGCTACCGCACGGGAACACCCACGACCGTCCCCGATCTGCGCAGAGAGTCCGACCGCTGGCCGCGCTTCACCACACAGGCCGGGCTTCATGGGTTCGAGGCGGTCCAGGCCCTCCCCATGCGTCTGCGCGACGAAGTCGTCGGCGCCCTCAACCTCTTCCACACCGACCCCGGGCCCTTCGACCCGGACGGCACCTCCATCGCCCAGGCCCTGGCCGACGTCGCCACCATCAGTCTTCTCCAACAACGCTCAAGCCACCGCAGCACCGTCCTCAACGAGCAGCTCCAGAACGCCCTCAACAGCCGCGTCCTGATCGAACAGGCCAAAGGCAAACTCGCCGAACGCCACGGCATCGACATGGAGCAGGCGTTCACCGCCCTGCGCGGCTACGCCCGGGCCCACAACCGCCGCCTGTCCGACATCGCCCGAGTCTTCGTCAACGACGCCGAGCCCCTGGCCGGACTGGGCGCCTGACCGTCCCCGCCGGCCATCCCCGGGCGCACACCCGCCGTCCATGAGCAGAGGGGGCGCCGGCACGCACCGATGACGTACCGAACTGCCGAACGCATCGCGGTTGCGGGACACGTCTATCCGGAGGTCTGTGGAGGCTGTCCCAGGGTCTTGAGGAGGGCGCGTTCGGCCGGGGTGAACTGGGGGCCCTTGCAGGGTGGGCGGAGGGGGCCGCGGAGAGCTGACAGGAGAACGCCTGGGGTGAGAAGCGTGGTGGGCGGGGCCTGGAGGGAGAGGACGTCGGTCAGGGCCGTGGCGGCGTGGAAGGAGCCCGTCGAGGTGCGGGACAGTCGGCTGACGTAGCGGTGCAGGAGGCGGTCGGCGAGGTTCGGGCCCCTGCCCGTCGTGGTGGAGAAGTGGATGTCCTGTCCGGTGGCGAGGGCCCACGCACTGTCGATGGGGCGGCTGATGGCGCGCTGGGCTCTGCGAGCGAGATCCGGGGCAAGGCCGCCCGAGAGCAGGTCGCGCAGGGCGACGGCTCCCTGCGCCGCCACCGAAATGCCCTGCCCGTACACGGGATTGAAGGCTGCGGCCGAGTCCCCGAGGGCTATCAACCCCGTGGGCCAGGTGCGCAGGCGTTCGTAGTAGTAGCGCCGGTTGGCGGTGCTGTGGGTGAGGCTGACGTCGGTGAGGGGTTCCGCGTGTGTCAGGAGCTCGGCGAGCAGGGGGTGGCGCAGCGTACGGGCGAAGGGTTCGAAGGCGTCCGTGTCACGCGTGGGGTGCGCGCCGGGAGCGCCCATCAGGCTGACGTGCCACCGGTCCCCTTCGATGGGCAGAATGCCACCGGCCGTCGCGGGCCGGGGCAGACCCGGGTCGCCCTGCACGCCGATCACGGGCCATCCGTCGGTCGGCACGGGTGCGCGATACATCCGACTGGCGTACGCCAGAACGGAGTTGACGTCGTCCTGCGTGAGCCCGGTGATGCCCAGACGGGTGAGCCACTGGGGCGTGCGGGTCGCCCGGCCAGAGGCATCGATGACCAGATCGGCGTGGAGATCGGATTCCGGGCCCTCGGCGGCGCGGACCCGTATGCCCGTGACACCGCGACGGTCGCCGAGCAGCCCGACGGCCCTGGTGTGCGTGCGCACGCTGACCCTGGGGTGCTTCAGGACCTGTTCGCGGACGATGAAATGAGTTCTTGTCCGCGTCGCGCGGGCGCGTAGGTGCCCTCCGGCGGCAGTGCGGGGTCGGCACGTTGACGGTCGCGCGCGATGAGGATCATCGCCGCGTCCGCCGTGACGGCGGCGCCGTCCTCGTCCTGGCCGTCGGGTCCTTGAGCGTGACCGGCAGGGGCGGGACAGGGGCCACTTCGTGCTCCGGGGGTTCTCGGACGACCAGGCCTGCTTCCCGGGCATGCTAGGGCAGCCCGCACCGATGACCACGATCGTTTACCGCCAAGTTGACGATCGCCGTCGCGATCGGCGGGGGCATACTGATCCTGCCTTCGACCCGGCAACTCGCCCACAACACGCAAGACTCGGCAACCAGGCCACCGAGACACCTCTGCCCCTCAAGGACGCCATGCGCGTGATCGTCCACCCCGGCTCCCCCGCCGCCGCCGACGTACTGTTCCCCTTCCGCCTCTTCCCGGTGGCCGCGCAGCTCCTCCCGTGGGCCGCCATCGGGCCGTTCTACGGCCCCTTGGCCGAGCGTCCGCTCGGCCCCTGCGGGGCAGCCGCCGGCGCGGGCACGCGGGGTCCGGCCCCCGTCGCCGCGTGACGCCCGGACCGGCGGCGGCCGGCGCGGTGATCGCTTCCGAGGTCAGCGCGCTCGGGCCGTTCTTCGCCCTCGGCGCCCACCCCGTGGCCGCTCCGCCGGCCGCGCCTTGGCAGCCGATGTCCGCCGCCGCGATCGGGGATCGTGTGTCGGCCGTACGGGACCGGCTCGCCACGGCCGGCGGGCAGCGGCCCGACGCGGTCGAGGCGCGCGTGGCCGCGTCCGTGACGCATCTCGGTCTGGCCGCTCGGCTGGTGTCACCCGCGCTCGCCGCCTTCGTCCTGCGCGGAGCTTCCCTGACGTTCGCCCTCACGGAGGTGTACTGGCAGCCGGTCCTCGGCGGCCCCGTCCCCGTGTCCCTGCCGGACACGGGGTTCGCCTCCGCTTGCGCCGGACCGGAGAGCCTGGCAGCCGTCATCGAGGGCCCGCTCGCCGAACTCGCCGTCACCATGGGGCCGTTCGCGCTCTCCCCGCACATCCTGCGGGGCAATCTCGCCTCGGCGCTCAACGGCGCCGCCACCATGATCGCCGCCGCCCGGCCCGCCCTCGGCGCACGCGGCCGCGCCGTCGTCGCACATCTCCTGGCGGGGCCCGCCCTTCGCGGCAGCGCCACGACTTCCGCCAACGGGGCGTTCCGGCGCAGGAGTTGCTGCCTGATCTACCGGGCCGCCCCGGACCGCAGGGGCGCGCTGTGCGGCGACTGCGCCCTCACCCGCGTCGCCGGCCGGGTCCCCGTCCGCTCCTAGCCGCCGAGCGGCAGGGGCGGGTGGCTACTGCGCGCGGGCGGGCGCGGCCTGGCCCGCCTTCAGCCGCCCCGAGCGGGCGAAGGGGAGGGCGGGTCCGCCGAGGTCCTGCTGATCCTGCTGATCCTGCTGTGTCTCGTGGAGCACGGTGGTGGCAAGGTGGCGTAGGGCATCAGCGTGTTCGGTGAGAACGCGGTGGGTGTGGGAGTCGTCCGGGTCGGTGAGCAGCAGCCGGGCGGCGGTGTTGATGGCCCGCAGCCGGGGCTTCTGGGCGTCCCGGTGGTGGGCGGGCAGACACCGCCAGGCGGTGTTGGCGATCGTGACGAGCCGCCAGGTCGGCGACGAGGACGGTTCGGCCTCGTAGAAGCGCAGGGCATAGCGGCTCACGAGCCAGTACGACACCGCCAGGCTCGCGGCCGCGAGGGCGTCGAACACCAGCCACAGGTAAGGGAGCCTGCGGTGTCCGGTCAGTTCGTCGGTCAGCCACGCGAGGGCGGCGCCGCCGGCGCCGAAAAGGCTCAGGGCGGCCAGGGTGAAGAGCAGCACCGCGGGAAAGAGGCCAATGCAATTGTCGCTCTCCAGGCGGGTCAGTCCTTTCCAGTGCGGGGCGAGATACCTCGCGTAGCGCACGGTCCTGGGGGCGGGTTCGATGACGGCGATCCGTCTCGCCCAGCTGACAGCCATAATGATTTTACCTCCACGAGTCTCATGTCTGCCCATCTTGGACATCTGAGAAAACGAGTGGAGAGGTCACGGGACCCTGCCCCGGAATCAAAATAACGTTTTTGCTCGGGATGTTACACCGAATAGCGGGGCGCAGAGCGGCGCATTGGGGAGGCGTGTTCCGTATCGCTCAAAGGCCTGGCGATTACTGTCGACAATTCCCGGCTCGGCGAACCGCCCTGCGGAAAAACGTTTCCCCATGCGCCCCGCACGGACAGGTATGGCGCCGCGCCGCATAAACGCGGAACACGGGATACGGGATACGGGATACGAGGTACGGGATACCGGATACGGGAACGATCCGGAGAATTATGGACGGGCATATGAACGATAGCTTCCCCAGCGATGTGCGGCGGTGGGCCGGATGAAACACGCACCCCTCGGCCTGATCGGCCACCGCCGCACCTGAGGCTACTGCGAGCCGGGAGACGCCATTTGCCAATGGTTGAGGATCCCGTCCCAGTTGTAGGCGACCGTCGGGGGGTCGGCCGGAACATAGGGCTCGTAATACTCCTGCGACCAGGCGCCCGGATGATTGGCGAGCGGCTGGGGTGGCACGACGCCCATACCGGAAGGCGTATATCTGCGGTGCTCGGACGATCCCTCGTCGTATCCGGGGTCGTCCTCCGGTGCCGCGTGTCCACGGGAACGGCGGTGCCGGCCCGACTCCCGGACCTGTTGCTCGCTGAGGCGTCCCTCGGCGGACAGCTGCTGCACCCGGGACACCAGCTGCACCAGCTCGAGCCCGAACTGGCTGGCCAGCACGGTCAGGTCGAGGCCCTGCTGCCAGCTGTTGACCAGCAGCGCGTCCAGCGCGGCCGTCCACTGCTGTCCGCCCGCCGCCGGATACGCGGACCCCTGTGACCTGGCGGAGGAGCCCGCCGTCGGGTCGTACGCGTCCTGCGCGACCGGAGGCGGCGCTTGATTCTGGCCGGCCTGCGCCGGTGCCGGCGGAGCCTGGGCGCTCTGCGCGTGCGGGGGCTGCGGCCAGCCGTGCTGCTGCCCCTGCGGGCCCGGCCCCGCGGGGGGTGACCCGAGGGGCGCCGCCATGGGCTGGGGGTAGGCCTGAGCGGCGACCTGCGGCTCGAAGGCGTCACACGCCTCGGGAACAGGTTCTTCCTGCGGACGCGGCGGCGGAACGAGAAGCGAATCGGCGACGTTGCGCGCGTTCTCCTTGCCCACCGAGCGCCGGGCCTGCCGTACCTCACGTTCATGCAGCCCGAGCAGTCCCGCCACCACTCCGTCGCTTCCCACGGTGACGGCGAACGCGGCCAGCGTCTGGCTCCGGTTGGCCTGCGCCTCATCCAGCGACACCCGGGTTTCGCGCACGTGGTCATCGCTCATACAAAACGCCCTCGCAAGCACTGCGTGACGTTCCCACAATTGCCTAGGTTCCATACCGCACCTAACGTCCCGGAGCCTGATCGGCTCCGCTCCGAATCGATCGCCACTCGATTGGCCCCTATGGCCCCGACCGCGCGGGGCGTCACGCGGGGCGCCCGGCCCCCGAATGGTCCAATCCTTCCGCCGACGAGTGTCGTTGAAGGGGCGTGCACGAAATCAAAACGCCTTTGCTGCGTCGCCTGGGGACCTGGATGATGTACTCCGCGAGCAACGCCGGAAAGGACACTCTTACGCCCGACGTATACCTCGAACAATCGGGACGGGTCGTCACCTTGGAATACGCCGGTGAACCGCTTATCATTCTGCTCACCGCGCTGGACCGCATTCGGGACGACGCGGCTCCCCGCCCCGGATTCCGGCAGCACGCGGAGGCCCGGTGGACCCGCGCCGAAGTGCCGGCCCGGAAAGTACCGCTCTAACCGCCCGGTGCAGGGCCGCGATCGCGCATCCCGGACCGCTTACCCCGCCCCTGGCCGCCGCACGTGACCGTGTCGCCGTCGCGCTCGCCCAGGCCGCAACCGCCCGCACCGGTCGGCCGCGCCGGCTCCCAGGCCGCCGGGCGCGCTCCCCCCGCGACGGCCGCCGCACAGGCCGCACGCAGCCGCCGTACAGCCTCCGCACAACGCCCGTACAAAGATGGACGAAGGCGCCGGACCGGTCGCGGGACCCCAATGGCATGATCTAGCCGGGACCAGCAGCCGTCCCGCCCTTCCGTCGCCCCGGGCGACGATCTGCACGTGGGGGGCGGGCCGCCCGCACAGCATCGATCACGACGGCCGGACACTTGATACGCATACCTTCGCGGACAGCCCCAGGGACATCGCGCACGCCAGAGCTCGCCCCGCGCGGGCGGCCCCGTACGGTGCTGTGGGGCGCGGCGGCCGCGGCGGCCCTCGCCTTCTTCGTCACGCTGGAGATCGTCGCCCGCCGTCATGGCATACCCGGGCCGCTCACCGCCCAGGCGCGGGAGCTCGTCCTGCCGCCGAAGCCGGGGCCGCTGTACGGCGGGCTCGCCCTGATGATGGTGGTGCTCACCTGGCGGCAGCGGCTCGTCGCGGCCGGCGCCGCCGTCGGTATCGACCTCGTCTTCGTGCTGGTGCGCTGGGCGCTCGACGTCCAGGTGCCCGAAGGACAGTTCTTCGGCAACGGCGCGCTGTGGGCGATGGTGGGCTGCGCGGTCTTCGCGCTGGCGCGCCGCAGCGGGCAGGAGCGGGCGCTGCTGCTCAAAGGCGTAGGTCTCGGGCTGCTTCTGGTGACGGGCCGCAAGACCGGTGACACCTGGCTGCTCATCACCTCCAAGACCCGCCCCACCGTGCTCGACCCCTATGTGGCGACCGCCGATCACGCCCTGGGCAATCCGTCGTGGATCGCGGGCCGGCTGCTCAAGGCGGCGGGCCCCATGAGCGGCCACGTGCTGCACGTGGTCTACGCCCAGCTCGCGGTGGCCGCGGTCGTCGTCGCGCTGTATCAGCTGCGCAGGGTGGCCGCCGAACGCCACTTCCCACGCCACCACTTGGTGCGCACCTTCCTGGTGATCGGCCTCCTCGGGCCCGCCGTCTACATGATCTTCCCCGTGGTGGGCCCGATCTTCGCGTACGGGCCCGGCACCTCCGGCACCGGCGGCGTCGAGTGGGCGGTGGCCAACCTGTGGCCGCACACACCGCCGCCCATCGGTGTCCCGCACCCGGTTCCGTACGACGGGATCACCCCGCGCAACTGCATGCCGAGCCTGCACACGGCGTGGGCCACCGCGATCTTCATCCACTCCCGCAGAGGCCCGCGCCTGCTGCGGTACGCCGGGGCGTTCTGGCTGGTCGCCACGCTCAGCGCGACCCTGGCCTTCGGCTACCACTACGGCGTCGATCTCGTGGCCGGTGTGGTGTTCGCGCTCACCGTCGAGACGGCGCTGCGGGCCTTCGACCGGGGCTGGGACCGCTCGGGAATCCGGATGGTCGCCTACGGCACGGCGGTCTTCGCCGCGCTCCTCACCTCCTACCGCTATCTGCCGGTGACGATGGCGGAACACCCGTGGGTGTGCGGTCCTCTGGTCGTGTTGGCGCTCCTGTCCGTCATCCTCGGCTACCTGCGCACCACCGCCGCGTGGGAGCCGAAGGACGTGCCGGCCCTGCGGCCGGAGCCGCAGCCCGAGCCGGTGTAGCGGGCCGGAGCCGGCGGTACGCGGTCCCCGTGCCCGCGTGTGCGCCGCGCCCCCGCACAGTTGCCCCCGCAGTCGGCCCCCGCACAGTCGCCGGTTCTGCCGCACATTGACGTGCCGCCCGCGCTTTTTGACGCGCTTCGTGCGCTTTCTTGACGTGGGGCGCCTGCGGCCCGTGGCGGCCGGGACGGTATCCGGCAGCGTCCAGCCGTAAAGACTGCCGGGATCCGGCAGTGCGCGCCGGCGCGGCCCTGGCCAAGATGTGCGCGGGGGAACACGGGGGAACGACTCCGGTGCCGAACGCGCGGTACGCGCCTGGCACCGGAGCACCCCGGTGGCCCGCCATCACCGTGGCCGGGTACGAAGGGGGCGCCGCGATGGGGGAGTTCTGGGGCGCCGCGTTCGGGTTTCCCGCCGCGCTGTTCAGCGCCGCGCTGGTCGTGGTCGTGGTGTTCTGGCTGCTCGTGCTGGTCGGCGCCGCCGAGCACAGCGCGTTCGACGGGGACGTGCGTGGCGGCGCGTTCGGCGTGGGCGGGGTCCCGGTGACGGTTTCGGTGTCGCTCCTGACCGCGATCGCCTGGTTCACCAGTCTCGCCGGCTGCGTGCTCGTACGCCGCTCGGGGGCGTCCGGTTCGCTGCGTGCCGCGCTGGGCGGCGGGGTGCTGGCGGCGGCGCTGGTGACCGGCTGGGTCGCCGCCCGCCTCCTGGTCCGCTGTCTGCGCCGCCTCCTGCCCGACCACCCGCCGCCGTCCCGGCTCGACTTCATCGGCCTGACCTGCACGATCCGTACCGGTTCCGTGTCGGCCGTGTTCGGTCAGGCGGAGGTCGCGGCGCCCGACGGATCGACCGCCCTGGTACAGGTCCGCCAGAGCGGCACCGACCCCCTGCGCCTGGGCAGCACGGGCCTGTTGTACGCGTTCGACGACGACGGCGAGTTCTTCTGGGTCGCGCCCTACGATCCGGCGCTCGACCCGCGCGCCCGCGCCTGACGCGTTCGCCAGGGCCGCCGGACCCGCCGGACCCGGACACCGTCTCGTTTTCACTCCACCCTGTCCCAAGGACGTCTCATGGATGCCATTTCCCTGGGCATCGGCGTACTCGTCGCCGTTGTCCTGCTCATCGCGGTCACCTTGCTCCTGGTGGTCGGCAAGCTGTTCCGGAAGGTGGAGCAGGGCCGGGCGCTGATCATCTCCAAGACCAAGAAGGTCGATGTCACCTTCACCGGCGCCGTGGTCCTGCCGGTGCTGCACAAGGCCGAGTACATGGACATCTCGGTGAAGACCATCGAGATCCGCCGCACCGGGCGCGAGGGCCTGATCTGCCAGGACAACATCCGGGCCGACATCCACATCTCGTTCTTCGTCCGGGTCAACAAGACCGTCGAGGACGTCATCAAGGTCGCCCAGTCGATCGGCACCCAGCGGGCCAGCGACCGGGTCGCCATCCAGGACTTCTTCGCCGCGAAGTTCTCCGAGGCGCTGAAGACCGTGGGCAAGCAGCTCGACTTCGTGGACCTGTACACCCAGCGCGAGGAGTTCCGCGACCGGATCATCCGCGTCATCGGCACCGACCTGAACGGCTACCACCTCGACGACGCCGCGATCGACCACCTGGAGCAGACCCCGATGTCGCAGCTGGACGCGGCGAACATCCTCGACGCCCAGGGCATCCGCAAGATCACCGAGCTGACGACCGTCGAGCACGTACGCACCAATGAGTTCCAGCGCACCGAGGAGAAGGAGATCACTCGGCAGAACGTGGACGCCCGCGAGACGATCCTGGAGCTCCAGCGCCGCCAGGCGGAGGCCGAGATCAAGCAGCACCGGGAAGTCGAGACGCTGCGCGCGCGGGAGGAGGCCGCGACGTCCAAGGTGCAGGAGGAGGAACGCCTGGGCGCGCAGACCGCGTTCTTGCGGACCGAGGAGCTGCTTGGGGTGCAGCGCGAGAACCAGGCGCGGGAGATCGCGGTCGCGCAGAAGAACCGCGAGCGGGTCATCGCGGTGGAGAACGAGCGCATCGAGAAGGACCGGATGCTCGAAGTCATCGGCCGGGAGCGGGAGACGGCACTGTCCGCGATCGCGAAGGACAAGGAGGTCGAGGCCGAGCGGCGCGAGGTGGCCGATGTGGTGCGCGAGCGGATCGCGGTGGACCGTACGGTCGCCGAGCAAGAGGAGTCGATCAAGAAGCTCCGCACGGTGGAGGAGGCCGAGCGGACCCGGCAGGCCGTGATCATCGGCGCCGAGGCCGAGGCGCAGGAGAAGCTGGTCAAGGACATCAAGGCGGCGGAGGCCGCCGAGGCCGCGGCCAAGCACCGCGCGGCCGAACAACTCACCCTGGCCGAGGCCCGGTTGAAGTCCGCCGATCTCGACGCGCGGGCCAAGCTGCGGCTCGCAGAGGGTTTGCAGGCGGAGGCGGCCGCCGATGGTCTCGCGCAGGTCCAGGTCCGCGACAAGGAGGCCGAGGTCACCGAGAAGGCCGGGCGCGCCGAGGCGGAGGCGACCGGGGCGCGCCTGAAGGCGGAGGCGGAGGGCGCGCGCCTGAAGGCGCTCGCGCTGGCCGAGGGCACTCAGGCGCAGGCGGCGGCGGACGCCGCGATGATCGGGGAGAAGCTGAAGGCCGAGGCCGAGGGCCTGACCAAGAAGGCTGCGGCGATGGCCGCCCTCGACGACGCCTCGCGCGGACACGAGGAGTACCGGCTGCGCCTCGCGGCCGAGAAGGAGATCCGGCTGGCCGGGCTCGACGCGCAGCGCCAGGTCGCCGAGGCGCAGGCCTCGGTCCTCGCGACGGGTCTGGAGAACGCCGACATCAACATCGTGGGCGGCGAGTCCGTCTTCTTCGACCGGCTCATCTCCTCGATCGCCCTCGGCCAGAGCGTCGACGGCTTCGTGCGGCACTCCGAGACGGCGCGGGCGCTCGCGGAGCCCTGGCTCGACGGGAGCGCCAGCTTCCCCGAGGACCTGACCCGCGTCCTGAGCTCGGTGTCGAGCGGTGACGTACAGAACCTGACGGTGTCGGCCCTGTTGATGAAGCTGATGAACTCCGGGGACGTCCAGGCCGGACAGCTGAGCCATCTCCTCAACAAGGCTGACGGATCTGGGCGGTTGGGGGTCGAGGACACACCCGTCCCGGCGCCGGCCGCCGCCGTCGCCGTCAACGGGTCGGCCACGGCCTGACGCACGGTCCGGGGCCCGCCGCGCGCCGCGACGGCCACCGGATCCCCTCCGTACGCACCCGCAGGGAGCTCCACCATGAACAGCACGTCCCCCTCGTCCGCCCTGGACGCGGGCACCTATGAGGTGCTGCGGGACCGCTTGGCCGCGCAGGCCGCCGAGCTGGCCCGCAGGGCCGAAGCGCTCAATGCGCGCCGCACCGAGGAGTTCGGCTCCGCCGAGCTGGCCCTCGCCGGCACCGAGCGGCTGCGCACCGAGGACAGCGCCGTGGCCCGCGACGTCGTGGCGGTCGGCGGCCGTCTGCTGTTCGGGCGCACCGTCGTCGCGGGCCTGAAGGAGGAGACGGCGGTCGGTGACGTCTTCACGCTGTACGACCACCACCTCAAGCCGCTTCCCGACGACGCGGTCCCCGGCCTGCTCGACGATCCCGCGTTCGTCCGCGCGTTCACCGCGCTGCACCGCTACTACCGCGAGGCCCGGCTCCTGCGGCTGCGGCTGGTCGAGGGCAAGCTGCTTGCCGTCTTCAGGACGGGTGAGAGCGGTGAGGACGTCCGCGTCCTGCGCTGGGCCCTGGACGGTGACGGCGCCGCCTTCCTCGACGACCGGGGAGAGCGCGATCATGTCTTCCCGCCCGCCCAGGACGTGGAGTGGACCGCCACCACCCGCGAGGACCACGTCCTCGGCCGCCACCCCCACGTCTCCATCGACGGCGAGGTGTTCGTCTCGACAGTCGGCGGGACCCTCACGGTCAAGACCGAGAACGACACCGAGACGGGCGCGGGCATCCACACCGAGTCGGTCGCGGAGCCCCTTCAGTCCCTCGCCGACGCGGACGTCGAGTACGCCCGCGCAGGGCAGCTGATCCTGCTGCGGGTGCGCCCCTACAAGGAGGAAGCGCCGCGCCATCTCGTCTTCAACCGTGCCACCAGGACCGTGGTGCGCCTGGACGGCATCGGGCAGGCGTGCCGTCTGCTCCCCGACGACCAGGGCATCGTCTTCCCCGGCGGCTATTGCCTGGCGGACGGCACCGCCAAGACCTTCGAAATTGCCACCGAAGGCCTGGAGTTCGAGCGGACGCTGCGCTCGCCCGGCGGCCAGGACGTGCTGTACGTCTTCCATGCCCGCGCCGATGGCCGCAGCCTGCTCCTGCCCTACGACGTCATCGCCAAGTCCATCACCACGCCGCTGTCCTGCCACGGTTACGCGCTCTTCGAGGACGGCACCCTCTGGGTGCTGCGCGCGGACGGCGCGCGGGGCGACGCCGAGCCGGCCCGCGTCCACCCCCTCCAGCGCTGGCGCTCCCCCTACGTCAGCGACACCTACGCCGCCACCCGGACCGCCGGCTCAGGACCGCTGGCCCGCTTCGGCGACGCGGATCTCGTGCGCGGCATCTCCGACTGCCTCTCGCTGGCCCGCGCGGTCACCGCGACCGACGCCCCCACGACCGGTGTCCACGAGGCGCTGCTCGCTTCCTGCGTACGCGCCGCCGACACCCACCACTGGCTCGGCGATCCCGACGTGGGCGACCTGCTGGGCCCGTTGAACGAGGTCAGGGCCACCGCCGAGCAGGTGCTCGCCGAGTTCGAGACCGTCCAGACGCTCACCCGGCGGGCCCACGACGCGGTGGACGAGGCCGCCGGCGCGATCGCCTCGCTCGTACGACGGGTCCGGGGCGAGGCACCGCGCGACGCGGCCGACTGGGTGGACCGGCTCACCGAACTGCGCTCCGCACAGGGCCACTTGATCACCCTGAAGGAGCTGCGGTACGCCGACACCGCACGCGTGGACGAGCTCGCCAAAGGGGTCACGGGCGACATCGCCGCCTTCGCCCAGCGCGCGGTCGCCTTCCTGGCGCGCGAGGACGCCTTCGCCGGCTACCACGAGGACATCGAGCGGATCACGGCGCGGGCCGAGACGGTCGCCACGGTCGCCGACGCGGCCCCCGTGGCCGCCCGGCTCGACGAACAGACCGAGGGGCTGCGGACGGTCACCGAGGTGGTGGCCGCGCTCGACACGGGCGACGCGACCGTCCGCACCTCGATCCTGGAGCGGATCGCGGACGTCCTGGGCGGCGTCAACCGGGCCCGCGCCATCCTCGACGCGCGCCGCCGTGAGCTGAGCGAGCACGAGGGCGCCGCCGAATTCGCGGCGGAAATGGGCCTGTTGGGGCAGTCCGTCACCGGCGCGCTGGCGGCCGCCACCAGCCCGGGGGACTGCGAGGAACAACTCGCGGGAATTCTGCTGCGGTTGGAGAACCTGGAGTCGCGGTTCGCGGAATCCGACGCCGCCCTGACCGCGCTCGGCGCCCGACGCACCGAGGTGTACGAGGCGTTCTCGACCCGTGAGCAGACACTGCGCGACGCCTTGGCAGGCCGCGCGGAACGCCTGGCGCGCTCGGCCACCCGGGTCCTTGACACCATCGCCCGCCGTCTGACGGCGCTCGCCGACCTGGACGCGGTCAACACCTATTTCGCGTCCGACCCCATGGTCGCGAAGGTGCGCCGGGTCGCGGAGGAACTGCGCGAACTGGGCGAGCCGGTGCGGGCGGAGGAACTTCAGGGGCGCCTCAAGGCGGCCCGCGAGGAGGCCGGGCGCGCCCTTCGCGACCGTACCGAGTTGTACAGCGACGGCGGCAGGACCGTGCGCCTCGGGCGGCACGCGTTCGCGGTCAACTCCCAGCCCCTCGAACTCACCCTGGTCCCCGACGGCGAAGGGCTGGCCTTCGCGCTGACCGGCACGGACTACCGCTCCCCCGTCGAGGACCCGGCGTTCTTGGCCACCCGGCCCTACTGGGAGCAGACGCTGCCCTCGGAGAACGCCGACGTCTACCGCGCCGAGTATCTGGCGGCGCGCCTGTTCACCGAGCACGGAGCCGCCGCGCTGGCCGGCGCGGACCTGCTCCAACTGGCGCGGCGGGCGGCCGAGTCGGCGTACGACGAGGGGTATGAGCGGGGCGTCCACGACCACGACGCCGCTCTCATCCTCGAAGCTCTCCTGCGGCTGCACGACGGCGCGGGGCTGCTGCGCCACACCCCGTCGGCGCGCGCCCAGGCCCAGCTGTTCTGGGCTCATCGCACGACCGGGCCCGAGCGGGAGACGTGGACGCGGCGCGCGGTGTCGCTGGCCCGCGCACGCGCGGCGTTCGGCCCCTCCCCTGCCATCGCCGACTTCCTGGCCGAACTGGCCGGCGCCCTGGGCGGGTCCGCTCAGGGCGCCGCCTACCTTTTCGAGGAGCTGGCCTGCTCGCCCGAGGGGTTCGTCACCCGCAGTGCCACCCGTGACCTCCTGGACAAGTTCCGCCGCGCGGCGGGGACTTCGGCCTACGAGGAGGACTTGGCCGCTCTCGACTCCCTTGCCGACCGGCGCCAGCTCGTCGAGGCGTGGCTGTCCTCCTACGCCTCGGCGGCGGGCGAGAGCTCCGACGCCGGGGACCTCGCCGAAGCGGTCGCCGTCGAACTCTGCCCGGACCTCGCACGCCGAGACTGCGACGCGCCGCTCTCCGTCACCGTCGAGGGCCTGCTCGGCACGCACCCGCGCATCGGCGCGAACCGCACCCTCACGGTCCGCATCGACGAACTCCTCGCGCGGACAGCGGAGTTCACCGCCCGTACCTCCGTGGGTTTCCGCGACTACCAGCGCCGGCGCACGGCGCTCGTCGCGGCCCAACGCGAGCGGCTGCGCCTGGAGGAGTACCGGCCTCGGGTCATGTCCTCCTTCGTCCGCAACCGTCTGCTCGACGAGGTCTTCCTGCCGCTCATCGGGGACAGCCTGGCCAGGCAGCTCGGCGCGAGCGGCGCCACCAGACGCACCGACAACAACGGACTGCTTCTGCTCATCTCCCCGCCGGGCTACGGCAAGACGACCCTGATGGAGTACGTCGCTAGCCGGCTCGGCCTGGTCCTGGTCAAGGTCGACGGGCCGGCCCTCGGCCACGCGGTCACCTCGCTCGACCCGGCCGAGGCGCCCAACGCCACCGCCCGCCGGGAGGTCGAGAAGATCAACTTCGCGCTTGAGACGGGCAACAACACCCTGCTCCACCTCGACGACATCCAGCACACCTCACCGGAGCTGCTACAGAAGTTCATCTCGCTGTGCGACGCCACGCGCCGTGTGGAAGGTGTCCGGGACGGGCGGACCCGCAGCCACGACCTGCGCGGCAAGCGCTTCGCCATCTGCATGGCGGGCAACCCCTACACCGAGTCCGGGCAGCGCTTCCGCATCCCCGACATGCTGGCCAACCGGGCCGATGTGTGGAACCTGGGCGACGTGCTCACCGGCAAGGAGAGCGTGTTCGCGCTGAGCTTCGTGGAGAACGCGCTGACCTCCAACCCGGTGCTCGCCCCGCTCGCGGGACGTGACCGCGCCGATCTCGATCTGCTCCTGCGCCTCGCCGACGGCGACCCGTCGGCCCGCGCCGACCGGCTCAACCACCCTTACCCACCCGCCGAGTTGGAGCGGATCGTGGCCGTGCTGCGGCATCTGCTCACGGCCCGGGCCACCGTCCTCGCCGTCAACGCCGCCTATATCGCCTCGGCCGCCCAAAGCGACAGCAGCCGCACCGAGCCGCCCTTCCGGCTCCAGGGCTCGTACCGCGACATGAACAAGATCGCCGCACGGATCGACCCGGTCATGAACGACGCCGAGCTCGCCGCCGTCATCGACGACCACTACGCGGGCGAGGCCCAGACGCTCACCACCGGCGCCGAGTCCAACCTGCTCAAGCTGGCCGCGCTGCGGGGCGGCCACACCGCCGAACAGGCCGCCCGCTGGGCGGAGATCACCTCCGCGTACGTGCGCACCCAAGCGCTCGGCGGCCCCGAGGACGACCCGCTCACCCGGGCCGTGGCCGCGCTCGGGCTGCTCGCGGACCGCGTCGCGGCCGTCGAATCCGCCATCACCAGGGCGGGCGATCCCCGTTTCCCGCTGGTCAACCCGGGCGTACGGCACGCGGCGCACCCGAGGACGACGCCGGGGCCCTGACGGTTAGGGGGTGTCTGGTGGATCAGGGTCGGTCAGGGCGCGGCGTCTGGTGCGGTGCATCGCAAGGCGCCGGAGTGTCTCGATAGCGGAGCTATCGGGGCGATTCGGCAACGCCGCGAGGTGCCGTGCCAGACGCCGCGCCCCGGCCATGGTCCACCAGACACCCCCTAGGGAGTGTCTTCAAAGTGGCGTCGTCCGCCCGTAGGGCGGGGCCGGCGGGGTCTGGTGCGTGCGATCGCAAGGCGGAGGAGGGAGTCGACGCGGTGGGGGTCCCCCCTGTTCGAGCGGAGCCGAGACCTTGGGGGAGTCGGCGACCGACGACAACGCCGCGAGCGTGCGTGCCAGACCCCGCCGGCCAGACGGGACTTTGAAGACACGACCTAGGGGGCCGGCGCCTTCTTGTCCTTGTTCAGCTCGCCTGGACTGTCCGGCATCACGATCGCGGCGCCGTCGGCCGGTGCGGGACGGCGGGAGAGGATCAGGAAGGCGGCGGCGCCGAGGAACAGGGCAACGGACACCCAGTCGTTGAGGCGCAGGCCCAGGAAGTGGTTGGCGTGGTCGACGCGCAGCGCCTCGATCCAGGCCCGCCCCGCGGTGTAGGCGAGGACGTAGCACGCGAAGAGGCGTCCGCGCCGCATGCCGTACCGCCGGTCGAGCCACAGGAGCAGCGCCACGACGCCCAGGTCCCATACGCACTCGTACAGGAAGGTCGGGTGGTAGAAGGCGACGGTGGGTGTGTCGTCGGGCCGGTGGGCCGGGTCGATCAGCAGCTTCCACGGCAGGGAGGTGGGGGTGCCGAACAGTTCCTGGTTGAAGTAGTTGCCCCAGCGGCCCATCGCCTGGGCCAGGACGAGGCCGGGCGCGGCCGCGTCGGCGAAGTCGGCCAGGGTGATGCCCCGGCGGCGGCAGCCGAGCCAGGCTCCCAGCGCGCCGAGCGCCACGGCCCCGGGAATGCCGAGGCCGCCGTCCCAGATGTACAGCGCCCTGATGGGCTGATGGCCCGCCGTGAAGTACAGCTCCGGGTCGGTGATCACGTGGTAGAGCCGGCCGCCGAGGAGTCCGAACGGCACCGCCCACACCGCGATGTCGGAGATGTCGTCCGGGTTGCCTCCGCGCGCCGCCCACCGTCGCCGGGTGAGCCACACGCCCGCGAAGACACCGGCGATGATGCACAGCGCGTACGCCCTGATCGGTATCGGCCCCAGGTGCCACACCCCCTGGGAAGGACTCGGCAGATACGCCAGAACCATGAACGCGCCCCCTTGGCATCCCCGACGGCCCGGGCGGCCCCGGGTGGACTCGCACCGACAGTACCTGGGGGTCCGCCGTCCCCGACGCGTGGCCGTCCGGCCGCTTCGGGTCGCCGGACATCGCGCCGGCCGGTGCCCGGGATGTCATCGGCCGGGGCCGTCGCGTGCGGTGTCACGACGCGGGCCCCCGCCTCCGCGCGCGATGCGCGGGGGGCGAGGGCCCGTGGTGGTCAACTGCCGTGCGGCAGGGGTGAGTTGGTCAGGCGGCGCGGCGGACGCGGGCCGCCTTGCGGGCCTCGGCCAGCTCGCGGGACTCGCCGGTGCGGCGCGAGGTGGCGGGGCGGCCGGACTGGCCGCGGGCGGTGCCACGGCCACGGAAGGGGGCCTGGCCGCGCTTGGGCTGGTCCGCGGGTGGCGCCACGGGGCCGACCGGGATGCCGGAGGGTGCCTGGGCGCCGGTGATGCGGCTCAGCTCGGCCTCGCCGGAGCGGACCTGGGTGATGGTCGGGGTGATCCCGGCGGTCATCATCAGGCGGGTCATGTCGCGGCGCTGGTTGGGCAGGACCAGGGTGACGACGCTGCCGGACTCGCCGGCGCGTGCGGTGCGGCCGCCCCGGTGCAGATAGTCCTTGTGGTCGGTCGGCGGGTCGACGTTGACGACGAGGTCGAGGTTGTCGACGTGGATGCCGCGCGCGGCGACGTTGGTGGCGACCAGGACCGAGACGGCGCCGGTCTTGAACTGGGCCAGGGTGCGGGTGCGCTGCGGCTGGGACTTGCCGCCGTGCAGGGCCGCTGCCCGCACCCCGCTCTGGAGCAGGTGCTTGGTGAGCTGGTCCACGGCGTGCTTGGTGTCGAGGAACATGATCACCCGGCCGTCGCGGGCCGCGATCTCGGTGGTCGTGGCGTACTTGTCGGCGCTCTGCACGTGAAGGACGTGGTGCTCCATCGTGGTGACCGCGCCGGCCGACGGGTCGACGGAGTGGACGACCGGGTCGTGCAGATAGCGCCGGACCAGCAGGTCCACGTTGCGGTCGAGGGTCGCCGAGAACAGCATCCGCTGGCCCTCGGGGCGCACTTGGTCGAGGAGTTCGGTGACCTGCGGCATGAAGCCCATGTCGGCCATCTGGTCGGCCTCGTCGAGCACGGTGATGGCGACCTCGTCCAGACGGCAGTCGCGGCGTTCGATGAGGTCCTTGAGGCGGCCGGGGGTGGCCACCACGACCTCGGCGCCGGAGCGCAGCGCGCCGGCCTGGCGCCCGATCGACATGCCGCCGACGACGGTGGCCATGCGCAGCCTCAGCGCCTTGGCGTACGGGGTGAGGGCGTCGGTGACCTGCTGGGCCAGCTCACGCGTGGGGACCAGCACCAGGGCGAGCGGCTTCTTGGAGTCGGCGCGGCGGCCCGCGGTGCGCGCCAGGAGGGCGAGGCCGAAGGCGAGGGTCTTGCCGGAGCCGGTGCGGCCACGGCCCAGGACGTCACGGCCGGCCAGCGAGTTGGGCAGCGTGGCCGCCTGGATCGGGAACGGCTCGTTCATGCCCAGGCTGCTCAGCAGCTCGAGGACCGGGGCCGGCAGGTCGAGGTCACCGAAGTGCTCGACGGCGGGCAGCGGCGGGGTGATGGTGACCGGGAGGGCGAACTCGCCCTGCGGGGCCGAGGGCCTGCGGGCGCCGCCGGAGCGGCCGGCGCCCTGGGGGCGGAAGCGGGCCCCGCGGTCGGCGCCGCCCCTGCGGGCGGCGGTGGAGCGGTCGTTCGTGCGAGCTGAACGGTTCAAGGAGAACCTTCCTCGATATGGCACGTATCGAGGGATATCCGGCGCGATCGGGGCGCCGGGACATCGCAAGAACGAGCCGGAAACAGAAGTCGAATTCTGATCCGGCCGCACAGAGGGCGCGGGAAATCCTCGCCCGTTGTCGGAGTGCCGGGCATCCGCCGCGCGGTGGCGGCCGGTCCGGATCAGGACAGCGGGCCGGTCCCCGCCGGGCCGTGGCCGTGGCGGTGGGTCCGCTGGGTGACGGGACGCCCGGGACGGTTCCCGGTGTCCCGAGGGCCGCGAGAGTGCCGTCACGGTGTGACGGCGGGCCCGGTGGAACAGCAACGGGCTGGGGCCCGCACCCCAAGGTGCGGGCCCCAGCCGCGTGCGAAAAACGCCTCAGCGTCAGGCAGGCGTGATGTTCTCGGCCTGCGGGCCCTTCTGGCCCTGCGTGACGTCGAAGTTCACCTTCTGGCCTTCCTGAAGCTCACGGAAGCCCTGGGCGGCGATGTTGGAGTAGTGGGCGAACACGTCCGGGCCGCCACCCTCCTGCTCGATGAAGCCGAAGCCCTTTTCCGCGTTGAACCACTTCACGGTGCCAGTAGCCATGTCATATCTCCTTCGGGGCAATGCCCGGGGGCCCGCACTGTGCTGACCCCGCCGTTACTGAGATGATTGCCCCGTCCGGAAAACGCACCGGAAATACAAAAGCGCCCGACGGCATAAAACCATCGAGGCACTTGAAGTCTTTGGGAACCACAACTGCAACTGAGATCAACAGTAGCACAGGTCCGAGATGCCGGCGCGGCAAATGGGACATTTCCGGGCGTGGCGCGGGACAGCCCGGGGCGTACGCGCCGTACTTCCCGAGAATTCCCGGGGTCCGGACAAGAAATATTTTGCCTTCGACTGCCCCCCGGGCCCGGGTTGATAGCGTCGCGGCGTGGGTCTCGAACGCGCTGTGGACAGCAGGAACACCCCTCCACCGGCCCGGACGGTCCGGGCGCTGCGGCTGGGTTCGGCGGCGCTGGTGCTCGCCGTGGCGCTGCCCACCTGTCTGGCGGCCGGCACCGGGCCGGGGGCCCTCGTCGCGCTCCTGCTCGCCCTCGCGCAGGCCGCCCTGCTGTGGTGGGTGGCGGCCCGGCCCGGCGCCGTGCTCGCCGCGAGCGCTGCGCTGGGGGCCGCGATGTGGCTGCTCCTGCCCGCGCTGAGCGTGACCGGCGCGTTCATCGGGGCGCAGATCGCGCTGTGCGCGCTCTCGGCGCTGCGGCCCGTGCGTCTGTCGCGGTGGGGGCTTCTCGGCCTGCTCGCGCTCGCGCCGCTCGCCTACGCGGGCGCGGGCACGGTGGCGCTCGTGACCCATGTCCTGGCCGTGACGCTGGCGTGGACGGCGGGACAGTGGCGCCGGGCCCACCAGGACCGGCTGGCCGCCGAGACGCGGCGCGCGGTGGCCGAGGAGCGGGCCAGGATCGCCCGTGAGGTGCACGACGTGGTGGCGCACACCGTCTCGGTGATGGTGATCCAGGCGAGCGCGGCGCAGGACGTGTTCGCCACCCACCCCGAGCAGGCCAGGAACGCGCTGCGCGCCATCGACAGCGCGGGCCGCTCGGCGCTCGGGGAGCTGCGGGTCCTGCTGCGCGCGGAGGCGGGCGACGGCGGTGCCTTCGACGGGGACGGCGGCGCGGACGGCGGCGGTGACGGGCGGCGGCCGCCGCGCGGGCTCGGGGACCTGGCCGAGCTGGCCGCGAACGCGCGGGCCGCAGGGCTCGGCGTGGAGGTGTCCGAGGAGGGCGCGTCCCTGACGCCGCCGGCCTCCGTGGACCTCGCGGCGTACCGGATCGTGCAGGAGGCCCTGACCAACACCATGCGGCACTCGGGGGCGAGCCGGGTGCGGGTGTCGGTGCGCCGGGACGAGGACGCGGTACGCATCGAGGTGAGCGACAACGGCCGCGCGGCGAGCGGGAGTTGGCGCTCGGGCGGCTCGGGGCGCGGGCTCGCGGGGATGCGTGAGCGGGCCGCGCTGCTCGGCGGCACCCTGGAGGCGGGACCGGGGCCCGAGGAAGGTTTCCAGGTGCGTGCCGTGCTGCCGATAAGGTACGCGTCGTGACGATCCGGGTGGTGGTGGCCGACGACCAGGCGCTGGTGCGCGGCGGGTTCCGCATGATCATCGACGCCCGGGACGATCTGGAAGTGGTCGGCGAGGCGACCGACGGGCAGCACGCGGTGCGCCTGGTCGGCGAGTTGAGGCCGGACGTCGTCCTGATGGACGTGCGGATGCCGGTGATGGACGGCATCGAGGCGACCCGTGCGATCGTCGCGTCCGGCAGCGCGACCCGGGTCCTGGTGGTCACCACCTTCGACCTCGACGAACACGTACTGACCGCGCTGCGGGCCGGGGCCAGCGGGTTCCTGCTCAAGGACATCAGGCCCGCCGAGCTCGCCGAGGCCGTGCGCGTCGTGGCGCGCGGGGACGCGCTGCTCGCGCCCACCGTGACCCGGCGCATGCTCGACCGCTTCGCCCACACCACCGCGCCGGCGGCCCCGGCCGCGCACGACGGTCTCTCCCCGCGCGAGCGGGAAGTGCTCACCCTCGTCGGGCAGGCGCGGTCCAACTCCGAGATCGCGCGCCTGCTCCATCTGTCGGAGGCCACGGTCAAGACCCACGTGTCGGCGGTGCTGCGCAAGCTGGCGCTGCGCGACCGGGTCCAGGCGGTGGTCGCGGCCTACGACCTCGGCCTGGTCGAGCCGCGCCGGAGCTGAGCCGCCGCCTCATCCCCCGCCGCCTCATCCCACGGGCTGAGCCGGCCGCGTACTCATCCCGTGGGCGCGGCGCGGACCGGGCCCACGGGTGGATCTCCTCCGGGGCGGCGCCGCCTAGCGTCGAGGCATGACGTCTCTCCCGCACTCCCTGTACGGCCGGATGTATCTCGCGGCCTACGACACCGACGCCGGCGCCGTGTACGACCGCACCCGGACCGGTTTCCTGCTGCGCGTGGCGGTCCTGACGGAACTGGCCCGCACGGGCCGCGTCGCCGACGCGGCGGGCGAGGTGACCGTCCCCGGTCCCGGCGCGACGGATGACCCTGTCCTCGATCACGTGCTGGGCGCCCTCCGGGGGCGCCGCCGTACCTGGAAGGCGTGGGTGCGCGCCGACCGCGAGGAGACGCTGGGCGCGGTGGAGGACCGGCTCGCGGAGCTCGGCGCGCTCACCGTCCGCGAGCGGTCCGCGTTCGCGCGCCCCGCACGGCGCGAGGTGAGCGTGCGGGACGCGGCGGGGGTGCGCGCGTTCCAGGACGGCCTCAGGGCTCGGCTGCGGGACGGCGGAGCGGTCGGGTCCGACGAGGCGGTGCTCCTCGCACTCGCCGTCGCGGGCAAGGTGCGCCACCTCGTGCCGCGCGCGGACGCCCGGGCCCACAAGGACCGCGTCGAGGCGCTGACCGGCACGTTCGACGCCGTCGCTCCCTCGCTCGGCGCCGCCGTGCGGGGCCTTGGGACCACGCTGGTCGCCGCCCAGGGCGGCATGGGCGGTGGCTGACGTGCGCGCCGTCGCGGCGGCGCTCGCGGGCGCTCTCGCCCTGCTTCTGCCCGCGCCGGCCCCGGCGGCCCCCGAGCCCGCGGCTGCCGTGGCGCCCGTGGCGCACACCCGCGCGGGAGCCCTGCGCGGCTCGGCGCACGAGGACTACCGGGTCTTCGAGGGCGTCCCGTACGCCGCCGCGCCCGTCGGCGCACTGCGCTGGGCCGCGCCCCGGCCGCCCGCCGCGTGGCCGGGGATCCGCGACGCGCGCCGGCCCGCGTCCGCCTGTCCCCAGCCGGCCGGCGAGGTGCCCAGCGGCAGCACGGACGAGGGCTGTCTGTATCTGAACGTCACCGCCCCCTCGGACGCCACGCCCGGCCGCCCGAAGCCCGTGATCGTGTGGCTGCACGGCGGCGGTTTCACCAGCGGCGCCGGCAGCTCCTACGACGCGCACCGCATGGCGGTCGGCGGCGACGTGGTCGTGGTGAGCGTCAACTACCGCCTGGGCGCGCTCGGTTTCCTCGCGCGCGCGAGACTGCCCGGCTCCGGCACCTTCGGCCTCGCCGACCAGCAGGCGGCGCTGCGGTACGTACGGGACGACATCGGGGCGTTCGGCGGCGATCCCACCCGGGTGACGCTGGCCGGTGAGTCCGCCGGAGGGTACGGCGTCTGCGCGCAGCTGGCCTCCCCCTCGGCGGCGGGTCTGTTCCAGCGGGCGATCATTGAGAGCGGCCCCTGCGCGGGCGGCCCCGCGCGCCCCTTCGCCCCGTTCGCACTGGCCCCATCGGCGGCGGAGGCGGCCGGGACGAAGCTGACGGCCGCGGTGGGCTGCGGGCAGGCGGCCGATGAGCTCGGCTGCCTGCGGCGCGTTCCGGTGCCCAAGCTGCTCGCCGCGCAGGGCGCCGATCAGGAGCCCGAGTACGGCACCGCTCCGCTGCCGCGCGACCCGGCGGACGCGGTCGCCTCCGGGCGGGCGGCGCGGGTGGACGTCCTGATCGGCGCCAACCACGACGAGGGCACGGTCTGGGCGGCCGGGATCATGGCGGCCGGGGTCGCGGTGACCCCGGCGACCTGGCCGGATGTCGTACGGGACTTCGGGCCCGACCCGGCGCGAACGTCCGAGGTGGTGCGCGCCTATCCGCTGCGCGGCGCGGAGGGCGGCCCGGTGTTCGGCGCGCTCATCGGTGACGCCGACTACGCCTGTCCCACGCTGCGGACCGGGGCGCTCCTTGCCGCCCATCAGCGGGTTTGGCGCTACGAGTTCGCCGACCCCGACGCGCCCCGGCCCACCCCCGCTCCCCCGCCGTTCCCACTGGGGGCCACCCACACCACGGAGCTGCCGTATCTGTTCGATCTGGGCGGCACACCACGGGAGTTGACGGAGCGTCAGCACCGGCTCGCCGCGACCATGATCGGGTACTGGACGCGGTTCGCCCGCTCCGGCGACCCCAACGGGGGCGGCGCGCCGCACTGGTCGCGCGCGGCCGTGCAGAGCCTGGCTCCCGGCCGTACGGGGCCGGTGCGGCCGGGGCCCGGACACCACTGCGCGCTGTGGGCGACGATGCCCTGAGGGGCCGGCCGGCTCAGACGGCGGGGAAGCTGAACGTGTAGCCCTGCTGCGCCAGCCAGGGCAGGACGTCCTTGAGGGCGTCCACCGTCTGGGCGCGGGCGCCGCCGCCGTCGTGGAAGAGCACGATCGGGCCGTTCTTGAGCTGCTGCTTGACCGTGTTGACGATGGTCGCGGTGCCGGGCTGCTTCCAGTCCTTGGTGTCGACGTTCCAGCCGAGCGGACGCATCCCGTGGCTCGCGGCGATGCGGCGGTTGTCCGGCGTGAAGGCGCCGCCCGGCGCGCGGAAGTACCGCACCTTGGCCCCGCCGGCGGCCTCCTCGATCATCTTCTGGGCGTCAAGGACCTCGGAGCTCTGGTAGGCGAGGGGCTTCTTGTTCATGGCCTCGTCGTGGCTGACCGTGTGGTCGCACAGCCGGTGGCCGTCCGCGACGATCTGCTTGACGAGGGCGGGGTTGGCCTTGGCCTGCGGGCCGATCATGCAGAACGTGGCCTTCACGTCGTACTGCTTGAGCACCGCGAGGATCTTCGGCGTCCAGACCGGGCTCGGCCCGTCGTCGATGGTGATCGAGACGGACTTGCCGCCGCTCTCGGTGGCGTGGTCGATCGTCTCCGATATGCCGTCGGCGCCGGGCGGCGCGGCGGGGCCGGTCGCGTCGCCCGAACCGTCCGAGCCGTCCGGGGCGCTGTCGCTGCCGCCGGGCCCCGAGGGCGCCGGGCGGGCGACCGGCTTGTCGTCCGATGCGTGGGTGGCCGAGGCGTGCGCGAGGACGGGGCCGGGGCCGCTGGCGGATGTGTCACTGCCGAGGAACACCGCGGCGGCCACGCCGCCCGTCGTGACCAGGGCCGCCGCTGCGGCCATCACGATGCGGCGTGTGTGGGCGGTCAGTCGCGCCATGGATTCCCCATCCCCTCGGTACGTGCCGGTACGGCAGCGGAGCTTCACCAGTCGGCCACGATCGCACGATCGCGCCCGAATCCCGAAATGTGAATTCTCCGACCGGGCAGGGACGGAAAATACCCCATTCTCCGCAACCACCTGGGCGACCGGAGAGGTTGACGCGTCCTCAGTGACCCGAGGGGCGTGGTGCGCGCGCCGCGCGCCGGGACCTTGGTCCCCAACGCGCAGGCAAAGACCCCGCCAAGGGCGCTTCCGGTTCCCTTGGTGAGCAGGCGGTTCGCGGCGGGACCTTCGCCTTGGCCCTCGCGCGGCAGGACACGAGAGGCATGTCACGCCGGGCGGCGAGGCCCCGGGCGGGCCGGGCCCGTCACGCGCCGGCTGCCGGCGTGCGGCGTCCTCGGGACGGGCCGGCGGTCAGAACTCGTCGACGGTGTGCGGCAGTTCACCCGTACGCAGCGCCGCGTCCAGGGCCTCGGCCGCGCCCGGGGTGTACTCGGCGACCAGGCCCGCCATGACCAGACGGCGGACCTCGGTGCCGCCGAGGTAACAGGCGGCCAGGTCACGCACGTCGAAGGCCAGGTCAGGCGCGGCCGGGGTCGGCTCGTAGGCGCAGCCGTGCGGGGAGGCGGCCAGGCGGAAGCGGCCGGAGTTGGCCGGGATCCGGTCGTCGCGCACGTCGATCGTGAGGAAGACCTCGGTGGCCCAGGACCGCGCGGTGAGCGCGGCCCGGACGTCCACCAGGCGGATCCACAGCGCCGGGAACTGGGTGACGGCCCTGACCTGGTCCCGGTCGGTGGCGAACAGGAGCAGCGGGTCGTCGGGCGCGAGACCCCAGGCGCGGACGGTGCCGGTGAGGTCGATGCCGGCCAGATAGTTCCACAGCGCGGCCTCGCCCGCCGGGGTGTCGGCCACCAGCTCGGCGACCTGGACGGTGCCGGGCTTGGCGGGGTCGTCCTCGCGCCGGGTGCGGTAGACGGCGTACCCGGCCAGTGGTTCGCCGGTGGCGCCGAGGCCGACGACGCGGGGCGGGCCGAGTTCGCCGTCGTCCTCGTCGGTCTCGGGCAGCCACTCGCCGCGCCAGCGCTCGGCGTCCCGAGCGACGCGCCCGGCACGGCGGGCGCGGGTCGCCTCGTAGCAGGGGCCGAGTTCGGCGGGCGCGTCCTCGGGGTCGATCAGGCGCAGGGCGCGCGGGTCGGGGTCGAGGCGCAGGGCGAGCGGGCGGGTCGAGTCGATCTCGACGGAGGTGCCGTAGGTGCCCGCGCCGAAGCCGAAGCGGCCGTAGATCGCGGCCTCGGTCGCCCACAGGGCGGCGATGGGGCGGCCGTGTTCCGCGCAGCGCCGGAACACCTCGGCGATCATCCCGGAGAGCACGCCGCGCCGGCGGTGGGTGGGCGCGACGGACACGAACGTGAGCCCCGGGCACGGGAGTTCACCGCCGGGCACGGACAGGGTGAAGCGGTGCGCGACGAGAAACCCGACGAGCGCGTCGCCGTCGTAGGCGCCGACGCGGTCGCAGCGCAGCACCATCGCGCGGTGGTAGGCACGCTTGGCCGGCTCGGCGGGACGGTCGTGATAGACGAGCCACCAGAGCTCCAGGGCACGATCGACGTCGGACTCGGGCACGTCGCGGAACTCCAGCTCACTCATGCCGCGACCCTAACCCGCCCATAACGGGGCGTCACTCCCATACCGGCCGGAGCGGGGTGGGGTGGGGGCGGGACGGCCTCCGCGTGGTTGGCGGGGTGCGGGGGCCCGGGCCGCTCGGGGGTGCGGGCGGTGGGAGGAGGCGGGCCGCTGGGAGGGCGCGGGCGCTGGGAGGAGGCGGGCCGGTCGAAAGCGTGGGCGCCGGGAGGACGCGGACTACTCGGAGGACGCGGGCGCTGGGAGGAGGCGGGCCGCTCGGCAGCGCCGCCGCTCGGAGGTGGCGGGCCGCCGGGAAGTGCGGCCGCTCGGAGGGCGCCAGGTCGCCTCGGCCGGGGTGGGCCGCCGCACGGGGCGCGGCTCGGGCCCGGCTTCGCGGCTCAGCGGGCCATCTTCCGCGTCACCGCCGGGCGCGGCGCCCGGGGCGTCCGGGTCGCCACCGGCACCGTGACCGTGCCCGCCGTCAGGAACAGGGCGCCCAGCGCCAACCAGCCCGCGCCGCCGCCGTGTGTGACCAGGACCGCGACGAGCAGCGGCCCGCCCGCACGGGCCAGGTCGGAGGCGAGGCCCCAGGCACCCAGGTACTCACCCTGACGCTCCACCGCGGCGAGCCCGTACGAGATGCCCCAGCCGGAGGCCGACGCCAGCAGCTCGCCCGCAGTGAGCAGAGCCACGCCGACGGCGAGCACCGCGACCCCCCACGCGCCCGGGAGCCCGGCCGTCGTCGCCGTCACGGCGCAGGCGGCGAGCAGCACCACCCCCGCGCGCCGGCCGGCCACCGCGGCCCCGGGCACGGTGTCGCTGCCGCGCGCCGCGCGCACCTGGAGCAGGATCGCGAGCGCGGTGTTGAGGAGCATGAGCGCGGCGATCGACCAGCGGGGCGCCTCGGTGCGCTGCGAAATCCACAGCGGCAGACCGATGGTGACGACTTCGGCGTTGACGTAGAGGAGCCCGGAGAGCACGGCCAGGAGCAGGAAGCGCCCGTCGCGCAGGGCGCCGCGCCGCTTGGGTCCGGGTACGGTCGCGGCTGCCCCGGTCCTGTTCCCCTCGGGCATGCGCAGCACGATCCCCGCGACGAGCACGTAGGAGAGGCAGTTGCCGATGACCAGCGCCGCGTATCCGGCGCGGGAGTCGAGGGCGAGCACCGCGCCCGCACTGAGGCTGCCGAGCGAGAAGCCGATGTTGAGCATGACCCTGCTGTACGCGCTGGCCGCGACCAGCGCCGTGGGATCGGCCAGCTGGGCGAGGTAGGCGTTCTTGACCGGTCTGGAAGCGCTCTCGGCCAGGGAGATCAGGCACACCACCGCGAGGAAGCCAGCGAAGGAGCCGACCGCGAGATACCCGGCGAAGGCCACCGCGCGGACGAGGATCGTCGCCAGGTATATCCGGCGGTGGCCGAGCCGGTCGCCGAGCCGGCCGGCCGGGACGGACATGGCGGGGCCGAGCAGCGCGGCCACCGTGAGCCCGAGTCCGACCTGGGCCGCGCCGAGCCCGACGACCCGGGTGAAGTAGATGATGGCGCCGGTGTGGAAGAGGCCGTTGCCGATCCAGTCGATGAGGGTGGTGACGGCGTAGGCGCGCAGCGGACCGCGAGACGGCAGCAGTGCTGCCGCCCGCGTGGGGGTGGAGGACATGGCCTCCACTCAACTGCGTTGTACGGGCGGGGCACAGAGATTTAGGCTCTGCCTCAATGCTCAGCTACATCCTCGGCGTCGACGATCTCGCCGACATGCGTTTCGCCTGCTCACCGCTGCTGGAGACCGCGACAAGCCTGTGGGCGCTGCGCCGGCCGGACGCGTACGCGCTGCACCTTCCGTGGATCCGGCGTACCCGTGAGGCGCTGGCGCGCGAAGGCGGCCCGGACACGGGACTGCTCGGCGAACTCACCGTGGAGGGCAGCGGCTGGATCCCCGACTTCATCACGCCGCGCCCCGACTCGCCGCTGCCGGACGTCGCGGACGAGCTGCGCCGCCTGCGCGCCACCGCCCCGGACAAGGCGCTCGCCGATGTACGGGCCGCGTACGCGAACCGTCCGCTGCCGCCCCGGCTGTCCCAACTGGCAACCGATCCAAGGAAGTTGACGGCGGCCGTCGCGGATGTGGTGGAGGCGTACTGGGAGCTGGCGATCGCGCCGCACTGGTCGCGGATGCGAGCGGTCCTGGAGGCGGACATGGTGCACCGGGCGCAACTGCTCGCCCGGGACGGCGCGGCGGCGCTGCTCACCTCGCTCGACCCGTCGGCCACGTGGGACAACGGGCGGCTGACCCTGTTCGTGCACCGGGACCTGCACATGGCGGCGGGCGTCGACGGGCGCGGTTTCTGGCTCGTACCGACGCTGTTCGCGCACCACACGATCAGCCCGGTCGGCGCGGACGAGCGGCCCACGATCGCCTACCCGGCGCGAGGGGTGGCCACGCTGTGGGAGACCCGGCCTCCCCGGCCGGCGGGCGCGCTGGCCGCGCTGGTGGGCGGCCCGAAGTCCGCGCTGCTGACCGCGCTCTCGGGCCCCGCGTCGACGACCGGGCTCGCGCGGCGTCTGGGGGTCACGGCGAGCGCGGTCTCCCACCATCTCGCGGTCCTGCACCGCACGGGCCTCGTCAGTCGCGCGCGGGCGGGGCGGGTGGTGCTGTATGCCCGTACGGAACTGGGCGACGAACTGACCCGCGACGGCTGACCCCGTCACCCCGGGGTGCGTGCGGGCCCCGGTTCAGGCGACCGAGCCGATGTGGCGGTCCGGGGTGGTCGAGGGGTCGTGGTGGATCGGGGTGTGGGCGCCGGTCAGTGCGGCCCCGGTGCCGCCGCGCCGGTTCGCGACGATCTCCGCGGCGATGGAGAGGGCCGTCTCCTCGGGCGTACGGGCGCCGAGGTCGAGGCCGATCGGGGAGCGCAGCCGGTTGAGTTCGAGCTCGGTGACGCCCGCCTCGCGCAGCCTCTTGTTGCGGTCCAGGTGGGTGCGGCGCGAGCCCATCGCGCCGACGTAGGCGACCGGCAGCCTCAGCGCGCTCTCAAGGAGCGGGATGTCGAACTTGGCGTCGTGCGTGAGGACGCACAGCACGGTGCGCGCGTCGGTGTCCGTGCGCTGGAGGTAGGTGTGCGGCCACTCCACGACGATCTCGTCCGCCTCGGGGAAGCGGGCCTTCGTCGCGAAGACGGGCCGGGCGTCGCACACGGTGACGTGGTAGTTGAGGAATTTGCCCACCCTGACCAGGGCGGCGGCGAAGTCGATGGCGCCGAAGACGATCATCCGGGGGGCCGGGACGCTCGATTCGACCAGAACGGTGAGCGGCTGACCGCACAGGCGGCCGTCCGCGCCGAGCGAGAGGGTGGCGGTGCGGCCGGCGTCCAGGAGGGCGGCGGCCTCGTCGGCGACGGCGCGGTCCAGTTCGGGGTGTCCGCCGAGGGCGCCCTCGTAGCGGCCGTCCGGGCGGACGAGCAGGGCGCGGCCCATGAGTTCGGCGGGACCGTCGGTGATCCGGGCGACGGCGGCGGACTCGCCCCGCGCGGCGGCGGCGAGCGCGGCCGCGAACACCGGGCGCCCCGGGGCGTCCGTCCGGACCGGGGTGATGAGGATGTCGATGACGCCGCCGCAGGTCAGGCCGACCGCGAAGGCGTCATCGTCGCTGTATCCGAAGCGTTCGAGCACGGTCTCGCCGTCGTCGAGCGCCTGCTGGCAGAGTTCGTAGACGGCGCCCTCCACACATCCGCCGGAGACCGAGCCGATCGCCGTGCCCTCGCTGTCGACGGCGAGGGCCGCGCCCGGCTGCCGGGGCGCGCTGCCGCCGACGGCCACCACGGTGGCCACGGCGAACTCGCGTCCCTGCTCGACCCACCGGTTGAGCTCTTCGGCGATGTCCAGCATGTTCGGTCTCCTTAAGCAACGTATGGAGGGCGTCAGCGGCGCGGCCGCTACTTGACGCCGAGCCAGTTCTCGATGGGATGGAGGGCGAAGTAGAGGGTGAAGACGGCCGTCAGGGCCCACATGAACCCGCCGATCTCCCGCCACTTGCCCTGCGCCGCCTTGATCACGGTGTAGGCGATGACACCCGCGCCGACGCCGGCGGTGATGTTGTACGTGAACGGCATCAGGACCACGGTGAGGAACACCGGGATGGAGACCGACCGGTCGCTCCAGTCCACGTGTTTGGCGGCGCTCATCATCATCGAGCCGATGACCACGAGGGCCGCGGAGGCGACCTGGGCGGGAACGAGCTGGGTGACCGGGGTGAAGAAGAGGCAGGCCGCGAAGAAGAGGCCGGTGACGACAGAGGAGAGGCCGGTACGGGCGCCCTCACCGGCGCCGGACGCGGACTCGATGAACACGGTCTGGCCGGAGGCGCCGGCGACGCCGCCGATCGCACCGCCCGCGCCGTCGATGAACAGCGCCTTGGACAGGCCCGGCATGCGGCCCTGCTCGTCGGCGAGCTTGGCCTCCTGGCCGACGCCGATGATGGTGGCCATCGCGTCGAAGAAGCCGGCGAGCACCAGGGTGAAGACGATCATCGTGACGCTGATGGCGCCGATGGAGCCCCAGCCGCCGAACTCGACGTGGCCGAAGAGTCCGAAGTCGGGCGAGGAGACCGCGCTGCCCTTGAGGTCGGGGGCGGTGCCGCCCCAGTCCGCGTCGGTCAGGCCCGCCACCTTGGTGACCACGAAGGACAGGACGCTGCCGGTGACGATGCCGATCAGGATCGCGCCGGGCACCTTGCGGGCCTGGAGCGCGAAGATCAGGAGCAGGGTGATCGCGAAGAAGAAGACGGGCCAGCCCACGAGCTGACCGGTCACGCCGAGGGTGACCGGCGGACCGTGTTCGGGGCCCTTGCCGACGAATCCGGCCTTCACCAGGCCCAGCAGGGCGACGAACATGCCGATGCCCATGGTGATCGCGTGCTTGAGCGCCAGCGGAATGGCGTTCATGATCATCTCGCGGAGGCCGGTGACGACCAGGAGCATGATGACGGCGCCGTACAGGACGCACATGCCCATGGCCTGCGGCCAGGTCATGTTCGGGACCACCTGGGTGGTCAGGGCGGCGGAGACGTTCAGACCCGCGGCGAGCGCGAGCGGGACCTTGCCGATGAAGCCCATCAGCAGCGTGCTGACCGCGGCCGCGAGCGCGGTGGCGGTCACCAGTCCCGCGTGGCCCAGGGTGTGCTTGTCGACATCGGGCGTCGAGAGGATCAACGGGTTGAGCAGGAGGATGTAACACATCGCCATGAAGGTGGTGATGCCGCCGCGCACCTCCTGCGCGAGCGTCGATCCTCTGTCGGATATGTGGAAGTACCGGTCGAGCCAGGACCTGCCGGCGGGCGGACGGGAGCCGGAGCCCGCGTCCTCGGCGGTGGTCTTCGGCTCCAGGGACTGCTGGGTCATGGTGCCTACTCCCAAGGTTCACAGGGGCACCCGCATAAGACTTGAATCCTCAGGTCAGACAAGCTGCGGGATTTGGGATGGTGCGTGGGCTGCACGACCCGGGGGACGGCCCGAGACGAACGGTTACTGCTCCTGCCGGGGTACCGCGTCGGTACCGCAGGGCAGCTGACTACGGGCGTTGCTGGTGTGACTCCGGGCGGCGCGGGCGTCGGAAGTGTGACGTTCCTGGGAGGCACGCACCGCCCGGAGGGCTTGTGAGGAGGAGCGGGCCGGGGATGTGACCCCCGGGGAGGACATCTCTTTCACCCGCTCCCCCAGGGGGTCAGGCTCCGGTGCCCGTCAGGTGCTCGGGGCGGACCGGGGTCTTGGTGAGCTCAAGGCCCGTCGCGTTCCGGATCGCCGCGAGGACGGCCGGGGTGGACGACAGGGTCGGCGCCTCACCGATGCCGCGCACGCCGTACGGCGCGTTCGGGTCGGCGAGTTCGAGGTAGTCGACCGGGATGGTCGGCGTGTCGAGGATGGTGGGGAGCAGGTAGTCCGTGAAGGAGGGGTTGCGCACCTTCGCGGTCTTCGGGTCGACGATGATCTCTTCCATCACCGCGATGCCCAGGCCCTGGGTGGTGCCGCCCTGGATCTGGCCGACGACGGAGAGCGGGTTGACCGCCTTGCCGACGTCCTGGGCGCAGGCCAGCTCGACCACCTTGACCAGACCGAGCTCCGTGTCGACCTCCACCACCGCGCGGTGCGCGGCGAAGGCGTACTGCACATGGCCGTTGCCCTGACCGGTGACGAGGTCGAAGGCCTCGGTGGGGCGGTGGCGCCACTCCTCCTCCACCTCCACGACCTCGTCCTCAAGGACCTCCACGAGGGTGGTGAGGACTTCGCCGCCGTCGGTGACGACCTTGCCACCCTCCAGCAGGAGTTCGGCGTTGGCCCACGCCGGGTGGTAGGAGCCGAACTTGCGCCGGCCGATCTCCAGGACCTTCTCGCGGACGATCTCGCAGGAGTTCTTGATGGCGCCGCCGGTCATGTACGTCTGGCGGCCCGCGGAGGTCGAACCGGCCGATCCCACCTGGGTGTTGGCGGGGTGGATGGTGACCTGCGTGACGCCGAGCTCGGTCCGGGCGATCTGGGCGTGGATGGTGACGCCGCCCTGGCCGACCTCCGCCATGGCGGTGTGGACGGTCGCGACGGCCTCGCCGTTGATGACCTCCATGCGGATCCTGGCGGTCGAGTAGTCGTCGAAACCCTCGGAGAAGCCGACGTTCTTGATGCCGACCGCGTAGCCGACACCGCGTACGACGCCCTCGCCGTGCGTGGTGTTGGACAGGCCGCCGGGCAGCGCGCGGACGTCGGCCTGCTCGCCGGCCGCGAGCCACTGCTGCTCGGGCGGCATCGGACGGGCCTTGACGCGGCGCAGCAGTTCGGCGACGGGGGCGGGCGAGTCGACCCGCTGGCCCGTCGGCATGATGGTGCCCTGCTCCATGGCGTTGAGCTGGCGGAACTCCACCGGGTCCATGCCCAGCTTCGCCGCGAGCTTGTCCATCTGGGCCTCGTAGGCGAAACAGGCCTGGACCGCGCCGAAGCCGCGCATGGCGCCGCAGGGCGGGTTGTTGCTGTAGAGGCCGATCGCCTCGATGTCCACGTCGTCGATGACATAGGGACCGACCGAAAGGGACGAGGCGTTGCCGACGACCGAGGCCGTGGACGAGGCGTAGGCGCCGCCGTCGAGCACGATCTTGCACTTCATGTGCGTGATCTTGCCGTCCTTGGTGGCCCCGTGCTCGTAGTAGAGCTTCGCGGGGTGGCGGTGGACGTGGCCGAAGAAGGACTCGTACCGGTTGTAGACCATCTTGACCGGCTTGTTGGTGCGCAGGGCGAGCACCGAGGCGAGGATCTGCATCGAGATGTCCTCGCGGCCGCCGAACGCGCCGCCGACGCCGGCCATCGTCATGCGCACCTTCTCCTCGGGCAGGCCGAGGCAGGGGGCGATCTGCTTGAGGTCGGAGTGCAGCCACTGGGTGGCGACGTACAGGTCGATGCCGCCGTCCTCTGCGGGCACCGCGAGGCCGGACTCCGGGCCGAGGAAGGCCTGGTCCTGCATGCCGAAGGTGTACTCGCCCTTGACGATGACGTCGGCGCGCCTGGCCGCCTCGGCGGCGTTGCCGCGGATGATCGGCTGGCGGTGGACGATGTTGGGGTGCGGGACGTGGCCCGCGTGGTGGTCGTTCCGGTTCTCGTGGACCAGGATCGCGTCCGGGGCGGTCGCCGAGGCCTCGTCGGTGATGAGCGGCAGCTCGCGGTACTCGATCTTGATCTTGGCGGCGGCGCGGCGCGCGGTCTCCGGGTGGTCGGCGGCCACGAGGGCCACCGGCTCGCCGTGGTGGCGCACCTTGCCGTAGGCGAGGACAGGGGTGTCCTGGAACTCCATGCCGTAGTTCTTGGCGGCCGGCAGGTCCTCGTGGGTCAGGACGGCGTACACGCCGTCCATCGCCAGCGCCTCGGAGGTGTCGATGGACACGATCTCGGCGTGCGCGACGGTGGACCGCAGGGCCTGGCCCCACAGCATGTCCTCGTGCCACATGTCCGAGGAGTAGGCGAACTCGCCGGTGACCTTCAGCGTGCCGTCGGGGCGCAGCGTGGATTCACCGATGCCGCCCTTGGTCGCGCCCTGGGTGACGTTCCTCGGGATGCCCGTGGTGGTACCAGCCATGATCAGACCGCCTCTCCCTGACGGACCGCGGCCAGACGGACCGCGTCCAGGATCTTCTCGTAGCCGGTGCAGCGGCACAGGTTGCCCGAGAGCGCTTCGCGGATGTCCGCGTCGGACGGCTCGGCGTTGCGCTCCAGGAGCTCGTCGGCGGCCACCAGGAGACCGGGGGTGCAGAAACCGCACTGCACGGCGCCGGCGTCGATGAAGGCCTGCTGGATCGGGGAGAGCGTGCCCGCCTCTCCGGTCCGGCCGTCCTGGGGCTTGGCCTGCCACTGCTTGGCGGCGTCGATGGAGGTGCCGCAGGCGCCGGAGGCGCAGCCGCCGCCGGGGTGGGCGTCGGTGCGGTGGGCGGCGTAGTCGGCCAGCCCTTCCACGGTGACGACCTCGCGGCCCTCGACCTGGCCGGCCGCGACCAGACAGGAACACACCGGCACGCCGTCCAGGCGCACCGTGCAGGAGCCGCACTCGCCCTGCTCGCAGGCGTTCTTCGAACCGGGAAGCCCCATGCGCTCGCGCAGGACGTACAGAAGGCTCTCGCCCTCCCACACGTCGTCGGCCTCCTGCTTACGGCCATTGACCGTGAAATTGACGCGCATGGTCATGCAGCTCCTTCAAGGGTGCGGCCGTTGCCGCGGTACGACTCCCAGGTCCACGTCAGCGTGCGACGGGCCATGACACCGACGGCGTGACGGCGGTAGTTCGCCGTGCCCCGGACGTCGTCGATCGGGTTGCAGGCGCCCGAGGCGAGCTGGGCGAACTGCTTGGCGATCGAGGGGGTGATGATCTTTCCGCTCTCCCAGAACCCGCCCTCTTCGAGCGCCGCGTTCAGGAATTCCTCGGCCGCCTTCGCCCGAATGGGGGTCGGGGCCGCCGAGCCGATGCCGGTGCGGACCGTGCGCGTCTGGGGGTGCAGCGCGAGCCCGAAGGCGCAGACCGCGATGACCATGGCGTTGCGGGTGCCGACCTTGGAGAACTGCTGGGGGCCGTCCGCCCTGGGGATGTGGACGGCCTTGATCAGCTCGTCCGCCTCCAGGGCGTTGCGCTTGACGCCCTTGTAGAACTCGTCGATGGGGATGAGCCGGACGCCGCGCGCCTGCGACTCGACCTCGACGTCGGCGCCGGAGGACAGCAGCGCGGGGTGGGCGTCACCGGCCGGCGAGGCACAGCCGAGGTTGCCGCCGACGCCGCCCCGGTTGCGGATCTGCGGGGAGGCGACCGTGTGCGAGGCGAGGGCGAGGCCCGGCAGCTCCGCCCGCAGGTTCTCCATGATCTTCGTGTACGGGACGGAGGGGCCGAGCCGGACGCTCTCCTCACCGGTCTCCCACTGGGCCAGCTCGCCGATGCGGTTCAGGTCCAGAAGGTACTCGGGCCGGCGGTGGTCAAAGTTGATCTCGACCATCACGTCGGTGCCACCCGCAATGGGCACAGCGGTGGGGTGCTCTGCCTTGGCGGCGAGCGCCTCCTCCCAGCTGGCGGGGCGAAGGAAGTCCATGAGTGGCTCTCTTCTTCTCAAATCGGGGTCATTCGCGCGGGTCCCGGTGACGGCAGGCCCTCGACATCTCAGTCGTTCATGTGCTGTTAACGCGGTGTGGGCTCAGTACACAAGCCGCGCGGCGCCGGGGTGCAGTCACTGAAACCATGAAGGAGTTGGCTGGTCTCCGCTCACGTCTTGTAGATTCGTATGAAAGGCGGTGTTCCGTTACCTCACCGCTTTCCAACGGCAACATCAAGACAGATCGGCGGCGACACGCGATGCGGCTGCGCGCACTTCTGGAAACCGACGCGCTGGGGCTGCGGCTGCTCGGCGGCGAGGACGAGCTGGACCGCACGGTGCGGGGGGTCATGACCACGGACCTGCGGGATCCCAGTCGCTACCTGACGGGCGGCGAGCTGGTTCTGACCGGTCTCGCCTGGCGACGCGACGCCGAAGATTCCGAGCCATTCGTACGCATCCTCGCGGGCGCGGGCGTGGCGGGCCTCGCGGCCGGCGAGGCCGAACTCGGAGCCATTCCCGATGATCTTGTGTTGGCTTGTTCTCGCCATCGGCTGCCGCTCTTCGCGGTCCATGAGTCGGTCGCGTTCGCAACCATCACCGAGCATGTCGTACGCCAGGTGTCCGGCGAGCGCGCCGGCGACCTGGCGGCCGTGGTGGACCGCCACCGCAGGCTGATGACCTCGGGCCCGGCCGGCGGCGGCCCCGAGGTGGTCCTCGATCTGCTCGGCTCCGACCTCGATCTGCGGGCCTGGGTGCTTTCTCCCACCGGCCGCCAGATCGCGGGCGTCGGCGACCCGCTGGCCCCCGCGCTCGGCGCCGCGCTGGCCGCGGAGCACCTGGGCGCCAGCCGCACCGGCCGCCGGGGCCCGCACCGGGCCGCCATCGACGGGGTGACCTACTCGCTCTTCCCGATCCGCAACAACGCCCGGGGAGCCGCCCCCGCCTCCCGGGACGTGCGCGAGAGCGTGCTTTCGGACTGGCTGCTCGCCGTCGAGGCCGACGCGAGCGACTGGCCGGCCGCCCGGCTCGACCTCCTCCAGGGCGTCACCCAGCTGATCGCCGTCGAGCGCGACCGGCGCGACGCGGCGCGCGCGGTCCGCCGCCGCCTGGCCCAGGAGGTCCTTGAGCTGGTGCAGACCGGCGCCGCGCCGGCCGAGATCGCCGCCCGGCTGCGGGTCGCCGCCCCCGTGCTGCTGCCCGGCCTCGGCTCGGCCCCGCACTGGCAGGTCGTGGTGGCCCGGGTGGACTGGGAGCGCGACGCGGGCGCGGAGATCGCGGGGGGCCCGGTCGCCCAGTCGCTCCTTGAGGAGATCCTGGTCGACCCCGCCGTCGTGGGACCCGAGTCCCTTGACCGGATCGCCGTGGCCCACGCGGGCGACGAGGCGATCGCGCTCGTCCCGCTGCCCCCGGTCACCGGCGAGAGCGCCGAGGGCGGCCTGCACGCCGACGTGCTGCTGAACGCGGTGCGCGCGCCGCTCGCCGCCGGCCTCGCCGACGACGGCCGCCTGACCCTGGGCGTCAGCGCCGCCGTGCACTCCGCCGAGGGGCTGCGCGGCGCCCTGGAGGAGGCCCGGCACGCACGCCGGGTCGCCGCGGCCCGCCCGGGCCGGGTGTGCGCGGCCGGCCACCACGAGCTGGCCTCGCACGTGCTGCTGCTGCCGTTCGTACCGGACGACGTGCGGCGCGCCTTCACCGCGCGCCTGCTCGACCCGCTGCGCGACTACGACCGGCGCCACCGCGCCGAGCTGATCCCGACCCTGGAGGCCTTCCTGGACTGCGACGGGTCGTGGACGCGGTGTGCGACGCGGCTGCATCTGCACGTCAACACATTGCGCTACCGGGTGGGCAGGATCGAGCAGTTGACGGCCCGTGACCTGTCGCGTCTGGAGGACAAGCTGGACTTCTTCCTGGCGTTGCGGATGAGCTGACGGTCGGCTCCGGCCACTCCGGGACGTTTGTGAACTCATTCACGCACCCCCCTTGGCCCGGCGCGCCATTCCATGCTGAGATGCGGCATCGACTCATCGGCTCGATGGCGCGCTCGGGGAGGGCAACGTGGCGCACACCGCCATGTCTGGTTCCGGAACGACTGCTCATGACGGGGATCCGCTCCAGACCGCGGTGTGGCGGCTGCGCTCGCGCGGCTGCTGGACGGACGCGGCCGCGCTGCTCGAACCCCACGCCACGGCCCCGGCGGGCGCGCTCCAGCGCACCGCCCTGCTGACCGAGCGGTGTGTGTACACCGAGTCGGGCTGGGCGGAGGCCGACGAGGCGCTGCGCGGCGCCGAGGCCGTCGCCCGCAGCGACGAGGAGCGCGGCGCCGCCGCCTGCGAACGCGGCTATCTCGCTTACGCCTCAACCCTGTTCGGGGTGCGCGACCGGGCGGACGAGGCGCGCTCGGCGTTCGGCCGGGCGGCGGCGCTGACCGCGCCGGAGGGCCCGGGCCGGCCCCTGCTCGACTTCCGGCGCGGGCTGTTCGCGGAGAACGTGGCCGACGCGCCGCAGGCCGCCCGCGCCGCCTACCGCCGCGCCCACGAGGGCGCCGCCGCCCACGGCGACTTGCTGCTGCTCTCCTTCACCTGGCGCCATCTGGCCGGACTCGCCCTGCGCGAGGGGGAGTTGGCGCAGGCGCGGCAGGGTTTCACCGAATCCCTGCGGATCCGCGAGGAGCTGGGATACCTCATCGGCACGGCGCCCGCGCTCGCCTCCCTCGCCGACACCGAGGAGGAGCCGGTCTCCACCCGGCTGCGCACGGAAGCGGCCCGTCTCGTACGCCTCCTGGGCGTGCCCACCTGGTTAGTGACCCACCTGGGCGCGGTGCCTCCCCCGTCGCCGGCGACCTGACACCAGGTCAGACGGCAAGGTGACGAAGCGTCAGGCCGCAAAATGACGCCGTGTCAGGCGCGCCGTCGGCGGGGGCTCAGAGCGCCGAGCCGGTGAAGTGCTCGCGCACCAGCGCCTGGACGACCGGCAGGTTCTGGGCGCACAGGGCGTCCAGGAGTGCCTGGTGTTCGGCCGCGTCGGCCACCAGGTCGCCGCGGCGCGTCACCGGCGCGGCGGTCAGCGGCCACTGGGCGCGCCGGTGCAGATCGTCGGCCACCTGCACCAGTTGCTCGTTGCCCGCGAGCGCGAGGACCGCCCGGTGGAAGGCGCGGTCGCGTTCGGCGTAGCCCGCGCGGTCGCCGGTGGCCGCCGCCTCGATGGTGGCCTCGGCCAGGGGGCGCAGCTCGACCCAGCGCCGCGCCGGGACCGTGCGGGCCAGCCGTAGCATGACGGGCACCTCGATCATGGCCCGCACCTCGGCGAGCTCCGCGAGCTCGCGCGCGCTGCGCTCGGTGACCCGAAAGCCCCGGTTCGGCACGACCTCGACGGCGCCCTCGAGGCTGAGCTGCTGCATCGCCTCGCGCACGGGGGTGGCGGAGACCCCGAACCGTTCGCCGAGCGCGGGCGCCGAGTACACCTCGCCGGGGGCGAGCTCGCCGTCGACCAGGGCGGTGCGCAGGGCGGCCAGGATCTGGCCGCGTACCGAATGGCGGTGGACGGAGCGGGACGCGGGCGGTCCGCCGTGGACGTGCTCGCCGCGCGGGTCACCGGCGCGCGCGCCCGGGCCCTTCGCCTGCCCGGGGACGCGGGGTGCCCCGGACGGCGGCACGGCCGCCTCGCGCGCTCTGCCCTGCTCCACCCCGGCCTCCCACGGCTCCGTCTGCCCCCACAGACCATAGGCGGACCAAGCGCGAGGTCAAACATGGCGCACATCCGCTAAGGTAAGGCTTACCTGTTAACGATCGTGATTCGGTGGTCCCGTATGACCGTCTCCACCTTGCTGCCCCGCCCGCTGCCGAGCCCCGTCGCGGACGCCTACGCCCGCCTCGCCGAGGTGTTCCCCTCGCTGAGGATCAGGGAGCTGGCGCGATCGGAACAGGCGCCGCGAGGCGCGGGCTGGGTCGGCGCGGCGCAGCTCGCGGAGGGCGGCGCGGCCCTGGACACGTTCTTGGCCTGGGACAACGCCCAGGTCCTGCGGGACTATCAACACCAGGCCCGCCCCGACGTCATCGCCTCCTTCGGCTTCCACCGCTACGCCTGGCCGGCCTGCCTGCTGGTGACCGTGCCCTGGTTCCTGAGCCGCCGGGTGCCCCGGATCCCGGTCGCCGACGTGGCCCACCACCGGGCCCTGGGCCGGATGACGGTGCGGGTGCGGGAGTTCGCCTGCCTCCCCGACGATCCGGCGGCCGCCCTTCCCGGCGCCCGGGTCGTCGCGGACGAGGAGGCGCTGCGGGGCGCGGTGCGGGCCTCGGTGGCCGAGCATCTGGGCCCGGTGCTCGACGGGTTCGGGCCGCGCATGCGGCGGGGCAAGCGGGCCCTGTGGGGCATGGCGACGGACGAGATCGTCGAAGGGCTCTGGTACGTCGGCTCGCTGCTCGGCGAGGAGGCGCGCGCGATGGCGGCGCTCGACGCGCTGCTGCCCGGCACCGAGAAGCCGTATGTGGGCACCCCGGGCTTTCGCGACCTGACCGGGCCCGACGGGCGCCGGCTGCCGACCCGCGACCGGGCGAGCTGCTGCCTCTTCTACACCGTGCGCCCCGAGGACACCTGCGTCACGTGCCCGCGCACCTGCGACGCCGACCGCGTGGCGAAACTCAGCGCCGCTTCCTGACTCCATGCCACCCGTACGGGTGAGCAACGGCCGAACACAACTCGCCTCCCCCGCACGGCAGTTCGGGCTCATGGCCCCTATCAGGCTGCCCTCGCACTCCGTTGGCGTCCTCTTGCCCCGAAAACCCCCTGCCGCCCCGTGCGGCTGGAGCAGTATGGCGGCCGATACGCCCTACGCGATGCAAGGGACACCGCATGCGACTGACCGACATATCGCTTGACTGGCTGCTTCCGGGCGGCGTGATGATCGTGGGGGTCGTCGTGGCTCTGGTAGTGCTCGCTCGCGGCAAGCGCGCCGGTGACAACGCCACCGGCGACGACTCGTGGGAGCGCAGCGAGGAGCGCCGCAGAAGGAAGGAGGCGGTGTACGGCACCGCCTCCTATGTGCTCCTGTTCTGCTGCGCGGCGGTGGCGGCCGCGCTCTCCTTCCACGGTCTGGTCGGCTTCGGCCGGCAGAACCTCAATCTGACGGACGGCTGGGAGTACCTGGTCCCCTTCGGCCTCGACGGCGCGGCCATGTTCTGTTCCGTGCTCGCGGTGCGCGAGGCGAGCCACGGTGACGCGGCGCTCGGCTCACGCCTGCTGGTGTGGACGTTCGCGGGCGCGGCGGCCTGGTTCAACTGGGTGCACGCGCCGCGCGGCATGGCCCACGCGGGCGCCCCGCAGTTCTTCGCCGGGATGTCGCTCTCGGCCGCCGTGCTCTTCGACCGCGCCCTGAAGCAGACGCGCCGGGCGGCACTGCGCGAACAGGGCCTGGTGCCGAGGCCGTTGCCGCAGATCCGGATCGTGCGGTGGCTGCGCGCCCCGAGGGAGACCTTCGGCGCCTGGTCGCTGATGCTCCTCGAAGGCGTACGCACCCTGGACGAGGCGGTCGACGAGGTGCGCGAGGACAAGCGCGCCAAGGAGGAGAACAAGCTCCGCAGGCGTGATCAGGAGAAGCTGGACCGGGCGCACCTCAAGGCGCTCAGCCGGCAGAACCGGGCCTGGGGGCGCGGCAGGGGCGGCCGTCAGGTCGGCGTCCAGGGGATCGGGCCGGGACCCGGCTCCGCGCAGCCCAAGGCTGTCGCGGAGCCGGCCGAGGCGGAGCCGGGGCAACTGCCGCAGCGCAGCCGGCCCTCCCTCCAGTCCGTCGGGACCCCTGATGCCCCGGCCGCGAGGACCGTGGACCTCACCGCCGAGGACGACACCCAGGCGTTGCCCCGGCTCGACTCCCTGGAGCGCAAACTGAAGGACCTTGAGCAGCAGTTCGGCTGACCGCGCCGACCCGCCATCGACCCGCCATCGACCCGTCGTCGTCGCGTCGTCGTCGTCCCGGCCGCTCGCGTGGGCCGGGCGTCGGGGCGGGGCGGCTAATACCTCGGCGGCGCGCCATCGCCCAGTTCGAACCAGACGATCTTTCCCCGTTCGTGTTCGTCCACGCCCCACGCGTCCGCCAGCGCCTCGACGAGGACCAGGCCCCTGCCGTGCGTCCCGTCGTCGGACGTCGGTCGGCGCGGGGTGGGCAGGTCGGTCACGAAGTCCCGCACCTCCACGCGCAGCCCGGCCTCCCCGACCGTCACCGTCACCACGGCGCCCCGGTCCGTGTGCACGAGGGCGTTGGTGACCAGCTCACTGGTCAGCAGCTCCGCCACGTCCGCCGCTCGCGAATGCCGCGAGGAGCGCAGAAGTTCCCTGAGTGCGCGACGTATTTCCGCCACCGCCGTCAGATCCGCGTGCCCCACTCTCCTGCACAGCAGGCGCTGGTCCCCCTGCTGCGCATCAGGTGTCCGGGCGGGCCCGGCCCCCGCGGACCCGAACCCTGCCTGATGCCCTGTCATAGCCCCCACCTGCACGGTGTGACGACCTTCCTCCCTCGAACACGCACACGGGATGCATGCCCCGCCTCGGCCTGGTCACTCATGGTGATTCCGCGGCAACCCAAAGAGAATGCCCAGGACCGGCCCCCAACGGAGGCGCGCCACCGGGCGGTCGGGCTCCGGCGCGCGGCCCGCGCGAGCGGACCGTGCGCCCGTTCATGCGCCCCGCGCGACCCCGCCGCCCAGCAGGCCCACTCCTGCCGTTCGGCATGCGCCGGACAAGACGACGGGCCCGGGGGCGCGGGACGACGGGCCCCGCCCAGCCCGTTGACGGCGCCATACGAGCCGCACGAGGGCGGTACGCGTCCGGGCCGGTGAGCCGGCCACGGATCCAGGGGACCGGCCCACGATGCCCGGCCGGGGCGGAGGGCCGATGCGGCGGTCGGCCCCGGTTTCGCCGGATCGGTCCCGCGCTCCCCCACGCGCGGTCCGCTCGACGACCGCGCGGGTGTCGGCCCGAGGGCGGCCCCTCCCCCGCGTCCGGCATATCCCCTTGGCAGTGGAGGAGGGCCGCGGACCGGTGCCGCCCCGCATGATCCGCCACCAACTCCCTTGACTTCCCCACCACTTGGGGCCGCCCCGCACGCAGACGCACCGACCGGTCGGCCTGCGCCGATCCATCCTTCGCGGCTACGTCTTGTGGCGTACCCGGAACCGAGCGGTGCGGGCGCCACGGGACGCCGGGGCTCGCAGACGGGGACCGCCGTGCCGCGCCGGGCGCGTACAGCCTTCCGTAGGCCGTTCGTCGCCGTCCGCGAAGGCGGCCCCCCGCATCGGTCCCACGACATCCCGCCCGGAGCGCCACCTCCCGGGTACGCACGGGACACGCGAGACGTACTGGCGAGTACGTGAGCGGGCGGACCGGACCGTCGCCCCCCGAACGGCCGGGCCGACTCAGTAGGGCACCGTGCCGCACCACGTCTCCGCCCAGGCGGAAGCGCCGAATTTGTTGGCCGCGCGCACCGTGACGCAGATCTCGTCGCCGGAGAAGGGGCCGTTGACGACGTAGCTGCTGCCGCCCGTGGAGTAGATGGTGTCGACGTTCTTCTTGGTGAAGTTGCTGCCCTTGTTGGTGAAGTGGATGTCGTACCTGGTCGCCTCGGACAGCGGCGTCCAGCTCGCGGTGAACGGCATCGAGCACGCGCCGACGCAGGAGTTGTTGTACTTGAGCTGGTACGCCTTCAGGTCCGGCGGCGGAGAGCCCGAGGGCGGCTTGCTGTCGCCGGAGGAGCCCGAACCACCGGACCCCGAACCACCGGACCCCGAACCACCGGACGAAGCCGACCCGCCGGACGAGCTGGATGATCCCGAGGACCCCGATCCGCCGCCGGCGCCCGCGCCACCGCTTTTCACCGGACCGCTGCCTCCGCCTCCGGCGCCGCCGGCCGGGGGCGCCGAGGCCCCGCCGTTCGCCGGGGCGTTCACCCCGCCGTCGCCCGCCTTGCCGTCCTGGCCCTTCGCGTCGCCCTTGTCCTTGTCGGACGCCGAGGGCGAGGGCGAACCGCCGGGCGCGCTGGGCGAGTTGCTGCCCGACGGGCCCGCTCCGGCACTGGCGCTCGGGCCCGCGCTCCCACCGGTGCTCGCGCTCGCGGCCGGGGCGTCGGCGTGTGCCCCGCTCCCGCTGTCGCTCGCGAAGGGCGCGATCACCGCGATCGTGCCGCCGCCGACCGCGAGCACGGCGATGACCGGCAGCACGATCAGCCGGCGCCGGCGACGAGGCCGCTGTTCCTGTTCCCCTTCCCGTCCCCGCTCGCGCTCGCGCAAGGTGACGGCTTCCCCCTCGATGACGCCCGCGCCGGGACCGGCTCCGGGCCGCAGGCCGATGGTCGCCCGGTCCACGGGCGGCTCCCGCAGCGGCTTCGCCTCGGCGTCGAGCAGCCGCGCGGACTGCTGCGCCAGCCGCGCGACGACCGCGGCGGGCAGCCAGGCACCCCGCGCGGAGCGCGGACGCGTGCGCTCGGGGTCCGCCAACAGCTCGTCCACGCCGGGCCGTTGGTCGATGTCCTTGGCCAGGCACCGGGCGATGAGCGCCCGCAGCGCCTCGTCCTTGACGCCCGCGAGGTCGGGCTCGCCCTCGACGATCTGGAACATCACGGCGTGCTGATTGCTGGCCCCGTGCCCGAACGGCAGCTGCCCGGTCGCGGCGTAGGTCAGCACGCACCCGAGGGTGAACACATCGCTCTTGGCCCCGGCGCTCTGGCCGCGCACCTGCTCGGGCGACATGAAGCCGGGCGAGCCGACCGCCATCCCCGTACTGGTCAGCAGGGACTCCACGGACGTCTCAAGCGCCCGCGCGATCCCGAAGTCGATGACCTTGGTGCCGTCAACGGTGAGCATGACGTTGGACGGCTTGAGGTCGCGGTGCACGATCCCCACGCCGTGGATGTCCTTGAGCGCTTTCAACAGCCCCTCGGCGAGGGCGTGCAGCGACGCGACCGGCAGCGGCCCGTGCCGTCGCACGATCTGTTCGAGCGAGAGCCCGGGGACGTACCCCGTGGCGACCCACGGCGGCTCGTCGTCGGGCCCCGCGTCGAGCACCGGCGCCGTGTACCGCTCGCCGACCTTGCGCGCCGCCTCGATCTCCCGCCGGAAGCGCGCCCGGAAGTGCTCGTCCGACACGTGCTCTTCGTGTACGACCTTGACGGCGACGGTGCGCCCGCTGTCCGAACGCGCCAAAAACACCCGCCCCATGCCGCCGGCGCCGAGCCGGCCCAGCAGCAGATACGGCCCGATGCGCGCCGGATCGCTCACCGCGAGCGGCTTGATGCCCCCCTCGACACAGTCGTCCGTCCCGCCGTTCTTCTCCCCGTCGGTACCACTCATGATGGTGTGAATCCCCCGGCCCTTCTCGCCTGGTCATCGGCGTAACCCGGTTGAGCGTAAACGGTGTTGGGGCACCGGGTGAAGGTGAGGACGCGCGGGGCGGGCGCGTGGTTCGCCGAGGGGCCCCGCTTCTAGGGCCTGGGCACGTTGCGGAGGTTGGAGCGGGCCATCTGGAGCATGCGGCCCACCCCGCCGTCCAGGACGATCTTGCTGGCCGACAGGGCGAAGCCCGAGACCATCTCGGCGCTGATCTTCGGCGGGATGGAGAGCGCGTTCGGGTCGGTGACGATGTCGATCAGCGCAGGCCCCTTGTGCCGGAACGCGTCCTTGAGAGCGCTCCCGAGCTGCTTGGGCTTCTCCACCCGCACCCCGTACGCCCCGGCCGCGCGCGCGATGGCCGCGAAGTCCGGGTTGTGGTTGGTCGTCCCGTACGAGGGAAGCCCCGCGACCAGCATCTCCAGCTCGACCATGCCGAGCGAGGAGTTGTTGAAGAGCACGATCTTCACGGGCAGGTCGTACTGGACGAGTGTCAGGAAGTCGCCCATCAGCATCGAGAAGCCGCCGTCGCCCGACATCGAGATCACCTGGCGGCCACGGTCGGTGAACTGGGCGCCGATGGCCTGCGGCAGGGCGTTGGCCATCGAGCCGTGGCTGAACGAACCGATGATCCGGCGCCTGCCGTTGGGCGAGATGTAACGGGCCGCCCAGACGTTGCACATACCGGTGTCGACGGTGAACACGGCGTCGTCGGCGGCGAGTTCGTCCAGGACGGAGGCGACGTACTCGGGATGGATCGGGACGTGCTTGTCCACCTTGCGGGTGTAGGCCTTGACGACGCCCTCCAGCGCGTCGGCGTGTTTCTTGAGCATCCTGTCCAGGAACTTGCGGTCCGTCTTGACCTTGACCCGGGGCGTCAGACAGCGCAGCGTCTCCTTCACGTCCCCCCACACCGCGAGCTCCAGCTTCGAGCGCCGGCCGAGGTGTTCGGGGCGTACGTCGACCTGGACGATCTTGACGTCGTCGGGCAGGAAGGCGTTGTACGGGAAGTCGGTGCCGAGCAGGATGAGCAGGTCGCACGCGTGGGTCGCCTCGTAGGCGGCGCCGTACCCGAGCAGGCCGCTCATGCCGACGTCGTACGGGTTGTCGTACTGGATCCACTCCTTGCCGCGCAGCGCGTGCCCGACGGGCGCCTTGATCCGCTCGGCGAACTCCATGACCTCCGCGTGCGCCCCGGCGGTGCCGCTGCCGCAGAACAGGGTGACGCGCTTGGCCTTGTCGATGAGGGCGGCGAGTTGGTCGATCTCGCCGTCCCCGGGCCGGACCGTGGGCCGGGACGTCATCAGGGCGTGGTCGATGGCCTTGTCGGGGGCGGGGGCGGAGGCGATGTCGCCGGGCAGCGCGAGGACGCTGACGCCGCCCCGGCCGATCGCGTGCTGGATCGCCGTCTGGAGTACGCGTGGCATCTGCTGCGGGTTGGAGATCAGCTCGCTGTAGTGGGAGCACTCCCGGAACAGCTGGTCGGGGTGGGTCTCCTGGAAGTAGCCGAGGCCGATCTCCGACGACGGGATCTGCGAGGCGAGCGCGAGGACCGGGGCCATCGAGCGGTGCGCGTCGTAGAGGCCGTTGATGAGGTGCAGGTTGCCCGGGCCGCACGACCCCGCGCACGCGGCAGGCCCCCCGGTGAGCTGGGCCTCGGCGCCGGCCGCGAACGCGGCGGTCTCCTCGTGCCTGACCTGGATCCAGTCGATGCCGGGGGTGCGGCGGATGGCGTCGACGACAGGGTTGAGACTGTCACCGACGACTCCGTACAGCCGCTTGACGCCCGCGCGCGCGAGGATGTCGACGAACTGCTCTGCGACGTTCTGCTTGGCCATGGGTCCATCAACCCATGGCCTGCGCCATCACGCCTCCCAGACCGCGGCGGCCGTACGGTCGTCGGCGTAACCCTTCACCCTGAGCTGGAGGTCGGCGAGGAAGGCGGCGAGGCCCGGCGGCTCGGGGCCCGCCCAGCGTTCGGCCAGTTCCCCGGCGAGAGCGCTCTCGCCGCGCAGGGGTTCGGCGAGGCCGGTACTGCACAGCAGGAGCGCGTCACCCGGGCGGGCCACGGAGGCCCGGAAGCGGAACGGTTCGCCCGGGGGCGCGGGCGGTTCGATGTAGGGGCGGGCCGGCTCGACGGTGCCCAGGTCCATGGTCAGGCTCTGCTCAGCCGGGGACTCGGCGGGCGCCGAACCGAACCCCACCACCGGCGCCCCGGTGACGGCGCCCGGCTCGGGCACGGCGGGCTCGATGTCCTGCCAGACTCCCCCGCGCAACCGGAAAAGACCGCCGTGCCCGATGCCGAAGAAGACCCGGGTGCGGCAGGCGGGGTCGGCGGTGAGCAGCAGACACCGCAGGCTCGCCGTGTACTCCCCCGGTGGCAGGCCCAGCTCTCCCGCGCGGGCCCGCAGCATCCCGTAGCTGCGGTCGATGAGCCGGTGCAGTCCCGACTTGAGGTCGCCGCGCCGGCCCGCGCGGATGTCCTCGGCGAGGCGGAGGTGGCTGCGGCCGATGGCGCCGCCGATCCAGTGGCAGGCGTCGGCGGCCGCCAGGTGGGCCCGTTCGCTGGTGCGCGCGCCGCTGCCCACCGCGACCAGGACCAGGGCGTTCTCGCCGGTGCCGAAGCGGGCGGTGAGCAGGGCGTCGCGGCGCGGCTCGCCCCGGTAGCGCGCGGAGTCGCCCCGCGAGGAGCCGGCCCGCAGGACGTAGGCGCCGTAGCGGGCGCCGTCGAGCACGGTGTCCGCGACGAGTTCGTCGAGGCCGTCGGGGCGGGCGCCGGGCAACGCGGTGGGCTCGGCCTCATAGGTGGGCGGCCCGTCCCCCACATACCCGGCACGGGGCCGTGGCACCGTCGTGAACGGCGCGGGCGCGGTGGCCCGAGGAGGGTCGAACTGCTCGTCGGGGGCGGTTCGGGGCGGGGCGGGCGCCTCGACGGGTGTCCCTTCGGGAGTCTTGACGGGGGCGGGGGTTGGAGACGGGGTGGAGGGCGGGGCGGGCGGCGGCGGAGCAAGGCGTGCCGCGAACTCGTCGGACCGGACGCCCCCCGTCTCCGGGGCCAGGGGCTGAACGGGCTCGGCGCCCGGGGCCAGGGACTGGACGGGCCCGGCGCCCGGGGCCAGGGGCTGAACGGGCTCGGCGCCCGGGGCCAGGGACTGGACGGGCCCGGCGCCCGGGGCCAGAGGCGGAACGGGCCCGGCGCCCGGGGCCAGGGACTGGACGGGCCCGGCGCCCGGGGCCAGAGGCGGAACGGGCCCGGCGCCCGGGGCCAGGGACTGGACGAGCCCGGCGCCCGGGGCCAGAGGCGGAACGGGCCCGGCGCCCGGGGCCAGAGGCGGAACGGGCTCGGCGCCCGGGGCCAGAGGCGGAACGAACTCCGCCCCCGGAGCCGGGGCCTGGACCGGCTCCGCCCCCGGGGCCGGGGCCTGGACCGGATCCGCCCCCGGGGCCTGGGCCTGCGCTGCCCCCGCGCCCGGGGTCGCGGTCCGCTCGGCTCGCGTGCCCGGGGCCGGGGTCTGCGCGGCCTCCCTCTTCGGGGGCCGGGCCCGCGCGGCCTCTCCCTTCGGGGGCCCGGGCGGCGCCAGGGGCGGCCAACTCACCGCTTGCGACGCCGAGTCGAACCGGTCGTCCAGGCTTTCGTCCGAGCCGGTGGCACCGGTGGCACCGATGTCCTGGGGCGGCTCGTCGTACAGCCGGCTCCACCAGTCGTCGTCCCGGGTCGGCCTCTCCCCCTGCTGGCTCATGCCCTTATTGTCCACCGGCGGGGGCAGCCGAAACCGGGGCATCGGGAAAATGTGCTCAACGGACAAGTGCCGTGACGCCCCAGAAATGTCCCCCGTGCCCCTCCGCCTCGGGGGAGCGGGGCCCGGCGCCGCACACGGGGTCGCCGGCCGCGGCGTACGCGCGTTGGCAGCGCGGCGCGCGATACGGCGATGATGTGCGCGGCAGGTTCGCGCCGGGGCAGTTTCCCGCTGTCGCGCAGGTGAGAGAGGCGGTCCGGGTGCTGGGAGCGATAGGTCTCGACGAGACGCAGGAGTCGGCGTACCGCGCGTTGGTCGCGGTGGGAGCGGCCGAGGTGAGTGACCTCGCGCACCGGCTGACGCTGCCCGAGAGCGAGACGGAGCGCGCGCTGCGCCGCCTGGAGCGCCAGGGCCTCGCCGCCCGGTCCTCCGCCCGGACCGGCCGGTGGGTCGCGGCCCCGCCCGGGGTCGCCCTCAGCGCCCTTCTCACCCGCCAGCGCCACGAGTTGGACCGGGCCGAGCTGGCGGCGGCGCTGCTGGCCACCGAGTACCGGGCGGACGCGGCCGAGCCTGCCGTGCACGACCTGGTGGAGGTGGTGACCGGCGCGAGCGCGGTCGCCCACCGCTTCCACCAGGTGCGGCTGGGCGCGACCCACGAGGTGTGCGCGCTGGTGGCGGGCGGGCCGTTCGCGGCCGCCGGGCTGGACGGCGGGTCCGAGGACGCGGCCTCGAACCCAGGGGTCCGCCATCGGTTGGTGGCCGAGCGCCAGGTGCTCGCGCTGCCCGACACCGTCGCCGAACTGTCCGCCGCGCTGGGCCGCGACGAGCAGGTGCGCACCGTGGAGCGGGTGCCGTCAGAGCTCGTGGTCGCGGACCGCGCTCTGGCCATGGTGCCGCTGACCGGCAGGGACGCGGAGCCCGCGGCGCTCGTGGTGCACGCGAGCGGGCTGCTCGCATCGCTGATGGGCCTGTTCGACGCGGTGTGGCGGGACGCGGTGCCGCTGCGGCTCGGCGCCGGAGGGCGCGGCGTCGTCGAGTCGGTCCCGGGTCCCGACGCGACCGACCTGGAGATCCTTTCGCTGCTGCTCGCCGGGATGACGGACGCGAGCGCCGCCAAGCAGCTGGACCTCGGCCTGCGGACCGTGCAGCGCCGGGTCAAGGGCCTGATGGAACTCACCGGCGTGACGACGAGGCTCCAGCTCGGCTGGCACGCCTACGAGCGGGGCTGGGTGGCCCGCTGATCACGCTGGGCCAGAGGGCGGTCACCGCACGTCAGGGGCAGGACGGCCCGCACTGCGCGGGCGGGCGGGTTCCGGCACTCTGGGCAGATGGGCGTGTGGCAGCTCCTCGCGGTCGGCACGGTGATCCTGCTGGGCCTGGGCGGCGTGCTGGTCCCCGGCGTCCCCGGGCAGGCGATCGTGTGGGCCGCCGTGGCGTGGTGGGCGCTGGACGAGGCGACCGGGCTCGCCTGGACCGTACTGGCGTGCGCCACCGGCGTCCTCCTCCTCAACCAGGCGCTGCGCCCCTTCCTGCCGCCCCGCCGCTTCAAGGCGGCCGGCGTGTCCAAACGGTCGGTCCTGGTGGCCGGCGCGGCATGCGTCGCGGGCTTCTTCGTGCTGCCGGTGGTGGGCGGGATCGCCGGGTTCCTCGGCGGACTGTACGGCGCGGAGCGGGTGCGGCTGGGCAGTCGCGGGGACGGCTGGGCCTCGGCCCGTACGATCCTGCGCGCCGGCGGCTACTCGGTGATGGCCGAGCTCTACGCCTGTCTGCTCGTCGTCGGGGCGTGGCTGGGCGCGGTGGTCCGGGGCTGAGGGTGCGGTGCCGTTTCGGGGCCGGGCGGCACGGCGACCGGAGCCGGAGGCTGACGTGCGCGCCGCCCGGCCCCGGCCTGCCGGGCGCTGAAAGCCGTGCCCGCGTCGTTGAACGAGCGGGTCCAGAAGTGCCATAACGGGGATAGCCGCTTCCACGGCCCTCGCGACGCCGGGGGGGGGAGGACCGTGACGCCTTTCCTGCGTACGCTCAGCAGCCGCTTTGCGCACTCTGCCCATCACGACTGTGGTCCAGGATGTACCGGCCACTGTGCCGCCTTGGAGCAGCGCGCGGAAACTCGGCCCGCGCTCGTCGACGAAAGCCGGATAGCGGTCGGGGACTTGAGCCGATGCGTGGGTGAGCGGAGCCTTGGGGCGCTCAACGAAGCATTCCTCGATCTCGTCCGCAGTTGAGGGCGCCCCGCCGACCGAGCACTGCTGACCAAGCCCCCCGCAGACCGGGATGTGTTACACCGGTAGTAAGCAAAGGGGAATTTTGCAGAAGCTCAAGCTCGGCATCATGTCGCAGACCCGTAAAGAGAACGAGCACCGTCTGCCGATCCACCCAGCGCACTTCGACCGCATCGACGTCGACCTTCAGCGCAGTATCTATCTGCAGGCCGGTTACGGAGAGCACTTCGGGGTTTCGGACCGCCGGCTCGCACCGTGGGTCGCCGGTTTCCGCTCACGCGAGGAGCTGATCGCAGGGTGTGACGTCATCCTTCTGACCAAACCGTTGCACGAGGATCTGGCGGAGCTGCGGGACGGGCAGGTGCTGTGGGGGTGGCCGCACTGTGTGCAGGACGAGAAGGTCACGCAGGCCGCCATCGACCGCAGGCTCACGGTGATCGCCTTCGAGGCGATGAACCACTGGACCCGGGAGGGTGGCTTCAGCCTGCACGTTTTCCACAAGAACAACGAGCTGGCCGGCTACTCCTCGGTGCTGCATGCCATGCAGCTGACCGGGACGACCGGTGACTACGGGCGTCGGCGGCGTGCGGTAGTGATCGGCTTCGGCGCCGCCGCCCGCGGCGCGGTAACCGCGCTCAGCGCGCTGGGCGTTCACGACGTGGACGTGCTGACCGCTCGCGGCACCGCTGCCGTCAGCTCACCGATCCACTCGGCACGAATCGTGCACTTCGACCATGACGTGGCCGACGACACCCTCAACCCGCGGCGCAGCATCGCGCTCACTGAGAACGGACCGGAGCCGCTGGCCCAGTTCCTCGCCGGGCACGACATCATTGTCAACTGCGTGCTCCAGGACACCGCGGCGCCGCTGATGTTCCTGATAGAAGAGGACCTGCCGAAGCTCGCGCCTGGCACCCTCGTCATCGACGTCTCCTGCGACACGGGCATGGGGTTCGCCTGGGCTCAGCCCACCACGTTCAACGAGCCGATGTTCACCGTGGGCGACCACATCCACTACTACGCCGTGGACCACAGCCCCTCCTACCTGTGGGATGCGGCCACCTGGGAGAACAGCGAGGCGCTGATCCCGTTCCTGCGGCCGGTCCTCGAAGGGCCGGCCGGCTGGGACGGTGACGGCACGATTCGCCGAGCGATCGAGATCCGCGGCGGTGCCGTCCAGAACCCCGCGGTCCTGGCCTTCCAGCACCGCGCCCAGCAGTATCCGCACGCGCTGCTGTGAAGCGGCGCCACCTATTTGTCACCGGTGGCTCAGTGGCACGACGGTAAGTCGCGCATCGTGTGGGAGCACCTGGCCAACGTGGCGCTGGGCGGTTCGACCGCCTCGTGAAGACGGAGCCGCTGTGAGGGCAGCCGACCGAAGGTGGCTTTGGGCCGGGGCGACAGGCTGAGAGCGCCCCGGCGATCGTCGACGCCAACGACGGCTACCTGCGGGACGACGCGACTGCGATGTGCCTGGACTGGCACGGCAACGGCCGCTCACAGCGGAATGCCGACGTAGACCACCCCCAGGATGCCGATCTTTGCCGTTCGTGGCCGCGCCCTCCCTGAGGTTCGCCGGCGGACGGCTTTCACGCGTGCGCCCGCTCCGTAGAGGGGACCGCCGAGGACGCGATCAGAGCGAGTACGGCCGGCCCCGGCGGCCTGAAGGAAGTCAGGCAGCCCACCGGCGTCCACCCCAGGGCCAGATAGCACGGAGTGGAGACCGGGTCGGCGTTCTCCCCCGAACCGTAACGTCGCGACGCGCACGGCAACCCGCATGCTCCCGTGCCGAGCCTGATCGCGCCACGTGTTAGGGCCGGTTGGCCCTTTGCGTGGTCCTTCGGCCCCCAGCGCGACGACCTGTCGGTGCGGCACATTGAAGGAGCCGCCGCACTCGTGGGAGCGGTGTCGGGGGGGGTCGCTGCGGCGATCCGTGATCGTTCGAGCGGAGCTGAAAGGACGGCTTCATGTGACACAGCAAGATCGGTTCGGTGATGATGGGCGACCTGGTGTGCGCCGAGTCGGCACTCCGTTCAAGGAGGCCGCCCGTCTCCTCGCCCGCCATCGGATCAGCGGCCTATCTGTCGTGGACGGTGACGACAGGGTGATGGGGATCGTCTCGGAGAGCGACTTGATGTGCGATCGGGACGGCACAGCGCTCCCACCCGAACGGCGGCCGCTACCCCAGGGGCGAAGCCGGTGGGACCGGAATATCAGCGTCCGAGCGCATGCGGCCCGTCAGTTGATGTCGACCCCCGCCGCTACGGTCCACGCCGAGGACAACCGTTGCTGTCGGTGCGCGGATGACGGCGCAACACGAAGTGGAGCGGCTGCCGGTCGTCGACGACGAGGACCGCCTGGTGGGCATCGTGACCCGGGACCTCCTCCAGCTGTTTCTGCGCCCGGACGCGGACCTGCACCGTGAAGTGGTGGAGGAGGTCCTGGCAGGGGCGCTGCGCCTGCCGGCTGACGGCGGTTGCGGACGCCTGGATCCACAAACCCTGAAAACATCTGAAGGCATCTGACGGCAGGGGACCGGCCATGGCGCGGCTTGCGCTCGTTGCGTACGGAACGAAGAACGGTTCGACCCGCGGCATAGCCCAGGCCATCGGCGGCGCGCAGTACGCGGGGCGCTGGCACGGGGCCGCAGCGAGGTTCTCGCGACGGCATCGTGCGGCGCTGCTGGACCGGACGGTCTGGGTCTTCAGCAGCGGCCCGCTCGACGGTACGGCCGCAGAAGGGGACATTCCCCCGGTACGGGGCGCCCGCCGGGCCGCGACGCGTCTCGACGCCCGGCAGCACATGCTGTTCGGCGGCCGGCTCGAAGCCGGGGCGCGCGGCCGCATGGCACGGATGATCGTCGAGTCCGGGCGCCGTCGCGGTCCTGGACGCGTGTGCCGCAACGGCGGTCGGGTTGTGGGTTGCGCGGGTGGCTGTCCACCGGGTTCCACGCCGCCAGAACTCCTCTGCTGGACCATGACGGGCCCCGTCGGCAGCGGGACCACACGCGGACGACAGCTGACGCCTGGAGGGCGATGTGATCCAAGAACGCGTTTTCTCACCGGAATCACCGATCCGGGTCTTCCTGCTCGATGATCACGAGGTCGTACGACGCGGGGTGCACGACCTCCTCGACTCGGAACCGGACATCACGGTGGTCGGTGAGGCGGGAACCAGCGCGCAGGCGCTGGTGCGCGGTCCGGCACTACGCCCTGATGTCGCCATTCTGGACATCCGGCTCCCGGACAGTGACGGCATCACCGTATGTCGTGAACTACGTGACCGGGTGCCGGGGTTGGCCTGCTTGATGCTGACGTCCTTTGACGATGACGACGCTCTGCTGGACGCGATCATGGCCGGGGCCGCCGGCTATGTCCTGAAGCAGATCAAGGGCTCCGATCTGGTCACAGCGGTGCGGACAGTGGCGTCGGGGCAGTCGATGCTGGACCCGGCGACCACCGGGCGGCTGATGAGCAGTCTCCGGGCCCCCGCCGCACAACCCTCCTCGGGAGCAGGTCAGTTGGGCGCTCTCAGCGCGCGCGAACGCGAGATACTGGATCTGATCGGTGAGGGACTGACCAATCGGCAGATCGGTAAGCGGCTCTATCTGTCGGAGAAGACCGTCAAAAACCATATCTCGCGGCTTCTGGCAAAACTCGGAGTCGAGCGCCGGGTCCAGGCGGCAGTCCTGGCAGTCCGCCTGAACCCGCTGCCCCACAAGGACGCCTGATGCTGCCGGAACTCGCTAACGGCGATCGGCAAGCGGTACGGCCCAGCGGAGAAGGGCACCTCCCCCGGCCGGCACGGCCAGAGTGAGGTCTCCGCCCAGGTTCTGCGCGCGCTCGCTGAGATTGCGCAGCCCGCTGCGATGTCCGCCTGGGCCCATCCCGACGCCGTCGTCGGTGATCGTCAGGATGAGTCGCTCCTTACGGACGATGAGCGCGATCTCCGCGGACGAAGCGTGCGCGTGGCGGGCGATGTTCGCCAATGCCTCGCTCAGCACGGCCACCACCTCGTCCGCCATGGTGTGCGGGACATCGGTGTCGAGCAGCCCCTCCATGCGCAGGGACGGGGTGAACCCGAGTGCGGGAACGGCCTCCTCGGCGGTCTTGGAGGCGTGCGCCCGCAGGCCCGGACCCACCGTGGTCGTGTCGTGGGCCCGCAGTCCGAAGATCGTGGATCGGATGATCTTGATGGTGGTGTCGAGGTCGTCGACCGCCCGGCTGATCCGCTCGGTTGCCTCCGGATGTCCGACGAAGCGCTTCGCGCTCTGCAGTGTCATTCCGGTGGCGAACAACCTCTGGATGGCCAGGTCGTGGAGGTCCCGCGCGATCCGGTCGCGGTCCTCCAGCAGGCTCACCTGCTCGGCGTTCTTGCGCCGGTCGGCGAGTTCCAGAGCCAGGGCCGCCTGACCCGCGAAACCGGGCAGCGGGGCGATCTCCTCCGGGGAGAAAGGCGTGCGTCCCGCAGTGCGGGCGAGCAGAAGTACCCCGCGAGCCCCGTCACTGGTACTCAGAGGAACGGCGACTGCGGGCCCGAGCCCCCTCCAGCGCTCGGGCAGGTGGGTGACCCGCGGGTCACTCTTCACATCGGCGGTGACAATCAGCTGTCCTGCGGCGAGGGCCGCCCCGGTCAGGGTCCCCTCCCGCGGCAGGCGTGCTCCACGGTGCAGTGCCGCCCCCTCCCCCAGAGCGAGCACCCCGCGCAACTCCCGCGTACCGGGAGTGAGGAGGTCGACCACGCCGAGGTCGGCCGAGGTGATGGCCTGTGCCCGGTTCAGCATCAGCTCCAGAACTGTCGTCTCCGGGGCGCCGGACAACAGACCGCTGGTGAGCTCGGCACCGGCCGCCAGCCAGCGTTCCCGCACTTGCGCCTCGGCGTACAGACGGGCGTTGTCGATCGCCACCCCGGCCGCTACGGCCAGGGTCGACAAGACGGCCTGGTCTTCCGCGTCAAACTGCGCGCCCCCTCGTTTCTGCGTGAGGTAGAGGTTGCCGAACACCACTCCCCGTACGCTCACCGGTACGCCGAGGAAAGAGCGCATCGGCGGGTGGTGCGGAGGGAAGCCGCACGACGTCGGGTGCTCCGCCAGCTCTTCGAGCCGCAGCGCTTGCGGATGGCTGATCAGCTCGCCGAGCAGCCCGTGCCCGGCGGGCAGAGCCTCAATTCGCGCGTGCTCGCTCTCGTTGACCCCCACCGTGAGGAACTGCGTGAGGCGTTGATCGGGGCCTATGACCCCGAGTGCACCGTATTCAGCGTCCACCAGGACTGCGGCGGCCTCGGTGATGTGGCGCAGCACCTGCGCGAGATCGAGCTCGCGGCCCACGGACAGGACCGCCTCCAACAGACCGTGGAGACGTCCTTGAGTGCCGCGGATCACTCGGATCTGCGCCTGGAGTTCTTCGAGCAGCACATCCAGGCGCAGCCGTGGCACCGTTGCGGACGGTGCGGGCTCCTCGGCGTTCACTGAGGCCTCCGTGTTGTCGGATGCGGCGGGGTGCGGAAGCACGCCGGGTCGTGCGAGCCCCGGAGCACTGCGCCCTCCGGTGGTACAGGAGGGATGCTCTTTCGAGGGCCGGGGCGGCGGACCGGATTGCTCCGCTGGACGCGTCCGGTGTGCTCAGGAGCTCCGGATGGAGGAACGGAGCGCGGGCCCTGCGGCAGGCGCGCGGAGCTCCGATGCGACGTCGAGGCGGAAGCGGCGCGGCCGGGGACCGGGGCAGCATCACCCACGCTAGTCCCCGGATTCAGCCTTGCACAGCGGCAGCCGCCTGGCGACGACGCGATCCGGTCGGGCCTAGGACAGGGCCATCCGGCACCTGCGCTCGCTCGGGCCTGGCCCTAGCCTGAGAAACGAGACTCCGGTCCCCGAGGACCGGAGCACTACCCCGCTCCGGGAGGCACATCGTGCAGGGCACCGTGGATCACGGTGATCCACAAACGCGCTGCTGAACGCGCGGCGAAACAGATCTGCGGCGATTGTGGCGATGACGCCCGCCCGGCGGTCCATGGAGGGAGCGCGAGATGCCCGACACCCATGAGGAATCGGCCAGTTACCTCGGCGCGCAGGAATTGGCCGCGCTCGACGCGCACTGGAGGGCAGCGAACTACCTCGCGGTCGGTCAGATCTATCTGATGGCCAACCCGCTGCTCGAAGAAGCGCTGCGCCCGGAGCACATCAAACCCCGCTTGCTGGGGCACTGGGGGACATCACCCGGCCTGAACCTTGTCCATACCCATCTCAACCGTGTGATCAAGAACTGCGGCAAGGACACCCTGTGCGTCTGGGGCCCGGGTCACGGGGGGCCGGCGGTGCTTGCCAATTCCTGGATCGAGGGAACGTACTCCGAAACGTACCCGGACGTAAGCAGGGACGCGGACGGGATGGCCCGCCTCTTCCGTCAGTTCTCCTTCCCGGGCGGGGTGCCCAGCCATGTCGCGCCCCAGACGCCGGGCTCGATCCACGAGGGCGGTGAGCTCGGCTACTCGCTCTCCCACGCCTACGGCGCCGCGCTCGACAATCCGGAGTTGCTGGTCGCCTGTGTGATCGGTGACGGGGAGGCCGAGACCGGACCGCTGGCCGCCTCCTGGCACTCCAACAAGTTCCTCGACCCGGTCCACGACGGCGCGGTCCTGCCGATCCTGCACCTCAACGGGTACAAGATCGCCAACCCGTCGATCCTCGCCAGGCTGCCCGCCTACGAACTCGACGACCTGCTACGAGGGCTGGGCCATGACCCGATCCACGTCGAGGGCGACGATCCGCTCCAGGTTCACGTCGCGATGGCGCACGCCATGGACACCGCCCTGGACACGATCACCGCCATCCAGCACGGCGCCCGCCGGGAGGGTGTCACCGAACGCCGCCGCTGGCCGGTGATCGTGCTCCGCACGCCCAAGGGGTGGACCGGACCGGCCGAGGTCGACGGCCTGCCGGTCGAGGGCACCTGGCGCGCCCACCAGGTACCGCTGGCCGGAGTGCGGGAAAACCCGGACCATCTGCGGCAGTTGGAGCAGTGGATGCGCTCCTACCGGCCGCGTGAGCTGTTCGACGACCAGGGACGCCCGTCCGCGAAGGTCCTGGAGTGCGTACCTGACGGGGCACACCGCCTCGGCGCGAGCGAGCACGCCAACGGCGGGCTCCTGGTGCGTGCCCTGCCGCTGCCGCCTCTGGAGCACTACGCGGTGCAGGTCGACAAGCCCGGCGTGACGATGCACGAACCCACCCGGGTACTGGGCGGTCTCTTGGAGACCGTCATGGAGAACACCGCCGAGCGGCGCGACTTCCGACTGGTGGGACCGGACGAGACCGCCTCCAACCGGCTGGATTCCGTCTACCGGGCCACGGGAAAGGCGTGGCAGGCGAACACCCTCCCGGTGGACGAGAACCTGGACCGGCACGGCCGCGTCATGGAGATCCTCTCCGAACACACCTGCCAGGGCTGGCTGGAGGGGTATCTGCTGACCGGCCGGCACGGGATGTTCTCCTGCTACGAAGCGTTCGTCCACATCGTCGACTCCATGGTCAACCAGCACATCAAGTGGCTGCGCACCTCACGCCGGATTCCCTGGCGCCTCCCCATCGCCTCCCTCAACTACCTCCTCACCTCGCACGTCTGGCGCCAGGACAACAACGGCTTCTCCCACCAGGACCCCGGCTTCATCGACCACGTACTCAACAAGTCCCCGGAAGTCGTGCGTGTCTACCTCCCGCCGGACGCCAACACCCTGCTCGCGGTGGCCGACCACACGCTGCGCTCCCGCGACTACGTCAACGTGATCGTCGCGGGCAAGCAGCCCTGCTTCGACTGGCTGACCCTGGAGGAGGCCCGGGGCCACTGCGCCCGCGGGGCGGGAATCTGGGACTGGGCGAGCACGGAGGACGGCATCCGCGACCCGGACGTGGTCCTGGTCTGCGCCGGTGACGTCCCCACACTGGAGGTGCTGGCCGCAGCCCAGTTGCTCCGCCACTACCTGCCCGATCTGGCGGTGCGTGTGGTGAACGTGGTGGATCTGGCGCGACTTCTCCCCGCGGCGGAGCATCCGCACGGTATGCCCGATGCCGAGTACGACGCCCTGTTCACCCCCGACAAACCGGTCATCTTCGCCTACCACGGCTATCCGTGGCTGATCCACCGTCTCGCCTACCGCCGCACCGGCCACCCCCACCTCCATGTCCGCGGTTACAAGGAGGAAGGATCCACGACCACGCCCTTCGACATGGTTGTACGCAACGACCTCGACCGCTACCGCCTGGCCATGGACGTCATCGACCGCGTCCCCGGACTCGCCGAGCGAGCCGCCACGATCCGCCAGGAACTGGTGGACACCCGCCTGCGCCATCATGACTGGATTCGAGCCCACGGCACCGACCTGCCCGAGGTCGCCGACTGGACCTGGGCCGGCTGAACCGCCGTCCGCGGGAGCTCCCCCTGCTGGGGAATATGCGTGGGGCAGAGCAAGCCGCCTGCGACGGTCACACCCCGCGGCAGCGCCTTACCGGACGCCGCCCCGCCGGCTGGACGGGTACGGGCTGTTCGGGCGGCGCTGCGGGGACCGGCTCTGATCGGGGTACCCCGGGCGTCACTTCGAGGGCTACCCCGTGGTGCTGGATCCCCAGGGGGCTGCCCGCCGGTAGTGAGTAGGTGACCGCAGTGGGGGTGATCTCGACCCGCAGTCGCCGGCCGCGGATGAGCACGGTGAAGGTGAGTCGGCTGAGTGCCGGGGGGAGGCGGGGGGCGAAGGAGAGCAGGCCATCGTGGTGCCGCATGCCTCCGAAGCCCGCGACGAGCGCTGTCCAGGTGCCGGCGAGCGCGGCGATGTGCAGGCCGTCGCGGGTGTTGTGCCGCAGGTCGGACAGATCCATCATCGCGGCCTCGCCGAGGTAGTCGTAGGCGAGTTCCAGGTGCCCGGTCTCGGCGGCGAGTACGGCCTGGGTGCACGCGGACAGCGAGGAGTCCCGCACCGTCAGCGCGTCGTAGTAGGAGAAGGCGACGGCCTTGGCCTGCCGTGTGAAGGCGTCGCCCCGCAGATGCATGGCCAATACCAGGTCGGCCTGTTTGAGGACCTGTTTGCGGTAGAGGTCGAAGTACGGGAAATGCAGCATCAGCGGGTACTCTCCGGGGCCGGTCGCAAGGAAGTCCCACCGCTGGTGTCCGGTGGAGCCGGCGGACTGTTCATGCATGCCGAGCGTCTTGTCGTAGGGCACGGTCATCCTGGCGGCCGCGTCCCGCCAGGCGATGCTCTCCTCGTCGCTCACGCCGAGCAGGCCGCTCTCTCGGGGGTGGCGGGCCACGGCGCCGGCGGCGCCCTCCAGGTTCTGCTGCGCCATCAAGTTGGTGTAGGTGTTGTCGTCCGACAGTGCGCTGTACTCGTCCGGCCCCGTGACGCCGTGGAGGTGATAGTTCCCGTCCTTGTCGTGGTGTCCCAGTGCGCGCCACAGCCGGGCGGTCTCGACGAGCAGTGGCAGTCCGGTTTCCCGTTCGAAGGTGTCGTCGCCGGTCGCCGCGACGTAGCGCAGCACGGCGTCGGCGATGTCGGCGTTGATGTGGAAGGCGGCGGTGCCGGCGGGCCAGTAGGACGAGCACTCCGCGCCGTTGATCGTCCGCCAGGGGAAGGCGGCCCCGGCCAAGCCGAGTTGCCTTGCTCGTTCCTGCGCCGGCGGGAGTGTGGCGCAGCGCCATCCGAGCGCCTGCGCCGCAGCCCCGGGCGCGGTGTAGGTCAGCACCGGAAGGACGAAGGTCTCGGTGTCCCAGAAGCAGTGGCCGTCGTAGCCGGGACCGGTGAGGCCCTTGGCCGGGATGGCGCGCTCCTCCACCCGTGCTCCGGCCTGTAGTACGTGGAACAGGGCGAACCGGACCGCTTGCTGGATCTCCGGGTCGCCCTCCACCTGCACGTCGGCCCCGGCCCAGAATTCCGAGAGGTAGTCGCGCTGTTCGGCGTGCAGACCGTCCCAGGTGGTGCTGGTCGCTGCTGCCAGGGCGGCGTCCACCTGGTCGTGCAGGGCAGGCAGGGAGCGGGTACTGGACCAGCCGTGGGTGACGAACTTCTCGACGCGCAGCTTCTGGCCCGGCAGCAGCTGCGCGGTGAGGGTGACCCGGCTCAGGTCGTCGGCGCTCTCCGAGGACATCGCCGTACCGTCGGGTCCCTGGACGACGTGATCCGCGGCGGCCGCTACGCGCAGGCCGCTCCTGGCGGTTCGGTGGATCAGCCGAAGCCGGCCCCCGCAGGCGAAGTTCTCCTCCGCCACCAGCGGTGACTCCAGGGCTGCCGCGCTCCGCGGGTCGCCACCGGGTTTCGGGAGCTGCTCGTTGGCGACGAGTTCCGACTGCAGGACGACCCGCAGTGGGGTGCCGAGCGCTTCCACTTCGTAGGCGATGGCCGCCACCGCTCGCTGAGTGAACGACACCAGACGCGAGGAGCTGATCCGTACGGTACTGCCGGCCGGGGAGGTCCACTGGACCCTGCGGTGCAGCACCCCGGTCCGGAAATCCAGCACCCGCTCATGACTGTCGAGCCGGCCGTAGCGCAGATCGAAGGGCTCGTCGTCCACCAGAAGCCGGATGATCTTGCCGTTGGTGACGTTGATGATGCTCTGGCCGGAGGCCGGATAGCCGTATCCGGCCTCGGCGTACGGCAGCGGGTGCAGCTCGTACACCCCATTGAGGTAGGTCCCCGGCAGGCCGTGCGGCTCGCCTTCGTCGAGGTTTCCCCGCCATCCGACATGGCCATTGGCAAGCGCGAACAACGATTCGCTCTGGGCCAGCATGTCGAGGTTGAGTTCGCTCTCGCACAGGCACCACGGTTCGACACCGTAGGCGGGATGGCTGATCACGAGGAAGCCCTCAGCAGCTCGGCCAGGTCGCGCACCACCAGATCCGCGCCATGCCGACGCAGCGCTGGGGCCTGGCCGGTGCGGTCCACGCCGATGACGAAACCGAAACCGCCGCTGCGGCCGGCGTCGATCCCCGCGAGCGAGTCCTCGAAGACAGCGCAACTGGCCGGGGGGACTCCTAGGATGCGTGCAGCGGCAAGGAAGGTGTCGGGGTGTGGTTTGCCCGGGAGTCGCTGCTCGAAGGCGACGACGGCATCGATCCTCACCTCGACGAGATGGGCGATGCCCGCAGAGACGAGCACGTCGAGACAGTTGGCGCTGGAAGAAACCACCGCCCGACGCAGTTCCGCGCTCCGAACCGCCTCGAGATAACGGACCGAGCCGGAGTAGGCCCGCACGCCCTCCTCCCGGATTCTCCTGAGGAGAATCGCGTTCTTCCGTTCACCGAGACCGTGAACCGTGTTCCCCGCCGGTGTCCCGTCGCCGCCGCCCTCGGGCAGTGTGATGCCGCGGGAGGCGAGGAAGCTGCGGACGCCGTCGGCCCGGGGCAGTCCGTCGACGTACGCGTCGTAGTCCTTGACCTCGTCGAAGGGACGGAGCACTGCCTCGTCGCGCTCTCGCAGGAAGGCGTCGAACGTTTCTTTCCAGGCTGCCGCGTGGACCGTGGCCGTGCGGGTCAGGACCCCGTCCAGGTCGAAGAGACAGGCACGGACGGACGGCGGTAGCCCGACACGGTTCATGTCGCTGCCGGCCGTCGAGAACCGCAGCTGGACCGGGTTCACCATGCATAGATCCGAGCGAGGATCTGGTGGTGCACTGCCTGGCCGGAACGCGGGTAGGTCACCATGACCGGCAGATGGCTGGGGTCTCGGCCCTCGACCCAGGTGATGCCATCGGCAGTCCCGGTGTGGATGTGGGCCTTCTGCTCCTTGAGCCATTCTTCGCAGCGCCTGAGCGCCGTCGAGCTGGGCGCGGCCCAGACCACGAACTGGGTGCCGACAGCCCCCAGCGCATGGGCCGCCTGGATGCCCACCGATCGCAGATAGAGCTGGAACCCTTCCGGGTTGAAGAGCAGGGCCGCGGTGGTGGTTCCCCAGTCGCTCTCCTGGAGGCCCAGGAGAGCGCGGTAGAACGTCACCGACTCCTGGAGGTCGCACACGTACAGCACGACGGCTCCCAAGGTCATGCTGCCCGGCGGAGCTGCCTGAGCCGTAGCGGTCGGGTGGGTGACTGCGCCTTCGGGTGATGCGTCGCGTCCCATCAGCACCTTTCTCGCACTGCTCGGTCCTGGCGTCGCAGCGCGCGTCTCGCGCCGTATCCGAGCTTCACGTGGTCCGCCCATGAACGGCAGGTGCCGAACGGTCCACACGCCGTGCCGGTATCCGCCTCGTCAGCGTCCGTGCCGACCCGTCCCCAACGAAGTGGTGGCGAAGCCGGCCACCGTCGACGGTGTCGTCGCCGTCCACGAACCGCGCACCGACGGCGCCTCCCCTACCCCGCCCGTGAGCCCTCTTTGGCGTGCCGGTCGCCCCCGCGCGGAGGGTGACCGGCACGCCAAAGAGGGCTCACACGTTCTCCCGTGCTCCGTTCGTCAGCGGACGGATCTCCGGTTTGGCAACGCCGCCTGGCCGTCCCCTGGACGCGGCGGCCTGGGTCTCGCGGGCGAGGAAGGAGCCGAGTTCGCCGATGGTGCTCATCAGGGGTGCGGGGAAGACGACGGTGGTGTTCTTGTCGACGCC